>JBMNOZ010000013.1:0-58696 GCA_050943335.1 Desulfitobacteriia bacterium | reverse complement strand
ATAACAGATAAAGTTTTATTAAAAAAATGTCTTTTTGTTTTGACCCTGACAATCATCGGGTTCTTTCTCCACGGAGCCCTGGAATACCAGTCCTCAGTTATCGCCATCACTGGTGCCGTTCTTTTACTTTCCATTTCTAAAGTTCCCGCTGATCAAGTCTTTAAGGAAGTGGAATGGAAAACAATCTTCTTCTTTGCCGGGCTGTTTATGATGGTCGGAGGCTTAGAAAAAGCTGGAGTTTTAGAATATCTGGCTACTACCATTGTCGGGGCTACCGATGATAACATGTTACTCTTAGGTTTAGCAATTTTATGGGTTTCAGCTATCGCTTCCGCCTTTGTAGATAATATTCCCTTTACAGCCACCATGATTCCCTTAATTAAAGATGTCGGAGCTCTAACTGGCTTGACCATTACCCCCTTATGGTGGGCCCTATCCTTGGGTGCTTGCTTGGGTGGCAACGGTACAATTATCGGGGCCAGCGCCAATGTGGTGGCCTCCGGAATGTCGGAAGAAGCGGGACATAAAATTACTTTTGTGTCCTACTTCAAGGTTTGTTTCCCGTTAATGTTGCTTACAGTTGCCATCAGTACCGTTTATTTAGTGCTTCGCTATTTAAGCTAATTCAAACGCTCAAAAAAAATGGGGTTTCTGAAACAGTTCATTTCAGGAACCCCATTCCTTATTTATTTCCTCTTTTATTTTTTCTTCTATCTCTTCATCTGTCAAATCGTATTTCTCCATCATCCTTCTGGCCATTTCTCTTTGTTTATAATAATACTCTCTTCTCCTCTGGACGTAGTTTTCTTGTTCCGTAAGGAGCCTATCCCTTTGGTAATAATCCCCCCAGTTGTTTTCCATTCGATATCTGCTTAAAATTTTGAACAGAAAATAAGATAGGGCCCCGGTAACTACCAACATCATCAAAGCTACGAGCGGGCTTCCAAAACCGAAACCGATAATCATGGTCCCACCTAGTTCCTAATCAGTTTTTATATTAATCTTAGCAAAAATAACTAAAGCCTGCTAGGGAAAATCATATAAAGGTAGGACATTTTAGCCTCCGAGCCAATATAATATTCTAAGATTGGTAAGATTTTCAAGGAGGAAGAGGGTTTGAAAAGTTCTTTATTCTCAGGCCCTAAATATCAGGCCTCTAACTATTATCCCCAAAGAAGATTATCCTCTAGTATTACAAGACCGCCTTTGCAGTCCCCAAGGCCGGTTTATCGCTATTCTTATCCTCTGCCGTTACAGCCTTATTTTTTTGCTCCCTCCCTGCCCAGACACCCTGTTCCCCAACATAGACCGGGAACAATCCCAGCTACCCACTTTTTAGGGAGTCCAGCGCCCTTTTATCTCTATTTAGTGGAAACAATTAATAATCCCGACCCTTTGAATTATATCTTAATCGCTATCTTGTTGTTGGTTTCTTTGGACTTAATTTTTGTCCGTCCAATTAAACGACAAGCCCGGTTCTAGGACTTCTTTCCCCTTTCTTGAGGTTGCCTGATCCGATCTTTGGGTTTGAATATACTTGGTCTAAGATTAGCAATAGGCACAGGCCGCCGGATAATTATTGTGGACAGAGCTTTTATATCTAGAGGAATTAAAGGCCAGAGATAAGGAACTCCAAAGGATCTGGTCTGCAGGAGGAGGATAAATAACAGTACAACACCTATCCCCAAACCCCAGAAATTGAAGAGACCAGCCATTAGAACCAGGAAAATCCTGGCCAATCTGTTAGCCTGAGCAAATTCATAGCTGGGGGTGGCAAAGGTACCTACCGCCGCAATGGCTAGATACATAACTACTTCACTGGTAAATAAACCGACTTCAATAGCCACATCCCCCAGCATGAATACTGCAATTAAGCCCAGAGCAGTAGCCAGGGGTGAGGGAGTATGGATGGCAGCCATCCTTAACATATCGATGGCTATTTCACCGACCAAAACTTGAAATAAAAGGCCGATTTTAGCCCCTTCGCTAACCCCTATAAATTGCAAGCTCTCCGGCAATAAATGCAGATTAAGAGCTGCTGCCAACCATAAGGGAAGTAGAAAAACAGAAGCGAGAATGGCAAAAAACCTCACCCAGCGCAAATAAGCCCCGACTACTGGTTCTTGCCTATACTCTTCGGCATGCTGCACATGATGCCACATAGTACAGGGGGCAATAATAACGCTGGGAGAAGTATCAACCATGATTAAAACATTACCCTCCAGTAAATGGATAGTGGCAACATCCGGTCTTTCCGTATATCTAACCCGGGGATAGGGATTCCAGAACTTACTGCCCAGGATGAATTCTTCTACGGATTTTTCGGCCATGGGGATACCATCGATTTTGATATCTTTAATATTCTTTTCAATATGTTTAACCATCTCCGGGTTGGTAATATCCTCTATATAAGCTATACAAACATCAGTTTGAGAGCGCCCTCCTGTTTTAACAACTTTCATTCTCAAACCCGGATCTCTTAAACGGCGCCGAATAAGAGCGGAGTTAAACACTAGGGTTTCCGTAAAGCCATCCCGTGACCCCCGTGTAACTCTTTCCACATCCGGTTCCTCCGGCATCCGCGCCGGATAGGTACGAACATCAATTACGAGCGCTTGCTCCTTTCCTTCAATAATAACTACCATTGTTCCGGAAAGGAGAAAATAAAAAACTTCATCCATGGCCTCAACTTCTGAAACCTGTAGGTCTATAGTCTTTGCTTTTAGTTTTTCGAGGGCGTTGATTACTAGATCCGCTCTTTCAATTTCGTTAAAGGCCTCTAAGATCAAGTTCGACTCTGGCCGACCAACCATTCCGTTTATAGAGTAAATTGCTAATTTTTTGCCCCCGATATTTAATTCCCGCAGCACTACATCATAACTTTCAGGAACTCCAAGTTTGCTGTTTAGATACTCAATATTCTCTTGATAATTTTTGGAAATGGCCATTCCTGTTTCTGCCGTTAGAGCCATGCCTATTCATCACCCTTTCGGATTAAATGTCACCGCTACTAAATAACCAAAGAACACGGCCACTGCAATTCCTACAGCGGCAGCCTCCACCCCGCCGGCAAAAGCTCCTAATAACCCTTGACTCTCCGCCCCTTTAATCGCTCCTTTGACTAAAGTGTAGCCAAAACCCGATAAAGGTACAGTGGCACCGGCGCCGCCGATTTGCACTAATGGTTCATAAAGACCAAGCCCTCCTAAGATAACACCTCCGGTTACAAATCCGACTAAGATGTGGGCTGGTTGAACCTTGGCATTAGTTAAATCCATTAACAATTGGCCTAGAACGCAGATAAGGCCTCCGACAACAAAGGCCATAACAATATTCTCTAACATTTTCATACCTCACCTACATCATTTCTAAGGACACAGCATGTCCAATTGAGGGCATGGTTTCCCCTTGCAACGTGGTGGTTGGGCTATAAAGGCAGCCGCTGCCGATAAACAATATCTTTTTTAATTGACCGGCGAGTATCTGATTTAGCAAATGATTAGCTAAAACCACCGCCGAGCAACCACAGCCGCTCCCACCAGCGTGAGTATCCTGTTTTGAACTGTAAATCATTACCCCGCAGTCTGAAAAAATGCTACCTAGGGAAAGTCCGCTTTTAGAAAGTACTTGCAGGGCAACTTGCAAGCCGACGTTTCCTAGATCCCCGGAAACAATAAGATCGTAGTAATCAGGTTCACGGTTTAAGTCGTGAAAATGATTGATAATAGTGTCCGCGACCGCTGGAGCCATAGCCGCGCCCATATTATTAGCATCTGTTTCTCCCAAATCCACCACCCGCCCTAAGGTCGCAGAAGTCACCCTAGGACCTTCTCCTACGGCACTTAGAAGAACACTCCCCGCCCCGGTTACGGTCCACTGGGCGTACATGGGTCTTTGATTCCCTTGTTCTGTGGGGAGCCTAAATTGCCTTTCCGCTGTATTATGGTGGCTTGACGACGCACATAGCACTTTAAAAGCATAATCGCCGTCAATCAACATCGCTCCTAAAGCGATAGATAAAGCCATAGTGGAGCAAGCTCCATAGAGGCCGATAAAAGGCAGAGCTATTTCTCTGGCTGCAAAATTAGCAGAAATCAATTGATTTAAAAGATCTCCCGCTAAAATATAATTAATTTCATTTAGAGGGGTATTTCCTTTATCCGCCGCCCCTTGAAGTGCTGTTTTCAACATTTTAGCTTCCGTACGTTCCCAGGATTTTTCACCGTCATAAGTATCTGGAAGTACCTTATCAAAACTGCCTTTGAGAGGGCCTTCATCTTCTTTCGGCCCCACAACACTGTAGCCGGACAAAATAGCCGGTGGATTTTGAAAAACAACCGTTTGATTACCAACCCTTTTGGAACCCATTTTTTCATCTCCTTACACCTAGTGTATCCACCTCTTATCGGATTAAGATGTAAACGATAGCGACAAGTATAGAGCTGGCAATACCGTAGACCAAAACCGGGCCGGCAACCGTAAACAATTTGCCCCCGATACCCAGAACATAGCCCTCTTTTTTAAACTCTAAAGCCGGGGAAACCATGGAGTTTGCAAATCCGGTTACGGGAATTATTCCCCCTGCTCCCCCTACTTTTACAACTTCATCATAGAGACCCAATCCCGTTAATAGAATACCTAAAAAAATTAACGTTGCCGTCCCTGCTGTTTGGGCCGCTATTTTGGCTAAGCCAAAGTACTTCATGAAAATATTGATTAGGATCTGCCCAATGCTGCAGATCAAACCGCCGATTAAAAAAGCCATAATCGTATTTTTTATTATTTTAGGCTTGGGAGATATCTTTTGAGTTATCTCCTTATATTCCTGCTCGGTAAAATTAATTGTTGGCGGTCGCAGATTGCTTGATTGAGACATTTATCATTCACCTCTTTTTCTTATAATTCCCTAATTTGTTTTAATAAAACCAATAATTTTAATAGCTTTTGCAAAAAAAAACTTAATTCCGGTTAATGTCCAATCTTTCTAACCTTACGCTAAAAAGGAAATTTATGGACCACGTCGAACATTTTTCCATAGATTTACTACTAGGGAATGGGGTGTCCAGGAATGAAAAAAGAAATAAGCGGTCGAACTCTACACGTTTATTTAAAAGGAGAACTCGATATGCACAATGCCGACGACCTCAAAAGCATAATTGATGTTGAGATAGAAAAAAAGGGAATAAAGACAATTATCCTCCATATGGGAGAGCTTAAGTTTATCGACAGTTCCGGCCTAGGAGTACTCCTGGGAAGATATAAAAAGCTGCTTCCCTTGGGGGGCAAACTAAAAGTGGCCGGGGTTCCACCCCATATCTACAAAATTATGGAATTGTCCGGCCTGCCAAAAATCATTGAATTCTTGCCAGAAGAAACGGCTTTACAATAAAGAAAGGGGAATAATTTTTATGAAAGTAAATAAAATGGTTTTTACATTTTCAAGCCTTCCGGAAAATGTGATGCTCTCAAGAATGCTGGCCTCCGCTTTAGGCACTCAATTGGATCTCCCCATCAATGAGTTGGAAGAACTTAAAGTTGCCATTTCTGAAGCTGTTTCCAACGCAATTATTCATGGCTATAAAAATGATCCCGAAAAATACGTGACTTTGGAGCTGGAAGCTTCACCCGAGAACATTATTATCAAAATAAGTGATACAGGGTGCGGGATTCCTGACATCAAACAAGCTATGCAGGCCTCCTTCACCACCAATCCGGATCGTATGGGCCTCGGGTTTATCTTTATGCAATCCTTTATGGATGAACTTAAAGTTGAGTCGGAGATCGATAAAGGAACGACAGTCACCATGGTTAAAAAAATAAAACACCCTCAATCCCCTCACTAGGAGGGAGGTAGGATAATGTTTCAACGACTTTCTGATATGAATTTGCCCCGTTTTCCTTTGCTATCGGATACAGAAATCATGGAGCTCTTGAAAAAAGCCCAAAGTGGAGATACAGAAGCCCGAGATCGCATAATTAACTGTAACCTAAAGTTAATTTTTAATGTGATCCAACGTTTTGCCCATCGGGGATATGAGCTGGAGGACCTTTTCCAAATAGGAACTATCGGGTTAATTAAAGCTATTGATAAATTTGATTTTTCTTATGGGGTCAAATTTTCTACATATGCCGTGCCTATGATTATCGGCGAAATCAGAAGATTTTTAAGGGATGACCATCCCGTGAAAGTCCCCCGCTCTTATAAGGAATTGTTTTATAAGATCAATCGTTCCCGTGAAAAACTGGCTAATAATTTGAGGAGAGATCCCACCGTTAATGAAATAGCAGATGATTTGGGTGTCGAAAGTGAAGACATCATTGTCGCTTTAGAGGCTATTCAAATTCCGACTTCTATTCACGATACCCTCTATCAAGATGATTCGGATCCCATCTATGTTTTAGACCAAATCGCCGTTGAAAAAGAGAATAGCCCCGAGTGGTTTGAAAGAATCGCTTTAAATGAAGTTTTAAACAAACTACCAGACAGGGAAAAAAAGGTTTTAATTTTAAGATTTTTTGAAGATAAAACCCAAAGCGAAATAGCTAAGAAAATGGGGCTTTCTCAAGTACAGATTTCCCGTATTGAACGCGCGGCTTTGAAACGTCTTAGACAGATTATCAGAGATGAAAATTTTGGGATCTAGAATTAAAAAGCAAATTCAGTCATTTGATAAGCCTCTTTAACGGTTCGTTTAATCATTTCTGCCAGACTCGCTTTTTCAATCTCTTCTTTGGCAATCAGGTTTACTCTTTCCAGTTCCGTCTGGCCGCTATAAACAATTACTTCCCCGAGTTTTTGCCCTTTCAAGACTGGAGCCCTAACTTGGAAATCGACAATTGTTTCCACCCTTAGCTCTTCTTTACTTCCTTTTTCTACACAAGCGCCAATCGGTTTTTCTGCTATCAGGTCAACTCTAAGTTTAGAACCTTTATCAACTTTCACTTCCCCTTGCTTGGAGCCTGCAGGAGCCAACTCTTTATATGCGTACTTAGCAAAACCATAGTTATAAATCTTCATAGATTCCCGAAAATGACCCCTTACTTCCGGTACCCCCATAACAACACAAATAAGCCTTAACCCATCCCTTTCCACGGTTGAGGCTAGACAATAATTTGCTTCCTGAGTCCATCCGGTTTTAAAACCATCGGTTCCCTCGTACCACCAGAGAAGCTTATTTGTGTTCCAAAGCTTAAAATCACCGCCACGAAGATCATATTCTTTTATGGCACATAATTTAGTTATCAGGGGATACTTAAGGGCCTCTCTTCCTATCACAGACATATCATAAGCACTTGTGTAATGCCCTTCCGCTGGTAAACCGTAAGAATTTACAAAATTAGTATTCTTTAAACCCAATTGTTTCGCTTTTTGATTCATAAGGTCTACAAACTCTTCATGGGTCCCGCAAATATGTTCGGCAACGGCCACACAAGCATCATTAGCTGAACCGACAGCAATAGCGATCAACATTTCTTCCAACGAAAACTTCTCGCCAGGTTCCAAATAGATCTGAGATCCTCCTAAAGAACTGGCCTTCTCACTAGCGATAACCGTATCGTCTAGTTTGACCTTCCCAGTTTCAACAGCCTCAACTGCTACTAAAAGAGTCATGAGCTTGGTTACACTAGCCGGAGGAAGTTCCTTATGAGGATCTTTCTCCATAATTACTTTTCCAGTTTTGGCTTCGAGTAATATCGCACTTTCCGCTGTAGTCTCAATATTAGCCGCCTGGACAGGCAAGAGAGGGCAGGCTAAAAAGAAAATGCTGATTGCTAAAACTGCTAAAAAGCGCAGAGAATATTTTGGCATACTAAAACCCTCCCAGTTACGTTTTTGTTTAGTATGCCTCTCCAATTTATATTTTATTAAATCCGGCGATGTTTAACGGGCACCTTTTTTTCCCGTCTTCCATGCCAATAACAGGGGTTGAAAAATGCCCACGGTTTTTTAAAACTCTTATGTTTCAAACAACAACCGCGGATAACGATCAGCCCTTTTTCTTCGCCGTAGGCAGCCAGTTCTGCCGTCCAGTTTTTTTCCTGAAACCATATGTATTTTGCCCCTGCCTCGACACACTGGTCAACTAAATTTTCCAAAAACTCGGTTCTCAGACAGGGAATCACAACATCGATTTTATCCCGTAATAAAAGCAGATTTGAATAGACTTTTGAATTCTCAAACTTATCCAAATCCGGAGCCACCAGATATACCCGACAGCCAAATTCTCGTAAAGCTCGCCAGACTTTATAAGCATGCCTGCGCTTCTGAAAACGATCTGCCCGGGCTAAAACAGCGAAATTCATTCCGGTGTGAATCCCGTCTCTTAACTCCACACCCTTTGTTTCTTTCACTTCCTTTTCCCTCCTACTCCTTATTCTATGTTTCTGGCAGGAGGTATAGGCTGGAAACTAAAAATCTTTTTGGATTATTTCCAGAAAGTAATCGACAATCCGTGGATCAAAATGCGTGCCCCGAAGCGAGCTGATATATTGGATTGCTTTTTCTTTATCCCAAGCTTTACGGTAAGGACGATCCGAGAGTAAAGCATCATAAACATCAACAGGAGCAAAAATTCGAGCCGCCAAAGGAATTTCCTCTCCTTTTAAACCTCGAGGATATCCCCCGCCGTCCCATCTCTCATGATGAGCGTAGGGAATATCCAAAGCCGGCCGCAGATATTCGATATGGGAAAGCATTTTATAAGCATAGGAAGGATGTTCCTTCATGATTTCCCATTCTTCTCCGTTTAGGGGACCGGGTTTTAATAAAATATTGTCCGGAATCCCTATTTTACCGATATCGTGCAATAATGCTCCCCTGCGGATGTGAATAAGCTCCTCCCCTTCTATCCCCAACTTTATTGCCAGCTCTAAAGTCTTCTCCGCAACGCGGCGAGAATGCCCCTCTGTCTCCCTATCCCGAAGATCAAGCGTCCTGGCCCAGCCTTCGATTGTAGCATCATAGGCAGCCCGCTGTTCCAGATTGGAGAGCTTCAGCCCTTGCCAAAGTTTGGCTTGATCAATAGCGATGGCAATTTGGACTACAAGCATGGTAAGGAAGGCATGCCACTCATTATTTAAAACAGAATCCGATTTTTGGTAAATTTCCAATAACCCTTTATCTCCCCCTTTACATTGAAAGGAGTAGCGACGATAATATTTAAAGCCTTCTTCGTTTAATATTTTATTTTTCCGCTCTTCGATTTGTTTCTCCCCGAGAAATTGGTAAGAAGAAAAGTTTTGATAGTACTGTTTATGGAGTCCCTGGTAGGCACTATACCTTAGAAAACCGGATTTTCTATCAATTACCAAAATATCGGCGGCTGATATTTTTAAAAACTCGACTATTTTTTCTAAAACCGTTTTGAGAAAAACACTGATGTCCAAATTATTTAAAATCGCCAGGTCCACCTCATGCAGAATTTGCAAACTGGCGGATCTCCTCTGAGATTCTTCAAATAACTTGGCATTATGTAAAGCTGCTGCGGCCTGGTGAGCATAAGCTTGCAAATAATGAGTGTTCTCTTCATTGAAAAAGCCTTTTTTCCCGTAAACCATCAAGGCCCCATGGACCTGATCCCGGCTGATCAAAGGCAAGGCCGCTACTGCTTCGAATCCATATTGGTTTATAGTTTCCCGCCAAATTTCTAATTTTGGATCCAAGAGCATATTATTGCTAACTACCTTGACGCCTCTTTTAATGGCTTCCCCGGTCGGACCGCTCCCTAAAGGACTGTTATCCCAGCGAGCTCTGATTTTGTAGGGATATTCGATTTCTGGGTAGGCACCCAGTACAGTGACGGATTTATCCGGCTCTGCCTGGCCAATCCAAGCTAAGAGTGAACCGAAAGATTCAACGCAAGTCCGGCAAACGTCATGGGCAATTTTGTTGCGATCCAAGCTATGAGCCAGTCTTTGGGCATTATTAAAAAGGTCGGTTATCGCTTCTAATTGGCGACGCTTATCATCCCATAAAATTGCTTTTTGAATATGTACGACACCCAAATTTGCTATTTCTTCGAGCAGGGCTTGATCATTGGAAGTCAGTTTATAATTGCTGTCTGATCTGAACAAACTTAAAACTCCGTAGAAGTGATCATTTTTAGCAAGTCTAACGCTCAAAATCCCCTTCCCTTCTAAGACAGAATTAGTATTAAAGGCTTCCCGAGATAAGAAGGATAACAGGGAGTTCTCAATCAGACCAACATTGGCAACAAGATTAAACTCCTGACTTCGGGATTCAAAGAGATGCAAACAGGCTCCTTCAGCGTTTAATATTTTCGCTCCTTCCACACAAAGGATGTTAGCTATTTCTTCAATTGTAGTACTGGAATTTAAAAGAGATGCTATCTGAAGAAGCAACGAGGCTCTTTCCATCTCTTGCCGCAAATCAGTCGGATTCTTGTATTTTCCTACTCTTAAAGCCGGTGCTTCCTCTCTAACCACCTGTTCCTCAACATCTACCTCAGACAAGGTGATTAAAGTCAGGGTCGAGTTTAAGTGTAAATTGGTATTATCAATATGAAAAAACTCCCCATAAGTGAAAAAACCGGCAGTAGGAGCTATTTCTTGTAGAAGTGCAGTCTCTTCCTGACACATTTCATTTAAAAAGGAGCGTCGAGCAACGCAGGAATAAACAAAAATTGCCTCTACCTGCTGAGTAGAAATCTCTCGGTAGAGTTCCTTCATTTTTTCTACAATAGTCTTCACGTGCCCATAACTGAGATATACCTGTTCCCCTTCCATCAGGTCAGCTAAGAAAGTAATGGAGCCGTCTTCATAAAACTCCATTGGAATACGGGCAATATCGATCCCTTTTCTTTTGACAATAAAAGGGTGTTCAAAAATATAGTCCTTCTTAAAGTGCTTAGGATCCTCTATTCCCATATTCTGATAATAAATTTGAGCCGCTGGCAAGTTATCAAGAGTATAGACACGCCCTTCAGCCGCTTTTGTAACCGTCATAGCTTCACCTATCGGTTGCCAGCCTAAATGCCAATAGCGATTGATTTTAATCTTTTCCCCTTCCAAAACCACTCCTACCACGCCAGAACCCGTGATCTTATCCTTATCAAAAACATAAGTCTGGCAACGTACAAAGTTGTCGCCGGCGTTTCCTCCGGCAACCAACAAATTCGGACACTTCGCTTCAATGCCTTTTAGAAGCTGACCGGAATTAATACTCAAACCGGTTACAAAAAGAATCATTACTTTGGACTTTTCACTGCCTAAAGCCGCTCCCAGTTGCGTTCCCAACTCATAATCACTTTGATTTTCTTTAGAGAGCAAAAGACTTCTGACCTTAGTATGACGGAAGACCGAAAAAGAGAGCACTGTCTCCAATCCGCTAACAATTCCGTTCATAATTTCCCCACCGGTAGTAGTACCGACAATCTTGGCTTGGGGAAGGAGATCCCTCACTTCTTTGGTTAGCTGTTGCAAAAACTCAGCCTCACACCAACCGCTGAAGATTTGTACTAGAATATCTGGTTCGCAGTCAAAAAAAATATCACTATTTTGGGCCACAAATTTCTCCAACTCGCCCTTATTTTTATAGTAAGTGTTGATAGTCTCCAAGCCAGGGCCCCCTTATTTTTTTGCTCAAAAATATATTATTCTTCTTATTTCAAAGATTTCCCTTTAATTTTAAAAATTTTTAGACAAAAGAAAAGAACTTCCTCCCTGTCTCTTTATTTGAATCTAATTGATAACAGCCCCTATCGGTTTTGAAGTCGGAACCTGTTCACGGCCAATGATTACAGCCTCGTCTAATATTTCCCGCGCCGCAGCTATTTTGACGGGTAAAGAGGTGTATAAAAGTATAATCGGTTCTCCAACCCGGACATATTCTCCCTGTTTTTTCAAAAGATAAAGTCCTGCCCCATAATCAATCTCACTGTCTTTGTTTTCCCGGCCACCACCTATGAGCATGGCGCATAAACCTATTTTGAGGGCTTCAATGCTGTGGATAAAACCCTCCTTTTCAGCCTTATATTCTACTTTCACAGGTGCTAAAGGCAAATCATTTACCGCCCCAGGGTCAGCTCCTTGGGCTTCTAAGAATTCTAAAAATTTAGCCTCTGCCTGCCCGCTAACTAAAGCCTTTTGCAGCATCTTTTGAGCGCTCTCTAAAGTAGGTGCCTTTTGACCCACAACAAGCATCCAGCTGGAAAGTTCTAAGCAAACCTCCATTAAATCAGCCGGACCCTTCCCCTGCAAACATTTCACAGCCTCCATTACTTCCAAACTATTCCCGACTGCTCGACCCAAAGGTTGGTCCATAGAGCTTAAGATTGCGATTGTCTCTCGCCTTACATGCTTGCCGATTTGAACCATGGTCTGGGCTAGTTCTTTGGCTTTATCAACAGTTTTCATAAACGCCCCGCTACCATATTTGACATCTAAAACAATCCCTTGAGCCCCGGAAGCAATTTTTTTACTCATAATCGAAGAAGCGATTAAAGGTAAAGAGTCTACAGTAGCGGTGACATCTCTCAGGGCATAAAGTTTTTTGTCCGCGGGGACTAAATTTTCTGTCTGGGCAATAATAGATAACCCCGATTTTTTCACCAACTCTATAAAATCATCGAGGCTTAATTCCGCCCTAAAACCAGGGATGGCCTCTAATTTATCAATTGTCCCCCCGGTATGACCTAAACCCCGGCCGGACATTTTCGCTACTGGCACCCCACAGGCAGCAACCAGAGGTGCAACTATCAAAGTAGTTTTATCCCCTACCCCGCCTGAGCTATGTTTATCTACCACAACCTTACCCGGAATATCAATATTTACCTGCTCCCCACTTTGAGCCATCGCTAGGGTTAAAGTGACTGTTTCCCGAATAGTCATCCCTTTAAAATAAATAGCCATTAATAAAGCCGCTGCTTGATAATCCGGGATTAGACCTGCCGCATATCGTTGGACAAAGAACTTAATTTCCTCTGTATTAAGTTCCTGGCCCTTTTTCTTTTTTTCAATTATTTCTACTATTCTCATACTTTTAACACCTTAATAATTCGATTGTCCTGGTCATAAAGTTTATAAATTTTTCTTCCGCTTGGTCTGCAATAGCAATTACTCCCGTATGATCTAATTTTTGATCTTTTATCCCGGCTGCGTAGTTTGTAACACAGGAAACACCCAAAACCTCGGCTCCTCCGTGATTAGCGACAATTACCTCGGGAACGGTGGACATCCCTACCAAATCCGCACCGATGGTTTTCAAAAATCTTATCTCTGCTGGTGTCTCGTAACTTGGGCCGCTTACAGCAGCATACACTCCTTCGTGAGGTTTTAAGCCCAGGTCCATTAAAATTTTACGCCCCAGTTCTCTCATCTCGACACTATAGGCTTCACTCAAGTCGGGAAATCTTGGCCCTAAAGTCGAAATATTTATTCCCCTTAACGGATTTGCGCCCATTAAATTAAGATGGTCTTTAATAAGCACCAAATCCCCCGGACTATAGTCTTGATTTATGCCGCCGGCAGCATTGGTTACGATCAGTTTTTTTATTCCCATCATCAACATTACTCGTATCGGAAAGGTCACCTGTTGCAAATCGTACCCTTCGTAATAATGAAATCGGCCTTGCATGGCTAAAACTATTTTCTCTTTTAAACGGCCACAAACAAGTTTCCCAGAATGTCCTCGGACTGTGGTCTGTGGAAAATGGGGAATATCTTTGTAGCAAATTTCTACCCTATCTTCCAAAGTATCTACAAATCCCCCCAACCCTGACCCTAGAACAACTCCTAAAACAGGAGAGTAGGGGATTTTTTCTTCTAAATACATTCGCGCTTCGTTAAATTTAGTGGTTTTTGTTTTTTCCTTAATCATTCCCAGATCTCCTTCCAATCACATAATCCTCATCTTTAAACTTTTTCTAGGCTTTGGTAAAAACTTTGCCCGGCCGGAAATTCCTTCAACCCTAAATATTCTGCAACCATAGCACCTACATCGGCAAAAGTTGTTCTCACACCTAGGTTGACTCCTCCCTTCAATCCCCGGCCGTAAACAAGCAAAGGAACATACTCCCGGGAATGATCCGTGCTTTGGGTTGTGGGATCGCAGCCATGATCCGCAGTAATTATCAGAATATCCTCCGAAGTTAAGGCTTTAAGGATGGCGGGCAATCTAGAATCAAATTCTTCCAGAGCCCGTGCATACCCAGCTACATCATTTCGATGACCGTAAAGGGTATCAAAGTCAACAAAATTTGTAAAAATCAAACCAGGGTCTTTTCTCTTTAAATAGTAAATAGTTTTTTCTATTCCATCTATATTCCCCACTGTGGCCTGATATTCAGATATCCCTCGCCCGGCAAAAATATCGTATATTTTGCCCACGGCTAAAACTTTATATCCCCTCTCGGCAACTAAGTCTAATAATGTCTCACGGTGTGGCTGGAGAGAAAAATCTTGTCTATTGGCAGTCCGCCGATAATTGCCCTCCTGGCCAATAAATGGACGAGCTATGACCCGGGCCACTTGAAGTTCTCCGCTAAGCATTTCCCGAGCTCTTCTACAAATCGATAACAATTCGTTAAGAGGTATTACTTCTTCGTGGGCAGCGATTTGAAACACCGAGTCTGCCGAAGTATACACAATGGGTTTCCCGGTTTTTACATGTTCCGGTCCTAAACGTTTTAAGATCTCAGTTCCTGAAGCCACTTCATTACCGATTACCTTCCGGCCAATTTCTTTTTCGAATCTTTTGATAAAATCCGTTGGGAAACCCTGCTGAAAAGTCGGAAAAGGTTTTTCCGTGATTAATCCAGCAATTTCCCAATGTCCTGTGATAGTATCTTTTCCGGCGGAACGAGGAGCCATTTTTCCGAAACTGGCGGCCGGCTGCTTTGCCGGCTGAAGATTAGGAAGGGGGACAATATTGCCTAGACCTAAACCCTGCAAATGGGGAATTTTTAATGCCCCTATTTTTCTCAGAATATTGCCCAAGGTATTGCTGCCCTCATCCCCATAAGCGGCTGCATCTGGTGCCTCTCCGATTCCTAGACTGTCTAATATTAGAATCACTACTCTTTTCAATTCTGTTCCTCTCCTTTTTTCGCACGAGGGTGGGCCTTGCGAAAAACATCTAAAATTCGTTTCCGGGAAAGATGGGTATAAATTTGAGTTGTTGAGATATCGGCATGACCAAGCATCTCCTGTACAGACCGTAAATCAGCACCATTATCCAATAAATGGGTGGCAAAACTATGGCGCAGGAGATGGGGATAAATCTTTTTATCTACTCCATTTTCTTTCGCCCATTCCCTAAGTATATACCAGACACCCTGGCGAGAAAGAGGTTTCCCTGAAGCATTCAAAAACAATGTATTGCTAACACTGGCGCTAACGTTTTTATTGCGCTGTAAAAGTTTATTTCTAGCCAGACTGATATATTCTCTGATAATTCTTACCCCTGGCTCCCCTAAAGGCACCAGGCGTTCTTTGTTGCCCTTCCCCCGACACCGTATATAACCTAAATCTAAAGAGATGTCATTTAAACTGAGTTTCGTCACCTCAGAGACTCTCAATCCACTACCGTATAATACTTCAACTAAAGCCTTATTTCGCAGTTCGAGAAGATCCGGTTCTTTACCGCCCTGTTTTTGATTGTTATTTAACAGCTTCTTAAATTCAGTTTCCGGAAAGATGTCCGGAAGTTTATGTTCCAGCTTGGGGGTGGTTAAATAGATGGTTGGATCCTCAATTATTTTATCCTCTTGGATTAAAAATCCGTAAAACCCACGAATGGCCGCACTGTAACGAGCTAACGTTTTTCCGGAAAGCCCTTTTTCCTTTTCCTGAAACAAAAAAGCCTTAATATCAGAAGATTTACAACTTAAACAGTCTTTACCTCTAGACTGCAGAAAATCACAAAATTTATGCAAATCCCGTGCATAGTTTAAATATGAATTTTGGGCCAACCCTTTCTCAACCTTAAGATGGTAGAGGTATTCATTTAAAAGCTCGCTGTCAATTGACTTTTTATTTTTCATAAAAACCCCCTGAGTTAATTATTTCGACAATGAGGGGTTTTTTCCTCCAAATGCTTAAAACAGCAACGCGCCGGCAATAGAAAAATACCCTTGGAGGACTCCGGCTGCTACTGCTCCGAGACAGATAAGTAAAGAAGCGGCACAGTAATGCAAAAAATCTTTCCGCAAAACATTGCCATTATTTCTCCCTTTTAATAAAAGGAAAGAAAAGATCGTCGCCAATCCCGCCGCCAATAAAAGGCAAGGAACTACCAAAAGTGAAGGCAATATTATGGTAATCACCACTAATCCTAGCCCAATTAATTTTTTTAAATGCAGAATAAAAGCGATAGTAAACCCGAGAATAAAACCGCGGGTAAATACAATCAAGTAGATTAAAGGCGTGCCAATCACTGTTAACCCCAATAGCCAAATCCCGGCCATCATAATAAAACTATCCCGGGCTAAATGGCGGATAAAAGCAATATCAACAGTTTTAGGCTGTTGAAGAAGTAAATTATTGAAAAACTCAGACAGTTCTTCGGCTTTCGCTGGCCCTAAAGCTCCCGCCCCAATGACCCCAAAAACGATTCCGGCCAGTAGGACACTGCAAAGAGTAAGATATATTAACCAGTAGTGGCGCAAATGTTTAAAAAACATTTCTTTCATTGAATATATCCCCCCTAAGAGACTTGTCCTTAGGAAATAATATTCAAATGAAAGAAATTTAGACTATAGAAAAAACAAACCTTTATTTTTTAAAAAATAAAGGCTGTCTGTTTATAATCCAAATATTAAGGAAATTAAAAATTTGAAATACGAAGCTTATCCGCTACCATGGCTATAAATTCGGAATTGGTGGGTTTACCTCTTTCAACATTAATCGTATATCCGAAAAGCTCGGTCATATATTCTATATTGCCCCTATCCCAAGCTAATTCAATAGCATGACGGATAGCTCTTTCCACTCTACTTGGAGTTGTATTATGTTTTTCGGCAATTCTTGGATATAACTCTTTAGTTACCGCCCCTAATAGGGAAACTTCATTTACCACAAAAACAATGGAGTCTCTTAAATACTGGTAGCCTTTGACATGGGCGGGAACTCCCATTTGTTGAATTATTCTAGTTACTTCCAAGCTTATATCTTTGTCAGTCCTATTTGCCAGATTTGGTTCAGACTGTGTTTGAACCAAACATTTTGTGGTATCGGAATTAATAATTGGAACAACCTGGTTGTAACCAGCAAGCTGTCTAATTCTTTTTCCAAGGGTATGTAAATCAAACGGCTTCATAATATAATAATCCGCGCCCAGTTTCAAAGCCCGTTGAGTGATACTTTCTTGCCCAAAAGAGGTAAGGACAATAACTTTGGCACGAAAATGGTTTCCCTCGTTTAAGGCCTCCAAAACCCCTAAGCCGTCTAGATGAGGCATGATGACATCTAGAATAACAATATCCGGATCCTTACTTCTTATCAATGTCAAAGCCTCATTACCGTTAAAAGCAACACCCGCCAGTTGCATGTCTTCCTGGTCGTTGACATAATTTCGAAGTATTTCAATAACGTCGCGATTATCATCCGCGAGCAAGACACTGATCTGTTCCATATCTTATTCCCCCAGCGTTATGCGTAATTGTTAAATTTCTATTTATATTTATTTACATTATTTCGACAACGCTAAAATAATTCCTTCTTTTCAAAAAAAAACCGCCTAAGGCGGTTATCTGGTTTTGATTTGTTGCTGATTTTGACAACAATCCAGATTCATCCAGCATTTTTTCTATAAATACCGCATAACCTCGATTAGAATCGTTGATAAAAACATGAGTTACTGCTCCGACTATTTTACCGTTTTGGATAATTGGACTTCCGCTCATCCCTTGCACAATTCCCCCAGTTTTGCTTAGAAGCTCGGGGTCAGTAACTCTGATAACCATATTTTTATTGTCACTTCGATAAGGCATTAATTTTTCAATTTTTATCTCAAACTTCTGAATCTTATTCCCTTCTATTACTGTATAAATATCTGCTTTACCGGTTTTAATTTCTGACTTTAAAGCCACAGGTATTGGTTCTTTAAAAAAAGGATTTTCGACTCTTCCTTCATAAATACCAAAGATTCCACTGCTTTTGTTTTGGTTTATTCGACCGGAAAAGTTAGATTCTTGAGCAAAGGCAGCAATTTTCTCTCCTGGCTCTCCACTTTTTCCTTTTTCAATAGCGTAAATCATGGATTCTACAATTTTGCCGCCGCTCAATTCAATTTGACTTTTAGTGTCTGAATCAGTAACAACATGCCCCAAGGCTCCAAAAGTCATAGTTTGAGGGTGTAAAAAGGTAAGGGTTCCAACGCCAGCAGCTTCGTCCCTGATATAGAGGCCAATTCTAAACCGGGAAGTTTCGGAACAATAAACCGGGGCGATGTTCTTTTTTAAAATCTTCTCTTGACGTTTGATTTCGAGCTCTATCTTTTTGTTTTTTTTGCACTGGTTGTTGATTTCTTTTGCGACTTGAAGATCGTTTAAGGCATTTACACCGTTGACTTTTAAGATAACATCTCCTATTTCTACCCCAGAATCCTTGGCCGGATAGACTTCTTTGCCTTGCTCATCAATAATGGGAGCATGACCAATTATCAAAACTCCCTTAGTTTGTAAAGTGACTCCAATGGATTGCCCACCCGGCAATAGTTTTAATTGAGTGACTTGCTTACCTTTTTCAGAAGGGTTAAAAAAATTGAATAATTTTGTGACTGGATTGCTTTCTTGAAAACTAATATCTAGGAGCTTATTGGGGAAAGGTCCATTCTTTGTTATCGAGTTTTCACTAATAGAAATACCCGAATGTTGAATACTAAGGTTAAAGATTAAAAGGAAACCAATAAGCAAAATTTTTACAAATTGCTTTTTCACGTCGGTTTTCCTTTCCAACCTCCCCTTCATAATCCTCTGTTAAACTGCAGTATAAAATTTGTTTATTGCGCGCTCTATTAATTTCTCCATATGTTTTGGATTCATCCGGTGAAATCTTTTCTAAGATTTTTAAAAATTAAATAAAAAAACGAAATAACTTTCCCAACTTTTTGGCATAATCTGGAGTAAAAATCGTTGGGAGTGATTTCGTTGAGCTTCTATTTGGCCCTCGGGGACTCTTTATCTACAGGGTACGGCCTTAATCCTCATTCTAGCTTTCCCCTACTTTTATATAAAAAACTCCAGGTTCTTTATCCCCACCTTATCTATAAAAATTTAGCTGTTAACGGTTATACGACCGCCGATTTAGCCCGTCTTCTAAATCAACCCGAACTGTTTTGGCTTGTATCTAATTCTCGTTTTCACACTATTACTATCGGCTCCAATGATTTATTAAATCTTATCCGTTTTCCGGGCCTTTCGGGCCAAAAAGTTGTTAATAATTTCACAAATAAATCGCTCTGGCCACTACTTAATGGCCGAAGCCTTCGGATTTTCCTTAAGTTCACCTGTTTCGACTCTTAGTCCAAAGAGTCTCGGCTAAATCCTGGGCTACCATTTCCCCACCCAACATGCGGGCCAATTCCCCGACCCTCTCAGTTTCTTTAA
This sequence comes from Desulfitobacteriia bacterium, assembly GCA_050943335.1. Taxonomy (GTDB): domain Bacteria; phylum Bacillota; class Desulfitobacteriia; order Desulfitobacteriales; family Syntrophobotulaceae; genus JBMNOZ01. Next base: position 39,131 of record JBMNOZ010000013.1, on the reverse strand, counting down.
GCTCATAGACCTCTGTCAGGGTCCTTTCGCCAGCTACCTTCTTCTCAATGGCAAAATGTTTATCCGCCAGGGCCGCTACGGGAGCAGAGTGTGTTATGCACAGAACCTGCTTATTTAAAGCTATTTTCCCTAATTTGTCAGCTACTTTATTTATCATTCTTCCCCCTACCCCGCTGTCAACTTCATCAAATATAAAGGTATCAACTTGCTCAGCGTAGGAAAGTAGGCTTTTGAAAGCAAGGATCAGCCTGGACATTTCCCCGCCGGAAGCTACTTTAGCCAAAGGTTTGGTAGGTTCACCAAGATTAGCGGAAAAATAAAATTCAACCCGTTCAGCGCCCTCCGGAGAGGGTTCCGTAACTGGAGTGAAGATTATTTCTACCCTTGCTTCTGGCAGTCCTAAATCAATTAATTCCTGTTTAAGGCTTTTTTCGATTCTATCGGCGTGTATTCCCCGATAAAGGCTTAATTCTTCCGCCAGGGCATTGTATTTATCGAGATAGTCTTTCTTTTCCCTCTTGACATTTTCCTTTTCTTCTTGCAAATTAGAGATTTCTTCCAGTTCTTTTATCATCTCTTCTTTCTTTTCTAAGACTGTTTCGAGGTCGTAAGCATATTTCCTCAGCTTTTGAAGTTCGAATAACCGAGATTCTATTTGGTCCAATCTTCCAGGTTCAAATTCTAAACTATCCTTATAGTTCCTAAATTTCTCTATATAATCTTCTAGAGCGTAGTAAATCTCTTGAAGTTCATCCTTTAAATAACAGTGCTCCGGATCCAAATCGCTTAACTCCTCCATATTGCGGATAGCAGCCCCGATTTGATCAAAAGCGGACATCCCCTGGTAGGAAGTGCTGTCATATAATTCCTCATAGGCTTCATTAACTAGATTTACAATTCTTTCTGCATTCTGGAGAAATTTTTTTTCACTCTCCAGTTTTTTTTCTTCCCCCGGTTGGGGAGAAATTTTCTCAATTTCGGAAATTTGGTAGCGTAAGACCTCTTCTCTATGCTCCCTGTCCCTTTCCGAACGTAAAAGTTCCCTTTCCTTAGCAAGAATATTGCGATAGGCTAAAGCGGCCTCTTTTACTTTTTTTAAAAGGACAGCATGTTCCTGGCCACCAAAGCTGTCCAGCAAACTCCGGTGATTGTCAACTACCAGCAAGGACTGATGTTCTAATTGCCCGTGAATATCAACCAAACCCTCACAGAAAGTACGATATAGAGATAAGGGAACTGTACTGCCCTGAACTCGGCAAATATTCTTTCCCGAACTATTAATTTCCCGATAAAGAAACAACATCTCATCTTCAAAAGGATATCCTTCTTCTTTCAAATAATTAATAATCTTAACAGGTACATTAGTAAAAACGCCCTCTATACAGGCTTTATTCTTACCATGACGGATAAAATCACTACTTGCTCTCCCTCCCAGCAACAAACCAAGAGCATCGACCAACATCGACTTACCGGCTCCGGTCTCGCCGGTAAAAACGGTCAGCCCTTTATCAAAATGTAGATTAACATCTTCCATTAGCCCAAAATCTCTAATCCGTAATTGGAGAAGCATCTTTAATCCTCCTATGTTAATTTCGAAAGCCTTTCTAGAATTGTCTGCACCTGTTTCTTAGGTTTTATCAATAGAAAAATTGTATCATCCCCGGCTACTGTGCCGATTACTTCGGGCCACCCCGCATTATCGAGCAGTAAAGCCAAAGCCTGAGCATTGCCGGGAATAGTTTTTACCACAACAATATTTTCACTATAATCATAGCGGAGCACAACTTCTTTAAAAATTCTTTTTAACCTTTCCTGATAGCCAGGAGAATAGGCTTCGGTTGGAGAGGCATAATAGTATTCATCTCCCTCACCGGGTACTTTCACAAGACCCATCTCTTTGATATCCCTCGATATTGTTGCTTGGGTTACGGAAAAGCCCGCCTTTAATAATTTTTCGGCAAGTTCTTCTTGGGTCTTAATCATATTGGTGCTTATCAATTCCCTAATTTTATTTTGCCGACGAATTTTCATTGGCTTTCCTCCTGTTTTTTTCAATCATAATCCAGTATGGGGATTCCTCTCCTTGATTAAGATAAATTCCCTGTAAAACACTGAATTCCTTCTTGGGGAGCTGCGCTAAAAATCTATTAACCTCCCGGGCTTCTTCTTTCGCTCCCTGATGCCCGCGATAGATCGTCAAAGCGATTAGCCCTAAGCTTCCTAAAAGCTCTAATGATTTGGCAAGAGCTTTTAAAGTCGTCTCCGCTTTAGTTACAATCTGATAATCACTTCCCGGCAAATACCCGAGATTAAAAACTACAGCCTTAATCCCTTGGGGTACGTATTTGTGTAGCGTTGAATGACAAGCTTTTATTATTTTGACGCGATCAAGTAAATTGTTTTCTTGAAGCAATTGATGAGTAGCGTTGATTGCTTCCTCTTGAATATCAAAAGCGTAGACCTGACCCTCTTTTCCAACACATTGGGCCAAAAATAAAGTATCCCGGCCCCGTCCGGCTGTGGCGTCCACCACCACATCCCCAGGACTGATTACCCTGGCAAGATGGTTTTTGACCAGGGTTTGAATATTTCCAATCCCCTTATTAATCCTCATGTCAACGATCTCTCAACTTTTCTCTAACCATTTTTGGAAAGCTCCGCCCTTCAAGACGAATAAACTTTGCTTTCATGGAACTGGCCTCAATTCGCACTGTCTCCTCGGCTCTTAGTTTTATCATCTGCCGGCCGTCAAAAATCACTCGACAGGTTGTTTCCTTCGCTAAGGTCACTTCTATTTTTTCCCGGCAAGAGACAACCATAGGGCGTGAGGATAAAGAATGAGCAGCAACTGGAGTGATTAAAATAGCCTCCACATCGGGACTGACTAAAGGTCCACCAGCCGATAGAGAATAGGCTGTCGAACCGGTTGGGGTAGCCAAAATCAAACCGTCCGCCGGAGGGCTCTCGACGGGCTCACCGGAAAGCCTCATCTGCAGAGTAATAATGGAATCCGTGTTTTCCTTTAAAAAAACAACATCGTTTAAAACAATGTGCTGAAATTCTTTTTTTTGCCCGCTCACTGTAGCTGACATCATCATTCTTTCTTCAATTGTATATTCGTCTTTTATAACTTTTTCGAGAGCAGAATAAATCTCTCCCCGCTCTACCTCACATAAGAAACCTAAGCGCCCAAAATTAACCCCTAAAACAGGAATGCTAAAAAAAGCTGCTTTCCGGGCCGCTTGTAAAACTGTACCATCCCCTCCTAGGGAGAGAATAAAATTCAATTCCGAGGCTTGTCCGCCGTCTTGATCCCAATTATCGACAATTTCCCATCTCTTTTTTTCAAACCAGGAGAACAATTGAGCTTTGAAATCATCTGAATAATCGACCTTGGAACGATTTACATATAAACCTACTTTAGCCATAGTTTCACTCCGTTTCCGTTTGTGCTTGACGTACTAGTAACGGAACAGCCGTAAGCCAGTCAAAATCTCTTTTTTGAATTGTAGACTTTTGCAGCCAGGCCAGAAATTCGATATTCCCTTCTGGACCGCGAATCGGGGAATAATCCAAGCCCCGAACAAGAAAATGATATTCTTCCGCCTCTGCCAATACTTTGTTTAAGACCATTTCGTGAATCAGGGGATCTTTAACTACTCCATTTTTACCGACCTGCTCCCGCCCAGCCTCAAATTGGGGTTTAATCAAGATAATCATTTGACCCTCATCTTTAAGGATAGCAGCGATTGCCGGAAAAATTTTGGTTAAAGAAATAAAAGAGACATCACAAACTACAAAATCTACTTTCTGCGGCAAACTGTCTTCCTTAAGAAAGCGGGCATTTGTTCTTTCCAGACATTCCACCCGGCTATCAGTACGCAGTTTCCAGTCCAACTGCCCATAACCCACATCGATAGCATAGACTTTTTTAGCACCGTTTTGCAAAGCACAATCTGTGAATCCTCCAGTGGAAGCCCCGATATCGGCCACCACTTTACCCTGTAAATCGATTGGGAAAACCGCCAAGGCCTTCGCTAGCTTCAAGCCTCCCCGGGAGACAAATGGACAAGGATCACCTTTCACTGTTATTTCAGCGTTTTCCTCTATCATCATTCCCGGTTTATCAAGGCGAATATTACCTTGAAATACTTTACCGGCCATAATTAAGGCTTTCGCTTTTTCCCGGCTCTTCACCAAACCCTTTTGGACGAGCAAAAGGTCTAATCTTACTTTTTTTTCGACCACGTCCTAGATCTCCTCTTTATTTTTTACCATTTCAGCAGCCTTGAGGACGATCTCCTGCTCTGTAAGACCATATTCCTTATAAAGATAAGCTATGGGACCGTGCTCAACAAAATCATTATAACCGATTCTCTTGACCATAATCCGGTGCAAACCATGTTCTTCTAATAATTCCAGAACTGAACTACCGACCCCACCGTTTAAAATATGATCCTCAACCGTTAAAATCCTACCGGTTCTTTTAGCTTGAGCGATAATTAAAGCGCTATCCAAGGGGTTAATAAATCTCAAATTAATAACCCCCGCCTCGATTCCCATTTCCTTAAGTTTTTTTGCCGCCTCCAAACACAAGTTCACTAGGGGGCCAAAACTGAGAAGGGTAATATCCGATCCTTCCCGCAACAACTCCGCCTTTCCCTTTTCCAAGAGTGGCGGGTTTTCATCGATGGGAACTCCAAGACCCCTAGAGCGAGGATAACGTACAGCTACTGGCTGCTGATAAGTGAAAGCCGAAATAAGCATCCGCTTTAATTCATTTTCATCCTTGGGAGCCATTAAAATTAAATTGGGAATCGCTCTAAAAAATGAAATATCAAAAATCCCATGGTGAGTTGGCCCATCCTCCCCTACTATTCCTGCCCTGTCAACAGCCAAAACAATATTGGCGTTTTGTAAACAAATATCGTGTAGAACCTGATCATACGCTCTTTGGTAGAAGGTGGAATACATAGAGATCACGGGTTTTAAACCACCGAAAGCCAGAGCAGCAGCAAAAGTCACCGCATGTTGTTCCGCAATGCCCACATCAAAAAAACGTTTCGGGTAGAGCTGTCCAAACTCTTTTAAACCCGTGCCGTTGCCCATAGCCGCAGTGACAGCCACAATATTTTCATCGCGAGCAGCTAATTCGCAAATTGTTTTTCCGAATACTTCTGTATAAGTCGGTGGCGCATCCTTGGTGATAATCTCCCCTGTTTCTTTTATAAAAGGACCGACACCGTGAAAGATATCGGGATTTTGTTTTGCCGGTTCATAACCTTTTCCTTTACAGGTTACAACATGAATCAAAACCGGCCCTTTTTTCTTTTTCGCCTGATTAAAAACCTCTTCCAAAGCCGGAATGTTATGACCGTTAACCGGTCCTAAATATGTTAAGCCTAATTCCTCAAACAAGATACCCGGCACAAGAAAGTACTTAAGACTGTCCTTTGCTTTTCCAGCCACTTTAGCAACTGAAGAGCCAATAGCAGGAATGTTTTTTAAAAAGGATTCCAGCTCTTTTTTTCTTTTATCATACAGGGGCGCAGTACGGATGCGATTCAAATATGAAGACATGGCCCCTACGTTTTTGGAAATGAACATTTCATTGTCATTGAGCACCACGATTAGATCGCTGTCACTATTACCGGCATCGTTTAAAGCTTCATAGGCCATTCCTGCACTCATAGATCCGTCACCGATCACGGCTACCACATGATAGTCCTCATTTTTTATATCCCTGGCTTTAGCAAATCCCAGCGCTGCTGAAATCGAAGTGCTAGAATGCCCCGTATTAAAACAATCATGTTCACTTTCTTCCCTTTTCAGAAAACCGGCCAATCCACCGTATTGACGGAGAGTTTTAAATTTTTCTCGACGGTTAGTTAAAAGCTTATGCACATAGCTTTGATGCCCTACGTCCCAAATAATCTTATCTCTAGGAGAGTCAAAAACCCGGTGCAAAGCCAGGGTTAGTTCCACCACTCCCAAATTAGAAGCCAGATGACCCCCATTAATAGAAACAACATTTATCATTTCCTGCCGGATTTCTTCGGCTAATTCCGTCAGGTCTGCAAGCGTAAGGGTTTTTAAGTCCTGCGGTGAATTAATTTCTTTAAGAAAGCTCAATTATTTGCCTCCCTTTTTGCTCCTGGTAAAATCCAGATTTGTTACTTTCTCAAAGCTGGCGATTATTTTACCAGCAGCCTTAATTATTCTATTAGCCTCGTTAATGGCAAAGGTTTTCGCCCTGGCTTTCCCGGTCACTGTACAGGAAGCAATCAAGGCTAAGAGCAAAACATTCAGGAACATCCCCCAGTTACTCAATTGGGGATAGTCGTAGACAAGGCTCACCGCAATTGTGGCTCCGATCGCGCCGCTAAGAGTCCCGGTGATATCTCCAATGATATCGCAAGCAAAATTGGCAACAATATCAGCATGTCTGATTAAAAAAACTGCTTGTCGGGCGCCAAATACTTTTTTTGCCGCCCGGGCGTGATGGGGAGCTTCGTCAGCCACTGCTACCGCTACCCCAATTACATCAAAGACAATTCCGATTCCAATAACAACAATCAATAATACCCAGGCTAAAGCTCTTGGAAAGAGTCGAAGAACTGTTTCTATCCCGCTGCTCAAAAGGACGGCAATGAGAAAAGTCGCTACCAAAACAGTGATAATATAACGTATGCTGGGTTTCTTTCGAACGGCCATGAAACATTTTCCTCCTTTGCGCTTTGACTAAACCCTTAAAAGATTAAGGCCAAAGCACCACCCAAAGCTGCTCCTCCAAAAACTTCAAAAGGAGTATGTCCTATTAACTCCTTTAATCTTTTTTCCTCCAATGTAAAAGCTAGACGGTCAGCCTGATGTTCTCTTAACCATTCGATTAGATTGTTTAGAACTTTAGCGTGGTTGCCGGCCGCCCGGCGTACTCCCGCCGCGTCATACATCACAATTATAGCCAAAGCCACCGCCATCGCGAATAAAGTGGAATTCCACCCTTCGGTTTTGCCTACACTGATGGCCAGAGCGCTAACAATTGCTGTGTGCGAACTCGGAAAACCTCCGGAACTTATTAAAAGGCTTAAATCCCACTTCCTTGTGAAAAGAAAATGAAATAAAATTTTCGCTAGCTGAGCTGTTATCCAGGCAGCAAGAGAGACCCACATAATCTTGTTCTCTAGTATTATTATAATATCTCCCATTCACTTACCTCTGATTTTATATTTTATTTATTGATCCCGTTCAGCAACATAATCTGCCAAAGACGATAAGAATTTAGCTCGAGCCCCGTAATTTTTTAAATACTCCTGGGCTGAGAAGATCATATTTTGGAGATGACGAACAGCTTCATTTACTCCTAAAACAGAAGTATAGGTCGTTTTCCCGAGACGTTCATCACTTCCAATGGGCTTTCCAATTATTTCTTTCTCACTTGTCACATCGAGAATATCATCTTTAATCTGAAACGCCAAACCTAAAAATGAAGCGTAAGCGGTTAAGTTATCTAAATCTTCGGCTGTCCCTCCGCCAAGGATAGCCCCGATACGGGCAGAGGCAATTATTAGAGCGCCTGTTTTTTTAGCGTGCATGTTTTCTAAGTCCGGCAATTCTTTTTGATCTCCGAGAATATCAAGGATTTGTCCTCCTACCATCCCTTGCCAACCGGAAGCCCTGGCAAGTTCATGAATAATCTCCAGGCGTTTTTCGGCAGGTATCCGAGAATTAATTTTTGGCCGGGACAAAATTTCAAAGGCATAAGTCAATAAAGCATCCCCGGCCAAAATGGCAACTGCTTCTCCAAAAACCTTATGATTGGAAGGTTTACCCCGGCGAAAATCGTCATCGTCCATAGCCGGGAGATCATCATGAATTAAAGAATAAGTATGAATAAGTTCCAGCGCCGCAGCCTGTTCAACAAACTTTTCAGGCTCGCCGCCGACTAATTCAGCACAGGCTAAAGCCAGAACTGGTCTAATTCTTTTCCCTCCCGCTTGAAGGGAATATTTCATACTTTGACCTAAAGGACTTTCCCCAAAAGAAAGACTATTCAAATATTTTTCGATTAATTGCGTATAATAATTATATTGTCTTTTGAACATTAGCTGTTTGCTCTCCATTATTTTGATAAATGCTTTCGACTTTCTCGAGACCAGATTCGGATAGGGATTTTATCCTGGCCTCGGCCTGATCGAGTAAACTATTACAATGTTTTACAAGCTCAATTCCCTTTTGAAAACAGTCTAAAGCTTCTTCAAGAGGAATATCGTTTCTTTCAAGCTGATTGACAATCTCCTCCAGTTGAGTTAACCCTTTTTCAAAACTCAAGTTTTCGATAGAGTTTTCTTCGGTCTTCTTTATTAATATTTTCTCACTGTTTTCCATTTTAATCCCTTCCAACCTTTTATTAAATAGAAACTAATCGACTATCTCTACCTTCCGGACCGCACAATCCGCTTTACCATCTATAAATCTCAACCAGATTTGATCCCCTTTTTCCACTTCTTTAATAGATTTTACTATTTTCCCAGCCGGATTATATACTAGGCTGTATCCCCTCTTTAAGGTGGTCAAAGGGCTCAGTAAGTCGAGTTTGGTACACAATAATTTAAGTATACCATCCTTTTTGTCAAAAAATCCAGTTATACCCTCTTGCAAACGGAAGGTTAAGATGTCCAGATCTTGCCTTAATTGTTCAATTTTATAACCCTGATTAACCAAAGATCGGTGCCCGCTTATTTCCAACAATTTTTTTCTCTTAGTCTCAAGAATCCGGGTTATTTTATCCCTAAGCTGTTCCCGGTAAGAACAAAGAGATTCCACTATATCTGAGAGCAGGGGAATAGCTATTTCAGCGGCTGCCGAAGGTGTCGGGGCCCGCAAATCAGCCACAAAATCCGCAATGGAATAATCAATTTCATGACCGACAGCAGAGATAACAGGGATTTGGGAATCGGCAATAGCTCTGGCCACTATCTCAGTATTAAAAGCCCATAATTCTTCCAAGGATCCTCCGCCCCTACCTACAATAATCAAATCGAGATCTTTAATAGTATTGGCCTGACTAATTGCTCTTGCTATTTCAGCAGGGGCAACTTCCCCTTGAACCGCCGAGGGAATAACGATAATTTTTACCAAAGGATTACGTCGGTGAGCGATATTTAGAATATCTTTTAGAGCGGCTCCGGTAGGGCTAGTAATCACAGCGATCTGCTGGGGGTATTTAGGAAGAGGTTTTTTCCTTTTGGCATCGAACAAGCCCTCCAACATTAGTTTCTTTTTCAACTGTTCATACGCTAGGTGCAGAGCACCCAAACCGCTCGGGAACATTTCCTCTCCATAAAGCTGAGTACTGCCGTCCCTCTCGTAAAGCCTGATATTCCCCCGAATTAAAACCTTCATTCCATTCTGGGGTTTAAATCCCACTGTGCTGGCCCGGGACCTAAACATTACCGCTCTTAACGATGCAGTTTCATCTTTGAGAGTAAAATACCAATGCCCAGAGGGGACATGATCTTTAAAATTGGATACTTCCCCACTGACCCAACAATTACGCAAAAAGGGATGTTTCCTTAAAGCCTCGTTAATCTCTTTATTAATCTCTGAAACGGTAAAAATTTTAGTGGACACATCTTTCACCCCCTATCAGTAATTTTAAAAATATGACAAACTTCCTTTCATCGAGTATAATTTCTTTATAATTATAGACTAAAGGAGTTTTATGGAATGTCAATCATTAAAACCGTGGCAGAATTAATGGCTTTAGCGGCACTTACCGCTCCTAAAGCCAGAGGACAGGACTGTGTAAATGTGAAATACATCACCGAACCAGAAGAAATTGCTACCCTTTCCGCGGAAATGATCAGGTACGCTGAAGAGACCGGGCGAAAACTATTCCAAAGAGACGGCTTAAATGTTAAAAACTCGCAAGCGGTTGTGCTTCTAGCTCTTAAAAATCCTAAAACTTCCGGTTTAAACTGTGGAGCTTGCGGCTTACCAGAATGCTCCCAATTAGCAAAAGTTGAAGGGCCGGAATTCGTCGGCAACCAATGCTCTTGGCGCCTGGTGGATCTCGGGATTGCCCTTGGTTCCGCTGTTAAGACGGCCAGCATTCATAATGTAGATAATCGAATTATGTACACCGTAGGGGTGGCGGCCAGAAAACTAAAGTTGATAGAAGGAGAGGTAGTAATCGGAATTCCGCTTAGCATCGGGAGCAAGAATATTTTCTTTGACCGGCCACCGCTTTAAGTTTTTCCCTGTCTTATACCAAGTAAACCCTGCATATTTTTAAGTCCAGGTTTTATTTAATAATCCTTTAGCTGCTCTCTTCGTCTTCGTTATTCATAAAGAATTACCTTCCAGGAAATAAAGACCCTCTTTTCCTCTAAAAATATACTCGTAAAAGCCAAGAAGCCAACGTAAAATATTTGGTCGTCCTTATGCCAAAGAGCAAATAAAATTTTCTCTCAAAACAATACTGCTCAGATTTTAGAAAAAACAATCAAAATCTGAGCAGTAGTTTACTATCTTCCTCGTCTTCAGTGCTAATATTCATTGCTAAAATTTACCTTTACCTTTTTTCTCATCTAGGTCTCAAAAAGGACCTGTTATTTTGTTTTCAGATATTCGTCTATAGAAGCAGCGGCAGTTTTCCCATCACCCATAGCCAGAATAACCGTGGCTGCTCCATTAACGATGTCTCCTCCGGCAAAAACTCCCGGGATGGAAGTCGCCATTGTCTTTTGGTCGACAATGATGTTCCCGCGTCTATCGAGTTTAAGCCCGTCAGTTATGGTCGTCAATAACGGATTTGGGCTTTGACCGATAGCCACGATAACGGTTTGAACAGGAAGTTCAAACTCTGTACCTTGAAGGGCGATTGAACAAGGACGTCCTGAATCATCTAATTCGCCGAGTTCGCATTTCAAAAGAGTCAAACTTTTCACATTCCCATTTTCGTCCCCGTTAATTTCTTTGGTAGTGTTTAGAATCTTAAATTGAATTCCTTCTTCTAAGGCATTTTCGATTTCTTCCTGCCGAGCTGGAAGTTCTTTCATGGAACGGCGATAGATAATATACACATCCTTGGCCCCTAAACGCAAAGCAGTCCGCGCTGCGTCCATGGCCACATTACCGCCGCCTAGTACCGCAACCTGTTCTCCTACTTTAATAGGGGTGAGATGGTTAGGAAAATCGTAAGCTTTCATCAAATTAGAACGGGTAAGAAATTCGTTGGCTGAATATACGCCATTTAAGTTTTCACCCGGGATATTCATAAAGGAAGGAAGCCCAGCTCCTGTCCCGATAAAAACTGCATCATAGCCTTCGTTTAATAGTTCATGAACGGAAGTGATTTTACCGACCACTTGGTTAACGCGGATTTCAACACCCATCTCTTTTAAACCGTTGATTTCCTTTTGAACTATAGCTTTAGGAAGACGGAATTCAGGAATTCCATACATTAAAACCCCGCCTGCAACGTGAAGCGCTTCAAAAATTGTAACCTTGTGACCTAAGCGAGCCAGTTCAGCGGCACAGGTTAGGCCAGCCGGACCTCCACCGATGATCGCTACTTTTTTACCGGTCGGTTCCGCTTGTTCGATTTTTTCGACACCGTGCTCCATCTCATAATCAGCCGCAAAACGCTCTAGGCGTCCGATAGCTACTGGCTCACCTTTTCTACCTAGGATGCATTTGATTTCACATTGAGTTTCTTGGGGACAAACTCGCCCGCAAATAGCAGGAAGCAAATTCTTCTCCTTTATCACTTTAGCTGCTTCGAGAAACTCTCCTTGGGCAATTTTGGATATAAATTTCGGAATGTCAATACCTACAGGACATCCATCAACACAAGTCGCTTTCTTACACTGAATGCAACGTTTTGCTTCTTCCACAGCCGTTTCCGCTTCGTAACCTAAGGCAACTTCATTAAAGTTTTTGTTTCTGACTTTGGGATCTTGACGGGGCATATCATGGCGTGGTTTTTTTGAAGCCAAATTAATCGCCCTCCTTTTGACACTGGCATTTAAGTTTATTTAAGGCAATCGCTTCCTCTGGACGGTAATAAGCAGCTCGTTTCATAGCCAAATTAAAATCGATTTGATGCCCGTCAAATTCCGGACCATGAACGCAAGCAAACCTGGTTTTCCCGTCAACGCTTACGCGGCAGGAACCGCACATTCCAGTACCGTCAACCATAATCGGATTCATACTGACTATGGTTTTAATACCTAGGGGTCTCGTAAAGTCCACCACTGATTTCATCATAATGGTGGGACCGATCGCCCAAATCACATCAACGTGGACCCCTCGGTCTAAGAGGGCTTGCACCCCATGGGTCGCAAAACCTTTAAGGCCGGCAGAACCATCATCAGTGGTTATTAAGACTTCATCACTAACCGCTTCCAGTTCTTTTTGCAAAATAACCAGTTCTTTATTTTTGGCTGCCAAAATAGAAATAACCTTATTTCCCGCCTCTTTTAAAGAACGAGCAATAGGATGGATGGGAGCAATGCCAACCCCTCCGCCAACACAGAGTACTGTTCCGTAATTTTTGATCTCTGTAGGCTGGCCTAAAGGTCCCACAAAATCCTGCAAGACATCGCCTTCCTGCAGCTGAGTAACTAACGTGGATGAATAACCGATTGCCTGAACAACAATCGTTACGGTCCCTTTCTGGCGATCATAATCCATAATAGTAAAAGGAACCCTCTCCGAGTTTTCCTCCTGCCGCACAATAATAAACTGTCCAGCCTGAGCTTTGCGAGCAACGTCGGGAGCATGAATCTCCAGCAAAACAATTGCTTCCGCCAGCGGTAATCTTTTTACTACTGTGTACACTTATTCCCCTCCCAATCAAAATTTTTAAAAAAGAATGCCATTATTAAAACCTTAAGTGTCTTAAGGTATTAATCAACTTTTCAATATTTTGTAAAAAGTTGGGAGTCCCGTAATTATATATAGTACAGTAAATCTAATCCCTTAAATATTACTGATTAAACTCGAATGTTGTCAAGTAAATTTTTTTCCATAAAGCCAGGGCTTAACATACCCCAGCTTGATAGGCCTCTTCCGTCAAAAATGCAACCCCAATCGCATTGTCAGTACTCCATTCCGGCAAAGCCCAAAAGAATTGCGCTTTTTCAAGCTTCTTTTCCAGCTCCGTTCTTATAAACATATTCGCGGCCACACCACCGACAACTAGAATTTTTTCTAAATTCGTTTCTCTAATAGCCTTTTCCAAAACTTTGGCTAGGGTCCGGGCTACACAACTCTCAACTGCCCTGGCTACATCAGCCGGTTTTTTTTGACTGCGAATCAAACGTTGAGCTGCTGTTTCCACCCCTGAAAAACTCATCTTATACCCTTTGACAGAAGAAGGCAATAATGATGCTGCTCCAGGAGCAGCTTTTAAAGCTAATTTTTCCAGTTCTTTCCCGGCCGGAAAAGGGAGACCTAAACTAACTCCCACCCGATCGATGAATTGGCCAGCGTGGAGATCCGTTGTCCCTCCTAAAATCTGAATCTTAAGTTTTCCCGGATCAGTTTTATTCACTATTAATAACTCCGTAGTCCCACCGGATACGTGAAGGGCAAGCAACGGAAATGGCAGGTGCGAAGTGACAGAAGCCAAACCAGCAGCTAAATGTCCCTCCTGATGAGTGCTCAAAAAAAGTTTAACACCCAGGGCTGACGCCAAAGAGGAAGCAATAGCGTAGCCGGGTGTAAAAACAGGCATATAAGAACCTTCCACAGGCCGAGGAGCAATGCTAACCCCAAGACATTTTATTCTGGACCAGTAATCGGAAGGTATGAAATCCAGTAAACGAGGCAAAACCTGTAGATGTTTAAATAGGGCTTCGGATTGGGCCAATCCCCTTTCTCCCATCCTTACCTCCAGCACCTTACGTTTCTCCATGACCAGCTCTTTCTTATGATTTACTATAGCCACCGATGAAGTGTAAGCGCTGGTGTCAATCCCTAAAAACAACACCGCAATTCTCCCCTTTAAATTTCTTCTGTTTTTTTATCCTTTCCGAGGTATCCAAGAGTTTATCTAAAATTCCATTGATAAATTTCGCCGAATCCTCGCCTCCGAATTTCTTCGCCATCTCCACGGCTTCGTTTAAGACTACACGATGCGGTGTTTCTTCTTCAGCATACAGCATTTCATAACCAGCAAGCCTCATTATATTACGGTCTACAACACTCATTCTATCTATTGACCACTCGTGAGCAGTGGCTGCCAGTTGAGCATCAATTTCCGAGAGGTACTGCAAAGTACCAGCTACTAGTGTTTTCGTAAATTCTTTACTCCTGGCCGGAACAGCAAACTCTAAAGCCCAGTTTTCAAGAGCTTGCTGATAATCTTTTTCACCGCTGATATCGACCTGATATAAGATTTGCAATGCTGTTTCCCGTGCAACTCTTCTACTCATGCTAGCCTCCAAACTTTTTTTAACGTTCTTTATTTTTAACCCTAACAGGAATTATATGTATATTTTTAAAACCAAAGCGGCAGTTTGCCGGTATCCAGTGCAAGTCCCAAAAGTAAAACCAAGAGAAAACATTGTCTGCCAAAAACGAATAGAGCACTAAACATACTTGCAAGCGCTCCTATCAAATTGCCGGGATAGTTTTTAAGGCTCCACTCCTAAAAAATTATCTATTTTCAATTTCTCAAATTTTTTTATAATTTATTTTTTAGGGCTAAAGCAAGCCTCTTTTGACTTGGTCAGCACTTTCACCTCTTTAACAGTTATTCCAGCGTAAGTCTGCATATTATAAACAACTTTATCCCGGACCTTTAAAGCTAGGGAAGCAAAATCAGAATTGTCCATCATCCCACAGAACAACCTGATTCCCAAGCCCCCATCCTGTTCTTTAATTTTAATTCTGATTCTGATCTTTTTTAACTGCGGTAGATCAATTAGGCCTTGCAGGATAAGGTCTTTGAGTGCCGAATGAAAAATTCTAATTTCTCCAAGCTCTGTTTTACGGCCATAGTATTTCCTATTTCTAAAAGTGTGAATAAACTTCAAGGCCTGGCAAAACACTACAAGCACCTCTTTTTAAAACCCCCCTGGCCCAGGGGGGAATTGGTTAGAAAGAATTAGTTTTCTTTGTGGGGTTCTTTTTCTTCAGAGGCGCTTTTAAAAGAGACCCCTTGAATATGAATGTTAATTTCCAATACATTTAGACCGGTCATGCCTTCTACGGCGTTTTTTACCGCTTCTTGAACTTTTTGGGCTACATCCGGAATGGAAACCCCATATTCAACACCAAGAAATAAATCAATAGTAGCCTCGTTCTCACCGACTTCTACTTTTATCCCTTTTGTGGAGGAAGATTTGCCCCTACTGAAGATATTGGCAATATCACCTACAAAACTACCGCTCATCTCCGCTACCCCTTCTACTTCGGAAGCAGCCATTCCAGCAATTACCTCAATTACTTCGTCGGCAATTTTAACCGAGCCTATTGTGCTCTCTATTCGATTATCCATTTTTGTCACACCTCATTTAAATTTCCAACGTTAACCTTTGTTTTTCATTATAACAAAATACCTTTTCTCGGCAAGTGCAAGATTTAGCCTCGAGTATGTACAGCAATGTTTTCTACGGAAAAACCTAAGACATTGGCCACTGTATATTTTATTTGCCAAATCTCATTCGGTTTCAAATCCGCGGCCAGGACAGTAACAATTGCAGTATTATTATTGACCTCTGAAACCACATCTTTAAAACCGCGCATTTTTAAAATATTTTCAATCTCTCCTTCTGCCAGAATTCTTTTGCAAAGGGCTAGCCATTCAGTTTGAGCTTCCATTCTTGTTTTTTCATTATCCGAATTCAAAAGGGGTTTGAGCATCGCCTTTGCTTCTGTCCTAAACTGTTCTCTCTTAATTCTATAATTTACAAAATAATTCTGACCAGTATCAGTAGTTAATTCTACAATTTCGGTTTTGTATTTAATATTTTGGCCCAAATCACTAATCCCTAGAGTTCCCTTTGGATTAAAAAGTTTACCCTCCTGCTCATTCCCTTTCGGACCGGCTCTCAAGTCGGTAAGTAAACCAAAACATGTTGACGCCATAAAAATGAACAAGAGACAACCAAAAACAGACAGTTTTTTTTTCAAGATATCATCCTCCCAGTGGAGCAATATTTATCTTGGAGGGTTGGATATCGAGCAGGGTTTTTACAGCATTGAAAATTTGCTCCTTAATTTTAGGGTCTTGGGCCCCCTGAGCAATTACTAACACCCCCGCTACCTCCGGGGACTGCTCAATGACTAGCACCGGCCTGGAATTATCGGTAAGCACTAGTTTATTACTTTCTGTAACTTCCACAGTCTCCCGAACACCCCCTTCTTTATCGCTTTCCTTAGATGTTCTTCTAGTTATGCTTTCATCCTTAACATATTCTCTTTTCAAGCCCGTGGTAAGGGTAACTACAACTTTTGTTTTCCCCACTCCCTTAATGCTGGCCAAATTTGCAGAAATACGCTCCTCCATGCTTTTTTCTAAAGCTGAAATTTCTGTGTTCACCAGGTCTGTTGAGGAGATGGGGACACTGTCGGTTTCAACTGGATCATCCTTTTTTTCTTTCGAATCCGTAAAAACAAATACAATAGCCAGGGCGATCACCAAGACGACGGCAAAGACAATTTTTTCATTAAAACCGATGTTTAGTTTGGCCATTTTTGACCCTCCTTTCATTGTTCGTGCACTGAAATTATCTCCGGTGATATTTGCATAAAAGAAGCAATTTGCTCCTTAATAAGAGCGGCTTCCCTGGTTTCCTCTCCCCCGGTTATTTGTTCCTCTTCCCCAATAATTACCGGTTTTACCGGGGTTACTTTAATGTCTTGCCGGGTAAAAGTTATCTCGATTTTTTTTACCGCCGGGTACCCGGTGATTTTTTCTGAATCATCCAGCGCCACCTTAACGTCTGCCGCCTTCACTCCATCAATAGCCAAGACCAACATTTTTATCTGGTTGATCAAGACTCTCCTATATTGCTCTATTATTGCTGACTGGCCAAGGGTTTCGGAATGTTCATCAGCTAGGTGTCCCGAAGCCAAGGCCGTCATTTCCGAAGAAGTAAAGCTAAAAAAGGCCGGGATCTCATTATTGAAATCAATTTTTAGAAAACCGACAAGGGGGGTTAAAATAGCAGCCAGAACAAACAAACCCATGACCGTCTGCACAAAACCCCGCATCTTTTCATTTGGCAAAAGCATTTCTAAAAAAGTCGCCAACAACAGGATAAATGCCAAATTTCGAATCAGTGTTTTAAGACTTTCCAAATCCTCACCCCGCTTTTCCTAACGGAACATAACAGCCACATTTCCAGCCCCGACAATTATGGTCACCGCCATAAAAAACATAATCCCCACTGAAGCCACCGCGACAAAGATATAGAGCAAACCCTTAGACATATCCTGCAAGCAATTAGCTAGCTTCTTTTCCCCCAGCGGTTCAATAAGGGCTGCCGTTATTTTAAAAGTAAACATCATCGCTAAAATTTTAATGATCGGGGCCAGGACAATCACTATAATTGCCAGCAGAGAAATCAGACCCAGAGCATTTTTTAAAATAATACCGGAACTTACAACTAGCTCCACCGCATCTTTGAACAGTTTTCCGACTATCGGTATTAAATCCGCCGAATATTTGAAGGTCCTTAAAGCCACTCCATCGGTTACTCCCCCTGTAACCCCTTGCACAGTCATGATACCGATAAAGATGGTCATCACCGCTCCGATGGAAAACTTACCAGCAAACTCTAAAAGAGAAGCGAGTTTGTCTAGTTTGAAGTGCTCAGAAATATTATTAAATAAACGCAAGACAATTCCGAAGAAAAATAAAGGTAAAACAACAGCCCTAATAACGGAAACAAAAAATACTAAACTGCCTAAAACTATCGGTTTAAATAAGGCGGCGCTAGTCAGATTCCCCAGGGCAATTAAAATTGTATAGATTATAGGCAAAGCGACCTGCATAAAAGACACCATTCTCATAATCGCCTCGTTTCCCACTTCAAGAGCAATTCGGAAGGAAGTCAAGGCTAAACCCACTAAAACCAAATAGGTAAGCATTTGAGCCACTTTGCTCACGCTACCTTTAAACGCCGATTGTAATTGATTAATTATGGCACAGAGTACCGCCAATAATAAAAGTTTAACTACTAAAGGGCCGTTGGTGACCACTTCTTTGAGGATCCCTTTCAGTATTTTTTTCCCTAAATCCTCAGTAGTTACAAAAAATTTCCCCTCTTTTAAATCTTCAAATATTTTTGACAAGGAAAATCCGGACAAAACCTCTTGGGCATCTTTATCTAATTCATTTAACATCTCATTCATCTCGGATAAATCTATTTCCTGGGCTATATCAACTAATTCCAGGCCATTTTCTGTTTCTCCCCAATTTAGCTCTGCTAAGGCGGAGCTGGGAGCAATTAAACACCAAAGGAGAAGAAAACAGAGAATTAAAGTTTTTTTACTCAACCCGATCTCTCCTTAACTCAAGCCAGAAGCCTGACCATGGAATCCATTATTGCTACAATAATCGGAATCGCTAACACTACAACGAATATTTTTGCCGCTATTTCGACCTTCGTGGCAAGAGCATTTTCACCGGCGTCCCGACAGATTTGGGATCCTATTTCCGCCAGATAAGCAATACCGACAATCTTCAGAACAATCAATAAGTAATAGGAACTGACATTTGCTTGTTCCGCTAATCTTTGCAACAAATCGATGACCAGCCTGATCTTGTCCATGGCCACTAAAAAAATAGTGATTCCGGCTAGAATGCTCAATTGTATTGCTATTTCCGGTCTAATCTGTCTTAAAACAGCACTTATAACGGTGATAATAATTGCCAGGCCGACGATTTGGATAATTTCCACCTTCTAGGCCTCCTAGTACAAATTAAAGACGTTTCTTATTAGTGTAAATAAGTTTGCTAACCCCTGAATAACTAGATAGAGAACAACGATTACCCCAGCAATGGTTACCAACTGGGCTTGTTCTCTTTTTCCGGCTTCGTTTAGGATTATGGCTAACATGCCGACCAGCAAACCTATCCCCGCCACTTTTAAGATCAGATCGATACCCATCCTTCTACCTACCCTTCTCATATGATAAAAATAACAACCGCTATGCCCCCTAAAAAACCTAAATAGGACCACATTTTTGCTTTTTGACCGGCTTGGTTTCTAGCTTTTTCGTAAACAGTTTCTAAATGTTTTTGTCCCAGTTGAAGATGTTTATGCTGCTCATTTCGATCGGATCGACCTAAAGAGTGCCCAATACTTTTTATAATTTTCCAATCTTCTTCGGCCAGACAGGCTTGTTTTTGCTGCTCCCTAATACTTTTTTCCCAGGCTGTGGAAGCGTTTTCTCCTCGATTTAATTTTTCTTCCACTTTGCTAAAAAACTCTTTCCAAGGGGAATCTGTGCGCTCCTTAAGAACTGCAAATGCTGAGGGTAAAGGAGTGGCTCCCCAATATATTTCCGTGTCCAGTATTGCTAAAGCATTAATCATTTCCCTTAATTCTCTCGGCCTTTTTCTAATCTGCATCCCTTTTAACAAGCCGAGACTGCCAAAACCGATAATCAACACCAAATATCCGATTATCAGCATAATGATTCCTCCTGAGCTAATAAAATTGTGGATTTCTTCCTCCGGACCTCAGATCGACTTTCAGGCTCGAATCATATACCGCTTCAATTGTTCCCGGTCCCCTAACTCTACTTAGGACTACGACTCTTTCCAAAATCTCTGACTCCAGCATTTCCTTTAGATGCTTCCTATTTTTAAGCTCCGCAACTGAATTGGCGTGCAAGGTGGCTAAAATCTTTACCCCACAACTCATGGCTTCCCTAACAGCGGCAATATCTTCTGGCCCCCCTAACTCATCAACAGCAACCACGGAAGGAGCCATGGATCTGATCAACATTTTTATCCCTAAGGCCTTTGGACAGCGATCAAGAACATCAGTACGGCAACCTAAATCGAAAGCAGAGATCCCTTGCCACATCCCAGCAATCTCGCTTCTTTCATCCACCACACCTACTGTTTGCCCCTCAAGACCAATTTCAGGGACTCCATTGCTTAAATCCCTGATCAACTGCCGGAGCAAAGTGGTTTTACCTGCTCGAGGAGGGGAAATCAAGAGAGTATGACAAAAGTCTTTACTTCTTTTTAGAAGATGGATTAAAAGTTTACTGGTTTTAAGGTCTGGTTGTCTGGCTAGGCGAATGTTTAAAGCGGAGATATTCTTCAGGGTTTTAATCTTACCGTTTTCAATCACTGTTTCCCCGCAAATCCCTGTCCGATGACCACCGGGCAAAGTAATGAACCCCTGCTTCAATTCCTCTTCCGCCGCATAAATGGAGCTGTAGGTCATTTTGTCCAAGGTTTCTAATAAGTCTTCTTTACGAAGAACGTCAAATTTTTCAGTACTATTCCTCGACCCGGAAGGGATAAAATAATCTTTTTTAGCTGTTCTAATTGTTAAGGGTTGGTTTATCCTGAGGCGTATCTCTTCAATCCTTTCTGTGGGGGATAAAAGTCTAATCCCCTCTCCTAACATTCGTGCCGCCCTGGTACTAAGCCAGCGACTAAATTCCCGCTCGGTTTTTGCGTGAGAGTGAGAACCTTCCTTTTGAAAAGTAAGAACTGAGAGGCCTTTATCAATCATTCTTTTACCTCCTCGTACTAGAAGGTATGTCCTAAAAATGCTTTTTAGAATTGTTTTTTAACGTAAAAAACCCTCTTCGCCAATGCTAAAGAGGGGTGGAGATTCCAAAAGTTATTTAATTCCTATTTTTGTTCTGCTATTAATCCTGATCATTATTATAAAGGAGCTGGCCTTCGTCACCTTGAATTAAATATATTTTTTGAATATCCTTACTAATCAAGTGACTGATATCTCCCTCGACAGTAAAACTAACCGCCACACCGCAATCAGAGCTAAATTTTCGCGGCACGGGCAAAAGCTCCGAATTAATTCCTATCTTTTTTAGATGACGATAATATTTCATAGCCCCTAAATGAGTGTGAAAGGTGGCTAAATACTCGCGCGCTTTTAATTCGTTTTCTGTAGTAATTTAAAATCAGCTCCAATTCCTTCGATTTTAATTTGGTAACCACGGTTAAATCTGGGCTGGCCTTGATGATGTATGGTAAAATCATAACTACTGCAAAACTATAAAATTTTTAATCAGGAGCGAAAAAAATGAAAAAAGTTTATGCTGATCAGGCAGCCACTTCTTTTCCCAAAGCCCCTGGAGTAGGCGAAGCCTTAAAATACTATGTTGAAGAGATCGGCGCCAATATTAACCGCGGAGTTTATGGAAATGCCCTTTCAGCCGAAGAAACAGTTTTAGAAACTAGGGAGATTCTGGCTCGTTTATTTAATTATGAAGGACCGGAAAATGTTATTTTTACTTTAAACATTACCCAAGCCCTCAATATCTTAATTAAAGGAACCCTAAAACCGGGGGATCACTGTATTGTTTCTTCTCTTGAACACAACGCTGTAATGCGGCCTTTATTTCAACTTAAGGCTTTAGGAGTGGATTTCACTAGAGTTAAGACTGATTCCCAGGGGTTTCTCAACCCAAACCATATAAAAGAGGCTTTTACCGCCAATACAAAAGCTGTTATTTTAACCCATGCTTCCAATGTCTGCGGAACAGTCTTCCCTCTCCAAGAAATAGGAGCCCTTTGCCGGGAAAAAGGCGCTTTTTTCATTGTCGACAGCGCTCAAACTGCGGGGGCGATCGAAATTGATATGCAGGACTATAATATTGATGCTTTAGCGTTTACCGGCCATAAAAGTCTCTTAGGGCCCCAAGGGATAGGTGGATTTGTTATTCAAAATGAACTGGCCGAAATAATAGAGCCCTTGTTTACTGGGGGAACAGGCAGTCTATCGGCCAGTGAGGAGATCCCCACTTTCTTGCCCGATAAATTTGAGGCGGGGACTCCCAATATTCCCGGCATTTTCGGTCTTCATCGGGCTCTTCATTATCTGGAAGAACAAGGGTTGAAAAACCTCCACTCTCAAACCATGAAGATAACTGAATTCTTTTTGGAAGGGATTAAAGACCTAAAACATATCACCCTCATCGGTCCCAAGGATCTTAAAAACCGAACCGCAGTTGTTTCTCTTGATTTTCCGAATCATGATAACGGTACCGTGGCTTACATTTTAGAAAAAAACTACGGGATTATGACCCGATCCGGGTTACACTGTTCCCCTTCCGCCCACCAAACCCTCGGTACTTTCCCGGATGGTACAGTGCGTTTTAGCTTTAATCACTCTAATACCGTTGAGGAAGTCGAATATATTATTAATTGCTTACAGGATTTGAAATGTTTTTAAACCCTTTGATAGCACCAACCAAATACCCTTTTCTAGTTTCTCCGGATTTTAAGAAAGCTTGGTTTAAACCAAGCTTCTAAATTTCCCAAGGCAATTATAAATATCTTAAATAACCCGAAGCACCTAGGCTCTGGAAACATAAGTACCTGTCCTGG
This sequence comes from Desulfitobacteriia bacterium, assembly GCA_050943335.1. Classification (GTDB taxonomy): domain Bacteria; phylum Bacillota; class Desulfitobacteriia; order Desulfitobacteriales; family Syntrophobotulaceae; genus JBMNOZ01. The sequence goes on along the minus strand of JBMNOZ010000013.1, from coordinate 16,570 downwards.
TATCAATAACTAACACATCTCCTTCGTTAACAAAGAAGGGAACTTGAACCACTGCTCCGGTTTCTACAACCGCTGCTTTGGAACCTCCGGATGCGGTGTCCCCCCTAATTCCCGGCTCAGTTTCAATAACTTTCAACTCCACATTTATTGGTAGATCAACGCCGATTACCTCATTATTATAAATTAAGACACCGAGATTCATATTCTCTTTTAACCATTTAACTTCTTCGCCAATCTGTTCTTCTGTCAAGGCAAGCTGTTCATAAGTTTCATTATCCATCACTATAAACTCTTTACCGTCTTTATATAAAAATTGCATTTCCCGGCGATCCAGCCGAGCTCTAGCAACTCTTTCCCCGGCATTAAATTTTTTTTCGATAACAGCCCCGGATTTGAGATTTTTGATTTTAGTCCGGACAAAAGCTGCTCCTTTTCCAGGCTTCACATGTTGGAATTCTATTATTTGATAGACATCACCATCGACCTCAATTGTTAATCCAGTTCTAAAATCATTTGAAGAAATCATTGTCTTGGTCCCCCTATATTATATTTGTGCCTTGAATCTTATGATTTGTCAATTTTTCTCTCTAATCTATAATAATGAACTCCTTTGAGGCTTGTGTCAATACTTCCGCTCCCGAATTTGTTACCAATACCATATCCTCTATTCTCACCCCGCCCCAGCCGGGAATATAAATACCTGGTTCAACAGTCACTATCATACCCGGTTCTAAAACTTTTTCCTCCCTAGTATTTAAAAAGGGAGATTCATGAATTTCAAGCCCTACTGAATGTCCTAAGCCATGACCAAAATACTCCCCGTAGCCTGCTTTGCTGATAATATCTCGGGCAACCCGATCAATTTCTTTTCCCTTTAAACCCGGTTTGATTGCCTCCAAGGCAGCTAACTGAGCCTCCAAAACAAGATTATAAACTTCTTTTTGCTTTAGAGTGGGTTTACCAATAGAAACCGTTCTGGTCAAATCCGAACAATACCCCTGATACTTGGCTCCAAAATCCATGGTCAGCAGTTCGCCGTTTTTAATTTTTTTCTCAGAAGCTACTCCATGAGGTAATGCCCCGCGAAAGCCGGAAGCGACGATATATTCAAAGGAAGCGGCGCTGGCACCTTCGCGCCGCAAGAAAAATTCTAATTCGAGACTGATCTCCCTTTCTTCTACTCCAAGTTTAATTCTATTTAAGATCTGTTTAAAAGCCCGGTCTGTGATTTCTACTGCCTGGCGAATAATCTCGATTTCTTCCCGGTCTTTAATTTCTCTCAACTGTCCTAAAAGTTTGGAAGCCTCGACCAGTCTGACACCAGCAAATTCTTTTTCCCATTTCTTATACTGCGCCCAAGATACTTCTTCCTCTTCAATACCGATTCTTGTCAAGCTGGAGGAAAGTTCGGAAATCTTTTTCCCTACTTCCCGGTCCGCTTTAAGAATTTTAAACGCCGGCGCTTCCTTTTCCGCTTGCTCTAAATATCTAAAATCAGTGAGCAGAAAATTTTCTTTTTCCGTAATAAATAAAGTGGCATTACTACCTGTAAAACCGCTTAAGTAATAAATGTTAGGGCGGGAGGTGACTATCAGAGTAGGAAGATCATTTTTAAGCATTACCCTCCGCAATTTATTTATTCTCAAGTTTCAGCCTCCTGACAACGAAATTTTTGGAATTCAAGAGCATAAGCGAGAGCAAGAAGGTAGCTGTCTGTGCCGAGACCACTGATCTGTCCCAGGCAAGCTCCCGCGATTACCGAACGGGATCTAAATCCCTCTCGGGCATAGATATTGGACATATGTACTTCTAAAGTCGGTACATTAACTCCCTTTATAGCATCGTAGAGAGCATAACTGGAATGAGCCCAAGCTCCGGGATTCAAGATTAAAAAATTAGTTGGTTTTAGTTCTGTAATCCAAGAAATCAGTTCCCCTTCATAATTTGTTTGCCGACATTCAATTTCCCAATTGTTTTCCTCCCCTATTTCCTTTATTTTGGCATTTAGTTCTTCTAAAGTGGTTTTTCCGTAAATCTCCGGTTCTCTTACCCCTAAGAGATGAAGATTGACGCCGTGAAACACCATAATTTTATTCATTTTCTCACTCCCTTTGTAAAAAAGCCCGCTTGAGAATTGTATTCAGCATTCTCGCTTCTTAAATATATATTAGCCGCCTTAGGGGACCTATATCAAGTTTTTCCTATTAATTTTGAACCCACAGTTGAAGGACAACCACAGCCCTTGTGCCAGTCATATCTATTTCTTGAATCAGAAAAGGAAAGATATTCAGTTCTTCAATCGTTGTAAGCAAACTTAGTATCTCCCGCCAATTACCCCGGACGGATAGTTTCAATTCCGTCTTTTCCCAAGCAAGGTTTTGATCCGGATCTGCTATGGAGGAGATCGAAATTTCTTCCACTTCCAGGGCCTTTGATTCGCATAGATCTTGTAAATAAGCCAAGGCGCCTGCAAGCTCGAAACTTTTGATTCCAATCCGGGGATTATCCCCTTCCCCAATCTCCAAAGAAGCCAGTTCTTGACTAAGGGAAGCTTTAACCTTCTGGCTCTCACCAATTTCTTGCCCAAGCGGTTTGATCTCTACCAAGAAAAAAAGCATCCCCAAAAGAAAAAGTAATACGGTCCCTAAAAAAAGCACTAAGACAGGGTTATAATTTTTTAAAAGTTTTATTTTTTCCCGGATGCAAAGCAAATTATTAACCAAAACCTCACTTCCTTAGCGATTAAAACGCAGGGAAAAGGAAATATTCTCTTTCTGAAGTCGATAATTAATTATTTCTGGTTCTTTCCAGCCGGTAGCAAGAACATCCTCTATTAGCTGGGGTAGGCTCCGACTATTCTGCCCTTCAGCCCAAATAATTAACGTTCCGCCCTTATAGTACCAACGGGTTAGAGTACATTCTTCTTCAGCATAACCTAGGGCCCGGCCAAGATAGGGCAAATCCTTTAAAGAGTCTTGCTTTGCTTTCTGCCATTTCGTATAAAACGCCGAATTACCATCCTGATGCTCAGCTACTCTCTTTGTAAGGGTGGCAATCTCTTGTTGGAGGAGATTATAGTCTGAGATTTGCGATTGCCAATACCAACTCCCGAAGAAAAACATTGCTCCCCAAATAAGAATAGCCGAAATAAATACTCTTTTATTCTTACTCCTAGCTTGACGGTGATAAAAATTTATATTCCGCCCTTTTTGAACCCTTTGTATTCCTCCGAGCAGGGCGTAAGTTTTAAAGCGAGGCTGAAGTGAATCATCTCTTAAAGGCGGGGCCTTAAGTTCTTCAATTATCCCTGCTTCAATCAGAAAACTCGCTACTCGATCAGCTTCCAAACTTTTGTCAGTGATAACAAATTCAATAGGCTGTTCTAAGGCCCCAAAAATCCTATAGACACTGTAATTGTCAAGCTCCTCGTTTCGTATCTCCCTAATAAGGATTGGTGTTGAGTTTCGGCACAACACTAATTCTATTGTTAAAGGGCCTGTTTTCTGCACCAAAAGAGTGGTTTTGCTCGTATTTAGGTTGTATGCAAAAGCCCAGGCCGAATATTCGACCCCTTTTAAAACATATCCGGTCTCGGTCAAACAATTCACATAGAAATCTAAAATATCCTTTTTTAAGGCTATTACTTGGATTTGCAGATAATCTCCTCTTTTTTCCTCCAAAACTTGATACCTGAAAATTGATTCCTCTGTCAAAAACGGCATTTCATGCTGAAGATAATAGCTAATTGCAAGATCTCTTTCTCTGTACGGAAGCCATGGGAATTTAATTTCTCGTCTAAAACCGCTCTGGAAAGGCAAAAACAAATATACAGGAAGATCCCTTTTGCCGGGGATTCTTTTCCGAAAATCTTTAAATGCGGCTTGCAATTCCTTTTTTCCCGGCAGTATCTCCGGCCAAGTTAACTCCGTTTCCTGTGGAGCAGGGTTGGCCAAAGGAATAGAGCTAAAGGAGACTCGGGCCGCTTTTTTCCCGAAGGATTTTGTTTGTAATAAAAATCTTACTTCCCAAGGAGTAATTTCAACGTATAATACCTTCCGCATACTCATTTTTCACTTCCCTATCTTCTAAAACAAGGCTGTCAAGGGTTGAAAAAAGAGGAGAACAATTACGGCCCCGGCCGCCAGAAAAGGACCGAAAGGAATAGGATCTCTAGGGCTTTTTTTCAAAACCAATAGCCAGACCCCTCCGAAAAGAATCCCTAATAAACTGGCCATAAAAATAGTCAAAAAAATACCGAGCACCCCTAAATAAAGCCCTAAAGCAGCCACAAGTTTAACATCACCAAAACCCATCCCCTGAGGATAGAAATAGTGGATCAGAAAAAATATTCCTCCTGCGGCAATCGCTCCGACCAAGCCTTTCCCAAAGCCGGGCTCTTTAGTCCCTAGAATATTAAGAATCGCCATTGCCGCCACGAGAATTACCAAAGAGTCGGGTAATCTTAAAGTCTCGATATCGATAAAAGATAAAGCGATTAATATCGATACTAAAACTAAATTACAGAATAACCCGACTATATTCTCAGTAGTACGGAACAGGTAGATTAAAATAAACATCAGGGCAGTGAGTATTTCTACGACCGGATAACGCCAAGAGATTTTTGTGGAACACTTTCTACATTTTCTTCCTAGAAGTAAAAAACTTAAAACCGGAACTAGTTCCCAGGCCCTTAGTTTATGATTGCAGTGGGGACAGTGGGAACGAGGCTTTATAATAGATTCCCCCCGGGGAATTCTATAGATTAAAACATTTAAAAAGCTCCCGCTTACTAATCCTAGAATCCCGTAGAGTACCGGATAAAATAATTGCATATTTATTCTCCCTTAGAAGACCATAGGATTCTTTCTAAATTTTTATCGTAAACCTCAACTTCTGCTTCATCATCTATTAAATAAATGGTAATTATTCTTTTGTCATTGCTCTCCGTACTGACAATCCCGAACCCTTTTTTATCCTCCGGCGCATTTTGTTGAGTTACTGTGCTATCCAGCTTTTTTATATACGCAGGAATAAAAGATTCTTCTGTTATTTTACCGTTGACGGCCTTAAGTTTTGGATAAAATCCGTTTTCAATTTGATAACGGTCTAAGGCTGCTTTTACCTCTCTGCCTGAGGCTATATCAGCTTTTTCTCTGGCTGCATCCGATGTAGTACTCAAGCGCGGGATCGCAATGGAAGCCAAAATAGCCAGAATCAGAATCACGAACATAACCTCTAAAAGGGTAAAACCAAAACTTTTTCTCATCTTTAATCACCCCTTAATTTTAGGTACCCTTCTAAAGGGCCCAAAAATTTACCGAATATAGGTCGTCAAGTCAAAAATGGGCATTAAAACTCCAATTGCCACCGTAGCTACCAGGCCTGCCAAGCCTATAACCAGCAGGGGTTCCAAAACCCGCGGATATTGTTGCAGTTTTTCTTCCAACTCTCTTTTAAACATCTGGCTTAAATGCCCCAGCATTTCACCAAAGCGACCTGACTCCTCAGCAACTTCCAGCATTGCAGCAGTCTCGGGAGGAAAAAAACTATGTACTTCAAATACAGGAGCGATTCTTCTTCCTTCTTGAACCGCTGATTTAATCTCCTCTATCAGTTTAGATATCTCTGCCCGGGGCGTAATTTGTTTCAATAAGGTCATAGCCTCTAGAAGGGGAATTCCGGCCCTGAATAACCTGGCGAATACGCTGCAAAATTGCTGTAAGGTCTTTATCTTTTCAATTTCTTTAAGCCCCGGAATTTTAAAAATTAGTCTCTTTCTACTAAGAATTAAGTTTAGAAGGATAAACAGGGCTCCTGAAGCAAGAAAATACGGGATACCTCTTCCAAGCTGAAATAGTATTTTTGTCAAAAGGGGAAGATCAGCCCCAAACTCCAAAAACAAATCCTTATACATAGGAAGGATCACAAGGCTTAGAACGTATAGGATCACCAGGGTCACTATAAATAGCAAACAAGGGTAAAATAAAAGGGATTTGAGCCGCCGAAGAAAAAAGTGTTCTTCTTCCAACTGCTCAGCTGCCTCCAAGAGACAATTGGAAAGAGTACCGCATCTCTCCCCGGTTTGAATCATCGCTTCCACGAAAATACCCGGGGCGGGGATAAACTCTTTTAAGGCTGAGGACAAGTCCTCCCCGTTTTCAATTTTTTGAATGACATCCTGCCACTCGGCTTTTTTAAAAGGGTCAGGCTCTTTAAGGGCTAAAATATTAAGGACTGTAATTAATGGGATACCGGCTTCTAAAAAAGTACCGATTTTCCGGGTGGTCCTCGCCCAGAATAGTAAGGCTTGCCAAGAGGCTACCCGAACCCGAAAAGTGTAAAAGACAGAGGGTCGGATCTTAACAGGATATAAATCTCTAGCCCGTAACCAAGCAAGCACTTTATTTAAATCCGTCCCTTTTGCTAATCCCCGTTCCAGCCGGCCACTCTCTCCCACTGCCTTCCATTTCCACAAAATCATTTGATTTTACCCTTTCAGTCTTTCTTCTGCCACTCTAGGCGAAACCAAACCCTTGCGCACCAATTCTTCCACTGCTTTTTTCATGGTCTGCATTCCTTTTTGGCCGCTAGTTTGAATAATATTGTGAATCTGGTGGGTTTTACTTTCCCTGATCACGGTTCTCACCGCTGCCGTCGCGATCAATACTTCAAAAGCCGCTACTCTTCCTTTTTGACGCGCTAAGGGGAAAAGCTGTTGAGCCACTACCCCTTGAAGAACGGAAGCTAATTGAACCCGGATCTGGTTTTGCTGATGCGGTGGGAAGACATCAATTATTCTGTCTATCGCTTGCGCCGCATCATTGGTGTGCAGAGTGCTAAATACCAAGTGACCAGTCTCCGCTGCTGTCATTGCCATCGCTATTGTCTCTAGATCCCTCATCTCTCCGATTAAGATAATGTCAGGGTCTTGGCGAAGTGCCGCCCGTAAAGCATTGGCAAAGGAATGGGTATCTTGGCCCACCTCTCTCTGATTAATCAGACATTTTCCATGCTTATGCAGGTATTCAATCGGATCTTCAATAGTGATTATGTGTCCTGAGCGAGTTTGGTTAATTAGATTTAATAGCGAAGCCAGGGTTGTGGATTTTCCGCTGCCTGCCGGACCGGTGATCAGTACCAAACCTCGATTTAACGTCGCCAGATTAACAACAGCTTGAGGAATTCCGAGTTCCGAAGGAGAAGGAGCAGTAAGCGGAATCAATCTGATAGCCAGACCATAACTTCCCCGTTGGCGAAAAATATTTATTCTGTATCTCCCTATGTTGGAAAGACTATAGGAGAAATCTAGTTCTCCCTTTTTCTCAAAACTCTTTTTCTGCTCGTCTGTTGTCAGTTCTTCTATAAAACTTAATATAACAGCGTTAGTCAGTATCTCCCCGGGCAAGGCTTGCAAAGCCCCATCCACCCTGAAAACCGGGGGGCTGTTTATGGTGAGATGGATATCCGAAGCCCTCTCTTTACTCGCTTTTTGAAGCAAGTCTTTTATTTTCCACATTTTTCCCTCCAGAATTAATTACCTTATTCACCACTATTCATTACTCCGTTCCCAAAATCAAACTCCCGCTGTTAAAGCCATTACTTCCTCTAAAGAAGTCCAGCCTTTCTTTACCTTTAGCAAAGCATCCTCCAGTAAAGACGGAATGCCGAGCTCCCGGGACAATCTGTCTATCTCAAGAGCGCTGCTTTTTTTCAGAACCAGCTCTTTTATTCGCTCCTCATAATTTAAGCACTCATGAATTCCAATTCTCCCTTTGTAACCCGTTCCCCGACATCGGTCACAACCCTTCGGCGCATATAGATAGTCTGTTTGGAAATCAAAGGCTTTTTTTATTTCCGGATGAACAGGCGCCAATACTTTACAATAAGGACAAAGCCTGCGCACTAATCTCTGGGCAATAATCCCACAAATTGAAGCCGCCACCAAATAAGGTTCAATTCCCATATCGAGCATTCTGGCCACAGCCTCAGCGGCGCTGTTAGTATGAACCGTACTTAAAACAAGATGGCCGGTTAAAGCCGCTGCTGTGGCAATCCGGGCGGTCTCCTCATCTCTTATCTCTCCAACCATAATAATATCCGGATCTTGACGCAGAATAGCCCTTAAACCCTGCGCAAATCCCAGGCCAATCCTGGCGTTAACTTGAGCCTGATTTACTCCAGGAAGACGATATTCCACTGGATCCTCAATAGAAACAATGTTTTGGCTATCTGAGCGTAGTTCCCGCAATAGAGTGTATAAAGTAGTAGTCTTACCGCTCCCAGTCGGCCCAGAAACCAGTATAAGGCCGTGGGGATGTTGGAGGAATTTTCTCACCGCTCTCTCTACTTCTTCGCTCATCCCCAGTTCTGTTAAGGAAAGGTTGGTAATATCGCTATCTAGTATTCTGGTGACCACTTTTTCTCCATAAACGGTATTAAAAGTCGAAACCCGAATATCTTTTTTTTGCCCGGAATAGTCCAGGACAATCCGACCGTCCTGGGGTATTCGCCTCTCGGTTACATCCATCCCAGCCATTACTTTTAGCCTGGCAATCACGCTCCTAGTCATAGAAGCAGACAGCACAGCTTTATTCTCTAATTTTCCGTCAATCCGAAACCTGACCGTTAAGGAATTTTCCCGCGGTTCCCAATGAATATCGCTGGCCCGTTCCAGAAGTGCTTGTCTGAATAACGAATTCACTAATCGAATTATTGGTCCGTCTTCTAAATTAGAGCCCCCGGATTCGGATATTCTCCATATATTCATGGTTTCCGAGTACTCCGGCAGGTCCTCGTCCCAAGATTCCAAGCCTTTTGCGGTATAGCATTCCCGAATGGCAATTTTTATCTCTTCCGCTGAGGCGAAAAAAGGTTCCACTTGAAGCCCGGAACAAAGAACTATTTCCTCATAAGCTTTTCGATTATTGGGATCCGCCATTGCCACCCATAATCTCCCCTCCTGGAGGGCAAAGGGAATTAAAGTATATTTAACGGCCAATTCCTCAGGAATTAATAAGGCCGCCCGGCTGTCAACCCCCCGGGAACTTAGGCTGACTTTCTTAACTCCTTGGTAATCGCTTTTTAGTGTCCCAATCTCGACTTCCGTAGAATGATCTTGAATAAGGCTATCGGGGTGAGGCCCCCATTCGGATTTTTTTAAGAACTGGAGCCTTTCTCTACTGATCAAATTGGTATGAAATAAATAATCCAAAAAACCATTTTCAGTTTTCATGGTACTGTTCTCCGTAGCAAATTAAGATAAACTCGGTTCCGTTGAACCTATAATCTCCATAACTGGTCTGAGAGCTTCCCATTAATTGGGCTGTCGATATTATTCGATATTCCGATCCGCTTTTCTGAACCTTGATCTCGATTGTTCCTTCTTCCAGCACCAAGGTTCCCCCCGCCCAGTTAGGGTCATTATTCAGAGAGGCTAAAGCCCACTCTAAACCGCTATCCGCTAAATACCTTGCCTTGATCTTCTGAGCCTCATGGCGAACCATCTTACTCTGGGAATTAGCTTTATAAAAGCTCAGGAAACCTGCTGAGGAAAGAAAGAAAATAATAAACAGCAGTAGAAGAGATATAGACCCCCGCTCTAATCTGTTTTTCGGCATTTTTGCCTCACTCGCCTTTCCCAAAGAAGTTCCTGCTCCTTTATTTGGGCCTGGAGCTTGATTTCCCATAAACCGGGCTTCAACTCCTCGCAGTTGAATTCCGTTAAAAAAGTTGCTACGGGATTCGGGATATTTCTATGCTCCCGATAAAGGTCCTGTTGACCATCTTTATCTTTGTCCGCCAGGTAGAATTGGTCTTTTTCCAACCCTTCACTAGTCAAATACGTTACCGTAAGATTCGATGCTTGCCACTCGACTTTTTCCGCTGTTTTAACAGCTGCCGCCAATACTTGCCCCGCCCTTAACAAAGAATAATTCATTTCCGCTCTAGCGCTTGTTTCTACGGACAGTCGGTATTGATTTATAGTCAAACTTAAGACTCCGGCAACTATAACTCCCGCCATCACTAAAGAAAGAATGACTTCCAGTAAAGTTAGTCCACCCTCTGGATGAAGTATAGGCTTTGCAAAGAATAATTTCTCGCTTCCCCTCTCTCGTTCCAAGTTATTTCCACCCTAATCCCTAAAATATTATTATTTTCCTGATACAAATATATGTGGCGCTTGAATCTCCCAATTACTTCTTCACACTCTTCGTCAAACTCTAAGTCAATTCCGTTTTTATTCATTTCGCCCAAAGCCTGAAGAGTTTCATCCATTGAAGAGGCGGCTAAATTAATTGCCTCTAAATAGTTTTCAGCTTGCGCTTGGGAGAGAGCCGCGGAATTTATTAACCCCAAAGCGGCAATAAAACCCAAACCAAAAATCAATAACCCGGCTAAAATATCCAAGAGGATAAACCCCTTGCCTTTAGATTTAAAATTCGTAAACAGCTTCATAATCAGTAAAAAAATGAGGTTCCAGATAGGGTCCGCGCCAATTTTCCCGGTCCTGAGGCTTGATTATTAAATCCCGAAAACTGCCCGGAGCGGTTCCCACATCGAGGGTATAAAGTCTTATCGCCTCTTCTACCTGTAAACGGGCACTCTCTTTCGCTTCTCTTTCCACCTGCTGGATAGTCTTTTTAAAAGAAGGCTGGGCCAAAAAGGCTATGAACCCCAAGAGTGCAAGAACTAATAGAACCTCCCAGAGGGTAAAACCTCCCTTTCCTTTTTCCAGGTTCTGTTCTTGACTTCTCATTCTAAAACCAACCTCCAGAAAAAGTTCTGAAAAACAAAAATATGTAGATAACATATATCTACATATTTTACATTTATTGTCAATTTCCTTTTTTTAAAAATAATTTTTTCCTTTTTATTACTATTTTCTATTTCATAACTTTTTTCCAAGCTCCAATAATCTCAGACTCCGCACAATCAGCGGCCACGATTGCTTTTCCGATCCCAGCCGGCAGGACAAGGACTATGTTTCCGGATTTATTTTTTTTATCAGCAGACATATTTTTAAGTAAAATCTGCGGATCACAATAAGCAATCTCGGTGGGAAGTTTCAGCTTTTTTAAAAGATTAATTATTCTTTCATAGTTTTCTTCAGATAGCAAATTTCTTTTCAGGGCCAAATTGCTGGCTGCCGCTAGTCCGATACTTACCCCCTGCCCATGGGTAATCCCCTGATATGTTTCCGCCGCTTCTAAAGCGTGTCCAAAAGTATGACCTAAGTTTAATAATACCCTGATACCTTTTTCCTTTTCATCTTCTGTTACAATCCTAACCTTAACAGCCATAGAGCGGGCAGCTAGTTTTTTTAAAAAATCATAGTCTAGGCCTGTAATAGCCTCGGTGTGATCTTCAATAAAGTTAAACAGGTCCGCATCAAACACGACAGCGTGTTTAACCGTTTCCGCCAATCCGTTCTGAATCTCCACCCAGGGTAAGGTTTCCAAGGTTGAATAATCCTGCCAAACCGCCTCAGGAGGAGAAAAAGCGCCGATCAGGTTTTTTCCGCAAACATGATTGACCGCCACTTTGCCCCCAATACTGGAATCAACCTGGGCTAAAAAAGTAGTCGGGATTTGCACATATCTTATCCCTCTAAAAAATACCGTGGCAAAAAAGCCCGCTAAATCACCGATTACTCCTCCCCCTAAAGCCAAGACAACGGTATCCCGGTCAGCCTTTAACCTTACCGCCTCTTTCGTTAATTCACTGATTCGCTCTAAAGATTTTTCTTCTTCACCGGCGGGGACGATTAGCAGATCGGTTCGGAATTCTTGTAGGGCGCTTAAGACCCTGGGGCCATATAAATCCGCGACAATATTATTGCTAATTATTAAATAATGCGTTTGCGGTCCAAATTTATCTTTCAAATACTCCCCTAAATCTTCAAGAGGGCGATCAATAATTATTGGATATCTTTTGGAACCGCCGACCTCAATACTTGGCAAGGCCATTAACTAATCCCCTCCAAATAATTTAAAATTGTCCTCACAACTGCTTGCACATCTCGTTGAGACGTATCTACCGTTAAGTCTGCTTTTCTATAAATCGATTGCCGTCTTTGCCATAGCCTTTGCAGATTCTCCCGTTCTCCTGCCAACAAAGGACGATCCGTAGAAGAGTCTGCTCTTTGTAAAGCCGTACTTAAAGGCACGTACAGGTGAATAAGGACTCCGAGGGCCTGAAGTTTGGCCCAGTTCCCAGGATCAACAACTAACCCTCCGCCGGTCGCAATAACGGTTTGTTTAACGTCTGCCAATTCTTCCACAACTAGCCTTTCCTCTTGGCGAAATTTATCTTCCCCATATTTTTGAAAAAAATCCGCAATTTTTAAACCTGTTTTCTTTTCTATTTCCCTATCGGTATCCACAAAATCCCAATTAAGGCTTTGAGCCAACAGTCTACCCACCTTGCTTTTACCCGCAGCCATAAAACCGATGAGGATAATGCAGTTCACATTTGTTAGCACTTTCCCGGCCATAACTTATTCCCCTTCTATTCTTATCCTGCCCATCACTGGCGCGACAATAACTTTCCTTTCTAATTTCCCAGCTCGTAAACGGATTGTCATCCCCACATTCGGCGCCCCAGAAGTTGTAAAGATAAGTTCGGGAGGAATATCGCCAAAACTAACTCGTTCCGGCAACTTAACAGTTCGCACCAAACTGTTTTGTTTATATATTCTATATTCCCCGGCATAAAAATAGAATTTGGTCTTATACCAGACATTATCGGCTAGGGCAGCCTGTTGTATTTCTCTTAAGTTTTCAGCTAACTCTGTGGCGGCAATAGAAAGATTTCTTTTATCTACATTTACGGGTTTTGAAATTAACAGCGTCATTCCCAAACCCACTACTATCGTTAAGACTAGGAGAATCTCTAAAAGAGTATAACCGGGATTTTTAGCAGTTATCCCCATTTTTCTTCCCTTCCCTTAAACCCCTAAGCAAAGCCTCTCGCATTGCTGAAAGCGGAGCCTCAATCCCCAACCATATCTTCCAAGCAAGAGCCCCTTGGTGAAGAAGCATCCCTAAACCGTTGAAGGTTTGACAACCATAAGCAGCTGCTTGGTTCAAAAAAGGTGTCACCATTGGCTTATAAATTAAATCGACGACCCAAGCTCTCGAGTTTAAACCTTGAAGGTCTAAAGGGTATTGTTCGCCGCTCATTCCAAGAGAAGTGGTTTGAATCAATAAGTCAACATGGTAAAGCCATTCACCCCGCTTAAAACTTCCCCAAGAAGCCTCAGCTCCTAAGTTCCTAATTTGCCGGGCCAATTTTTCAGCTTTTTCTTCCGTACGGTTCAGAATCAGGGTCTTTACTTTAGTCTTCGCCAAAGCCACCGCAATAGCTTTAGCAGAGCCACCTGCTCCAAGAATCACAACCTGTTTTTTAGAAAAATCAAAACCTTTCTCTTGTAAAAATTGAACAAACCCTTCTCCATCCGTATTGTACCCATATAAGTTTCCCTGAACAACCTTGACTGTGTTTACCGCACCGCAAGCTAAGGCCTCAGGGGTTATGTAATCCAACAAAGGCATTATTTTTTCTTTTAGAGGAAAAGTTACGTTCCAACCGGCATAATGGTTACTCTTTAAATAGTCTAGACTCTCCTCCAGTTTGTCAATTGTCACTGGGATTCTGTGATACTCTCCTTCCAACCCCAGAAATTTAAAACCCGCTTCATGCATAAGCGGAGATAACGAATGATGGATCGGGAAACCGATGACCGCATATTTATTTTTCATAATAATCCTGCCTACATACCGTCTGCCTGGCGAGACTTCGAATATAACCGGGTTTTCTGCCGACCAGGCGTTCTAATAAACGCAGGATTTTCGTTCCTGCAAACTCGCGTTCATCTATAGGGGTAATCAGAATAGTTTTTATACCCAGCCTGTTCCCCCCTAAAACATCAGTAAAAATCTGATCCCCAACTACCGCAACCTCTGATTTATCCAAGCCTAAGGTCCGAAGGCCTTTTAAAAAAGCTTTTTTTCGGGGTTTGGCCGCTTGGTAAACACAAAATATTCCCAATACATCGGCAACAGCGGACACCCGCTCTGGACGCCGATTATTAGATACAATGCAGGCTTTAATATCATGTTCTTTAATTTCTTGAAACCAGTCTTTTACTCCTTGCGTAAGCGACCGATCATTCCAGGGAGTAATCGTATTATCAAGATCAAGGAGCAAACCTCTAATTCCGGCCGCCAAAAGATCTTGGGCTTTAATACTTTGCAAGGACTCATACTGAAAGTCAGGTTGTAAAATATTTTTCATGAATATTTCCTCTGCTTTCATTTAAACTAAAATTTATTTTACCAAATTTTTAGCCGAATAGTAAGTCTTCCAAACCTAAATGGATGCCGGAGGATGGTTCTATCAGTACTTAAATAATATCTCTCTACATTCTATGATCTTTCATCTCTTCGGTAAGCTTTTGCACCGCTTTTTTTTCAATTCTAGAAACATACGATCTTGATATGCCTAACATCTTAGCAATCTCCCGCTGGGTTTTCCTCGGTGTATTCATAAGTCCAAAACGCAGTTGAACAACAGTTTGTTCCCTGGGAGTTAAGTATTTTAACTTTTCAAGGACAATTCTCCTTTCAAATTCCCTTTCTATCTGATCCGAAATAGCATCGGGATCTGTTCCTAAAACATCGATCAGATTAATTGAATTTCCCTCCTTATCAGTCCCAATGGGATCGTACATGGAAACCTCACCCCGGGACTTTTTTAGGGATCTCAAATACATCAGGATCTCATTTTCTATGCAGCGAGCGGCATAGGTAGCCAAACGGGTTCCCTTTTTCGGATTGTAAGTATTTATTCCCTTGATTAAACCGATTGTACCTACCGAGATCAAGTCATCATTATCCTCGCCTGTTCCATCATATTTTTTTACTAGATGAGCGACAAGCCTTAAATTGTGTTCGACCAGCTTGTTTCTGGCCTGTTCTGCCATGAGCTCATCGACAGTCCCTTTTTTTTCTTTATAAGCTAAGAGTACTTCTAGGTATTCACTTTCCTGGTCGTCATCTAAGGGTTGAGGGAAAGCATTGTTTTTAATATAAGAAACTAAAAAAGTTACCCCTTTGAGGACCGATAAGGCTAGACCGACCAAAAAAATATCAGTAATCATTTTGCCATCTCCTTTGCCCGCTCTACCTTATTACTATGCCTGGATGGCTTGATTACTGACTTATTTACCCTGGAAATTGTTTCTGCTATAAAAAAAGAGCAGTTTTAATCTGCTGCTCTCTCATCCCAAAAACGCTTAAGTTCAATATGTTTTCATTGCCTGGGACCGGTTAGGAAACCCGTCGCTGTGATTAATTGTCTTTATAAGCATAAGCTGTAATACACATTTCAGAAATAGCTTCTTGCCCCTGCTGGTTTATTGCAACACTCTCGAGAGCAAAGAAATAATAGTCCTCAGCGGAAAACTGATCCATAAATTCATAAATGTTTTGTAGAGGACCCGAACAAGTAAAAATAATATTTAAAGCTCTATAATCGCTCTCTTCCCATTGTGAGCCAAAAGTTAGGCTTTTAGGAGACAGACCTTTATCTTTCGCCATATTATAAAGGGCAAGCATTATTTCCGGTTTATCTAATGATTTCAGCACTTTAGAATCCAATTCCAGAGCCCGGGCTTGGAGAGTTAAGAACTCTTCCTCCAAAAGAGAATAGTTCTGATAATTATCCTCAATTTGAGCCAAATAAGCCTCCCTTTCAGAGAACTCCCGTACTTTTCCCTTGATTACTGCCAACTGGGGAAGGAATAAATATTGAATATAAAAACATAAAAATGCAAAACTAAAAATTAAAACCACGACTATAATTCTATTTTTACGCTTCTTCATTTCTATTTTTCCTCATTGTTCATTTTTAGGGTAAAACTCAAGTTCTGCTCTTCTTCCGTTAAAGAAACCGTCTGAATATCAAAACCGGAGAATAATTCAGAATCATTGAAATTTTTCCAAAGATTAGCTAAATTCACCGGCCCTATGACTGCTACCCCCAACTGGATGGTGTAATCAGAATTTAGGTTTAAGGAAGTTATATCTATTCCCGGAGGTAAGACTTTTAAAATCTCAGCCCGTATTGTCCGGGGATTCTTAGTGTTTTTTTCCACAACCTGTATAAAGTTTTCCAAGCGAGTAATCTGTTCCTTAAGCGTTTCCACTTGAACTATAAGGGGATCAAATTCCGAGTAATTTGCGATTCTATCATCAATAACTGTTAATTTTTTATCAATTGCGAAGGGAATAATCCAAGGAGCTAACAAAATAATCCCTATCAGAAGCACTAGAACCGTCACCAGACCTTTTCTCCTCTGGCGACTAACTTCCTCCTCTTCCCATCGCTGGGCAAAATTAAACTGTGTTCTTTCTTTCATTTAATCCTCCCGCAAAGCTAAACTGTTCTGTTAACTTAATAATAAAAATGAGACCTGAAACGCCTCTGGTACAATGGAATCATCACAAAACACATTGCCTCCCAGAAAGGAGCGTTCAAGTCTCATGACTATTATACCATCAAACGTAGT
>JBMNOZ010000029.1:0-13491 GCA_050943335.1 Desulfitobacteriia bacterium | reverse complement strand
GCCATAGGGATTTATACTGAACAATAATTAAACAAACCTAGAACACCAAAAAACGTCTGTCTTTTTCGCCTTCTGCATAGTCATGTAAAGGAGGGAAAAACAGATGTTTGTTTTTAGGAAATATAGAATAAGATTTAAGGCTCTAATTTTAATATTAATTTTTTGGGGATTAATGTTATTTCAAAATAATAATCTCCAAGTCGCCGATCTTGAAGTGCCAATTCCGCTGGAACGGGTTGAAACAGAGGAAAAAGTAATTGCCTTAACCATCAATGTTGATTGGGGAGAAGAGTATATTCCGTCTATGTTGGAAATTCTGGATGAGCATCAGATTCTGGTAACTTTTTTTGTCACTGGAAGATGGGCTCAGAAAAATCCAGAACTCTTGAAAATAATGGCTGAAAGCGGCCATCAAATAGAAAACCATGGCTATTCCCATCTGCATCCCGATCAATTATCAATTGCTAAAAACAAAGAAGAAATAACTAAAACTGAAAATATAATTTTCGAGCTCACAGGTCATAGAACTTCTTTCTACGCTCCTCCATATGGAGAAAGGGGAAAAAACGTATTACTGGCGGCCGAAGAATTGCAATACACTACTGTTCTTTGGACCCTGGATACAATAGATTGGAGAGCAGATAGCACACCCGAGCTTATTACTCAAAGGGTTATAAACCCAAAGGCAAGACATGGTGTTCAGCCGGGAAAAAAAGGAGCAATTGTTTTAATGCATCCTAAAGAAAATACAGTTAAAGCTTTGCCTCAAATTCTTAAAGGTCTGCAAGCAGAACAGTTTACTTGTCTGACTCTCCAAGAATTAATAACATTTTAAACTTCGGGAAATACTACCCCAGGAGCCAACTAAAGGGGTGGTATTGAGATGAGGATTTTTATAAGACGTTTGTTTATTGGGGTCTTGATATATTTGTCTCTATTCACTGGAAATTGTTTTGCAGTAGCAAAAAGCTCTGTCTCGATAGAAACCTCCGGTTTTTCTGGAGGGGAATGGTCATTTCCCTATGTTACGGCCCATTCCGCTCTACTTATGGATGCCTTAACGGGGGAAATCTTGTATGAAAGAGATGCTCACCGGCAACGGCCTCCAGCCAGTACCACAAAAGTTTTAACCGCAATTGTGGCTTTAGAAATGGCAAAACTTAATGAAATAGCAACTGTCAGCGAGAAAGCTGATCAGGTCGGGGAATCCTCAATTTACTTGAATAAAGGAAACAGACTTGCTTTGCGAGAACTCCTTGAAGGGGCCCTTATTCGTTCCGGTAACGATGCTTGTGTGGCTATTGCAGAACAGGCGGCTGGCAGTTTAGATGAGTTTATGAGGCTTATGAATCTTAAAGCGGTTTCCTTGGGAGCTACCCGTTCGAACTTTGTTAATCCCCACGGTTTACCGGATAAAAATCATTATTCTACAGCCTATGACTTGGCGGTAATCGCCAGGTATGCGATGCAGGACGAAACTTTTGCCCATATTGTTGCTCAAAAGTATTCGACCATTGAATACGAGGAACCAGCGAAAATCCAAGAAGTTAAAAATACCAATAAGTTGTTATGGACCTACCCTTATGCGGATGGGATTAAAACCGGCACTACCAATGCGGCAGGCAAATGTCTGATTGCTTCGGCCAGCAAAGAGGGGAGAAGACTGATCTGCGTGCTTTTAGATGCCCCTGATCGGTTTGGTGATGCCGAGCGGCTAATGGATTGGGGATTTAAGAATACAGAAATAGTTTCCTTTGGGAAAAAGGGAGATCCGGTTGCAACCTTTCCCTTTGCAGGATCAGATATTCCCCTGGTTCTAACTAAGGATCTAAATATTTGTATAAGAAAAGAGAATATTAACACCCTTGGGTATGAAATCAAACTCAAACCGCTAGTTCGAAAAGAGATTAAAGCCGGAGAGGTTTTGGGATATTATTATATATTTACACCTGAAAGGCTTTTAAAAAAGGAAGTTTTGGTTACTCCACGAAACTATAAAAGCAGCCCCTTAAATTTCTTTAAACAGCATTTAAAACAAATAAGCTAGGAGGAAGGCAATTGATGTACCGGAAACATACCCTGCCAAACGGAGTAAGGATCATAACGGAAGAGATTGATCATGTACGTTCGGTGGCTATAGGTATCTGGGTGAAAACCGGTTCCCGCAATGAAACAAAGGGATACGAAGGCATTTCTCATTTTATTGAACACATGTTTTTTAAAGGGACTCAGAAGCGTAGTGCCCGAGAACTAGCTGAAACTTTGGAGGCGGTCGGCGGGCAATTAAATGCTTTTACCACCAAAGAGTTCACATGTTATTACGCCAGGGTTCTTGACGAACATGTACCTTTGGCTATTGATGTCCTCAGTGATATGTTTTTTAACTCTCGCTTTGACAATAAGGAAATTGAAAAAGAAAAAAATGTAGTTCTTGAAGAAATAAAAATGTATCAAGACACTCCGGATGAACTGATCCATGATTTGTTTTCCCGTTATGTCTGGGAGAATAATTCTTTGGGCAAGCCTATTTTAGGAGAAGAGGAAACTATTAAGGGGTTTAATGAACAGAAAATTCGCGCCTATTTGGAAAGTAATTATAGTCAGGATAGGATCGTGATTGCGGTTGCGGGGAAAATCAAGCATGAGGATATTGTGAAGCGACTAGCCTGTTTCGGGGAGTTTCAAAGACCCGGTACGGAGTTATCCTTGGAAAAACCAAAAGGAAGTACTGTTAGGAAATCCGTGATAAAGGACACAGAACAGCTACATCTTATTGTTGGAGTTCCTGGGTTAGGTCAAGATGATGAATATATGCCCACCCTTCAGATAATCAACAATATTCTGGGCGGGGGATTAAGTTCCCGTCTTTTCCAAGAAATTAGGGAACAAAGAGGTTTAGCTTATTCAGTTTATTCTTATCACTCTACATATGTGGATACAGGTCTTTTTGCAGTCTACGCCGGCACTAGTTTAGCTAAGGTCGAGGAAGTGATTAAATGTATTGTTGAACAACTTGACTGTTTAAAGGAAAACGGTATTACGGAAGAGGAATTAAGAAAAACAAAGGCGCAAATAAAAGGCAGTCTATATTTGGGGTTAGAATCGGTTAGTAGTAGGATGAGCAGATTAGGAAAAACAGAATTAGCTTTTGGCAAAGTTAAAACAGTGGATGAGACAGTAGAACAAATTGAAAAAGTAAGCCTAGCTAATATTAAAGAATTACTTCAACAATTATGGCAAAGAGGGAAAATCAGTATTTTAACCTTAGGGAAGGAATTAAAGACTGATTTTGACCGACTTCTTCAATAATTAAAAAGGATGAGCAATGAGTAAAAAAATAATTGTAAAAATTAAAAAAAACATAAAGCCTGGACATGGCATGGGCAGAACCCCTCTTTACGCAACCCCCGGAGCCGCAGGTGCGGACCTATATGCTTGTTTGGATGAGGAAATAGTAATAAGACCGGGGGAAAGGGTCCAAATTCCAACGGGAATCGCTTTAGAATTGCCCGGACCTGAGGTTGTAGCTCTTATATTTGCCCGTAGTGGTTTAGCTTTTAATAAAGGGTTATCTCTATGTAACGGAGTCGGCGTTGTTGACTCCGATTATCGAGGGGAAGTCAAAGTCCCGTTGATTAATCTCGGTTCTCAAGATATTAAGGTTGAAAATGGAGAACGGATAGCACAAATCCTATTTGTCAATGTGGCTAAGGCGGTATTTGTCGAAGTAGAAAAACTTGAAGATACCCCTAGGGGAGAAGGCGGGTTTGGTTCTACCGGGCATAAATAAAAAAATACTTTCATAGAATTCCTTTTAGGAGGGATACTATGGAAATCTTAATCGGTATTATTCTCCTAGTGGGGATTTTTTTTTCCCTAAGAACGAGACAGAAAATGATGATGTATCGCTCAGAGCCCGTACCTGGGACGCTTTCGCGAGCCATAACCCAGCTTGTGGGAACGGCTGGAGGTATTTACTTATCTTTGGAGTTACTTCTAACTTTTTTGGGACTGCCGGAGGAACTATGGAATCCTTCTTCGTGGACTTATTTTAAACCCTTGGCAGCATTATCATTACTAATTGCTATCCTTCAGCCCTATGGTAAAAAACTTTGGGATCAGGTCCGACAAAGGAGGGTTTAAAATGCTTTTAAGCGAATTGTCCGGCAAGGAAATTGTAAATCTTCACGATGGCGCTAAACTGGGTTTGGTAGGGGATAGCGATATTAGGATTAATGCCAGCGGAAAAATAGAAGCTTTAATAATCCAATCTGGTACTGGTTGGTTTTTTAAAAAAGGGAGCAGTGATTTTGATACTATAGTAATACCGTGGAAAGCAATTAAAAAGGTAGGTAATGAGGTTATAATCGTAGATATTGATTATGCAGAATTTAATGGCTGAACTGAGGATCAATGATGAAATATTGACGTATTTGACAGCAGTGGTGCATTATAATAAAATATTAAGAGCTAATTAGCCCCGACGGATGTGTACGGGGTTTTATATTAGGCCTTTAATGCAGGAGGGAATTCATTTGGAAAGAATAAGAGTATTTGTTGCCGGGGCTTGTGGAAAAATGGGCATGCAAACGGCCAGTACCATCCTAAAACAGGAGGATATGGAGCTTATAGGGGTTTCAGATATTCAGAAAAAAGGAAGCGAATACGGAACGGTTCTTGGGCTTTCTCCCTTAGGAATCAGTGTCAGAGGCTCATTTTCTTCTGAAGATTTGATAGACCTAAAAGCAGATATACTAGTTGATTTTACTAATCCCAAATCGGTATTAACAAATGCCAAAGAGGCAATTAGAGCCAGGGTAATCCCTGTTATCGGGGCCACCGGGCTTGATGAAAAAGAGATAGTTGAGCTTAGAGATTTAGCTCAGGAAAGAAAAGTCGGCGTTTTTATTGCTCCTAACTTTTCTTTAGGAGCTATATTAATGATGAAGCTGGCCAGGGAAACAGCCAAATATTTCAGTCATGTTGATATTATTGAAGCTCATCATGATAATAAACTTGATGCGCCTTCGGGGACGGCATTGAAAACAGCGGAAATGATTTCTCAAATTCGTAAACCTATGGTTCAGGGACACCCTAATGAATACGAGAAAATTCCGGGTTCCCGTGGTGGAGATTTTAACGGCATTCGGATTCATTCAGTGCGTCTGCCAGGAATGCTCGCCCACCAGGAAGTAATATTTGGAGGTCTTGGACAAACCTTAACTATCCGTCACGATGCCTACTCCAGAGAAGCCTATATGCCCGGAGTAATGCTAGCTATTCGGAAAGCTTATAAAATGGCCGACTTTATTATCGGTCTGGAGAACTTTTTGGACTAATAACTTTAAGCACCGCCTCTATAGCCCACTCATATAATGGTTAGTAGTTTACTATCCAACAAGGAGGCATAGATATGGGTGCGGTACTTGAAGGAATATGTCTGGTTGTGATTGGTGGGGATGATAGAGAAATCTACCTTATTCCGGAGTTGCAAAATCTTGGAGCCGAAATCATTGGCTATGGGCTGGAGAATTCACCGCTTGGGAACAGTATTGAACATGCTGGCTCTTTTCAAGAACTTATTCCTAGAGCGGATGTTCTGATTTTCCCGATGTTTGGAGCAGACGAACGGGGCTTAATTAAGGCTAAATATTCCAGTAAACCAATTCTTTTAAATAATGAGATTTTGAAATCTGTTCCGGATGGAGTTCCTCTTTTTATAGGTTTTGCTCGTCCTGCCTTAAAAAAGGCAGCTCTAAGTTTAGGGATCACCTTAGTAGAGATCGCTAACAGGGATGAAGTTGCAATTTTGAATTCAATTCCTTCTGCTGAAGGGGCCATCCAAATGGCTATGGAATCAACTAACATCACAATACATAGCAGTCAAAGCTTTGTATTGGGTTTTGGAAAATGCGGGACTACCTTAGTGAGAATGCTTCATGCCTTGGGAGCGAAAGTGACAGCAGTAGCTAGAAAACCTAAAGATTTGGCCAGAGCCGTGGAGATTGGGGTTCGGGCTTTGAGCTTTGAAGAGTTGGAGGAAAAAATCGGGGAAGCTGAAATAATATTTAATACAGTGCCTAATCACATTTTAACTAAAGAGTTGATAGATAAAATGGCGCGGGATGTTGTAATTATCGATTTAGCCTCAATTCCGGGAGGAACGGATTTTGAATATGCTCAAATGCTGGGAATTAAAGCCCAGTTAGCTCCTGGCTTACCCGGAATAGTGGCTCCCAAGACCGCCGCTCAGATCCTTGCTAAAATCTATCCACCCATAATTCTTGAACACCTTGCCTCTAAGGACGAAAGGTTATCGAGAAGGAGGAAGGTTTAAATGAGATTCGAGGGCTTAAGGATAGGTTTTGCTTTAACAGGATCTCATTGCGTGTTGAAAGAAGTAATAGAAGTTGTAAAACAATTAGTTAAAGAAGGAGCAGATGTTACACCAATTATTTCGCCTGCCGTTGATCAAATGGATACTAGATTCGGGAAAGCAAGTTATTGGAAGGAGACTCTTAAAAATGTTACAGGCCGAGAACCTTTAAGAACAATTCCCGAAGTAGAGCCCATCGGTCCCCAGAAACTTTTTGATTGTTTAGTGATTGCCCCCTGTACCGGCAGCACACTAGCAAAATTAGCTAACGGTATTAACGACACTTCAGTTGTTATGGCAGCTAAAGCACATTTGCGCAATTTCTTTCCGGTAGTGATTGCAGTTTCTACTAATGATGGTCTCGGGATCAGTGCCAAGAATATTGGTTTGCTATTGTCATCTAAAAATATTTTTTTTGTCCCCTTTGGGCAGGATAGTCCCTTAACTAAAGCTAATTCGTTAGTCGCTCATATGGAAATGATTCCGGAAACGATTCTAGCGGCCTGTCAAGGGAAACAGATTCAACCATTATTGATAGAATTTACGACTTAAATCGGTATTCACAATTAGTAATTCTTTTAAATTTAAGCGGTAAATTTAGTATCTGGCAAGGATGCTAAATTTACGCTGTCTTTTTATATGTTAGAACTATTTATAATAACTTAGAGCTGTTATAATAACGAGGAAGGAGGAATTTATTTGCGCATTTTAATTCAAAAATTCGGGGGCACATCAGTAGCCAATCCGGAAGGAAGAATACAAGTTGCAACAAAGGTATCCGAGGTTGTAAGTAAAGGTTATTCTCCCGTAGTAGTAGTTTCTGCTATCGGTCGTATGGGAGACCCTTATGCCACAGATACATTTATTAAAATGGTTTCCAATATTTACTCGGAAGTTCCGAAAAGGGAACTTGATTTACTTATGAGTTGCGGGGAAATCATTTCCGGTTCGGTTATGGTAAGCACTTTACAAAGCCTCGGGCTAGAGGCCATTCTTTTGACCGGAGGTCAGGCAGGTATTATAACAAATGATTCCTTTGGAGAAGCAAGAATAATAAGGGTCGAGCAAGAAAAAATTTTGCAGCACCTTAAAGAAGGGAAAGTTGTAGTTGTGACCGGTTTTCAGGGTATAACAGAGGATGGTGAAATCACGACTCTAGGGCGAGGGGGCAGTGATACAACAGCGGCGGCTCTTGGTGTTGCCCTCGGGGCAGAGGCAATTGATCTGTATACTGATGTCCAGGGGATAATGACCGCTGATCCACGTATCGTGGAAGATGCTAAAATCATGGAAGTAGTATCATATAATGATATTTGTAATTTGGCCTATGAGGGGGCAAAAATAATTCATCCCCGGGCAGTGGAGATAGCGATGCAAAAAAATATACCGTTGAGAGTAAAATGCACATTTACTGATGGACCCGGGACTTTAGTAACTAATAATCTTCCTGATATGGCGGAAGGTTCAGATCTCATTGGGGATCGAATAATAACCGGTATCGCTCATACTCCCAATGTTACTCAAATAAAAATAAATATCCAGGACGAAGAAGATAAGCCTCAAACCGTTAAAAGGATTTTCAAAGGCTTGGCTTTAGCAAATATCAGCGTTGATTTTATCAGCGTCCAGTTAGAAAAAGTTTTGTTTACAGTGCGTGATGAACTGGCAAACAGAGCTGTTAATATTCTGAAAAATATGGGCTTTGAACCGGAAACAATTCCGAACTGTGCCAAAGTAGCCCTTGTAGGAGGCGGCATCGCTGATGTGCCTGGAGTAATGGCCGACCTGGTTGAAGCTTTAGCCGATGCGGGGATTGAAATTCTTCAATCTGCGGACTCACATACTACTATTTGGGTACTGGTAAAAAAAGAACAGATGGCGACGGCTGTTCAAGCTCTTCATCGGAAATTGGAGCTCGGGAAGCAATGATTTGAAAATTAAACGGAGGGATATGAATGTTTGGTAGAGTTATAACGGCAATGATTACACCTTTTAATGATAATGGCGAGGTAAACTATAAAGAAGCGGCAAGAATTGCAGAATACCTTGCTAAAAATGGTTCGGACGGAATTTTGGTTGCCGGAACAACGGGCGAATCCCCTAACCTTTCAGCAGTCGAAAAGATAGAACTATTTAAGGTAGTGAAGGAAGCTGTTGGGGATTCCTGTCAGGTAATTGCCGGGGTAGGTACATACTCTACTGCGGAAAGTATTGAACTTACTAAAGAGAGTTCCAAACTAGATATAGATGGAATTTTGGCAGTGGTTCCTTATTATAACAAGCCTTCCCAAGAAGGTCTTTATGAACATTTTAAAGCCATAGCTCAGAATACGGATTTACCGGTTATGCTTTATAATATTCCCGGTCGAACAGCAGTTAATTTGCAACCTTCCACTGTCAGTAGACTAGCTCAAATACCAAATATTCTTTCTATAAAAGAAGCTGCTGGCTCTATGGATCAAGTTAGCGAGCTAAAAAGCGTCCTTCCTGCAAACTTTTCAATTTATGCAGGTGATGATTCCCTTACTCTCCCTGTGTTAGCCCTAGGCGGTGCTGGAGTAGTTAGTGTTGCCTCTCATTTAGTTGGCATTCCAATTGCTAAAATGATTAAGGCCTTTCTTAATGGAGAATTCGAAAAGGCTTTGCGCTGGCATCTGCTATTGTATCCGATATTTAAAGGACTCTTTATAACGACTAATCCTGTACCGGTAAAATATTTGTTAAATGAAATCGGTTTTAACGCCGGTAGTTTAAGATTGCCTCTTGTCGATCCTTACGAAGAAGAAAAGGCTGAATTAAAAGAATTATTAAACAAAATCCAGGCTCTGCCTGAAGAAATCTAAGTTTTGAAAATTAGATTTTTATGATTTAAACTCTGGCTTTTTGCCAGAGTTTAAGTTTTTCTGTGGATTGGGGAATAATAAAGACGTAACAGCTTTGACTGATACTTGCATATCTAAACTATCAGTACTATAATTATATCGATAGTAAAGTGAACGGTTAATTTCATAACGGTAGTAGCCAGTTTTGATTGATCAACTGGGTAAATTTGGGCGTGGCTTGCATAACAATAGAAGGCATTGGGTTTGTGTGTTGGGCCGGTTATGTGATACGAAAATTAAATTTTAATCACGAATAAGCGGTGTGGGTTCGTTTTGTCTTTTTTGGTTGTTAGCCTATTCAAACTGGAACGATTTTATTGTGTCGTGTAAAAAATACTATACAATTGTTAATACGGAGGTTTTGCTTTTGCCAAAAGAATCTAAATTACAAATAATTCCTCTAGGAGGTCTAGGGGAAGTGGGGAAAAATATGACGGTGATAAAGTACAATAACCAAATGATTGTTATTGATGCCGGTCTAGCATTCCCCGAAGATGATATGTTGGGCATTGATATTGTGATTCCTGACTATTCCTACGTTGTAGAGAATAAAAACATGCTTAAGGGTATTATTGTCACTCATGGTCATGAGGACCATATTGGATGTCTTCCCTATCTTTTAAGGGATGTAGATGCTCCTATATTTGCCACCAGTCTAACCGCAGGGTTAATTCAGGCTAAATTAAAAGAAAATAATGTTAACTATAATAAAATTAATGTTATTAAGGCCGGTGGAAATATTAAACTTGGAATATTCAAAATAGATTTTATTCGGGTTAGCCATAGCATTCCAGATGCCATCGGGTTGGCTATTCACACCCCGTTAGGGACAATTGTTCACACCGGGGATTTCAAATTGGATCACACGCCGGTAACACCTGAAATTCTTGACATTTATAAATTTGCAGAGCTCGGAAAAAAGGGAGTTCTGTGTTTAATGTCCGACAGTACTAATGTAGAACGTCCCGGATCTAGCATGTCTGAAAGATTGGTCGGACAAATGTTTGAAGAAGTTTTTCGTAATACTAAGGAACGTATTATTCTTGCTAGTTTTGCTTCCAATGTTCACCGAGTACAGCAAGTAATTGATGCGGCAGTGAAGAATAATAGAAAAGTAGCAATCGTGGGTAGGAGCATGCAGAACTATGCTACTATTGCGGAAGAATTAGGCTATCTGAATATCCCTGAGGGAGTATTACTTGATATTGAGGATGTTCTTCAACTTCCCAGCAATCAAGCTTGCATTATCACAACTGGGAGTCAAGGAGAGCCGATGTCTGCTCTTACTAGAATGGCAATGAACGATCACAAGAGAATGGAGATTGTTCCCGGCGATACAGTTGTAATTTCAGCTAGTCCCATCCCCGGAAATGAAAAATCTATTGCCAGAACTATTGATCAGCTTTATAAGTTAGGTGCTAATGTAATCAGTGACTCTTCCATGTCGGGAGTACATGTTTCGGGTCATGCCAACCAGGAAGATTTAAAACTAATGCTCAATATGGTTAAGCCTAAATATTTTATTCCTGTGCACGGCGAGTACAGAATGCTTATTAAACATGGGCAGCTTGCCGAGCAACTCGGTATTCCCAAGGAAAATATTTTTATTGCCGAAAATGGAAGTGTTGTTGAGTTTACTAAATCCAGTGCCGGTCTAGTGGGCAAAGTTGCTGCAGGTAAGGTATTAGTTGACGGTTTAGGAGTAGGAGATGTCGGCAACATTGTTTTGCGAGATAGAAAACAATTATCGCAAGATGGTATTTTAATTGTCGTTATTGCCTTAAACCAATCTAATAAGCAGGTTTTAGCGGGGCCTGATATTGTTACTAGAGGGTTTGTTTATGTCAGGGAATCTGAGACAATGCTTGAAGAAGCTAAGGAAAAAATAAGGCATACTATTGAGCATTGTTTAGAAAACGGTTTGATCGAATGGGCAGCTTTAAAGAATCAAATAAAAGATACTTTAGGAAAACATTTGTATGAAAAAACAAAGCGCCGACCGATGATCTTGCCCATTATACAAGAGGTCAAATAGAGGAAAAATCAGGTTTATAAAAATATTTCTTTAAAATTTATCTATTATCGGGTTGACAATCGTTGTTCCTTTAGCTATACTATCAACTGTTCTTATCATCCGGCCCCTTGGTCAAGCGGTTTAAGACACCGCCCTTTCACGGCGGTAACACGGGTTCGAATCCCGTAGGGGTCACCAAAACTTGAAATTCTAAAGTGCGAGGTTCGAAATTCGAGTATCGAATCTCGAACTTCGTAATCAAATATGGGTGATTAGCTCAGCTGGGAGAGCGCCTGCCTTACAAGCAGGAAGTCGGCAGTTCGATCCTGTCATCGCCCACCAGACTCGTAATTCAATATAAGAGTATGAGCTTTGTACCCCGCACCTTGCGGCCCTGTGGTGTAGTGGTTAACATGCCTGCCTGTCACGCAGGAGATCGTCGGTTCAAATCCGATCGGGGTCGCCAAACTCAAAATTTGAAGATATGAAAGTTCGGACATTGTGTCCCGAACATCATATATTAACATTGGGGTGTCGCCAAGTGGTAAGGCACCAGACTTTGACTCTGGCATGCGTTGGTTCGAATCCAGCCACCCCAGCCATATTTTTGGGCCATTAGCTCAGTTGGTAGAGCACCTGACTTTTAATCAGGGAGTCCCGCGTTCGAGTCGCGGATGGCTCACCATATTTATGCGGGTGTAACTCAGTGGTAGAGTGTCACCTTGCCAAGGTGAAAGTCGCGAGTTCGAATCTCGTCACCCGCTCCAAAATTATGCGCTCGTAGCTCAGCTGGATAGAGCGTCTGACTACGAATCAGAAGGTCTGGGGTTCGAATCCCTACGAGCGCGCCATTTGAGAATATTTAACTTGCCGTTATAGCTCAGTTGGTAGAGCGTATCCTTGGTAAGGATAAGGTCACCGGTTCAATCCCGGTTAACGGCTCCAATTTTGCGGAAGTGGCGGAACTGGCAGACGCGCACGTTTGAGGGGCGTGTGGTTATACCGTGCGGGTTCAAGTCCCGCCTTCCGCACCAAAATTGAACATGCATTAGAAGGAGGACTTGAACGCCCGTTAAGAAAATGCGACCCATGGAAGCATTTTTAGGGCAGGCGTGATAGTGAGCGAAGCGAACGGAGCAAGTCCCGCCTTCCGCACCAAACATTTCTTAAACGAGAAAAAGGCTGGAGAAGTACTCAAGAGGCTGAAGAGGACGGTTTGCTAAACCGTTAGAGTGGGTAACCGCTGCGAGGGTTCGAATCCCTCCTTCTCCGCCAGAATAATTTGGAAGGATTCGAACGGGCGTTAAAAAATTGCGACCTATGGAAGCAATTTTAGCCCGGGCGCGATAGTGAGTCGAAGACGAACGGAGCGAATCCCTCCTTCTCCGCCAGAATAGTTTTGTTTAAAAATATTCCTCGATAGCTCAACGGTAGAGCAACCGGCTGTTAACCGGTAGGTTGCTGGTTCGAATCCAGCTCGAGGAGCCATGGCAGGGTAGCCAAGTGGTCTAAGGCAAGCGGTTCATACCCGCTCATTCGAGGGTTCGAATCCCCCCCCTGCTACCAACCCTGCGGGTGTAGCTCAGTGGTAGAGCGCCAGCCTTCCAAGCTGGATACGTGGGTTCGATTCCCATCACCCGCTCCATTAAGAAAGAAAAAGCTTGAGAGAGAGCTTTTTTTATATTTAAGGGGTGATGGGAATCGAACGCGAGATGCGCCCCTTATGGAAGCATTTCGCCTGACCGGAGGGAAGGTTACCGGTTACGCGACTTCAGGAGCATTTTTAGGCCTGGCATGAAAGCGAAGCGGTGTGATTCCCATCACCCGCTTCATAAAGAAAGAAAAACAAGCATAAATAAAAAAGCGAAATTACTTAGAAATTGTTGTTGACAGTATAAAAAGTGCGTGCTATTATAATAAAGCGTCTCTGGGACATACTCCTTGAGACCTAGTAACAAGCCACAAAGCGAGCAAAGCAAGCACAAATTACCAGTTGACAAGACACAGATAAGTTGCTAAAATGAATACCCGTTGTTCAAAAAAGCAACTTAAAAACAGTCGAATATCACTTCAATCATAAGTGATAGAATCCATGATCATTGGTCGCTCCCGGACCTCCTGTCCTATGCGACACCTGATCATCCTGATCATTGAAAACTGAACAACAAGATAGAAGAAGCGAACTCGTCAATAAATTTGAGAGCGAGAATTAACTTATC
>JBMNOZ010000028.1:0-14049 GCA_050943335.1 Desulfitobacteriia bacterium | reverse complement strand
TTTCTATTTTCTTTTAACATACGCTATATTGTTTATAAGGTCTTGTACAAAACGGGGGATTTTTTAAGCAGTTTAATAAAAAATGATGCCCCTTTGCCAGAAGCACCATTTTAAAGATTTTCCAAACTGTTAAACCATATTTCCTCTAAATTCTTCCCCTTAATCTAAGCTTTTTCAGCCTCATAAACAATTTTACCATCACAGATGGTCATTATAACCGGTATTTTACCGATTTCTTCCTTGGGAACGGTAAAAATATCCTCGCCAAGGACCTGGAAATCAGCAACTTTACCTACTTCTATAGACCCCCGAATATCCTCCATGTGTTCTTGAACAGCCCCGTTTATAGTATACATCCGAATGGCATCTTCTAACTTCATCGCTAAATCCGGTCTGATGGCCTGTCCGAAGATTGTAGTCCTAGTCAGGGCAAATTGAACCCCTTCCAGCCAGTTCAGGGAAAAACAAGTCGAATCCGATCCTCCGGCTACCACTACACCCCGATTGATGTATTCCTGCCAATTAAATAATTCTTCTCCGACCGTTACATTTTGGGACATAAAGCCAGCCACAATTCTTCCGGCAATAGGTTGAGGGGAACAGATTATATTAAATTTTGCCATCTGGGTAACATTATCCATGGTCATATCATCACCATGAATAATTATATGACGCGGCGATTTGCCGGGATATTCCTGCTGGGCTTTAACATAAGCTTTTACTACAGTGTCAATGGACCGTCCGCCTATGGTGTGTACTCCAATTTGCCAGCCCCGCCTATGAACTTCAAGGATTGTCTTAGTAATTTCTTCTGCCTGCTCTTCATCGGTCTCTCCCGGAAACACCGACCGACTGCGATTATTAAAACCGAGGCGCTCCTCTCTACGCCAATATCCCTGATCACAGAAAATTTTCACGGTTTCCGCTTTAACCCAATTCCTGTCTTTGAATTCAGGCAGTTCTGTTTTTTCAAGTCCTTCAATAATCGAATCATAACTTTGAATCCCATCAATAGCAGCAAAGACATTGCAGCTTACCCGAGCGGTCAATTTTCCTTCTCGATGCATTTTTTCATAAATATTAATAGCTCTTGAACCCCAAGAACCGAGAATTAAATTGTCTCCGCCTATGCCAACGATGTCTGTATGGCTGGTTATGCCATATTTGTTTAAAGCCTTTTGTGCCCGGATAATACAATCCTCAATTTCTTTATCACTTAATAGCGGTCCATGTCTGGTAATTAAGGTTTGAGCACCCCACTCCCCAAAACAACCAGTGAGCTCTCCAGTTTCCGGATCCCGTTCAATTATTCCCTCCTCGGGGCGAAGTTGGCGAAAACTTCTGTCAATACCGGCAATCTCCAGAGCTTTACTGTTTACTACTAAAGTGTGCATCCCAAAATCGCTAAGCATGACCGGATTATCCGGGGAAACAGGATCGAGATCTTCCTTTCTTAATCCCCGGCCCTCCTCAGCACATTCTTTAATAGTCATTCCCATCCAACCCATACCGTAAATCCAAGCCCCTGGAGGCGCTTTTTTAATCGCCTCAGCGATTTTTTCTTGAATATCCTTTACGGAACGAATATCTGGAGAGCCGACGTCGATACAATTAGGACCTAATTTAAAACCGGTATGCACAGCGTGCATATGTGCATCATTGGCTGCCGGAAGAATCACTTTGCCATTTAAGTCAATAACTTGGGTCTTAGCTTCTATATATTTTTGCATCTCCCCATTAGTGCCCACATCAATAATCCAACCGTTCTTTACCGCAATACCCTCTTGGAAAGTAAAATCTTTATCAACCGTTGCCACTTTTCCGTTGAGAATTATTAAATCAGCGGTAACCAAAACAATCCACCTCCAGTCTGATTTCTTTGGAGAACAAAATCAATTATTTAGAACCGGTCCTAAAATAAAAATATTCTATCCGGCTTTGAGAAAGCCGGATAGAATATTTTTTAGATAATATCTATCGCCGCGTAATAGCCGCCATGAACGGCATCCTTAACCCTTGTCGGGGCAACACAATCACCTACAACAAAGAATTTTGATACTCCTTTTGCCTTTTTGAAAGACCAGGCTAAATCATCATAGGGCTCCATTCCAACCGCATAAACCACGGTATCGGCTTCGATTAAATCTTCCTTACCTTCTTTATCGACTACTTTAACACCTTTCTCTGTGATACCTATACATTTTGTGCTTAATCTGTAAGGAACATTGGGCTCGAAGATTTCCATCATGGAATCCCTATGAATTATATTGGCATCAGGTGCCAATTGATCCAGCATTTCGATTAAGGTTACTTTTTTACCTAAAGTTGTAGACATAAAGATTGCTACCTCACAGCCTACCAAACCTCCGCCAACGACAACTACTTTTTCGCCAACTTTGTCCGGATTAGTATAAGCATCGATAGCATGCATGCAGGGTAATTTATCCATACCCTCAAATTTTGGTACAATTGGGCGAGCCCCCACAGCCACAATTACGGCATAAGGTTTTTCAGCTTCGATCAGTTCAACCGTCGCTTCCGTATTCAAACGGACATCAATATTATGCTTTCCAACTTGATAGATTAACCAGTTTTTGTATTCCCTTAAATCAAGCTTGTGATCATCAAGATCAGAAAACTTCAGCATCCCGCCTAAGGAATCGCTTTTTTCTATAAGCTTTACTTTATGACCTCTTTCAGAAGCTGTTATAGCTGCTTGCATTCCGCCGGGTCCACCACCGATAACCAATACTTCACGCTGGATTTTAACACTAGGAGTGTTAAGAGTCCAAAATTCGTTTCCAGCAGTAGGATTGATATCACAGTTGTTCAAAGCTTCGTATTTTCGGCCTAAGCAGTTGTTACAACGGATACAAGGTCTGATATCTTTAATCTTATTAGGAAATATTTTATTTGGTTTTTCCGGGTCGGCGATAATACTTCTACCCATGGCTATAAAGTCGGCCTGACCTTCTTCCAAAATACGCTCCGCGATCACCGGATCCAAATGCGCACCGACAGAGGCGACAGGAACTTTTACTTTTTTCTTAACGGCTGCCGCTAAATGAGCGTTGGTATGACGAGGCTGATAAGAACCTGGGAAAGTATACTGTCTAGCTGTATAGTAAGAACCGGCAGAAACATGGAAAATGCTCACGTAATCTTGGAGGATATTGCAGAATTCTGCGGCATCGTCTGCTGTGACGCCGCCTTCCAAATGTTCGTCAGCGCTTAATCGGTACTCCACCGGAAAATGAGGTCCTACTGCTTCCCGAACAGCTTTAACTACCATAAGAGGGAATCGGGCACGGTTTTCGACACTGCCACCATACTTATCTTTTCTCCAGTTTGTGGCTGGGGATTGAAATTGACTTAGGAGCCAACCGTGTCCCCCATGAATCATAACCATGCCGAATCCTAAAGCTTTTGCTCTGGCAGCAGCTTTCGCAAATTCGCCGGCTACGAAAATCATATCGTCTTCGGTCATTCCTTTGACCCGAACCCCGTCTTTTCTTACAAAATCGTTAGGACCGAAAGGATCTAAACCGTTATTAAGCATCGGAAAGGTAACATCTCCAGCGTGGTGAAGTTGAATCGAAGGCACTGCGCCATGGCGTTTAATTGCTTCTGCTACTTTTGTCAGCTGAGGGCCGGGATCCATGTATTGCATATGGTCTTCGTCCCAATTCCAATAAATATAGTGACCAACTCCCCTGGAAGCTCGACACTTTCTACTGATTGTTGTTTCACTAAGGGTTACGGAACAAGCCCCGCCGCGAGCTTTGTCCTCGTAATAAAACACACTAGCATCATTAGGAGCTCCAGCGAAATCCTGCCAGGTCAAAGATGTCGGCGTAGCCATAATTCTATTTCGGAACGTTGTTTTGTGTACTTTAATTGGGCTGGCTAATAGAGGAAACCTTGATAACATACATACCCCTCCTTTAAATTTTAGAGCTTAGCGACAATATTACCGACGAGACGCCCGTAAGTAAGCGCAAAACCATGACTTACACCAGCGGTAACTACTGGATAATCACCGAGAAAACGACCGCCCATGGTATTACCGGCAGCATATAAACCTTCAATACCTTTGAAATTTTTATCTAAGACATTCCCGGTATAGGGATTACAGGTTAAACCACCCATACAGACCAACATTGCGCCCACATCTATCCTGGCCGCGTAATAGGGGGGATTTTCTATAGGGAACATTCTCTGTGGTGTTTTGCCGAAGTCCTCATCTACACCTTTATGACATAATTCGTTATAACGCTTAATGGATCGCAGGAGATTCGCTTGCGCATTTTCATCCAACTCCAACATTTTAACCAGTTCTTCCAAACTATCGGCAATTTTTATACCCTTATAGTTTTTTAATGCTTCCCGGGAAATGAAAGAGGTTTTACCGATTGTAAAAGCAGTGCCTCTCAGTTTGGGATTCTTGTCCTCGTCAACACAGAAGTTAACGCTGCCGTGGGAAACACCCATTTTCCCTATCTGCTCCGGCCATTTATCATCAAAGATCTGCCAACCAAAATAACCAGGTTGCCTATAAAGAGCCGAAGATAGTTGTTGGCCTCCGACATCTTCATTGACAAAACGTTCTCCCTCAGTGTTCGCTAAGAAAAAGGCGTCGACACCCAAAGGGCCGCCAAGGGTATGAGTCATCGGGGCATGAGGACCGTCCTCCATCTTGGCGCCAACTCGGATTGCCATTATGTGACCGTCTCCTGTATTGGTTCGGTTGCCTTTAGCATCTTTGTTAAAGAAGAGGTTTTTACATTTAATCGCCCAAGGAGTAAGATCGGCAATCATTTCTTTATTGCTACCAAAATCACCGGTGGCCAATACTACTCCTTTTTTAGCCAGTATTTTGATATAGTTACCGTCGATATCCTGACAAATTAGACCCTGCACTCGGCCTTCATTATTAGGTCGAATCAGTTTCACTCCCCAGGTGGAGAACATAAACTTACAACCTTTTTCCAAACATCTTTGATAGACTCGCTCCAGTATTTTTCCCTGATGGGGAAGGAAAGTTAGAATTGTCGGATAGGTAGGACTATACTCTTCTGCCGGGTTGTATCCTTTTGGTGGTGGAAAGTGTAGAGGTTGAAGGGTTATTTTTGTGTTGTCGTAGGTTAAAGCATCTTCCGGAATAACTTCTAAATCAGGAGCCAGCTCAAGCATCCAGTCTAAAGCCTCTCCACTGTGATCCGCCCAGTACTTCCACATCCTTTGGTCCGCCCGGTAACCCATTTGCTTCATGTTTTCCAAGATAGCGGCATTTTTATCAATCTTAACACCTAGCTGTTGGTGAACTTTGCTACCTATAGTGCCATATTGTCCACTGCGGAATTGATATGTTTTGGCTTTCTCAATAACGATTACCGATGCTCCCGCCTCCGAAGCCGCCCTGGCAGCGCTTAAACCGGCAACTCCCGCTCCAACGATTACTACCTCAGTTTCCAGAGTTTGAGTGATTTCAGATTCTTCAATTTCCGGAGCCTTACCAACCCAAGCCGGAACAGGTTCTTCTGGTAGTGGTGCCATTAACTCCTCCATAAACTCTTTAAAGATCTGCTCTTCATTTGTTGACATTGACTCAATCTCCTTCCATCTGTATTTTCTAATTTTTAAAAAACCGATGTCATAACGAAGTTTAAATTTAAGTTTTAGGAAATCATTTCTTATCTCCCAAAGCGGATTTTAAAACTCTAATAAGCTCTTCATTAGCTCTTTGGCTAATTCCGGCCTTCTCTAAAATTTCAAAGCCATGAAAACAACCGGGGAAAACATGCAGTTCTGTTGCTACTCCCGCTCGGGCTAATCTGGCAGCAAACTCTATTGTTTCATCCCGAAACATGTCTATTCCGCCAACAAAAAGATAGGCAGGAGGGAGGTCCGTCAAATCTTGAGCTCTGGCTGGAGCAGCATAGATGGGAACCTCATCATCAGAAATATTACCTAAATAAGCTGACCAACAATAGATATTTGATTGCCTGTTCCAAAACCTCGGATCAGTTATTTCAAAGCTGGACGGAGTAATGTGCCGATCGTCTATCATTGGGCAAAGGGGCATTTGAAAAACAATTTCCGGCCCTTTTCTATCCCTGGCCAGTAAACATAGAGCAATTGTCAATCCTCCACCTGCGCTGCCACCGGCAACTGCAATTCGGGATCTATCAACCCCTAGCTCCTCTGCATTTTCAGAAAACCAGGTTAAGGCTGCGTAACAATCCTCTAAAGGAGCGGGATAAGGGTTTTCAGGAGCAACTCGATAATCAACCGAAACCACGACGCAGTTGGACTCCAAGGCAAAACTCATGCACCGGCCATCATCCATATCGATGATCGGGTAGACATAACCACCGCCGTGAATCCACAACAAGCCGCCCACTACCCCTTTCCTTTCTACTGGGGTAAAAATTTTGACGCGAACCTCAGGTCCCCCCTCCGGACCGGGAATAAACCTTTCTTCGATATTTACCGCCTTATTTTTTGCTGCCGGAGGCATCATTGGCGGCATATCCCGTGAAGCCTTAACAATTTCTTTACTGGCACCCATGCTTGGAAAAACAGATAAAAAGGGTCTTAAATCAGGGTGAATCCTCTCATCTGGCAATTCTAATTCCTCAATTTTTTCCTCTAGTAATTTTTTATCCATCTTTTAACCTCCTTGTGGTCATAGTTTTTAATAGCTATTAAATTGGTTTTCACCAACTAAAAATTAGGGTATGACCATCTACTCCAAATGGAAACTTATATAGCAATACCCCATCAACTGATTATTAGGTCCTAAAAAAACTAATTTAATATGCTCCTTTCCGAGATTATATTTCTAGAAATGTTATTGTTTTACAGGCTGACAAGTTTAATATAAAATATTTGCACTGCAGCTCATTGTATAAATCGGGGGAATTTATTCCATAAAAAAATTCTTTTTCGCTCAAATGGTAACATTTGTTACCGTTTTTTTTTCAAGACTGGTGTACAATTCAACTGAAAAATTAAAAAGGAGAGGATGAAAATGAAAAAATACCAATGCATCCCCTGCGGTTATGTTTATGAACCAGAACATGGAGATCCGGAAGCTGAAATTGCTCCGGGAACGGCATTTGAAGATCTCCCCGAAGATTGGGTTTGTCCGATTTGTTCAGCCGGTAAAGAGTATTTTGAAAAAATAGAAGATTAGTACCTATATCGAAAAACAAAAAACTAAGACCAAAACATACAGATAGAGGAGGCTGAAATAATGAGCATGTTTTGTTTTCAATGTCAAGAAACAGCTAGAGGAACCGGTTGTGATGTACGAGGTGTTTGTGGAAAAACAGAAGTAGTCGCAAAACTACAAGATTTGTTGATTTACTCTCTAAAAGGTCTCTCTCAAGTCGTTGTCAAAAGTCAAGCAGATATCTCTAAACTGCCTGATGTAAATTATCAGTTGTTAAATGGTTTGTTCATGACTATTACCAATGCTAATTTTGACGATTCGGCACTGGAAAACCAAATTAAAAAAATTCACGCTTTCAGGGATGAGTTAAGGAAATCAACAGCCGACGAGGAATGGCATGATGCCGCGACTTTTGAACTCCCGGCAACTAGAGAAGCAATGCTGGAAAAAGCTTCAACAATTGGTGTCTTAGCCACAAAAGATGAAGATATCCGCTCTTTAAAAGAGATGATTACCTACGGTCTTAAAGGTATGGCAGCCTACGCCGAGCACGCCTTGAACCTTAATAAAGAAGATTTAGAAATTTACACTTATATCTACAATACTTTGGCAACTCTTCTGGATGATTCTCTTACTGCAGACCAACTAGTGGCCCTTACTTTAAAGACCGGTGAATACGGGGTAAAAGTAATGGCCCTTTTAGACGAGGCCAATACTTCCGCCTACGGAAATCCCGAAATCACCGAAGTAAATATCGGGGTCAGAAATAACCCTGCTATCCTCATTAGCGGCCATGATCTTAATGATTTAGAACAACTTTTGGAACAAACACAGGGAACTAGAGTAGATGTCTACACTCATGGCGAAATGCTCCCTGCCCACTACTATCCGGCTTTTAAGAAATACGAAAACTTTGTAGGCAACTACGGTAATGCTTGGTGGAAACAAACAACTGAATTTGAAACTTTCCGGGGCCCGATTCTGTTCACCACTAACTGCATTGTTCCCCCCCGGAGTGAAGAAATCAGGGCTCGGATTTTCACTACTAACTCCACAGGTTATCCAGGGTGCACCCATATAGAAGCCGATGAAAACGGGAAGAAAGATTTTTCTGAAATTATAGCCCTGGCAAAAACCCTTCCTGCCCCCGAAGAAATTGAAACCGGTTCCATAGTCGGTGGTTTTGCCCATAACCAAGTATTATCCTTAGCCGACAAAGTGGTAGAAGCGGTTAAATCCGGCGCTATCAAGAAGTTCTTTGTCATGGCCGGCTGTGATGGCAGAATGAAAACCAGATCCTACTATACTGAATTTGCCCAAAAACTTCCTGAGGACACTGTGATTTTAACTGCCGGTTGTGCAAAATATCGCTATAACAAACTCGGTTTGGGAGATATCGACGGTATTCCCAGAGTTCTCGATGCCGGCCAATGCAATGACTCCTACTCCTTAGCTGTTATCGCCATGAAGCTTAAAGAAGTATTTGGCCTTGAGGATATCAACGAACTGCCCATTGCCTTCAACATTGCCTGGTACGAACAAAAAGCAGTTATCGTCTTGCTAGCTCTCCTCTATCTGGGAGTGAAAAACATCCATCTCGGTCCGACCCTACCCGGTTTCCTTTCCCCCAATGTGGCTAAGGTTCTCGTTGAGAAATTTGGTATCTCAGGCATCGGCACCGTTGACGCTGACATCGAATTATTTATGGCTTAAGTCCTTATTAAACCCCCGTGATCCGAATAAAATATTACAAAAAAGAACACCCTGTTTTCGGGGTGTTCTACTTATTAATTATGCAAAAATATATTATAGACAGAAAATTTAAGAGGGATTTTTTATAGATACTGCCTCACCGGAGCCCAGAGCATTTTCTCCTCAAGACTCGGGCTCCATCAACTCCCTAACCGGTCTCGACACACTTTACCCTTGTCCCAGGGAAATGGCCGCATCATAACCGGCCCGGATAGCCTCTTTAACCTGACCCGGCCGGACGCAGTTGCCCATCGACCGATAGATCGGCGCTAAATAACGGAAGGGTTCGCCGGTTTCCTCTAAAGGCACCATCCCCACTGATATTATTACGGTTTCAGCCGGGAAGAAACCCGGATTTCCATCCTGGTCAAGGGTTTCAACCCCCTTTTCGGTAATGGAAGTACATTTTGAATTTAAAACTACCTTAACCCCTCGTTTAACGATTTCTTTGTTTATCGTCCTAATATGTCGGTAATTGGCATCGGAGGCAATCCGATCCATCATTTCAATAATAGTTACTTTTTTCCCGTGTTCAG
This sequence comes from Desulfitobacteriia bacterium, assembly GCA_050943335.1. Taxonomy (GTDB): domain Bacteria; phylum Bacillota; class Desulfitobacteriia; order Desulfitobacteriales; family Syntrophobotulaceae; genus JBMNOZ01. Next base: position 4,584 of record JBMNOZ010000028.1, on the reverse strand, counting down.
CCAGATGTAAGGCTGCCTCACAGCCAACCAAACCGCCGCCGACAATTACGATTTCCTCCCCTGTCTGGGAACTGCTCTCTAGATCCGTAGCCATAATCACATTGGGACCGTCAAGGCCTGGAATAGGAGGCCGCAAAGGTTTTGCGCCTACGGCGTAAAAAATAGCATCAGGCTGTTCCATCACCGCAATTTCCGGAGTTAGAGGGGTGTTTAGAATAATTTTTGCCTTGGTTGTTTTGAGTTCCGCTTCCATGGTGGAGATGAGATTATATAAATCCGCTTTAAAGGAGATCTCTTTAGCGAAGTTAAGGGCCCCGCCCAAACGATCACTTGCTTCATATAAAGTCACATCATGACCGAGGCGGGAAGCGGTTATCGCTGCCTGCATCCCGCAAGGACCGCCGCCGGCGATCAAAACTTTTTTCCTTTCTTTAGGGGGAGGATAAAACTGAACTTCATACTCCCTGCCCATCTCAGGATTTACAGCACAACGAGCCGCTCCTCGGGTAAAGCGGTAGGATTGGCAAGTACCGCACCGAAGGCAAATTCGAACCTCCTCCGCCCTTCCAGTTTGTCCTTTTCGAGCAATATCAGGATCAGCAAGCAATTGCCGCCCCAAAGCAACGATATCCGCTTTCCCAGAAGCGACAATTTCTTCCATAGCTGTAAGCTCGGCGTGTCCTCCCACTGTTGTGACCGGAACCTTTACTGCCTTTTTGATTGCAGTGGCTAAAGGAAGTAAATGCCCGCGGGGTTCAAACATTGGAGACTGCATTATATCCTGAGTGGTGTACTCATAATGAACACTAGCCGAGACGTGGAAACTATCTACATAGGGCTCGAGGATTTTGGCAATTTCAACTGCCTCTTCAATTTCCAAGCCCCCTTCCACAGCATCGCTTCCATTGATTCGGAAATCAATAGGAAAGTTCGGTCCTACAGCCTTCCTTACTTTTTCCAAAACCATTATTGGGAATCGACAACGATTTTCCAGACTTCCTCCGTATTTATCAGTCCGCAAGTTAATATTGGGGGAGAAGAACTGCCCTACCAGCCAGCCATGGGAACCATGAATCATCACCATATCAAAGCCGGCTCTTTTAACCCTTTCTGCAGCCGCGCCGAAACTCTCGGCAATCTCAATCATCATTTCCTCTGTAAGAGCTTCCGATTTAATTTTCACCTGTTTTTCAGTTTGAAAACCGATAGTGACCGGTACCTCAGAAGGACCTAGTGGTCGTCTTCCGCCAATAAAGGCCGGGTCACAGGTTATGCCTCCATGGGAAAGTTCATAAGAAGCCAAACAATCATACTGATGGATTGCCTCTGCACAGCGCATGAGAGATGGAATACAAGCATCGGTATACAATAACACCTGAAGGGGATGATCTTGACCAGTAGGATGGACAATACCATCTCCCAGAGTCACCAGGGAAACTCCACCTTTTGCTTTCCGGGCATAATAGGCAATATTGTAATTGGTAAGGGTTCCGTCTCTTCCCACATCCCCCTGGGAAGTGGGAGCGGAAATAATTCTATTCTTCAGTTTAACTGATCCAATTTTAATCGGTTGGTAAAGGTTAGGGAAAAAAGCGTTCACTAAAAATCCTCTCCTTCGTTGTTTTTCCGGTATTAAATCCCGGATAAAAAATTACCGTTCTTATCAAATTCCGGGTCTAGGGCTTCTGAAAGCACTTCAATTGCCGGGTTTTCCAAAGCCTCATTTTTTAAGGCCTGAGAAATAAAAATTTCCTCCAAATCCTTCGTATTTTTTATCCTGACCACTCGTGCCTCCTCTGGCAAACAGCAACCAGGAATTGAAGACAGCGCTATTTGGATTGCTTCTTGATCGCTGGAAGCCATTAAAGGTATCTTAGCCAGATTTAAATAAGTTGTGGTAATAGTGTTCGTATAAGTGGCCTGTAAATCTATTTTCAGCCAAACTCTTTCGGTAGTAATGTCCGCTAAGCCGAGGCCAATAGCATTGCCTTTTGTTTTAGCGGTTAAATCTAACACTACAATCCGACAGGGTTCATCCGGAACAGATATTAAGGGGGAGGAAAAACGCCGGGTCACATTGGGATCCATCCCCTCGCCGCTGATATCCTTGCCGATTTCATCGACAATTAAAAGGTCGATCCTTTTAAAAAGTATTTGCCCCATCAGAGTACGGGCTTTTTTCAAAAGTTCTATCTCCTCCTCAATCATCCGTGATTTAGGTACTGCCCTTAATAAAGCCAGCTCTCCAAAAGCATTTTCAATAGTAGCCAGGCCAAAAGCAACCGGCGCCTTGGCCAGTATCAATTGCCCTGCCTCCGGTAGGAGGGAGACAAAATTCTCCATCCCCCGGTGATGGAAAACAGTGGCGCCGATATGCTTACCGAGTCCAATGCAGAGCATTTTTAATAAACCACTTTCTATAGGTCCGTGAAATGAAGTATGAGGTTTAACCCTGTTGATGGGAATAATAAGGTCAGCGCTAAGGGCCAGACGATCGAAATACACGGGCATTTCAGATGAAATCTGTCCTAATTCCGTGACTTCCATTGAAGAATAAACCGGAGCCCCTACATTTTCTTTCGTAATTCCATAAGAAGCAAGAATAGCCTCTTGTCCCTCTGCTGTTGCTCCCCCATGGCTGGCCATGGCCGGAACAATAAATGGTTCACAGTTTTGGGATTTCAAAATTCTTACCACGTTTTGCACAATCTCGGTTAAACCGTTCAAACCCCTACTTCCCACAGCAAGAGCAACTTTCTTGCCTGGTTGGATAAAAGCAGCTATTTCCGGCCTTGAAAGTTCACGTTCAACAGCCTTCGAAATATTAATTTCTCGCGGTCTGGGGAATTTTTGCCTCACTTTTAATATTTGAGGAAGGGGTATATTCTCTGTTTGGCTAAAAGTGATTTTACGTCCCCCCTTTTTTAAACATTCCTTTTAACATTCAACATCCTTATTTTATTTCCTCCTATGAGCCTTAAAAATTCGACCCCGCCGGATCACAACCCGGCGGGGTCTACACAGTTTCTAGCTTTTCTCTAAATTCTATACCAAACTACTAGCCACGGCTGGCTTCTGCAATCTGTTTGCCAAATTCTAAAGCCTCAATCTGCTGGGACCTGTCAGGATTCCAGTGGTTTCTTAAGCCTTCGCCGATAATAGTAAAACCAGCATCTCGCATCATTTCATTAAGGATTTTTACGGACTCTCCACTCCAGCCATAACAACCAAAAGCAGCAGCTTTCTTATTTTTAAATCTCAGTTGCTTGACCAGATGGAGAAAACCCGCTACTGAATGCAAAATGCTGTTCGAAACTGTTGGGGAGCCAATCACTACAGCTTTGGATTTAAAAACTTCGGTAATCACATCATTATCGTCACTTTTCGCCAGATTGAAAACCTTAACCACAACATTTTGATCTGCTTTTTCTATCCCCTCCGCAATTCTCTCAGCAAGAATTTTTGTTCCATTCCACATAGTGTCGTAAACTATTGTAATCTGGTTTTCCTGGTAATCGTTAGCCCACTCAGCATATTTTTCTACGATCTGCAGGGGGTTGTCCCGCCAGACTACCCCATGACTGGTGGCAATCATTTCTAGCGGTAAATTCAAAGCCAGAACCTCATTAAGTTTCTTTCGCAGTATAGCACTGAAGGGAGTCAAAATATTAGCGTAATACTTAAGAGCTTCATGGAATAAATCACATTGATCCACTAAATCATTGAAAAGCTTCTCCGTTGCGTAGTGCTGTCCGAAAGCATCGTTACTAAATAGTATGTTATCCTCAGTAAGATAGGTCGCCATGCTGTCCGGCCAATGTAACATTGCCATCTCTACAAAAATTAATTTTTTCCCATTGCCGATATCTAAACTATCCCCGGTCTTTACAACCTGAAAGTTCCAATCGTTATGAAACTGACCCTTCAATGATTTAACAGCGTTGGCTGTACAATAAATAGGGGTGTCCGGAATATGTTTCATTAATACCGGCAAGGCCCCGCTGTGATCGACCTCTCCGTGATTAGCAACAACATAGTCAATCTCTTTTAAATCCACTTCCTGAGCTAGATTTTCAACAAACTCTTCCGCAAATGGGGACCAGACTGTATCAATCAAGACTGTTTTTTCTTCCTGAATTAAATATGAGTTATAAGTAGAGCCCTTATGAGTGGAATACTCGTCACCATGGAATTTTCGAAGTTCCCAATCCGTCTTGCCTACCCAATAGACATTGTTTTTTAACTGTTTTTTCATAATTCAATCCCTCCCTTCTCTTTTTTTTCCGCTAAAAATCCTTTTTATGTATCATTCGCAATTTTCTGGATATTACCTTCTATTAAAGCAATTTATTTCTGTAATTTCTCATAAAAAAACTCCTAACCCCGTTTCTACGGTTTTAAGAGTATTTTCTGGTGCCGGTGGTCGGACTCGAACCGACACGTCCAGAGGACACGGCATTTTGAGTTCTATCAGTCAAAAAGAACCTTTAGGAACGGAGTGGAACGATTAGGAATTTAGAGACCGAGAAAACCGCATAAAATCAAGGGTTGCAGGCAGCTTCGAGGAGTTTTATCCGACCATTA
>JBMNOZ010000027.1:0-14387 GCA_050943335.1 Desulfitobacteriia bacterium | reverse complement strand
TCTCCGTAAACCAGAAAATTATGCCAAGTCCCGATTCGATTAATTGGCGGAAATATCCTTCAATACCGACATATATTTTGGTCAAAATCCCAAGTGTTGCCGACATATAATTTGGGCTTTAACACCAAAGCCTCAGTTTTCCCTTATTTTGAGTCCGATGAGCAATTCGGGTGCGGCGCCGGCTCTCAACACAGTTATGTGGATATTCAGGGCAATTACGGTCCATGTGATTTTTTGGACTTAAAATATGGCAACCTTCTAACTGATAATATTCAGGAGGTATGGCAGAGAATGCATGACGCAAGCGGAAGGCCAAAATGTTTTTGTTTAGCCAAAAATCCTAATATGAATCCTGTTTCAGCAAACACTTCTGTTAAACTTCCAAAATTCTATCAACTTTTAGGAGGAGATAGTCTTGGATTATAGACAAAAACCCTTTTATTATAAGGGGCATAAAATTCATTATTTCCGATACGAAAATGGCAATTCCCCGGTTATTATCTGTCTTCACGGTTTGAATTTAGACGGCCGAATTTTTGCCACAAAAAGCATGAGAAAACTTTTGGCTAATAAAACCATCCTGGCTCTTGATTTGCCCGGTTATGGCAAATCAGGATTTTGGCCCAAGGTTAACTTTACCGAAATAGAAGCCCTAATAACCGCTTTTGCCAATAGTTTAAATTTAAAATATTTTGAATTGTGCGGTTTTTGTCTAGGGGGCATTTTTGCTCTGGATTATGCTATTCGCAACCCAACCAGGGTCACAAAGCTCTATTTAATAGATACCATGATCTATCTACCCTTTTGGCTAAATTTTTGCAGCACGAATTTTTTTGGATTTCTATACAATTACTTTTCTAAAAATAAATTTTGGATCTCCCTTTTAGACATATTTCCAACTTTTAAAGGACTAAAAAGAATAAAAAGCCTAGCCCTAATACACACCGTCTGGGACAAGCAAGTTAATACTTTCTACCTGAGGTTGATGAGGGAATACCAGAAATTTAACCATATAGAAAGAAGCAGGAGGATTACCTGTCCCACAGAGCTGTATTATTCTGAAAAAGCCTTTAGAAATATTAAGAAAACTAATCAAAAGTTGCATCTAGCTATACCGAAATCCTCCCTCCACCTCCTCCAAAATAACGGGCATTTTTCCCTGGTGACTTAATATAGGCTCGGTTGACATCTTTTACAAGTTTCTAACCCCACCCCTTTCGCTTCCTCGATCAGCAGAAAGTTTCATTTTTCCTCCCTCTGACGACTGCAAACAGCTATTTGTGGAAATATTATCTAGTATAATTACACTCTCCGAGGTGAAAGGAATAATGGACGAAATGATTACATTGTTATTCTATCCGGTTTTTTTACTTATCGTTTTTATTTTAACCCTAATTTTTATACCCAGGGAAAAATATAAAGAGTACTTTATTTACGGTTTCCTAACGGGGGCCCTGGGCGATATTATTGTTGTCGGTTTAACTCAAAATGTTCTTGGGTTGATCTGGTTTAAAAACCAAGGAATCTTTTATGTTCATAAAATGATTGCTCTTTCCCCCCTTTGTTGGTCAATGGTGATGATGATCTTCTTTTACTTTTTGCCAGAGAGAAAGTATTTCCGATACGTATATATTTTAACTTGGGCTTTCTACAGTCTCGGTTATGGCTATGTTGTCCATAATGTCGGGTTATTTAGCTTTGTTGATTGGTTCTACCCTCTGCCAGCCTATATTATATTTCTCTGTTGGTGGACTTTCGCCTCTTGGTTCTTTAGAAAAACAAGTCCCTTAGCTAAGTAGTTGTTAGGAGCTGGTTTTTGAGTCTTATTCCTCCTCTTTTCTACGGTTTACCTTTTTACCAGCGAAATTTATTAAACTAACTACCGCTATTAACCTCCCCTTTGACGAATGCCAAATAATGAATATATAATAAGTTGATGTTAAAAAAAAGAAATTAGAGAACAAATAGATAGTGCCCTTAAATCGAGAGCGGCACGATTTTGTTATTTGCTAGGAGGTTTATTATCAATGATAAATGGAGGAGAAGTTGAAAAGCAGGATGTAAGTAGTTCGAAGTTTTTTTACGGCAATATAATCGTTTTTGCCGGTTTGCTGATTTCCATTATTATGTGGGGCTCCCGGCTCTCTTTTGGAGTTTTTATCGGACCCTTACTCGACGAATTCGGCTGGTCTCGAGGAACGACTTCAGCCGCTTTTTCAATTACCTGGATTGGAACCGGTCTTTTATCTATTTTGGTAGGTAAACTTAATGACCGCTTCGGACCTCGTCTGGTAATGACTTTTGCCGGTTGTTTTTTAGGATTAGGCTACTATCTAATATCAACTTTAAATAATATTACCCAACTATTCATCTACTACGGGGTTATCAATATCGGTATGAGCGCCGCTTTGATTCCGATAATGTCCACAGTTGCCCGCTGGTTTATTAAAAGACGAGCTTTTATGTCCGGTATTGTTGTCGCCGGCACCGGGATTGCCTTGCTTACTATTGTACCCTTAGCTAATAAGTTAATTTTAAATTATGGCTGGCGGAAATCCTATATTATCATGGCTGTAATTGCTTTTATAGTGGTTACGGTCAGTGCCCAATTTTTGAGACGGGATCCATCAACAATGAATACTTTGCCCTATGGTTACGATCCCTCTAAGGCCCTAAGTCCTGAACAATCAGCTTTCGGGCTAACGCTCAGAGAAGCCCTTCGTACCCGCCAACTTTATCTGATGGGACTTATTTTTGGCTGTACCTATCTTCTTTACTATTTGATCATTTCTCATATTGTGCTTCATGCCACCGGGGCAGGAATACCTTTGGAAAAGGCAGTGGCTATTATTTCTGTTTTAGGTCTAGTCGGTATTCCGGGCCGGATCCTAATGGGTATCTTTGCCGACCGACTGGGAAATGAAAAAGCTATGATTACCAGCGCCCTGCTTATAGTTGTTTCCTTTCTTTGGTTACTTGTATCCAATCAGTTTTGGATGTTAATATTGTTTGCTATTATCTTCGGTTTCGGCCATGGGGGTCTTGCCACCATGGAATCCCCTTTAACGGCCTATATTTTTGGCCTGCGATCCCATGGCCCTATCTTAGGCCTGGTCTTTACAGGTGATACTATCGGCGGCGCTTTAGGTCCGGTTATCGCCGGTTATATTTTTGATTTAACTCATAGTTATAGCTTAGCCTTTAAACTGGGAACCCTTATTGCCATAATTAATTTAATCGCCATTTTACGCTTAAAACCGGCCTGGAAGCAAATGTAGGGCCGCGTTATCTTACCATGTTTTCTCCATGTGGCTCTTATAGGCGTGAAAATTTTTCCTTTTAATTTAAGAAATTCCTCTCCAAGGGAGAGGAATACATACATTGAGAATCACTTTATCTTAATAATCTAGAACCTAAAAGATTACTGCAAGAGCGATTAAAATTAAGATTGCGATCGCAATGATTCCCACCCCAACATTACCTACGGGTGGAGCAACTACTACCGGTCGAGCCACAGGCCGACAACAAACACCGCCTCCAAACATGTTTTAACCCCCTTTCCTAAAGAGTAATTGTTAAAAATTTAAAACACGATTCCCATTGCGATCAGTAGAAGAATAATAACTACAACGATGCCAATGCCACACAATGCTCCTCCGCCGAATACGCCTGCTTCCATGGCCATCTTTTACCACCTCCTTCAAATAATTTAATAATGGTTTTATTTAGAAGATATCCCTTTCACTAAGATTTTACCGCGTTCTCCTCCATCTTAGCCGTGGAGCAAAGAGTCTCACTCTATTATTTAAGTCTTCCACGGAGTGAATTCCTTTCTTAGCCAAAAAACGTTGTAATCCTGGTGACATCTCTATCGACACCTCCATTCTAATAGACTTTAGGGAGATACTGGTTTTTAAGAAACTCGTCAGGCTTAATTAGGGGAAACTATTACCAGCTCCAGCCGCCGAAACCGCCTCCGGGACCGAAGCCTCCCCACCATCCTCCTCCCCAGGCCCACCAGACGAAGAAAAAGAAAATGATGATAATTATCCACCACCACCAACCTCCTCCCCAGCTCCAACCGCCATTGCCCCAACCATATCCTGCTCCGTAGCCACCGTCATAAGAGCCAAAATAGTTGCCGATTCCGCCGAGAAGAGACATATAACAACCTCCTTCTTCTAATCAATTTCCTGTCCCTATCTTATGAATATTTATGGAAAATGTTTCCTGCAGGCACGTTTGTATGAAATAAGCCGCAGTATAATTTCCATTTTTCACCAATGAATGAAAAAGCTCATATAGTATAAAAAACTATCCTATGAAAAAGGAGGGCTAAGTAATGGCATTTGATGGTGTAGGCGCAGGCACCGGAGGCTTTGGCTGGTGTGGCATAGGAATCGTAGTTGTCATTATTCTACTCTTAATTGCAATGGGTATCGTATTTTAAGATTTGCTTATTTGATTAAATTGAAGAGAGGAGTGAATTTGATGTACGGTTACGGCGGCTACGGCTATGCCGGCGGCTGGGGAGTTGGAGCAGGAATTGTCTTAATTGCGGTCTTAATTTTAATCGCTCTTGGTGTAATCTTTTAAATCACTTATTATAAATTAGAGAATAATCTTAAAAAAATAAGGGCTTTCCCAAGCCCTTATTTTCATAGCCCTTTAAATTATAATTGATCTAACCCGCAGTTATAAATTGACTTAATAACCTTAATAATATCTGCCGTAGGGCCAATATTATTTACTATTTCACCTTTATCCTTGTAAGACCCTGTCCTAAACCCCACGATAATGCTCGATAAAATCTCTAACTACCCTGGCAAATTCCTCCGGACGCTCTTTTTGGGGCCAATGTTTGCAACCTTCCATAATATACAATTGACAATTAGGTATTATCTTGCTGGCCGTAATGGCGTCTTTTAAGGGTACAGCTTTATCTTTGCTGCCATGTATCAACAAAGTGGGCATAGATATTTCTCCAAGCCGGCTATACAAATCGGTTTTTAGTCCCGTCTTAGTAATCTCGCTTCGTTGAAAAGAAATAAAGGGTTTTCCGGCATCTGGTTCGAGCATGGCTCTTTGAACTTCTTCTACCAAATCTTCAGTGACTTTCGATTTATCACCGATTAAATTGTATTCCAACGACCAGCGGATAAGGGAGCGATATTTTCCGGTCCATTGGTACAGATTATCGTTAATTTTGGAACGGGTATACCAATAAGTGAGTCGATGGTAAGGCAGCTTGGGGAATATGCCCCAAGCATCAACCGGCACTAATAGTTTGATAAGCTCAGGATGATTAAGCGCCATATTTAAACAGATGCCTCCACCTAGAGAAAGTCCTGTCAAAACCACTGGAGAACTCTCAAATACTTCGATAATGCCTTTAACGATCTCCGTATAAAACTGCAAAGAATACTCGCCGTCGATATGATCACTAGCTCCATAGCCTGGCAAATCAGGAGCAATCACCTTATACTCTTCAGCCAACAGCCTGATGACCTCAGCCCATGACATCATGGCCGAATCCACTCCGGCGCCATGTAATAAAACTATCGGAGTATCGCCATTTCCGGCACAAAAGCATCGGACCTTGACTGCATTAACTAGAATTGTCTTCTCATTGATAACCATGTAGCTCGCCCCTTATCATTTTGGTATCTACTCTTCATTTTTATCCTTCTTCTCCTCCTTTTCCGGGTACTGATTACAGCGGTCAAGGAGACAGTCTCCTTTTTCATTAGCCATCATACAATACTCATTATATTCACTACATCTGAACCAGCCATCGTCTTCCCTGACGAATGCTCTACTCATAGAACCACCTCTCTTTGTTACTTAAACTAATCCGCCGCTTTAAAGTTGTAAATCGGCTTAATATGATCAACGACCTCTGCAGTATCCCCAATATTACTGATAATTTCTTCAAATGGTTTGTAAGCTAGGGGGCATTCGTCAAGCGTCTTTTTATTCACTGAAGTGGTATAAATCCCGGCCATGATCTCTTTATATTGAGTCAGGGTTAACGAGTTTTTAGCCTGGATCCGGCTCATCAGGCGTCCAGCACCATGAGGGGCAGAGTAGTTCCAATCCTCATTACCTTTGCCAATGCAAATAAAACTACCGTCTCGCATGTTGATTGGAATTATAAATTTTTCCCCCTTTTCTGCGGATACTGCTCCTTTCCGCAGTATGAACCTTTCGGTATCTATATAATTGTGGATAGTGGTAAAACGGTCAATTATGTCCAGCTTCATACCCTTGACGATTTCATTGACAATCGCTTTACGGTTGAGCTCGGCATAACGTTGTATAATCTTCATATCGTGGAGGTAATCGGCAAACAATGCGCCGGATAAATAACATAGGGATTTGGGGATATCGTGCTTAGTTTTTTTCAACGAGCTAAAGGCTTCTTGTTGATAAAGATTAGCAACCTCCAACCCTAAGTGGCGGCTGCCGGAATGAACCACGAGGTAGAGATTTCCTTCCTCATCTTGGTTGACCTCAATGAAGTGATTGCCTCCCCCAAGGGTTCCAATGCTTTTTTCCGCTCTATCTTTGTTTACAAATTTTATACAACGCAGGCGAGTCAAATCTATTTGTTCGTTATATGGATGAGGTTTTTCCCTTATTTTGAAACCCGCTGGTATTTTAGCGTAAATCAGTTTGTCAAGTTTTTCTAATTCTAATCTTTTATTGCTAATTGCAATGGTCTCTATACCACACCCGATATCAACACCAACTAGATTGGGAACTACTTTATCTGTTATGGTCATGGTAGTTCCTATCGTGCACCCTATCCCATAGTGAGCATCAGGCATTATCCGGATTTTGCTGTCTTTTATGAACTCCTGATTGCAAAGGTTTTCAATCTGAGAATATGCTCCGTCCTCCAAGTTTGCGGTAAAAACTTTCGCTTTATTGTACTTCCCTTTGATGACTAACATTCTCAATTCCTCTCCCTACAAAAACATTCTGTCCTCCAAGAACTTTTAAAAAAGTGCTCCCTGTAGTAAGTTGATTATAGTTTTCCCAACTTGTTTGTAAAATTTTCCCTTAATTTTTAAAAGCGGTTTCGGAGGCAGAGGTGCGATATGGAAAACAACAGTAAATTCGTCTATATTGCCGCTTTCACTTATTCGATAATCATCGGGCTCTCTTTTCTTTTTGGCAAAATAGCGTTGGCCATTGTCCACCCTTTAGATCTATTAGCTTATCGCTTTACCGCTTCGTTTATTGTAGTCCTGCTTCTGCTTTTATTTAGAATCGTAAAAGTAAATTACAATCTAAAAAGCATTATCAGAATCCTTCCTCTGGCCCTCTTATATCCATTGCTGTTTTTCGGTTTCCAGACCTTTGGTCTGCAAAATGCCTCTTCCTCAGAGGCAGGTATTGTTTCAGCTTCTACCCCGATTTTTACTTTAATCCTGGCTTCTTTTTTCCTTAAGGAAAAAACGAATATCTTTCAAAAGATTGCCGTCTTTGCCTCGGTGGTTGGAGTTATCTATATAACCCTGATGAAAGGGTCCGCCTGGGAAGTGCATAATTTACTGGGGATAATCCTTATCCTCTTGTCCGCCCTGTCTTTTTCCGGTTATAGTGTGGTGGCCAGAAAACTTACTCAGGATTTTTCCAATATAGAGCTAAGTGTAATCATGATTATTATCAGTTTTGTATGTTTTAATGTTTTGGCCTTGACAAGAAACTTAATTAACGGAAGTTTTTTTTCTTCCTTTAGGAAATGTTCAATTTGTGACCAGTGTAATTTATCTCGGGGTCCTGTCCACTCTCTTAACCTCTTTAATCACTAATTATGTTTTATCAAAAATCGAGGCTTCTAAGATGAGTGTTTTTGCTAATCTAGCTACTGTGATCAGTATTGTGGCCGGGGTTATATTTCTTAAAGAAGAAATATTCTATTTTCACATCATAGGTTCCGTATTAATTGTGGGTGGAGTAATCGGAACAAACTTCCTTGATGATAAACATTTAAAAGGAAATTGAAATAACAGGTTAGATCACATTTTTCCCATTTATTCCCAATATGTTGAGATGAGCATACTATATATTACTAAAGAGGAGGTGATTAGTTTAATGTCATGTTGTAGAGATCAGGTCAGCCCCTTTGTCTTCCCCCCACAATATGTTGTTCGGGACTATTACACTCCCCGCGTAGTTCCGGTCATTCAACCAGTCGTCACTGTGAACCGCCAAAATATTGTCGATATTCCCCAACTTTATATTCAACCCCTTAGCACTAATGTAGTAGCCCCTCAGCAAATAACCTCCGGGTTCGATGGTTTCCAAGGCAGTCTTTTCGGTCGCCGGTTCTTCTAAAAAATCTGTCTAAGAAATACAAACCCAAAAATAACCTCCTGTTGAACTTAAAAACAGGAGGTCTTTTTCTTGAGCAATAACCCTATCGGACAGTGATCTGAACCGTAAACATCACTATAAATTAGAGCATCTTTCAGCTCATCTTTTAATCTTTCGGAAACACAAAAATAGTCTATCCGCCAGCCTATATTTTTTTCCCGCGCTTTGAACATATAGGACCACCAGGTATAAGCCTCAGTCTGCTCCGGATAGAAATACCGAAAGGTATCTAAAAATCCCTGTTTCAATAAATTGCTGAATTTTTCCCTTTCCTCCGGGGTAAAACCGGCATTTTTTGTATTGGAACCGGGGTTTTTTAAATCTATTTCTTTATGGGCCACATTCAAATCCCCGCAGAAAATAACCGGCTTTTTGCTGTCCAAATCCCGCAAATAACTTAAAAAATCGTCTTCCCATTTCATCCTGTATTCCAATCTTGTAAGTCCTCTTTGAGAATTAGGGGTGTAGACAGTGAGAAAGTACACTTTCTCAAATTCCAAAGTGATAACTCTACCTTCCCGGTCATGTTCTTCAATTCCTAAACCATAAAAAACATTTAGCGGTTTTTGCTTGGTCAGAATTGCCGTTCCTGAATATCCTTTTTTCTCCGCAAAATTCCAGTAATGGTGATAGCCCTCAAGTTCAAAGGGGATTTGATCCGCCTGGATTTTGGTTTCCTGCAGACATAGAATATCAGGATCTTCCCGAACTACAAAATCGAGAAAACCCTTCCTGATACAAGATCTGATACCATTCACATTCCAGGATAAAAGTTTCATCGATCAACCCCCAGATATTATTATTTCTCCGCTATTTTTAAAACACCTCAGCCCCTCTGAAGCCACATTAGAATAAGCATCAAAGTATTCCAGGTCCCATGGGCGATAATGGGAGTCCACAGGCTTTTTGTTTTTTCATAAAGCCAAGTCAGAATTAAACCACCAAAAAAGAGGGGTAAAAACCTGATTAAATCCAAGTGCAGCACCCCAAAAAATAAAGCGGTTAACAAGATTCCATACCCCCGACCATAGCTGTGTCTTAAGGGAGGAAAAATCAAACCCCGAAAAAGGATTTCTTCCTTCAGGGGAACAACAATTCCCCCGAGAACAAATAAGGGGATAAGTTGCCATACGGAACTCGCCCCAGCCACAACCAAACCAAAACTCTGAGGTTTGGGTTCTCCCAGGTAGCTAACCAGTAGATTTCCGAGTAGTCCGACAAGGAAAAAAAGAACCACCCCTCCAGTTAGGCCAATTAAAAACTTTTTTATCGTCAAGCCTGTTAATCCCAGATCCCTTGGAGAGCTACTTTTGATTTTTAAGAATAGGAATAATGCGAAAAGGCAAAGGGCTCCCTCTCCAAAACCAATCAACAGATAATCAACATACCCTTTTAGATTGCCAAGACTAGAAGGCGCTTTTAACCAGCCGAAGAAATATTTAATTATATAAATTAAAAAAATCACATAAAACGCTTGCCAAAAATTCCATCTAGGGTTTTTCATAAACATCCTTTATTTCTATAGGCTCAAGCTTTCTTAGTTCTAAATGTGAACGTAATAATAAAGACAATTATTAGCAAAACACTGGCTATCAGATAGGCCGAGTAATAAGTTTTTGTGGAATCTAGGAAGTAAGCAGCCACCATGGGGCCGATGACCCCGCCTAGCCCCCAACCGGTCATTACTAAACCGTAATTGGCACCAAAATCTCTCATTCCATACAATTCTATTAAAGCCGCTGGGAAAACGGAGTAAGTCGCCCCGTAGCAAAACCCTACAACTGAAATTCCAAACGCTAACATAGCGACATTGTTATAATGACTGAACACCAACATATTAATTGCCGGTAAAATGAAAACAATGCGCATTAAATTAAGCCATCCTATACGGTCAGCGATAGAACCTCCAAAAAAACGACCAATAGTGTTGAAAACAGAGAGCATGATTACCATATAAAAGCCGCCTTCCCAATTGATTTGCACTTTGGCAATATTGGCGGCATGAGCAACAACCATTAAACCTGCTGAAGCAGAAAAAGCAAACATAATCCAAAGCTTATAAAAGCTAACGGTTTTCAACATTTCCTTCCAGGTAAGACCCGGCGCAAATTTGGTTTCGGAATCAGAACTTTCTCCAGCAGCTTCTCGGTTTTGGAAACCATACCCTTCCGGAGGATTTACGAGAAATTGAGCAAGCCCAACCATAAGCACCAAAGAAACAATTCCCATGTAGAGAAAGGTCTTAGAAACCCCAAAATTTTCAATTAAAAAATGGGTCACAGGAGAATAAATAATGGAAGAAACCCCGATCCCGGCAACTGTTATTCCGGTAATCATCCCTTTTTTTTCCGGAGGAAACCATTTAATTGCCGGGGCAAGAGTAGAGACTATCGCGATCCCGACTCCGGAACCGGTAATAATACCGAAAGTTAAGACAATTAGTTTCGGGTTTGTGGTTAAGGAGGATAGAATCAAGCCTCCCCCTAATAAAATTCCGGAAATAGTTGTAGTAAACCGCGGGCCCTTTATATCCTGAATTTTACCGAAAACAGTCATTGCTAAAACAAAAGCAATAATTGCCACGGTATAAGGGAGAGAAGCCTCTTTACCTGTCCAATGCCAATCATTAATTAGTGCTTTACTAATAATACTCCAAATGTAAAGAATACCAATAATTATATTTATACTTACTGCTGCACATAGAACGGTCCATTTACCAAACCTAATCGAATTTCCCATTTAAAGTACTACCTCTTCTCTCTTTTCACTTAATCTAATTTTTGTTTTAATATTTTGTTCACCAACCCCGGATTAGCCTGCCCTCTGGTTGCTTTCATCACCTGTCCCACCAAAAAGCCAAGGGCATTTTTCTTCCCAGATCGATAATCATTTACGGACTTAGAATTGTTAGCAATAACCTCTTCGATTATTTTCTCCAATTCTCCCACATCGCTAATTTGAGCCAAGCCCTTTTCTTCAATAATTAAAGCCGCATCTTTTCCGGTGGCATACATTTCTTCTAAAACAGTCTTAGCTATTTTGCCGCTAATCTCTCCGCTCTGTAAACGTTTTAGAAGATCAGCCAACTGGCTTGGTGAAACAGGGCTTTCAGCAAAAGAAAGATTGCCGGCTTTAAGCAAACCACTAAGATCGCCCATAATCCAGTTAGCGATAACTTTAGCGTCAGAAAACTCATTCCTCACCTCATCAAAATAATCCGCCATCTCTTTATTAGAAGTAATCACTCCGATATCATAATCAGATAAACCTAAGGATTTAAACCGCTCTCTTTTGGCCGCCGGCAATTCCGGCAAAGTCGCCCTTATCTCTTCCACCCACTCCCGATCGATTATTAAGGGAGGAAGATCAGGTTCCGGAAAATATCGATAATCAGCAGCTTCCTCCTTAGTACGCAAGGAAAGAGTTCGCCCCTGAACTTCATCCCAAGTAAGGGTTTCCCGAATAATCTTTTCCCCTTTATCCAGTAGACGGGCCTGGCGTTTGATCTCATATTCCAAACAGCGACGGGCTGCGGAGAAAGAGTTCAAGTTTTTAGTCTCTGTTCTGGTTCCTAACTCCTTTAATCCTTTTGGCCTCAGGGAGACATTTAGATCAAAACGAACTGAGCCCTGCTCCATTTTACAGTCAGAAATACCAGCGTATTTCATAATTTGAACTAATTCTTCCAAGTAAGCTACTACTTCCTCTACAGATCTTAAATCAGGCTCTGAGACAATTTCCAACAAAGGAACCCCGGCTCGGTTGCAATCTAATCCCGAACTGTCCGAAGTGATGATGCTCTCCCCGCTGTGAACAAGTTTCCCCGCATCTTCTTCCATATGAGCTTTAGTAATCCCAATTCTCTTTTTCTTCCCATCTACAACAATTTCTAACCACCCGTTTTGGCAAATCGGTTCCTCATGCTGAGAAGTCTGGAAGTTTTTAGATAGATCCGGATAATAATAGTTTTTTCGATCAAATTTAGAATACTCTGCAATTTCACAATTTAAAGCCAACCCGGCTTTGATCGCCAAGTTTACAACTTCCTTATTTAGTACTGGCAGGGTACCCGGAAGTCCGAGACAAACTGGACAGATATGGGTGTTTTGTTCACTACTGAATTCCGTAGTACAACCGCAAAATATTTTAGTTTTTGTTGCCAATTCAACATGGGTTTCTACCCCGCAAACCATTTCATATTTTTCATAAACCATTACTTTGCCTCCCCTTTAAAGCTTGGGTTTTCCCGATAATAACAGGTGGCTTGTTCAAAAGCATAGGCTGTTTTATACAATATCCCTTCGGCAAAATAGTTACCGATTAACTGTATCCCGATGGGCATTCCCTCTACAAACCCTGCCGGGACCGTAAGAGCCGGTAGCCCTGCTAGGTTTACCGGTGCAGTATAAATATCGCTTAGTTCCGTAGAAGTAGCTCCTATATTTGGATGATTTAAATCGTCATTGCCACCGGAGGAATCCCGACGTTTAAAAGCTATGGAAGGAGTGGTTGGAGTTAGTAGAACGTCATATTGGCCAAAAAGTTTTTCAAAATCCTCTTTTATTAAAGTTCTTACTTTCTGGGCTTTTACATAATGATCTTGGTAATTACTAGCGGTTAAAACATAAGTTCCTAAGAGGATCCTCCGTTTAACTTCAGGCCCGAAACCTTCGGCGCGAGTTTTTTCAGACATCTCTATCATCTCTTCCGCCTCGGCTCGATAGCCGAATCCTACACCGTCGAAACGGGCCATATTGGAACTACACTCCGCCCGCGAAATAAGATAGTAGGCGGGTAGGGCATACTTCATATGGTGAAGGGAACACTCTTCAATTTCTGCGCCCAGCCTTTTAAAAATAGCCAGCGCTTCCTGAACTTTTTCTCCTACTTCAACCTGTAATTCTCTGCCAAAAAACTCTTTCGGAACTCCGATTCTTAAACCTTTAATATTTTCCCCTAAAAAGCTGGTGTAATCCGGTTTATCATAAGGCGCGGACATGGAATCCCTAGAATCATGTCCGGCAATGATGTTTAGGACTCTAGCATTATCGTCAACCGTTTTGGTCAGCGGCCCAATCTGATCCAAGGAGGAAGCAAAAGCTACTAAACCATAACGAGAAACCAACCCGTAAGTAGGTTTAAGGCCTACCACACCGCAAAAGGCTGCCGGCTGTCTGACTGAACCTCCCGTGTCCGAGCCTAAAGCGAAGGGTACTTGCCGAGCGGCAACCGCTGCTGCACTTCCCCCTGAGGAACCGCCAGGAACTCTGGTTAAATCCCAGGGATTTCCCGTGGGGAAAAAAGCTGAGTTTTCGGTAGTACAGCCCATGGCAAACTCATCGAGGTTGAGTTTACCTACCAGTATCCCACCAGCATCCTTTAATTTTGCACTAACTGTGGCCTCAAAAGGAGGGCAAAAGTTTTCTAAAATGCGTGACGCACAGGTAGTCTTTACCCCCGCCGTGCACAGATTATCTTTAAGGGCAAATGGAAGCCCCTCTAAGGGACCTAGTTCCCCGTTATCCATAATTTTTTCATCTATTCTTTCTGCTTCCTGTAAAGCTTCATCCGCTGTAACCGTTAAGAAAGCCTTTAATTCTGGATCAGTTTTTTGAATGTGTTGTAAAAACATATCCGTTAATTCTACACAACTGATCTCCTTTTTTATCAAAAGATTATGTAATTCCGCCAGTGATTTGGTGATAACTTCCATGTTCTCGACTCCTTTTCCAATCTACTCCCTTGAGTTTTCAAACTATTTTAGGAACTATAATAAATCCGTCTCTTGCTTCTGGAGCGTTTTCCAAAGCTTTATCCCGGGCCAAAGAAGGCTCAGACTTATCCTCGCGCCACACATTTAACAATTCAAGGCCCCAAATCATTGGCTTTACATCCTGGGTCTGAACTTCTTTTAGCCGAGCCGTATATTCCAAAATAGAACTGAGCTCCCTGGTAAAAAGGTCTATTTCCTCCTCTGACAGTCTTAGTCTTACTAAATCAAC
>JBMNOZ010000037.1:0-2535 GCA_050943335.1 Desulfitobacteriia bacterium | reverse complement strand
TTATTTGATAGTTACTATTAGTGGTATTATTGGGGAGAGAAATATTAATGGCACAAGCTTCGACTAAAATCAGAAACTTTTCTATCATTGCTCACATAGATCATGGCAAATCGACCCTTGCAGATCGCTTGATAGAGTATACTGGAACTTTATCCTCTAGGGAACTAAAAGAACAGGTTTTAGATTCCATGGATTTAGAGAGAGAACGAGGAATTACAATTAAACTTAAGGCGGTGCGTTTAAATTATAAAGCTCTGGATGGGGAAATCTATGAACTGAACCTCATCGACACTCCCGGGCATGTGGATTTTTCTTACGAAGTTTCCAGGAGTCTTGCCGCCTGTGAAGGAGCTTTGCTAGTGGTTGATGCGGCCCAGGGCATAGAAGCTCAGACTTTAGCCAATGTTTATTTGGCGCTGGAAAACAATTTAGAAATCATTCCGGTGATTAATAAAATAGATTTACCAAATGCTGATCCCGAGAGGGTAAAGCGGGAAATAGAAGAAATAATCGGCCTAAATGCTCAAGAAGCAATTCTAACCTCTGCCAAGACAGGGTTGGGTATCGAGGAAATTTTGGAGGCTGTTGTCAATAGGATTCCTCCTCCGGTAGGGAATGACGAAAAACCTTTGAAAGCTTTGATTTTTGATTCCAAATTTGATCCTTACAAAGGAGCAATTCCTTATCTTCGAGTGTTTGACGGTAAAATTACTAAAGGTCAAAACATTAAAATGTTCTCCACGGGCAAAGAGTTTGAGGTAATTGAGGTTGGGATGTTTACTCCAAATCTAACACTGGTAGAGGAATTAAAAGCCGGGCAAGTGGGATACATTGCGGGGAGCATTAAAAACGTCGCGGATACCAGGGTTGGGGATACTATTACCGATGCTGATAACCCCGTGGCTGAGGCTTTGCCCGGGTATCGAAAGGCTATCCCCATGGTTTATTGCGGTCTTTTCCCTGTGGAGACCTCAGATTACGAGAGACTGAAAGACGCTTTAGAAAAACTAAAACTTAATGATGCCAGCCTGCTTTATGAAAACGAAACCTCGATGGCTTTAGGATTTGGTTTTCGCTGTGGTTTTTTAGGTCTTTTGCATATGGAAATTATCCAAGAAAGGTTAGAGAGGGAATTCGGGCTAGGTATTATTACTACCGCTCCCAGTGTTGTATATAAGGTTAATACAGTGAAAAAGGAACAGATTATGGTAGATAATCCCGCCCTTTTGCCGCCCATGGATACGGTTGAATCTATTGAAGAGCCTGTGGTTGAAGCAACGGTGATAGTTCCCTCCGAATATGTAGGGGCCATTATGGAATTAAATCAGGAAAAAAGAGGAACTTTTGTCAATATGGATTATATAACCGAATCCAGGGTCAGCCTAATCTATGAGCTCCCTTTAAGCGAAATTGTCTACGATTATTTCGACCAGCTCAAATCCAGAACCAAGGGCTATGCATCCTTGGATTATGAACTCATCGGTTATAAGGAGTCTAATCTGGTTAAACTTGATATTCTTTTAAACGGTGAAATCGTCGACGCCTTATCAATCATTGTCCATCGGGATAAGGCTTATCAGCGGGGCCGGAAACTTGTTGAAAAATTGCGGGATCTCATCCCCCGGCAAATGTTTGAAGTTCCTATTCAAGCAGCGATTGGGTCCCGGGTTATTGCCAGAGAGTCAATCAGAGCGATGCGCAAGGATGTCCTGGCTAAATGTTATGGCGGGGATATCTCGAGGAAAAGAAAACTGCTGGAGAAGCAAAAAGAGGGGAAAAAACGCATGAAGCAGGTCGGAAGTGTTGAGATTCCCCAAGAGGCTTTTATGGCAGTGTTGAAAATGGATGATTAATATTGTTAAAAAGAAAAAATTTAAAACTGATCTTTAATATTATCGCAGCCGTCTTATTCATTTTTTTTCTCTGGTACCTGACATTCAGGTATTCCTACCTGATCACTGAACTTTTCCTGGAACCGGAAAAATTTAGGAATTTGGCTCTTTCTTACGGTGGCGTAAGTATATTAATCTTTATCCTTTTTCAGTTTTTGCAGGTCGTCATCGTCCCTATTCCCGGCGAAGTGGTTCAGATTGCCGGCGGTTTTGTCTATGGAACCTTTCCCGGAACTCTTTATTCCCTTCTCGGGATCACAATTGGGTATATCTTTATTTTTAATATCTCCCGGATTTTAGGTTATCCTTTAGTTAAGATTTTTGTTCCTCAAACTAAAATTGATAGATTACGGCGATTTTTTGAAACGCCGCGAGCAGACACAGTTATTTTTCTATTATTTCTAATCCCGGGTTTGCCTAAGGATTTTCTTGTTTATACTGCGGGTTTAACCCCTATCAAGCCTTTAAGGTTTCTAAGTATTGTTGTTGTAGCCAGGTTGCCAGCTCTATTTGGCTCTTCTTTTATCGGTGCCAATATTCAAGAGAAGGACTATTTGGTGGTATTCATCGTCTTAGGACTGTCCATAGTTTTTTTTCTAGTCTTTTATTTTCAAAGAGAGCGAATAATTAAAGCTTTAGAGAA
>JBMNOZ010000011.1:0-65775 GCA_050943335.1 Desulfitobacteriia bacterium | reverse complement strand
GGTCGAAGCACACTGGATTGTCTGAAATATATCCGTCAACTTAAGGACAAGAACATACTGGTCTATTTCTAGAAAGAAAACATAAACACCATGGATTCCAAGGGCGAGGTTATGCTCATGATAATGGCATCCTTTGTGCAGCAGGAAAGCCAATCCCCGAGTCAGAATGTGAAGTTGGGTTTGCAATATCGTTACCAACAAGGTGAGATAATAAGGTTTAAACAAACGAGGCACTCAACGGCAATAACAACGTAGAGTGCCATGCATTATTTTTTGTTTAGTTCACAAACAAACAGGAATTTTGAAGTCTGAGCTGTACCCAAAAGTAGAGCCGTTTTATACTTTCTTCCGTGTCAAGAAAATTCCAACTATTGCCCCTATAAGGATAATAGGTGCTAATCTGACAAACAGCCATTCAAATGAGTGAAAAGCTACTCCGACAACGGCGGTTTCAGGGTCACTATAATTCCAACCTAAGTAAGGACTATTAAACGCTATTAAGACCGCAGAAATTGTTACTATGACCACACACAATGAGATAAGTAGCCAATGAAGCGTTTTTCGTCTCATGGTCTTCCTTTGTGCGAGCTGTAAGTTTATTATCTCCAGTTTTTCGGAAATCGCTTTTAAGTCATCAACTTTCGACTCAATAACAGTTTCCCCAAGTAAAGTGCTTACAGGTGTATCAAGCACTTCCGATATGGAGATTAACATATCAGAATCAGGAACAGACAATCCTTGCTCCCATTTAGAGATTGTTTGTCGCACCACATTCAGTTTGATAGCAAGTTCTTCTTGCGAAAGTCCTTTTGATTTTCTGATTGCTTTAATGTTTTCGTTTAACATTAGGAATAACCTCCTTTCTTTCGGTCGTTACCACTATTGTATGAGGAACTACCCGTTGCTACAAGCAACGCATATTAACATTCAAGTTTTATAGTCATGGTATGATGTTTGATATGTTGTCGAGGAAGAACTAAAGCCTTGTAAATTATTCTCGGCATCATCTATTTATCCAATAAAAAGGCAAATCCCGATTTATCGCTTTAATCGTGACATAGCGTTATACTAACATCCAACCTGACCACACAACCTCAAAAAAATCCGAGAAAACATCTAAATCGTGCACTCGCGAAGGTTGACATCTAATCTGACCACTTAACTATCAAATACTGCCTTTATGGACTTGTTTCCGCGGAGCGAAAAAATCTCGTTTCCCTCAATGGGTTTCATAACCATGTGTGCAAAAAGCCTTGATATATAGGGTTTTTTCACATACTCACTCTTTTACCCGCGACATTAATGTCACGCACTCGACGTGGTTGGTACGAAGAGATTAATCGAAGCAATGAGGGGGTAATACCCTTTTTCTTTTTATCTTTTTAGCAAAAGAAGAAAAAATCCTATCCAAAACGCAAAAAACAGAGTTAAAACTCTGCTCTAAAAAAGCTGAAACCCGCTATTCATACGGGTTTATGGACAAATTTTGGTGGAGGCGAGGGGACTTGCACCCCTGTATCGAAAGACAACCACAAAAGCTTCTACGTGTGTAGCTTTTATTTTAATTCTCGCTTTCCCGGCCTCCTAAAAGCGGGATTCCGAAAAAGCCAGTCTGGTTAATTTCCCTGCTAAACCTCAGACGGTGGTTTGGCAGGACAGTCTGCTGTTTTGACACCCCAGATCCTTCACCGCAGACACAGAAGGTGGGATGTAGCAGCACTTTAAGCTGCTAAGGCGTAATTTTCTTTGCCAATTAAAAATGGTCCGCTGTTTTACGAGATGCGCGGGATCTCGACACGCCACTTTTGCCATTGTTCTCCCGAGCGAATCTAAAAACGCCCCCGAAAAAGTCGTCGGCACTAATAGTATAGCACATTTATTTTTTTTTGCCAGTGTAAGTTAATGTAACTTCGCTAAATGTTTAAAACAATAACTTAGAAGGCGGCACAAATGGCGCCAAGCATAGCGGCATTTTGGGCTACGATAATGGACTCAATTGTTATATAGGCATTAGTATGGAGAATTTCATTTCGGTTTTTTAGAGTTTCTAATTTCAAATGGGCTACCAAAGATGTTGCAGTTAAAAAAAGAGTTCTGCGGCCTAACCAACGGATACTGTTTAGCGACGATAAATATTTACAAACCTCAATAACCTCTAAGGCGGCACTATTACTTTCGTTTTCCAGTAAAGTCAAAAGACCTAAAGAGCCATAATTGGCTGAATAAATCCTGATTTTATGATCTTTAAAAAGTTCAAATAATTCCCGACACTTTCTCGCCTTTTCCCAATTATTTTGGGCGCTTAAACATAAAATGTGGGAAAGAAACTGCAATCCATTACTTTTCGAAAAACCAGCTTCGTTTAAACTCTCGTACATATCCTCAATCTCAGCTATTAAGGCGGAAACGGATCGGCCCGACCCGGCTAGAAGAATCGATAAGGGATAATCATCTCCCGAAGTTAGCCAGGGATGACTTTTTTTCATTTCCGAAAAAATTTCATAAGCCAATTCCAACCGGCTGTCAACTTTTCCGGGTTCACAGGTGAGAAGTAAAGTATATGCAGTCACCGGTCGATAAGTATAACTCCGAAACCCTTTTTCTTTCAACCTATTTTCATAATCTAAAAGAAGGTCAAACTTTATTTCAGGATCTGGGTAGTTCAAATAAAGCAAGGCTGAAAAAAGAACAGACTTCTGCCTGTAACAGGAGAAAGGCCCTGTATTCTCCTTAATATAAGTGTTAACGCGCTCAATATCTTCCCGAAAATACTCTTTCCCTTTCATCAAATAAGAAAGAGCAATTAAGTTGTTCATCTGGCTAGAGTTTTTCCAACGAAAATCCTTTTTAAGCTGCTTATAGATCCTAACCAGCTTATCCGCCATTTCTTTAGTTTCTACTTTCATCTTCTCACCCTATTTCGTTCTAGTTTATGCTTTTAGCCCTTAAACCTTTCCCTTAAGTCCCTTTCCATTTGTCTTTTAGCGTCCCTTCTAGCTAAGTCTTCTCGTTTATCATAAATTTTCTTCCCTTTGCAAAGACCAAGCTCAATTTTGGCCAAACCTCGTTTAATATAGATTTTTAAAGGGATAAGAGTCATGCCTCTCTGTTGAACTTTAGCCTCTAGTTTAACAATTTCCGAACGGTTAAGAAGCAATTTTCTTTTACGCAAAGGGTGATGATTAAATCTATTTCCCTGTTCGTAGGGACTGATATGCATTTGGTTTAGCCAAACCTCACCGTTTACAATTTCAGCGTAGCTATCCCGAAGGTTAACCCGCCCCGCCCTTATGGACTTAATCTCTGTCCCAGTCAAGATAATTCCGGCTTCATATCGTTCTTCCACAAAATAATCATGTCTGGCCTTTCTGTTTTCAGCTATTACTTTAAAATCCTTAGCCACCTAGCTCCCTCCTTTCAGGTCTAAAAACCCCGGTAACATTCCTCTCCTCCCGGACAAGTTGCGTTGGCAAACTCTTTCCGAACCCTGTTTACCGCTTGATTAAGAGAAGAAAAACAGGTGACAGGAATTTTTGTATAGGAAAAACGTGGAAACCCGTCCTTGTAATCATTATTTCCTCTTCTCCGGGCCTGGAAATATACACCATATCTTTTAAAAATAAAATCCCCTTATAATTGTTCACATTTATTTAATCAAATTATTCCGAGCCTTGCAATTAGATTCCTTTGTGAAAGGCAGATAGCCGCCGGCAAAGGCCGACGGCTATATTATCTTTTGAAGATTACCAAAGGTTTTTATTAAACGAAGATAGGAGCAAAGACCAAGGCAACAATAGTCATTAATTTAATCAGAATGTTTAATGAAGGACCCGAGGTATCTTTGAAAGGATCGCCTACCGTGTCGCCGTTAACCGCAGCAGCATGGGCTTCCGAGCCTTTACCACCGAAGTTTCCTGCTTCAATATATTTTTTAGCATTATCCCAAGCGCCTCCAGCATTAGCCATCATGACAGCCATAAGGAAACCTGAGGCAGTAGCACCGGCCAGCATTCCGCCCAAAGCTTCCTTGCCGAAACCAGGAAGTAAACCAACAATAACGGGTGCCGCAACTGCCAGAAGTCCTGGGATAATCATTTCTCTAATAGCAGCACCGGTGCTAATCCGTACACAATTGGCATAGTCAGGTTTTGCACTACCTTCCATAATACCAGGGATTTCCCTGAACTGACGTCTAACTTCCTCAATCATATCAAAAGCAGCTCGACCGACAGCCTGCATAGTTAAAGAAGAGAATAAGAAAGGAAGCATAGCGCCGATGAACAACCCGCCTACAACAGCCGGATTCAATAAGTCAATAACTTGGACACCAACTGCGGCAGTATAAGCGCTGAACAAAGCTAAAGCGGTTAAAGCCGCGGATCCAATAGCAAAACCTTTACCGATAGCCGCCGTAGTATTTCCTACGGAGTCTAAAGCATCGGTAATTTCCCTGACCTTAGGATCTAAATGAGCCATTTCGGCAATTCCGCCAGCGTTGTCAGCCACCGGACCGTAAGCATCTACTGCAACGATGATTCCGGTGGTAGAGAGCATTCCAACTGCGGCAATAGCAATACCATACAAACCGGCAAATTTATAAGCAGCCATAACGGCAATAACAACAACAATAATCGGAAGCGCTGTACTCAGCATCCCATAGGAAAAACCAGAAATAATATTGGTCGCCGAACCGGTCTGGGAAGCTTTAGCGATTTCTTTAACCGGTTTGAAGCTATCAGAAGTGAAATATTCAGTAATTCTGCCAATTAAGTAACCAGCCACCATACCGAATACAGAAGCTGCAAAAACACCCATGCTTCCAATTGCGGTATTATCAGCAAGTAGATAGTGACAAATAAGGAACGAAGAGACAACAGCGAGAATCATAGAGACTAAAGTAGCCATATTCAAGGCTTTGCCAACGTCAGCCCCTTCCCTGGTCCGGACAAAAAAGGTCCCAATAATAGAGGCTGCAATACCAGCGGCTGCCAGCAGCATGGGTAAAAGAATCGCGTTCTTACCCAAATTAAGGGCTACAGCTAAAGCAATACCGGAAATAATGGAACCGACATAAGATTCAAACAAGTCCGCACCCATTCCAGCCACATCGCCGACATTATCGCCGACATTATCGGCAATAACAGCGGGGTTACGCGGGTCGTCTTCCGGAATTCCCGCTTCAACTTTACCGACTAAGTCAGCACCCACATCCGCAGCTTTTGTATAAATACCGCCGCCAACCCGTCCGAAAAGGGCGATGGAACTTGCTCCTAGAGCAAAACCGTTAATAACATTCGGATTATCGAATAGGAAAGTTACAATTCCTATCCCAATTAATCCCAAACCTACTACGGACATTCCCATTACAGCACCACCGGAAAAGGCAACTCCTAAGGCTTTATTAGCGCTTTCCTGAGCCGCATTGGCTGTACGGACATTAGCCTTTGTAGAGACCTTCATACCAATATATCCGGCAGTAACCGAGCAAAGGGTACCCACAAGATAGGCAATAGCTGTTTCTGGTCTTAGACTTTCTGCCCCGGTAAAATAACCCACTACAGCAATTATTACAGCAACAGCAACGACAAAGATAATAAGGGTTTTATACTGCCTAAACAAGAAAGCCATTGCGCCCTCATGAATAGCGGCGGCAATCTCCTGCATGGTTTGATTACCAGGTTCAACTTTAAGAATCCTTCGAGTTAAATAAAAGGCAAACACTAAGGCTATAATTCCTGCCAAAGGTGCCCAAAAAGTGAAATACATCCTTCGAAACTCCTTCCTTGATTAAAGTGTAAATGCTATGCAGTATATAAAAAAACTCCAGTTGCAAAGGTTTAAGTAATAATCCTAGGTCAATGTACAGATAAAAAGAAAGGAATAGAAGAACGGATTCATTTGTTCCGTTCCTACGTATATGTGACCAGTTAGGAACCGCACAACAAAATTCCCTTGAACCAAGGGAATAAGTAAGATAGGTTTCCTAACTTTGCCTGCTAATAAAATATAGTCAATCCCAATGAACTGAGCAGAAATAAAACAGCGAAAACAACGCTCAGTTTAGAAAGAAAACTTCCCATTCCCCTTGCTTTGGATTTTCCAAAAAATTGTTCTCCGGCACCAGCGATAGAACCTGATAAACCGGCGCTTGTTCCAGATTGCAAAAGAACCGTCACAATTAACCCCAACGAGCTAATAAGTAAAACGACAATGATCGCAATGGTCATCATTTCACCTCCCGCAAATGTTTCCTCACCTGGACGAGAAGCTCTCGCTAACAAACATGCTTAACGCATCTATTGTAGCACAGCAATAATTGGGACGCAACTTTTCATTTTCAAATTTTTAGAACTTGGCGTCCTCTATAAACTGCTGTCCGAGCCAGCTCTTCTTCAATCCGGAGCAATTCATTATATTTAACTACTCTATCAGTCCGAGCAGGAGCTCCTGTCTTTAACTGGCCGGAATTAACGGCTACTGCAACATGAGTAAGGGAAACGTCCTCGGTCTCCCCGGAACGATGAGAGATCACTGTAGTATAGCCAGCTCTTTTTGCAATTTCTATAGTATCAAGAGTTTCTGTCAAAGTTCCGATTTGGTTGAGTTTAATAAGGATGGAATTCCCGCACTGAGCTTCAATTCCCCGGCGCAAACGTTCCGGATTGGTGACAAAGAGATCATCTCCTACTAACTGAATTCGATCCCCCAGTTTTTGCGTTAAAGCTTTCCAGCCTTCCCAGTCTTCCTCTGCTAAACCGTCCTCAATAGAGAGAATTGGGAATTTAGAACATAATTCTTCATAATAACCAATCATTTCTGCCGCCGTTTTAGTGAGCCCTTCTCCCTCCAGGACATAAACCCCGTTTTTGTACATTTCAGTGGCCGCGACGTCGATCGCTAGGACAACATCCTCACCCGGGTTATAACCAGCTTTTTCTATCGCCGCCACAATAACCTCCAAAGCCTCAGCGTTGGAAGAAAGATTAGGAGCAAATCCTCCCTCATCGCCTACTGCCGTTGTCAAACCCTTACTCTGTAACACCGCTTTCAAAGCATGGTAAATCTCAGCTCCCATTCTTAAAGCTTCGGAAAAGCTTTCGGCTCCGACAGGCATGATCATGAATTCCTGGATATCAACGTTATTGTCCGCATGTTTTCCCCCGTTTAGAATATTCATCATCGGCACAGGGAGCTCTTTGGCATTAACTCCGCCCAGATATTGATAAAAAGGAAGTCCTAAATACTCGGAAGCCGCTCTGGCGACAGCCAGGGAGACGCCCAATGTTGCGTTGGCTCCCAGTTTGCTTTTTGAAGCTGTGCCGTCAATTTCGTTTAACACTCGATCCAAGCCTGGTTGATCAAATGCATTCAGACCTTCGATCTCCGGAGCGATAAGATCGATAATATTATTAACAGCCTGGCGAACTCCTTTTCCCTGATAACGGTCCTTATCATTATCACGAAGCTCTAAGGCCTCAAAAGCCCCGGTTGAAGCGCCGGAAGGGACCGCTGCCCTTCCCAATGTTCCATCTTCGAGGATCACATCGACTTCAACAGTCGGAAAACCTCTGGAATCCAAAATTTCCCTCGCTAGAACCTGATCAATAAGACTCATTTACTACCACTCCTATCTCTATTTAAATAATTACCAAAAATTGTTCCTATAATCAAATGAGCAGAGATTTTCCAGTCATCTCTTTTGGAATCTCTATACCCATAAGGTCCAAAATCGTGGGTGCTATATCACATAAAGCCCCGTCAACTCTTAAGCGCCTGTTTTTATAAACGTTATCCACCAGAATAAAAGGCACTTTGTTAGTGGTATGAGAGGTGAGGGGAGAATTAGTTTCCTTATCAATCATGGATTCCGCATTACCGTGATCAGCGGTGATTATCACTGTCCCTTCCAATTGTTGAACCTCGCGGACAATCTCTCCTAAACATTCGTCAACGGCTTCTAAAGCCTTTACCGTAGCCTCAAAAAAACCGGTATGTCCAACCATATCCGCATTAGCAAAGTTGAGTATCACCACCTCATAAGACTTGGTCTTTAAAGTTTTAAGCAAGCTTTCCGTTATTTGATAAGCGCTCATCTCTGGTTGAAGATTATAAGTAGGTACCTCCGGAGAAGGAATCAGACAACGGTCTTCACCCTTTACCGGTTCTTCTACCCCACCATTAAAGAAAAAGGTGACATGAGCATATTTTTCAGTCTCGGCAATCCGGAATTGGTTTAGTCCTTCTTTAGCCAATACTTCAGCCAAAGTGTTTTCCAGGTTCTGAGGAGGAAAGGCTACCGGACAATTGAAAGTAGCATCATATTGCGTAAGGCTCACAAAATAAGTTTTTGGATGGCTTTCCCTTTTAAAAGCAGAAAATTCTTCATTTATAAAGGCCATTGTCATTTCTCTAGCTCGGTCGGCCCGGAAGTTGAAAAAAATAACACTATCCCCATCTTTTACGGTCGCCAGCGGTGCTCCCTCCCCATCAACAATGCTGGTAGGGTCGACAAACTCATCGAAAATTTTGTTGTTGTAGGAGTTTTCAATTGCCGCCAGAGCACTGCCGGTTATAAGATCGGCACCCTGAACATAGGCCCGGTAAGCTTTTTCCACTCGTTCCCAACGTTTATCCCTGTCCATGGCGTAATAACGACCGCTAACAGTGGCAATGGCTCCTTTGCCAATTGTCTTGAGTTTGTCCTCTAATTCTCGAATATATTCTTTGGCGCTTTGGGGCAAAACATCCCTGCCGTCCAGGATGGGGTGAACAAAAATATTTTCCACTCCCACCTGATCAGCCATCTCCAACAAAGCATACAGGTGACTAAGATGGGAATGAACACCCCCGTCGGAAAGGAGACCGATCAGGTGAAGAGCCCTATCGGTTCCCACTAAACGTCTCATGGCTTTGAGCAAAACTTCATTTTCAAAAAAATCACCATTCTCAATCGCTTTAAAAATCCGGGTCAGTTCTTGGTAGACCACTCGTCCAGCCCCAATATTCAAATGTCCGACTTCTGAGTTCCCCATTTGACCCTCGGGCAGACCGACCGCGATCCCTGAGGCCTTAAGCAAAGTTGTCGGATATTTAGCCTCCAAGGCCCGGATATTGGGGGTATGGGCCTTTAAGACTGCATTACCCTCTTTTTCGGTGGAATGGCCCCACCCGTCTAAAATCATCAATAAAAGCGGTCTACCCTTTTTAAGCATCAAATTACTCACCTCGCGTTTTCAATAAGCCGCGCAAACTCTTCCGCCTCCAGGCTCGAGCCGCCGACTAAAGCGCCGTCTATATCCGGTTGCGCCATAAACTCCGCAATATTTCCCACCTTGACGCTTCCCCCGTAAAGAATCCTTATTTCCTGAGCCACGTCTCCAGCCATGGTGGAAACCGTAGATCTGATGGCCGAACACATCTCTTGAGCATCTAAAGCCGAAGCTGTTCGTCCCGTACCGATAGCCCAAATTGGTTCATAAGCGATAACTAGACGCCTTAATTCCCCGGGGCTAAGATCCATAATTCCCTTAACAACCTGCCCGCGAACATGAGCCACGGCTTTTTTGTCTTCCCGCAGAGCCAGACTCTCTCCCACGCATAGGATTGGCAAGAGCCCGTTATCCAGAGCCGCCTTCACCTTTTTGGCAATGAATTTATCATCCTCTAGAAAATACTCCCGGCGTTCGGAGTGCCCGAGGATTACGTAAGTACAGGATAATTCTTTTAACATGCTCGGGGATATTTCCCCGGTATAGGCCCCTTCCCTTTCATAATGCATGTTTTGAGCCCCGAGATGAACAATGCTTTCTTCTAGTTCATCCTTTAGGGCTGGTAATGTGGTGTAAGGAGCACAAATTAAAATATCCAAATCTGTTATGTTTTCTACCAAAACCTCAAATTTGACAGCAAACTCCCTAGCTTCGGCAATTGTTTTATTCATCTTCCAGTTGCCTGCAATCAGAGGACGTCGTTTCTTCATTTTTAACCTCCTCAAAACAATATCTAATTACTTATTTTTTAAAACCGCTACCCCTGGTAAGGTTTTCCCGGCCAAGAAAGCTAAAGAAGCCCCGCCACCGGTGGAGACATGGGTTAGTTTGGAAACTACGCCCATTCTCTGCACTGCCGCTGCCGAATCCCCCCCACCGACAATAGTTACTCCGTGGCATTCAGTCAGGGCCCGGGCAATCTCCTCTGTTCCTCGAGCAAAAGGCTTCATTTCAAAGACCCCCATCGGACCGTTCCAAACTACTGTTTTAGAGGCACGGATTTTTTCGGCATACAACTCCGAACTCCGCGGTCCGATATCCAACACCAATTCATCTGCCGCTAAATCGGAAACCTCTGCTACCCTCCAATCGCTGTGTTCTGAAAATTCTTTGGCTACTACGACGTCGACAGGGAGCAGGAAATTCACTCCGTTACTCTTTGCTCTGTTTAAAATCTCTCTGGCCAGTTCAACTCTATCTTCTTCAACTAAAGATTTGCCCATTTCCAAGCCCTGAGCCTTAAAAAAGGTATTAGCCATTCCACCGCCGATAATCAAATTATCCACTTTAGTGAGAAGGTTTTCAATGACTGCAATTTTATCACTTACTTTAGCTCCGCCAATAATAGCGGTAAAAGGACGAGTCGGGCTTTTTAAGGCCGAACTTAGGACTTCAATCTCTCTTTTCAACAGGAAACCTGCGTACGCCGGTATGTAAGAGGTTACCCCCACAGTAGAAGCATGCGCGCGATGGACCGCTCCGAAAGCATCGTTGACATAAATATCTGCCAAAGAGGCTAATTCCCGTGCGAAATCAGCATCGTTTTTTTCTTCTTCTTCATAAAACCTAATATTTTCTAAAAGAATAACCGCTCCTTGTTCCTGCTTGTCAATCAGGTTTTTAACTTCCGCCCCGATACAGTCCTGAGCCATAAACACTTTTTGCCCTAATAATTGTCCCAATCTAACAGCTACTGGTTTTAAGGAATATCTTTGATCTACTTTACCCTTTGGGCGACCCAAATGAGAGACTAGGATCACTTTTGCCTGTTTACTTATTAAATATTCTATGGTCGGCAAAACTGCCTTTAACCTGGTATCATCCGTGATTTCTAATTTATCATTCATTGGCACATTGAAATCCACCCGAACTAACACTCTTTTTCCTTGAACTTGGGCTTCTTCAATTCCGGCCTTTTCCATACAAATTTCCCCTTTCCACTACATTTTAATAAGCTAAAATAAAAACCATCTTGGAATAGTTTATCTTATCCTCTGAATTCCTATTCCGGGGGGCAAGCCGTTTCCGGTATTCCGTCCCAATACTTTCCTATCATAGCATATTTATCTTTGTTATTTAAATCCCTCTGCCCTTACCAGCCCCTTCTAGCCTTCCAAAAATCCGGTTGTAAAAGAACTAAGAAAGTGAACAACTCTAAGCGGCCCAAAAGCATACAGACCGCCAACACAATCTTACCAAAAGGAGGCACAAGAGCATAACCGGCTGTCGGTCCAACAAAGCCGAAAGCAGGTCCAACATTGCCTAAAGCGGCCACTGCGGCTCCCAGAGCCTCAAAAGGCTCTAAGCCGGCAAGAGTTAGTAAGAGGGAAGCGAGAGCAAAAATCGCTATAAAGAGGAAAAAAAACGTACCCACCCTGCTTAGAGTATTCACATCGACTACTCTGTTTTGAACAACTATGTTTACAACGAGGCGAGGGTGGAGCGCCTGCTTGATCTGCGCCCATCCCATTTTAAACAGCAGAGTTACTCTCGCCACAGTCAGGCCCCCGGAAGTGGAGGCTGCACAGCCTCCCACAAACATATGAATAAACAAGACCATTTTCGCAATATTCGGCCATTGGTCATAATCAACGGTATTAAATCCGGTAGAAGTAGAAAAAGAAATAACTTGGAAAACTGCTTGTCTGGCTGCTGTAAACACTTCCCAGCCTTGTTGCTGGATTAAAGAGAAGGTTACAATAACAACTCCTACAAAAATAAATATTAAATAGTTTCTAAACTCGGTGTCTTGCCAAAACTTTAAAGAACGATGCCGCCAGGCATTGATAAACAAAAAATAATTTGCCCCTGACCAGAACATAAAAAAAGCTATAATGAACTCTATAGTGAAACTATTATAAGCGGCAATGCTAGAAGTACGAGTAGAAAACCCTCCTGTGGAGATAGAGGACAAAGTATGGTTAACTGCCTCAAAAGGGGTCATCCCAGCCAGATACAAGAGCACTCCTTGAATCAGGGTCATAGATACATAAATAATCCAAAGGGCCCGAGCAGTATCTTTGATTTTTGGTAAGACCCTCTCTGTAAGGGGACCGGGGACCTCTGCATTGAAGAGATGGACCGCGCCAATTCCAATGTTAGGAAGCAAGCCGATAAAGAGAACTATGATCCCCATTCCGCCCAACCATTGAGAAAAGCTACGCCAGAGAAGAATGCTTTTTGGAAGTTCCTCCAAATTTCCAAGCACACTGGCCCCGGTTGTAGTCAATCCAGAAACAGCCTCAAACAAAGCATCGATGTAGGCGGGGAGAACCCCGGAAATTATATAGGGCAGGGAGCCAAAAAAAGAAGCCAAAACCCAAATTCCGGCTACCGCAGCCAGGCCTTCTCTAAGCCCCACCTTTTCACGCCAATGACCATGAAAATACATGACCAAACCGAGGAAAACCGCCCCGATAATTGTCAGAACAAAAGCTTGAACGCTATCCTCTCGATAAAAAAGAGCAACGGCCAATGGAAAAATCATTACTATTCCATAAAAAATAAGAAACCGACCCCATAAAGCCTCTATAATTCGCAAATTCATCTTTTTAGCCTTCTTTTGTTTTTTATCTAAAAATATTTCTTGATCTTTCCAATTGTATCCTGCAAAGCGAAAATAATTGCTCTATCATTAGGATATAAAACCGATTCCCCATTTGGAACATAAACTTGCCTTTTATGGACAATCGCCCCTACCAGGGAATTTCGGGGGAGTTTTATTTCCTTCAGCTTTTTACCGACGACTTTAGAAGTGGGAGAAACAATAACCTCTATTGCTTGGGCTTTCTCACCTTCGAGCATGGAAGTACTGACATAATTACTCGCCCGTAAATGATTTAGAATAAAACCCGCGGTAATCAATCTAGGGGAAAAGACAGAATCCACCCCTACCTTTTCCATCAGCGGAATGTATTCTGTTTTTCCCGCTCTGGCTATTGTTTTTTGGGTTCCCAATTCTTTAGCCAAAAGAGCGAGTAGTAAGTTAAGCTTATCATCGTCTGTTAAACAAACCACAGCATCAGCATCGCCAACCCCTTCTTCCAAGAGCAAATCAATATCCGTTCCTTCTCCGCAAAAAACGCTTCCCTTTTTTAAACGCTGTGCTAACTCCTGGCAGCGCTCGAGGTTTTGGTCAATTACCTTCACCGTCATGCCTTGCTTTTCTAAAATCATCGCTAGCCATCTGCCTATTCGTCCGGCTCCGATAATCATGACCTTTTTTATCGGGGCTACTTTTTCAGTAAATTCATCCTGAATACCCTCCAAAACATGAGGCTCCCCAATTAGAAAAACATTATCCCTAGGTTTTAGAATATCATCTCCCCCGGGAATAATCATTTTGTTTTGGCGTAAAATTCCGACAATCAACATCTTATCCGGCAGAGGAAGATCAGCAATTGGAGTCCCGAGCAAGGTAGACTCGTCGCGGATTTTTAACTCTAAAAGCCTGACTTTCCCATGGGCAAAGTCCTCAACTTCCAGAGCCGAGGGGATGAGTAAGGTTCTGCTTATTTCTAAAGCAGTTACATATTCCGGATTAATCGTGAGATCGATACCGATTTGACGATGAAACTCCAACTCCGCTCTATTATCATCCTCTATATTTCTTATCCTGGCAATAGTCCGTTTGATTCCGGCCTGCTTGGCAGCCATACAGGCCACCATATTTACCTCATCGCTGTCCGTTACGGCAATCATAAAATCCGCAGAACGGACATCCGCCTCCATTAAAACACGAAGGCTAGCGCCATTCCCATGAACGGTCATGACATCTAAACTGTTCTGGATGATATTGCGCCGATTCTCATCTTCTTCAATTACAATTACATCATGGTCCTCTTCCGCTAAGTATTGAGCAAGGCTATAACCGACTTTCCCAGCCCCAACAATAATCACCCGCACCGCACAGCCCTCCCAGATGCTTAATCCACAATTTTAACAATAATGGTGATATGTTCACCAATTTTATATAACCAATTACTCAGCTCAATAAGCATTTCTTGACTCTCCTTAAGTTTTTCTGATTTTTTGTCACTACATTCTTGATTTTTACCCAGAATCTCACTCCGGAGCATGTTATAAGCTTCAATAATATCTGAGTGAGTTTCCTGGATTTTTAGGGCCAAGTTAGGGTCCTGACGATCGATACAACACAAAACCTGCAGATAGTTTCGGGAAATAGTTTGAAAAAGTCTCTCCAGCGAGAGCCATTCATTTTCAGAAATATAAACCTTCTGACTATGTATTTTACTCACTAACCTTGCCATGTTTACCAAACAATCAGCGATAAACTCCAGTTCTTTGGTCAGCAATCGGTAACTATGGTTTTCAACGATTTGTTCCCTGGTCAAACTCCGGCTAAAAAGTTGTTTGAAAAAGTTCTGCAATTGGGAATGATACCAGTTGACCCGTTTTTCTGCGCTTTCAATTTCTGCAATCCATTTCGGATCACCAGTAAGTAGGGTCCGGGGAAGAAGTTGAAGCATGTTTTCTAAAATGAGATGACCGAGCCAAATCATTTCCCGTCGCGCCTGATTTAAAGCCACCGCTGGAAGACTGAGCGCTTCATGGGTAATATATTTAAAACTCAATTCTTCTTTTACAAATTCCCTTTGGGGTATAATTCGCACCAAAAATTTAGCCACCATTTTGTTTAACGGCAGAAACAGTATTACTAAAAAAAGCGAAGAAAACAAATGCGCATTGGCAACCTGACGACCCAAATCTTCCGCTGACCAGAGAACTAGTCTCTCAAAAAAAGGTAATAAAGTGAGTACGACAACAACCATTATTATTCTATAAACAGTGTTAACTATTGTCACTCTTTTGGCCTCAATACGTTCAGCTCCAAGCGATGAAATCAAAGCTGTAAAAGTGGAGCCGATTTGAGCACCCAAAACCAAAGGAACAATTGCCTGCACAGAAAGAAGCCCCTGACCAGAGAGAGTTATCAGGATGGCCAGATAGGCAGCGCTACTCTGAATAAGACCCGTCAGTAAAGCACTGCTTAGAACCCCTAAAATAGGGTTAGCCCCGAACTGAGCCAGAAAATCATAGACCTCAGGAAAGTCTTTTAAAGGAGCAAAAGCGTTGGAAAGATAAGCCCGCCCGACAAAGACACAGCCAAAACCTATTAACGTTTGGCCAATAAGCTTTGTAAAACGAGTCCGAATTATTAAAAACAAAATAAAACCAATAAAAAGAACCAGTAAAGCAAAATCCAGGATATTAAAGGAAATGAGCTGGATAACAACAGAGGTTCCGATTGCAGAGCCTAACACCACCCCTAAAGCTTGGGAAAGAGTCATAAGGCCGGAATTAACAAACTCAACAATCATCACCGTAGTGGCCGCACTGCTTTGAAAAGCCACCGTCATGACAACCCCCATCAAAGTTGCCATCCATGTCTTTCTGGTCAAGGTCTGTAAAATGTCTTTTATTCTATTGGCGGCAATCTTTTGCAGTCCCTCAGAAGCCATATTAATACCATATAGGAAAAGACCAAGGCCGCCTAAAAAATGCGTAACCATGGAAAAGGTGATCATTGTTTACTCCCTAAATTTTTTGAACCTGTTTCCTTAAGTGGGAAGATGGTATTCCCAGTTCTTTGCGATATTTCGCAATCGTCCGTCGCGCAATTTCAATTCCCGACTCGGCGAAAATAGAAACCAACATTTGATCAGAATAAGGTTTATCCGGATCTTCTTCCGCAATAACCTTTTTCAATTCTTCTTTTACCTTTTCAGCGGTAATCTCACTTTTCCCGTCAATACTACTGACAAAAAAACATTTAATCGGAAAAACCCCTCGAGGAGTCTCTATGTATTTATTGGAGGATACACGGCTCACTGTGGACTCATGGATACCTAATTCCTCCGCTACCTCCCTCATTGTTAAGGGTTTTAAAGCTGAAACGCCTTGGTCTAGGAATTCTTTCTGCTTTTCAATCACTTTTTTTAACACATCGTGGATTGTTCTTCTCCTGTTTTCAATGCATTTGATTAGGTTTAAGCCTGCTTGAATTTTCTCCGTTATAAATTCTGTGAACTTCTGATCTTTTTGTTCCCGTAAGGCCCTCCGGTATTTTTCGTTTATGTATAGTTTGGGGACGTTGCTTTCATTAACTAGAACATAATATTCGTTATCAATTTTTTTAATTACCGCGTCCGGAATAATATATTTTGTTCTTGTATTAGAGTCAAAATGACTACCCGGTTTGGGATCCAAGAGTTTCAAAAGTTCAGCCATAGCTTTAACTTCCTGAACAGAGATATTTAATTCCAGGGAGATTTTTTTATAATAGCCAGAAGCTAAAAAATCCAGGTGATTAAGGAGCAATTCCATTTTAGGCGGACAATGAGGTAATAAGGGGAACTGTAGTTTAAGACATTCTGCTAAATCCCTAGCCCCGACACCCAAGGGATCGAGCTGTTGGACAATTTGTAAAGCTCGGGCCACTTTTTCAAGTTGAAGCTTTAGGTTTACGGCTATTTCCTCCAGGCTGACCGTTAAATAACCTTTGGAATCCAAATTGCCTATTAAGTACTGGGCAGTTTTGAATTCCTCTTCCGAAAGTTTATGAGTATGCTTTACAAACCTCAGCTGTTCCATTAAATATTCTTCCAAGCTCTTATTGTCAAACCATTGACCCTCTTGGGGAACATATTCACTTTCAGGGTTGGGATAGGAGGCCCAATTACTTCTCTCCCTACCTAAATCCTCGTCTGTCAATACCCCTTTGACAACTCTCTCTAACCAGGAGTCAGTAACCTCCTCTTCTCCTTCCAAACCCGGGCTTCTCAAAATATCAACTCCGGTGGAATTTTCTTCATCATAGGGGCGTTCGTAGTCGTGATAATAATCCTCGCTTACTTCAAGTAGTGGATTTTCCGCCAACTCATTATTGATATAATTAATCAGTTCTGGAAGGGGAAGCTGCATGACCTCCAAAGCTTGATACATTAAAGGGTTAAGGACCAGCTTCGGGCTCTGAACCAGGGATAACTCTAAATTATTGGCCAAAGCTTATTCCCTCCCCTGTTCCTCTTTAATTTTCTTGGCAATCTCTTCTATTTTTCGAAAGCGATGATTTACCCCGGATTTCCCTATTTTAGGGTTTAACATTTCTCCTAATTCTTTCAAACTCGAATCGGGAAACTCCAAGCGCAAACGAGCTGTTTCATAAAGATTCTTAGGCAGCGTTTTTAAACCGATCGTTCTCTCAATTAGACGGATACTGTTTAACTGTCTTACAGAAGCATCTACTGTTTTGCTTAAATTGGCTGTTTCGCAGTTTACAATCCTATTCACTTGGTTGCGCATATCTTTCAAAATACGGATGTTCTCAAATTCAAATAGAGCCTGATAGGCTCCTATCAAGGCTAAAAATTCAAAGATCCGATTGCTTTCTTTCAGATAAACTACAAAAAACCTTTTCCGGGTACTGATTTTTGCATTCAGGTCAAATTTATTCAAAAGTCCACATATGCCTTCTGCCAGAAGCTTATCATTAGTGCTAATCTCTAAATGATAATGCCCCTCGGGGTTACTTATGGAACCCCCAACTAGGAAAGCCCCCCGAAGATAGGCTTTTTGGTCACACTGCTTTCGGATCAGTTTTTTATCAATACCAGCTAAGATTTCCCCCTGTTCATTAAACAAACCCAATTTTTCCAAATCAGCAACTCCTTCTGGGAAAATCTTAACCAGGTAAGAGTTATTCTTTCTCAACCGCAGCTTGCGACGGACAACAATATCCACAGGCAACTGCAATCTTTTCTTAGCCAGATTAAATACTTTTCTGGCTACCGGCGCACTTTCGGTTACTACATTTAAAGAGTATTTTTGATTGGCGCTAATCTGGAGCACTCCGTTCATCCGAACCAGGGAAGCGAGTTCTGCCAGCTCACAACACTCTTTTTTGGTTTCCAATCTGGCTAGCTCATCTTTTGTCGAAGTGCTAAAAGACACAACTTTCATCTCCATAAGTATTTGTTAAAGGATATTTTACTCCTTTGTAATACTGAACGCAATGTTAAGAGCTAAAGGGTTTTCAACTTTCTGTTGAGTAGGTAGGCATCCACAAGGGCAATTCTCTCCGGCATGGGTTTTAACCGAAAAAGCAAACGCAATAGCTCCTTAGCTAGTTTCTCCGGTTCGTGGCGGATTACTTCTCCACCGGTATAAAATGAGCTCTCATAATAACTAATCCCCAATTTCTCCACCGCCGCCCGATCTCCGGTAACCACTTCGGCCCCTTCTGCCAAATATCTTTTTAAAACGGGAGGAGGTATCTCCTCCTTGGCAGCCAACACAGCATCTACTAAATCATGGCCCCCATGCTCCAGTATGACCCGCAAATGATCCTCAACCGTAAAATTATCTGTTTCTCCTGGTTCGGTCATGATGTTGCAGACATAAACACAGGGGGCTTTTACAGAAGCAATTTTATCCCTTAAACCCTGAACCAGAAGATTGGGGACAATGCTGGTATAAAGACTTCCGGGCCCTAAGACAATAAGGTCGGCCTCCTCTATGGCTTGCAGGGACTCGGGCAAGGGTTTGCAATTGGCCGGCGAGATTCTGAGCCGTTTAATTTTTCCCCGAGTAGACCGGATAGCCGTTTCCCCATTAATTGATCTCCCATCCTCAAAGCTAGCTTCCAAGGTCACTTGCGCCAGAGTTGAGGGGTAAACCTCCCCTTTCAGCGAAAAAACCTTGCCAACATGTTCTATCCCTTTCTGGAAATCTCCAAATCGAGCTGCTAAACCGGCTAAAAAAAGATTGCCCAAGTTATGACCTTTCAAAGTCCCACTCTCAAAACGGTAAGTGAACAGATCCTCCATAACATCCTCTTTTTCCGCCAGAGCTACTAAGCAATTGCGAACATCGCCAGGGGGAAGAATCCCTAATTCGCGCCTTAGGCGGCCCGAGCTGCCCCCATCATCACCAACCGTAACAATGGCAGTTAAATTACTGGTATAAGCTTTAAGGCCTCTAAGCAGAGCGGAAAGACCTGTTCCCCCTCCGACAACAACAATTTTAGGACCTCTTTGCAATTGTCGGCGAGAATAAATAACCTCTACCACTTTGTCCTCATTCCCGGGGAGTAAAGCGCTGATCATCGATCTGAGCATTTTTTTAAAACCGATATAGAGGGCAAGAATGCCCAGCAAACAGATGAATATGCCGACGGGAACAACGGAAATAAGTGTTTTCCCTGTTAGGAGATAAATTATTTCCCGGAAATGTTCTTCAAAAAAACCGATGGTTTTATCAAAACTCATTACTGCCAAACCGCCTGCGATAAGAAAAATTCCAAAAACCGCTAAGGCAAAATACCTTTTTATCCCTAGATTAGGATAGAGCCATTTAACTACTTCCAAATACTTTTTCTCGATTTTAGTTTTCACTTTTACAGCCCCTTAATCTAATTCCCGGTGTTTTACAGTACAGGGAAAGCTCTTTTGTCTAAGAAATTTAGCCATTTCTTCAGCGATTGCCACGGACCGATGTCGCCCTCCGGTACAGCCGACACCAATAACAAAATGGCTTTTCCCTTCTTTTAAATAATAAGGGAGGACAAATTCCAAAAGGAAAAAAACTCTGTCCAAATACTGGGAGGCTACCTTATTAAATAATACGTACTCTTTTACTTCTTTATCCTTGCCGTTTA
Organism: Desulfitobacteriia bacterium; assembly: GCA_050943335.1. GTDB lineage: Bacteria > Bacillota > Desulfitobacteriia > Desulfitobacteriales > Syntrophobotulaceae > JBMNOZ01. Next base: position 45,828 of record JBMNOZ010000011.1, on the reverse strand, counting down.
AAGGTCTTAAGTTCTCAATGTAATAGGGGTTAGGCAAGAACCGGACATCAAAAATGTTATCCGCATCGAGAGGAATCCCATATTTAAAACCAAAAGATATTATGGAGATTGACATTCTTGTCGGATCATATTCATCCCCGAATAACTCCCTGATTTTATCTTTCATTTGAGAAGTTTTCAAATCTGAGGTATCAATAATTTTGTCCGCTTTACCGCGGAGTTCGGTCAAAAGTTTTCTTTCCAAGCGGATTCCTTCTAAGATCGTCCCCCGTGGAGAGACGGGGTGTCTGCGACGAGATTCTTTGTAGCGATTCACAAGCACCTTATCCGCAGCTTCTAAAAAAAGAATTTCGTATTTATAACCCTTCTTAGTAAGCTCCTGCAAAGCCTGATTGAGGGTGGAAAAAAACTCTCCCCCCCTCAAATCGCATACTACAGCCGCTTTTTTAATTTTACCGTGGGATTGAACACATAACTCCACAAATTTGCTGAGCAAGTCGGGAGGAAGATTGTCCACGCAGAAAAAACCCATGTCTTCCAGACTCTGCAAAGCTTGGGTCTTTCCAGCTCCTGATAGACCAGTAATAATAACTAAGCGTAATTCCTCCCCTGACATGATCCGCACCTCCGAGCTTTTGTTTATTCTAAGTCAGTCAAAACTTGAAGCTGAAGTTTTGCTAATTCACTCTCGATCCGGGCGCCACCGCTAATGTTTTTCCAAGCCTCCCGTCCATAAGGCAAAACCTGCCACTCCAAAGCCTTCCCTTCTAAAACCCACGCTTTTTCTAAAGTCAATCGGGCCTCCGCCGGCAAGGTGGAGGGCCTGGTTTGGGAAAAGAATGATTTCTCAGCAGGCGAATATCCCGTGGTTTTTTGCAGGGCTGACAGGGTCTCAGCTTTGAGCAATTCCTCTTCTACCAGGCGAATTGAGTTTTCCAAAGCCGGAACTGTTTTCACCGAAGAGTTGGCAATGCCAATTGTTCGGTCTAGTATCACCTTTCCCCTCCCACCTAAAAGAGAGGGCCAGGAAATACAGCCCCAAGTATCGGGTTCTAATTCCAGGCTGTCACTTCCCCAGGCAAGAAGGTACTCTATTTCCCCTTTTTTAAATTTCTCCAGGGCTTCTCGGTTGACTATTAATTTTTTTTGCGCTTCTAAAGAAGCAATTTTTTCTAGAAAAGCTACATTGCCCGCAGAATCTAAAGCAGGGATACCGTTCTGTGTTAAAATCCCGCCCTCAGCTTGCCACCAGGGAGACAGTAGAACAAAGTCCAATTCTTTCATCGCTAAAGAACTCTTACTCATAATTTCTTCCAAACCAGCAGGAGGAGTTGAAATCTTATCTTTATGATAAAAAACAAAGGGCAAATCTATTAGCCAAGGAAGAGCAAAAGGCTTTTGTTTAAATGTAAAGATCTTTAGAGGAGCTGGATAAATATTGGAATAATCAGCCAGGACAGGGGAAAGAGCGCCTTTTTCATAAAGAGTCACCAGTAATTCTCTCGGGGCGATAACGATATCCGGTCCCTGCCCTCCCGCTTGCAAATTCCAAACCTGTTCTACAAATTTATTTTTAGGAACTTTTAGAGATTTAACTTGCACTTCGGAACAGTTCTCATTAATTGCTGCTAACTGTTCCCGCAAAGCTTGTTCCTCTTTCCCTTCCATGGAATACCAAATAGATATTACTGCTGGGGCCGGTCCTCCGGGCTCCCCAGGAACTCCTCGACCGCAAGCGCTCAAAATTATTATTATCAGAAAGAGGCTCAGTAAATTAAGCGCCATTTTTCTCATCTATTAGGAACCTTCCTTTCGTCTTTCCTGGCTTCGAAGATATCGCTCTATCTATATTTTAAGCTCTTCGGCCTGAAGTTACAATTGTTCTCTGAATTACCGACTGGTACTATACTATAAATGGTATTACCTTAAAGGAGAATAAATTATGAAATTCAATAAAAAAATTAGCTCCTCAATTTGTTTATCTCTTGCAGTGCTCACCTTTTTATATTATCTTTTTTTAAGTTTCCTACCGGGGGGACACAACTTCGGAATCACTTTAGTAGGCTTGCATAGCTTGGCTTTCGGATTTTTCGGCGTAGTCCTTAGAAAAAGCGAGCTCTTACCTCCCAAGCTATTAAAAACTTTTCAGGTTTTGGGTGGAGCCTTTGTCTGTTGGCTGTTCTCTATTTTAATTATGGCTATCTTTTTGCTCTCTGGGGCCAAGAACAATCCCCTTGCCGATCCCGATTATCTCTTAATTCTCGGGGCCGGCCTGATTGGCAGTCAACCTAGTTTAACTTTACAGGAAAGGTTGGATACTGCTCTTCTTTATCTTACCGATAAACCGGATCTAAAAATAATTGTTTCCGGCGGGCAAGGCCCAAACGAGGCTCTAAGTGAAGCAGAGGCAATGCGTACTTATTTGGTGCAAAAGGGAATTAAAAAGAGCAGGATTTTACTGGAAACAAAATCCCGCAATACGAAGGAAAACTTTCTTTTTACTTCTGAATTATTAAAGGCCGAGACTCAATCCCGCAACCTCAGAATTAATGTCGTCACTAATGATTTTCATATCCGTCGTTCCCTAATGCTGGCTTCTAAATACAATTTTGTTGCCGGTTCAATTCCTGCTCCCACGCCCTGGTACCTATTGCCGGCTGATTTGCTTCGAGAATATGCGGCTTACGTCAAAGCTAAACTATTGACATAGGAATTTTGTAGGAATTTTAAAGTATTTAGTTTCTTTGGGCTCATAATAAAACAGATAACAGACCGGGCTAGTTTGATCTTTGGCTGCCAAAGGCTGCTGAAGAAAGCCTGGAACATCGACAGCAAAAGATTCAACAGCGGTAGCCCTGGCCCACTGTCTCTTATCTAAACCTCTAGCTGTTTTCGGAAGATCGAATTTCAGAGAAGCATTCCGGAACGCTTCTTTTAAAACCGCCTGATCCTTAATCAGATCCTCACTTTTTAAAGACTCCGGCACCAGCCCCGGTCTCCCAAAAAGGTAATAATCAAAACGGAGAGCCTCTCTAGTTAAAACTTTTATTCTTTCTTTTTCGGGTTCCTTCCAATGGTCGGTGAGGAAAATCCACAGATTTTCATAGAGGCTTTTTGGTCCCCACTGGCGCCTAAACCACCCTTTTTCCCGCCAGTAAGCCGCTAAGTCGTTAAAGAAATCAAAAGGGTTTTCCTCTGTCAAAATATATTCCAGACTAAATTTAAAGTGTCCCGAATTATAATACTTCTCTAAAACCTCTTCTATCTCAGTTAATCTAATAAGTTCAGCGTGAGTCATTGCGCTGGTTTCTAATACTGTATAAGGGGGATCCGGTGAATATTTAATTCCGTATTCCTCGCTTTTTTCCCAAAGCCCGGAACCTTTCAAAATTTTTAAAAAACCCAACTGTAAATGGTTTGGGCGTACCTTAAAAACATCGTTAAAGGAGTTTCGAAAATCAAACCAGCCTTCCAGGGGAAGCCCTGCAATAAGGTCTAAGTGAATGGGTATCCGGCACTTATGTTGTAGAAACTCCACTTTTTCCCGCCACACAGAAAAATTCTGCGGTCTTTTTATCGCTTTCAGAGTTGGTAAATAAGTAGACTGAACCCCGATCTCTAATTGGATCATTCCCGGAGGATAATCTTTAAGATATTCCAACCATTCCTTATCGAGCAGCTCCCCCGCCATTTCGCAATGGGCTCGAAGCACACCTGAATTTGTACCCTCCGCGATTCTTTTTTGAGCCTCTTCCCTGAAAATATCCAGAATTGCAAAGGCCTGTTTTTTGGAGCAGTTAAAGGTTCGGTCTACGAATTTAATTGTCGTCGCGCCCAATTCAAAGAGTCGGCGCAAGAGCGGCCGAAATTTCTCCGGTTCCAAATACTTTATCCCCCGGAAAGTTGAAGAGATACAGAATTGACATTGAAAAGGACAGCCTCTGCTGGTCTCTACATAAACTAATTTGCTGGTGAAATCCTCCTCTAGTGAATAGGGATTGGGGATTTTATTTAAATCCACCCGCATGCTGGTTTCCCTATTTTTAACTATAAAAGAAGGGCCTTTAGGCGGCCGACAGCGCCACACCAAACCCTGGACCTCCGACAGATCCCTTCCGGAGGCTAAAACAGTTATCAATTCTTTTATAGGAATTTCTCCCTCGCCGACAATAATCCCATCCCATTCCGGATGCCGCTCTAAAAAGTTTTCAGAATCAAAGGAGACTTCCGGCCCGCCACCTAAAAAGAAAGTTTGCGGTAGAACTGGCCTCAGTCTCCTCACCAAAGCCCTGATCGGATCAAGATTCCAAATATAGCAGGAAAAACCCAAAACATCTGGTTTTTCTAAATATATTTCCGCCGCTATCCTTTCTAAGGACTCGTTGATTGTAAACTCCCGAATCCGGACCTCCCACTCCTCATTATTTTGTTCTAACAGTACTTGTCGAAGGTAACGGATTGCCAGATTTGTATGTCCATAACTGGCATTTAAGCTAATGAATAGAATACGCAAATTTTACTCCCCTACTGTACCCCGGCTGATAACCCTAGAGCTCGGGGTCTATGTTTTCTAATATTATAGACAACTTAGCTACTTATTACAATTAATGACTGTTTTAATCGATTCGGAAGCAGGGCTTGTTCATTTTGCAAATACAGTGGGGTAAAGCCTCTTTAAACATTCGGGACAAATATCGTGGGAAAACTCCGCTCCCAAATGTCTGTTCAAATAGTCCTCAATATGCTCCCAATTGTTTTCTTCATTGATTTTTTTGCATACCGAGCAGATCGATATCAGTTGTTTATTAAGTTCCTCATAGGTCTTTTTCATTTTTGTAAAAAGAATAATATTCCGGAGAGCTGTTCCGATATAGTAGCCCAAGTTTTCTAGCAATAATACCATCTCCAAGTTTAAAGGGGTGTATTTACTGAACAGTTGAATAAGCCCCAGACAATTCTCTGTACCCAAAATCCTGATTAGAGCCAAAGTCCTATAATCTGAATAGGGACCCGCCCTTGAGCTTTGATCTAGTATTGCCGGCAAATCATTGGTCCAAAAACTTCCCCTATAAGTACAAAACGGGATGTTTTTATCTACATTACCATCCAAAACATCCCGGCTTAAACATTCCGTCCTCCAAACCTCATCTTCAGCAATTTTAATTTCTTTAAGCCTTAGCCCTTCTAGATACAAGCTCGGCGTCCAACCAAACATTTCCCCTTGATAATAGTAAAAAGGTTTCTTATCAACAAAGATCCCGATTCCTACAAATTCACAGTCCGTTACCTCGTGGAAAAAATCCGTTATGACTTTGACAGACTCTTTTAGATCAAGATAATTCACCAATTCAGAGAGTATTTTTCTTGCCAACATTTCTCGTTCCAGCTTCTTTAACAATTCGCTATTAAGAGCCTTTGACATTACATTATACCCCCTTCTTTATAGTGTACCTTCATAATATAACGGCCTTGCTGCGAAATTTAGTGTTTTTTGTAATATAATCCCGATAGAGTAAAAAAAGCCTTAAGAACCGAAAATCCGGTTCTTAAGACCCTAATTTTATCCAATATCCTTAGCCTTTATTTTAACCGTTCCCGTATTTTATCGATTTCCCCGGGTTTAAGTTTATAGCAATGTTCCGGTTGAGGGAACTGGCCATTTTCAACTTCTTTTTTATACTCTTCAAGGGCTTGCAAGATAGAGGTGTTTAAGTCTAAGTATTTTTTTACGAATTTAGGTGTAAAAGCCTCAAAGAACCCTAGGGCGTCATGGACTATTAGCAGTTGACCGTGTACATACGGGCCAGCGCCAATCCCGATTACAGGGATCTTGGCTCTTTCCGTAATAATAGCTCCTATTTCAGGCGGCACAGCTTCTAGTAATAATAAGCTTATTCCTGCCTCTTCTAAAATTCTGGCGTCTTCAATGATTTTTAAGGCCCCTTCCGAATCCCTTCCCTGGGATTTATACCCTCCCAGTTGAGCAACAGATTGAGGGGTCAGTCCCAGATGTCCCATGACCGGAATTGTAGCCTTCACTAAAGCTTCAACAATAGGAGCCATGTTCGCTCCACCTTCTAACTTGACCGCATCACAATCCGCTTCAGCCATGTAACGCCCGGCATTACGGATGGCCTCTTCTTTACTGACCTGGTAGGACATGTACGGCATATCCCCTACTAAAAAAGCCGTGGGTGCACCTTTGCGGACCGCCTTGGCATGAAGCAACATCGGCTCCATCGTCATTTTCAAGGTAGTATCATGGCCATAGACAGTCATAGCCATAGAATCGCCGCAGAGAATTATATCGATACCCGCCTTTTCTTCCAACAGAGCCATCGGGTAATCATAACAAGTTAGCATGGTGATTTTTTCTCCGGCCCGTATCTTGTCCTGTAAAGTATGAATGGTAACTTTCTTTCTCATCCAGTTCCCCTCCGCATTCCATTTCTTAATCTTTATTTCAATTTTTCAAACTCCAAAACCCTTAAATACTTATACCCTTGTAATATATACTATCTATCCTCAGAAGTCCACACCAAGCTTACAATATTCCGTGCCGAAGATACAATTCCAAATTAAGGGAATTAATATTAGATTCAATAGAGCGTCTCTACAGCGAGTTCTAGTATTCCTTTTTGGGAGGAAGGTATCTTTTTAGGAAGCGTCCGGTAAAAGAGGAGGGATTTTCAGCCACCTCTTCCGGCGTGCCGCAGGCCACAACTTCACCGCCCCCGCTTCCTCCCTCGGGTCCGAGATCAATAATATAATCAGCGGTCTTAATGACATCTAAATTGTGTTCGATGACCAAGACAGAATTCCCGGCCTCCACCAAACGGTGAAGAACCGCCAACAGTTTGTCCACATCGGCAACATGCAAACCAGTGGTCGGTTCATCAAGAATATAAAGGGTTTTTCCCGTACTGCGGCGACTAAGCTCCGTAGCCAACTTAACCCTTTGCGCCTCCCCGCCGGAAAGGGTGGTTGCAGGCTGACCAAGTTTAATGTATCCCAGGCCAACGTCTTTCATGGTTTGCAATCTGTTAGCAATGGCCGGTATTTTAGCGAAAAAATCCAAGGCTTCATCAACAGTCATGTCAAGAACGTGAGAAATGTTTTTTCCCTTGAAATTGATCTCCAGTGTTTCCCGATTATAACGTTTACCGTGACACACCTCGCAGGGTACATAAACATCAGGTAAAAAATGCATCTCTATTTTGATTATGCCATCCCCGCGGCAAGCTTCACAACGGCCTCCTTTAACATTAAAACTAAAGCGCCCCGGCTTGTAGCCTCTAACTTTAGCCTCTGGAGTTTGCGAATACAACTCCCGAATAGAATCAAAGACTCCCGTATAAGTAGCCGGATTAGACCTAGGTGTTCTCCCGATCGGAGATTGGTCGATATCGATAACCTTGTCTAAATATTGGAGCCCTTTGATTTCTCGGTATGCCCCAGGTCGAACCTTACTGCTGATTCGCAATTCGGTTTGCAAACCCCGATACAGAACTTCGTTGACCAGAGTGCTTTTTCCCGACCCTGAGACTCCGGTAACGCAAGTCAGGACTCCCATGGGGATCCGAACGGAAATATTTTTCAGATTATTCTGCGCCGCACCGATAACTTCCAACCAATTGCCATTGGGTTGGCGCCGTATTCTAGGCACTTCTATTCGCCGCCGGCCGCTTAGGTACTGACCGGTAACGGAATGGGCACAGTTCTTTATTTCTTCTATTGTTCCCTGAGCGACAATTTCCCCACCCAAGGCCCCGGCACCGGGACCGATATCAATAATATGATCGGCTGCTAGCATGGTATCCTCATCATGCTCCACCACTAACAAGGTGTTGCCAAGATTCCGGAGATTTTTCAAAGTATCTAACAACCTTTTATTATCTCGCTGGTGTAAACCGATACTGGGCTCATCCAAAACATAGAGTACTCCTGTCAGGCTGGAACCGATTTGGGTAGCGAGCCTAATCCGCTGAGCCTCACCGCCGGAAAGGGTCCCGGAAGCTCTATCCTGAGTTAAGTAATTTAAACCTACATTAATAAGAAAACCCAGCCGCTCCTGAATCTCCTTCAAAACCTGGCGAGCAATGGACCTTTCTTTGTCCGTTAACCTCAGGGATTGAAAAAAGTCCAAAGCTTCCGAAACAGTAAGCCTAGTAAGATCGTAAATAGATAGATCCGCAACTTTCACTGCTAAAGCTTCCGGTCTCAATCTTTTTCCCTGGCAGATCGGACAGGTCTTTTCAGTCATATAGTTCTCAATTCCTTTTCGGACATAATCCGAAGTAGATTCTCTATGCCTCCGGTTAAAATAGGGAATTAAGCCTTCAAAAGGAGCTTTCCAATACCTTTGGGCTTCAAAGTAATTAGTATATTTAAATTTAATAGGTCTGTCAGAGCCATAGACAAGGGCCTCCCACTGCTCCGCGGTTAAATCCTTCACAGGAGTGTCCAAACTAAATTTAAATTCTTCTGCCAAACCTTTCAATAAGGCCGGGTAGTAAGAAGAGTTTGATTTAGCCCAGGGGACAATCGCCCCTTCATTTAGAGATTTTGACCGGTCCGGAATAATTAGATCAATATCCGCTTCTAAGTTTGACCCCAGGCCAGTACAAGCAGGGCAAGCTCCATACGGACTGTTAAAAGAAAATAAGCGCGGGGTAAGTTCTTCGATCCCGATACCGCAATCCGGGCAGGCAAAATTTTCACTAAAAAGCAGCTCTTCCTGCCCAATTATATCGACTAAAACCGTCCCCCCGGCCAATTGTAACGCTATCTCCAACGAATCGGCCAAGCGAGCCGCACTGTTCGCTTTCAGGGCAATTCTATCCACTACTACTTCAATGGAATGCTTTTTGTTTTTCTCCAATTCGATCTCTTCACTTAAGTCCCTGATTTCCCCGTCTACCCTCACTCGCACATAGCCGTTTTTTCTTATCTGTTCCAGTGTTTTAACATGAGTCCCTTTTTTCCCTCGAACTACGGGAGCGAGAATCTGAAGACGAGTTTTTTCCGGATAATTCAACAACTGGTCCACCATTTGCTGGACTGTTTGCTGACTTATCTCTTGACCGCACTTGGGACAGTGGGGGCGCCCAATTCGGGCATATAGCAGTCTCAGGTAATCGTAGATCTCAGTAACTGTCCCTACTGTAGAGCGGGGGTTGCGGCTTGTAGTTCTTTGATCGATTGAGATTGCCGGGGAAAGGCCCTCAATATAGTCCACATCCGGCTTGTCCATCTGCCCCAAAAATTGGCGGGCATAGGCTGAAAGGGATTCTACATAACGTCTTTGCCCCTCAGCGTAAATTGTGTCAAAGGCTAAGGAGGATTTCCCCGAACCCGAAAGCCCTGTAATAACAACCAACTTATTCCTGGGAATATCAACATCTATATTTTTAAGGTTGTGCACTCGCGCTCCTCGAACCTTAATAAATTCCTGACTCATTTCTACCACCGCCTAAAAATCAGCATCTTAAATACGTTATGATACACTATTTCTTAGCCTTTGTTTTTTTCCTTGGTTTCTTCCCGATTTTTTCTTGGCCTTTATAGTTTGGCTTTCTTTTTTCTTGCCTTTTGTCAAACTCCCACCCTTAAGCTCGATCAGGATATCGCGCAGTTCCGCTGCTCTCTCAAAATCAAGGTGCTTGGCCGCAGACAGCATTTCTTTTTCCAAAGTCTTGATAAAGTTCTCTTTTTCCTCTGCCGAAAGTTCCCCTTTCCTGGCACCATACGCTATCTGCTTTTCGGCGACCATGGTTGCTTCCGGAACCTGATAGATTTCTTTTCGTATTGTTTGCGGAGTAATTCCGTGTTTTTCATTAAAAGCCATCTGGATTGCACGCCGACGATTAGTCTCTTCAATAGCCACTTTCATGGAATCAGTCGTGTTATCCGCGTACATAATTACCTGTCCGTTTACATTACGGGCCGCTCTCCCTATAATTTGGATAAGAGAACGTTCCGAGCGCAAGAATCCTTCTTTGTCGGCGTCTAAGATGGCCACTAACGAGACCTCAGGGAGATCCAAACCTTCCCTTAAAAGATTGATGCCTACAATAACGTCAATATCCCCAAGCCGCAACTCCCTTAAGATCTCCAATCTTTCCAAGGTTGTAATATCGGAGTGAAGATAGCGAATCTTAAGATTTATTTGTTTCAAATAATCTGTTAAATCTTCGGCCATCCTTTTGGTTAAAGTTGTAACGAGCACTCTTTCCTCCCTAGCGACCCGAATCTTAATCTGGGCAATTAAATCGTCAATCTGGCCTTTGGAAGGTTTAACAATAACCTCCGGATCAAGCAGGCCTGTAGGACGAATAATTTGCTCCACAACTTCGGAACAATGCTCTAATTCGTAAGGGCCGGGCGTTGCACTGACGTAGATCTTTTGAGGGGTAAGAAGTTCAAACTCCGAAAATTTCAAGGGTCTGTTGTCTAGGGCAGAGGGCAAACGGAAACCGTGCTCTACCAAAGTCGTCTTTCGTGACCGATCCCCCTCGTACATCCCTCTTACTTGAGGAAGAGTTTGATGGGATTCATCAATAAACATCAGAAAGTCCCGCGGAAAGAAATGTAGCAAAGTATAAGGGGTCTCTCCCGGTTTCCTAAAAGTCAGATGGCGGGAATAATTCTCAATCCCATTACAAAAACCCATTTCTCTTAGCATTTCCAAATCGTAACGAGTTCTTTGTTCCAAACGTTGAGCTTCCAAAAGCTTACCCTGTTCCCGAAGATATTTTAATTGAAGTTCGAGCTCGGCTTCAATGTTTTCGATAGCGAGCATTAATTTTTCCTTTTCGGTGACGTAATGAGAGTTTGGAAAAATCGAGACATGTTTCCGCTCTCCCAAAATCTCTCCGGTCAAAATATTTACCTCGTAAAGATGTTCAATCTCATCCCCAAACATCTCTACGCGAATTGCTTTTTCACTGGAGGCAGCCGGACAAATCTCCACCACATCCCCTCGGACCCTAAATGTTCCGCGCAAAAAAGCAAAGTCATTACGATCATACTGGATATCCACCAGTTTGCGTAAAATTTGGTTTCGTTCTATTTCCTGTCCCTGTCTTAAGGATAAAACCATATCCCTATATTCATCCGGGGAACCCATTCCGTAAATACAGGAAACACTGGCGACAATAATAACATCTTTTCTTTCAAATAGCGCGGCCGTCGCTGAATGCCTGAGTTTCTCAATTTCCTCGTTTATAGAAGCATCTTTTTCTATATAGGTATCACTGTGGGGCACATAAGCTTCGGGTTGATAGTAATCATAATAACTTACAAAATATTCCACGGCGTTTTCCGGGAAAAATTCTTTGAATTCACAGTATAGTTGACCTGCTAAAGTCTTATTATGAGCCAGGACTAAAGTCGGTTTTTGAACCCTCTCAATAATGTTGGCCATAGTAAAAGTTTTGCCGGATCCCGTTACTCCCAAAAGTGTTTGATGTTTTTTACCCTTTAAAACCCCACGAGTCAACGTTTCCACCGCTTCAGGCTGATCCCCGGATAATTTATAGGGAGCATGTAAACGAAATTCCATTTATCTTCTTCCTTCCTAAACGAGCGAGCAAAAAATTAGGATACTTACCATTATTCTGGCAAAAAAAGTATCCTTTTTATTATATCATTAATTGTTTTAATTACATTCCGGGGAAAGCTGGAAAATCCTTTTTCTTTATACTCCCTCTTAGGCTAGTCAAAATGTTCCTGGAGATCGGACAAAATACTGCTCAAAATTTGATTCCGCAGCTCGTCTAATTGGCGGAAATTAACAGTATCATTCCATAGATTTTTGAGATCTGCGCGTAGGGTTTTATATTTTTCCAAGATCGCCTGCATCTTCGGGCTGTGTTGCTTTTTAAACCCTTGTTCCTCAATATTGCATGGGTTCCCTTTCCAGACCGTCAATTTTTTCTCCGGAAAAACAAGACCCAAAATACCATGAGGCTGAAGCGGACTGATAATAATTTCTATAACTTGCCCCAAATGACGGACCTCCTGCAGAATGTCAAGAAGGAGATTTGAGGAAGTATCTCCTTCCTCTAAGCAAATCCGATCATAGTCACCAATAAAACCTGGAGCAAGGTTAAGCCATCCCCCTGGTTGCAGAGCATGCAAGAAATAATAGGAGAGACAGTCCTTTTTCACCTTAGATAAGACCTCCGCTACTTTATTCCGTTCGGCAGGTATATCGTCTACCTGTGTATCTAGTAAAGCTTTCAGAGAAAGAAAAACTTTTTCGGTTTTATTCTCCAGTGGATAATCCTCTTGTAATTGCTCAATTATTTCCTGTTCAATAATCGCGATATCTTTGGAAAGTTTATTAATTCTATTTTCATATTCTTGCAATCTTTTAGGATCGCAAAACAGTTCTAGATTGATCCTTTTAAACCCCTCTTTTTTTGTTATGACTAAGGGCTCGAATTCTTCTTCATCGATCAAACCTAACCTTTGTTTGGGCAAATAAAGCCCGGCAACGGAGTCAGGTTCTCGCAAAGAACGAATGTAATCCACATCATAGCCCCGATCAAGCAATTGCACCCCGATAAGCTTGATCATCGTTGCTTTGCCGCTTCCCGGCCCCCCTGTAATAATATATATGTATTTAAGTTCTTCGAATAATTCCTGCAACATTGATATGTAACCGCTGGGGGTAAATGCTTCCACAAAATAATGTCTAACTCCGGCCGTATTCTTCACTGTGATTCCTCCCTGTTAAAGATTGCTTGTGATCTATTTTATGCCCGAACAATTTCAAGGTTCATGTTTTTTTGCTTTAAAGAATGGTATACTGTTTTTTAAAGCAAACAGAGAAGCATATACTCTGAATCCTTGATTGGATGTCCTTTTCAAGATACTATCAAGCAAATGACGGAGGGAAGAAGCATGAAAATTGAAACCAAGTGTTTGCATGAGGGGTACCACCCCCGAAACGGGGAACCTAGGGTTTTACCTATTTACCAAAGCACTACTTTCACTTACGATTCTACAGAACATATTGGGGAATTGTTTGACCTTACAGCAAGTGGGCATTTTTATTCCCGCCTTTCTAACCCGACAGTAGAAGCTGTGGAAAAGAAAATCGCTGCTTTAGAGGGGGGAATAGGTGCTCTTTGCACCTCCTCCGGTCAAGCAGCTTGTTTAATCAGCCTTTTAAATATTTTAAAAGCCGGGGATCATTTTATCAGCGCTTCTAAAATTTATGGGGGAACAGTCAATCTCTTCTCTGTCACTATGAAGAAGTTCGGTATTGAATGTACTTATGTCGATCAAGATGCTTCTGAAGCAGAAATCCAAAAAGAATTCAGACCAAATACTAAAGCAGTTTTTGGGGAGACCATAGCCAATCCAGCCCTCAGCGTTCTGGATATCGAAAAATTTGCTGCCCTTGCTCACAAAAACGGTGTGCCACTTATAGTGGATAACACCTTTGCTACCCCGGTTCTGTGCCGTCCTTTCGAATACGGGGCTGATATCGTTGTCCATTCCACTACAAAATATCTGGACGGCCACGCCATTCAAGTGGGGGGCGTAATTGTAGATAGCGGAAACTTTGATTGGTCTTGTGGTAAATTTCCAGAATTTACAGAACCTGATGAATCCTACCACGGCATTGTTTATACTAAAGATTTTGGCCACGCCGCCTATATCACCAAAGCCCGGGTCCAAATGATGCGGGACTTAGGTGTTTACCCTGCTGCCCATACAGCCTTCTTATTAAACTTAGGTTTGGAAACCTTACCTTTAAGAATGGAAAGGCATTGCCAAAATGCTGAAAAAGTGGCCGCTTTTTTAAACTCTTCTAAAAAAATAGAACTTGTCAACTATCCCACTTTAGAAGGAAATCCCTATCGAATCCTGGCCCAAAAATATTTACCGCGGGGGTGCAGCGGGGTTATCTCCTTTTCCATGAAAGGAGGCCGCGAGGCGGCGATTAAGTTTATGGATAGTCTGGAACTAGCCTCCAATGTTGTCCACGTTGCTGATATTCGGACCTGTGTGTTGCACCCAGCAAGTTCAACCCATCGCCAATTAACAGACGAACAACTTGTGGGAGCCGGAATAACCCCAGGACTAATCAGAATTTCTGTCGGTCTGGAACATATAGACGATATTCTGGCCGATCTGGAGCAAGGTTTAGCTAAAATCTAAACCGTAGCTGCGGGGCTTAACCCCGTCTCCCCTCCAACAGCCAATGATATTGTAGGAGCCAACAAAGGTTATGGTAACCAAAACCAAAAGGACGGTGATTTTGCCTCACCGTCCCTTTATTTTTTCCGTTAGCACCTCTATCGCCTTGGTCAGTTGGCTATCGAAATTTGTATCCTCAGGTAAGATGGTTGGTTTTTCTCCTTCCTTAAGATGGACCTCCACATCCGGTTCTATCCCTTTCTGGTGAATATCATTTTTTAAGGGAGTCAGATATTTATCCGTGGTTAATTTAACACTGGTATTGTTATCTAAAGGAAATAGGGTCTGAACCACACCCTTACCAAAAGTCTTAACGCCGACCAAGTCGCCACTTCCATAATCCTTTACTGCTCCGGAGACAATTTCCGCCGCCGAGGCAGTATATTCGTTAATCAGGATAACAAAGGGTTTGTTAATGTACTGGGCTGTGGATTTTTTTGTCTCTATTCTGCCTTTTTTATCCACAACATGGACAATGTCCCCTTGAGGAACAAGTAGACTTGCAACCTTAATAGAAGCATTTACTTCTCCCCCACAATTATAGCGGAGGTCAATAATGAAGCCTTTGTATGAGTCCCAGTCCATTTTTGAGAATTCCCTTTCCAACTCTTCGCCAGTATTCTGGCTGAAGTTAGAAATGTCAATTAATGCAATATCCTCTCTTCCCGGCAAAGCCTGAACTTGTACGGTTGGAACACTGATCTTTTCTCGGATTAAGTTTACAGAAAAATCTTTTCCTGTTCGCGGGCGGTAAATACCGACTGTCACTTTGGTACCCGGTTCCCCGCGCAAAATGGAGACAGCCTTCTGCTGAGTCATGGTTGACACATCAATACCATCAATCTTTAAAATTATATCCCCGGCTTCGAGCCCGGCCCGGTCGGCAGGCGAGCCTTTGATCGGGCTTCTGATAACTAATTTCTGGGGATCAGCAACGCTTAAATAAACTCCTATTCCGCCTAAGGAGCCCTGGAGTGACTCCAATAAGGCCTTATTCTCTTCAGCGTCCTGAAAGGAAGAGTAGGTGTCGAGGGAACTTACTATACCCTCGATTGCGCCGTCCACCAATTTGCTCAGAGGAGGGTCTTCAAGGTGTTGACTATTAACGAGATAGACCACCCGCACCAAGCGGCCAAGATTATCATAGTTGACAACAATAAATCCGCCGATCAGGATAATCAAACCCAAACAAAGGATCAGTCCGACCGCTGCAGCCTGTTTAAATGCTTTTTTCCAATTCACGTAATTTGACAATCTGCGCTCCTCCCAGCAAATGGCTGTCCTGTGTTTTTATTATATGTCAATCAGATCTTAGAAATACGCCATGGGGTTTGTTGGAGTTCCGTTTTTACGGACCTCGAAATGTAGATGGGGCCCGGTGCTCCAACCTGTCGAGCCTACATTACCCACCTTTTGGCCGGCTTTAACCACTTGTCCTGTTGAAACCGCTATGGAAGACATATGTCCGTATAAAGTGGAAAACCCGTTGCCGTGGTCAACAATCACCGTATTGCCGTAAGCACCGTACCACCCAGCAAAGATCACAGTTCCGTCCCCAGCAGCATTTATTCTCGCCCCGTAGGGAGCACCAATATCAACGCCCGTATGCAGAGACTTTACCTTAGTTATAGGATGAATCCGATAACCGTAAGGACTTGTAATATACCAATATCCTGGGGTTGGCCAAGCACTGATCGCCCCCACAACCCCGCCGGGATTTTTACTTTGCAATTCTCGTATTTTAGATTCTAGAGCCTTGGAGTCCTTTTCTAATTTTTGGATTTGGATGAGTAAATCGTCCTGATCCTTCTTGTTGGCAGCCAGTGCCGCTTCTTTCTCCGCCCTCTTGCTGTCTAAAACCTTTTTGGCGGCTTCAGCCAGTTCCTGAAGTCTCTTTGCCTCTTCCATTTCTTTAACCAATTGCTCTCTTTTTTCCAGCAATTCTTGTTTTTGAACTCGAATTCCCTCTAAAATATTCTGGTCATTGGCCACTAAACATCCTAAATACTCCACCCGGGAAATGAAATCCGAAATGCTCACGGATTGAAAAAGCACTTCTAAATAACTCATCTGACCTTCTTCATAAATAGTGCGGACCCTTTTTCGCAAAGAGTTTTGTCTATCTTCCAATTCCTTTTGCTTCATGTCTACTTCTTTTTGAATTCGGGCCACATTTTGCCTCGATTGGATATAGGCCTGTTCCCTCGCAGCCAAATTTTTCTCCGCTTCTTGTATTTCCCTAGTCAGAGTTCGGATTTGCATTTCCATCTGCTCTGCCTTAATGGTCAAATTTTTTAGGTTGTTTGCAGCTCTGCTCCGTTGTTGATCAATCTCCCGTTGACGCTTGAGAGCATCGGAAAGATCATCCCCGGCGACGGGAAAAGCTAAACAAATCATTAAAAGGCCCGTTACGACCCCTATTTTCAATTTAGACAATTTCTCCATCTCTACCTCCCTATGTAACCTTTAACTGACCTATTTTAGAAATGCAAAAACTTTCTTAAAGAAAAAACACTGGCCAAACCTCCCATAATAACCCCGCCTGCCAACATGATAAGAAGGACTAGCAAGAGAAACTGTTGACTGGCAACGATGGGTATAAAAGTTAGGGAAGTCATTATGTATTGCATTAACCAACTATACGAAACGGAGACAATCAACATGGCAAGAAAAGCCCCGAGCAAGCCGATTATCACCCCTTCAATTATAAACGGCCCGCGGATAAAGGCATTACTGGCCCCTACTAACCTCATAATCTGGATCTCTTTTTCCCGATAGTTAACATTGGTTTTGATATTTAAAACTATTAAGAGTAAAGAGGCAAAGGTAAAGGCCGCTACCACCCCAATGCCTATCCAACGTAACCAGTGGGTAAAGACAAGTAATTTTTCAAGAAAACCTTGACCGTAGCGGACTTTGTCCACACCCTCAATTTGGTTAACCTGAAAAACAATGTCCTCTACCAACTGCGGATCAGTGGCCACTATCGTAATTTTATCAGGGAAGGGATTAATGCCTCCCAAATCCTCTAACAGAGATTCGGTGTCCATTGATTCCTGGAATTCCCGGATAGCCTGTTCTTTGGGGGTGAGGGTCACCTGTTGAATACCTGCGAGGTTTTTTATTCTGTTTTGAATCTGATTTGTTTGTTCTTCATTCAAACTGTCATCTAAAAAAACTGCTATTTCAACCTGAGATTCAAATGTGGAAGCAATATTTGTCGTGTTAGCCAAAAAAAGAATCGAGCTTCCCAGCAAGGTTAGAGAGATCATTACCGTCAGGACAGAAGCTAAGGTTAGCCAGATGTTTCTCTTTAGGGAAAGAAAAGCTTGAGAAAAAATGTATTTAAAAGAGTTAAGAGCCAACGCTGAATGCCCCCTCTTGCCTGTCCTCCGTAATTCTCCCCGCTTCAACTCGTACAACCCTTTTATTCATCTGTTCCACGATATATTTGGCATGGGTGGCCATAATAACAGTGGTTCCAAACTCATTAATTATATTCAAAAGCTCCATTATCTCCCAGGCTGTGTCAGGATCTAAGTTGCCTGTGGGCTCATCAGCCACTAAAAGGCTGGGATTGTTGACAAGAGCGCGAGCGATACATACCCTTTGTTGCTCCCCGCCGGATAATTCCTCCGGGAAACATTTTTCTTTCCCGCTCAAACCCACCACTTTTAAAATGTTTAAAGTGTTTTCTTTTATTTCCTTTTTATTTTTCCCAATAACATGTTGGGCAAAAGCAACATTTTCATAAACTGTCTTATTAGCTAGCAATTTAAAATCCTGAAAAACCACGCCGATTTTTCTGCGGATTAAAGGTACTTGATGATCTTTAATTCTGACTAAATTGATGTTTTCGATAAAAACCTGTCCCCGGGTGGGAATTTCTTCTTTATAGAGAAGTTTTATTAAAGTGGATTTACCAGCACCGCTGGGCCCAACAAGAAAAACAAATTCTCCTTTGGCAATTTCCAAATTAACATTAAATAGTGCTCTAGCACCATTGGGATAAATTTTAGATACATTCCTTAATTTAATCATGCTGTCCTCCTAGGTGCAGACGAATAGTACAGAGTTTTTTATCTTGACTCCGTTCTTATCTTTCTTACTCTTCGACAAAATGCTGTGATTTCCTGTTTGAAATAACTAGAAAAATTATATATTTCCGTTTGCCTCCCCCTTAAGCATTGTTTTTCCACACCTTTATTCACTATTCGGAGGCTTCTTTTTCCTGCAATACCTTTTATGTTATAATATTTTTAAATAATCCGACTCGAAAGAAAAGAGTTGTGGAAAAAATATAACATTAAAGGAGGTTCGGTAAGTTATTGAATATTAAAGAAACAACCATCGAGGTCCTAACAGCGATACTCCCTGTTGTGTTTGTTGTCACTATTTTACAATTTACAATTATTAAACTCCCTTGGGATATTTTTGGACAGTTTATCGGCGGCTCAATTATGGTGATGCTGGGCTTAATTTTCTTTCTGCTTGGAGTTCAAACCGCCTTTGTCCCCATGGGAGAAATGATGGGCTCCAAAATAGTTACCAAGGGAAGGATGTCTCTTGTCTTAATTTTTGGATTTACTCTAGGTTTTGTAATAACTATTGCTGAACCCCATATCCAGGTTTTAGCTTCTCAAGTAAGCCTTACTTCCGGGGGACAGATCGGAAAAACTATTTTAATTTTCTCCGTTGCCCTAGGGGTTGGAATTTCAGTTTTGCTGGGATTGTTAAGGATTTTCCTGGAAATCCCTCTATTATATCTGCTTTTACCCGGTTATGGAATAATTTTCATTATTACCCTATTTGTTTCGCCAGAATATTTGGCTGTTGCCCTTGATTCCGGAGGAGTAATTACCGGCCCCATGACCGTTCCCTTCGTCTTGGCAGTGGGCATTGGAGTCGCCTCAACTATCAGGAGCAAAGTCTCTGAAGACGATAGTTTCGGTTTAGTTGCCCTGGCTTGCATCGGTCCAATTATCGCAGTTTCTTTATTAGGGGTGATTTTTTAATGTTGGCAGCGCTTTTCGAAGGTTTTATCTCAACCGTTAAAGATGTAAGCCTCGCTTTGACTCCGGTGTTAATTATTTTTTTATTAGCTCAGGTCTTTTTATTAAGGCTTCCCGTTAGAAGACTTCGAAGATTAGCTAAAGGATTTATAATCGGTTTTATAGGGTTAGTGCTCTTCTTGCAAGGAGTAAATGTCGGTTTCATCCCCATCGGGGAAAAGATAGGAATTAGTTTAGGCTCTTTGGTTAACAATTGGATTGTTATCCCCATCGGTTTTATTCTTGGGTTTGTCACCGTTATGGCTGAACCAACTGTACGAGTCCTAACAGATGAGATCGAACGGGTTTCCGGGGGGGCTATCAATAAAACAATTCTGCTATTCACTCTCTGTATTGGGGTCGCGGCCTCCGTTGCTCTGGCTATGGCAAAAATTTTGCTCGGTATTCCTTTATGGTATTTCATTTTGCCTGGATATGTGGTAGCATTCATTCTAAGCCGCTATGCCGACCCCAAATTTATTGCCATGGCTTTTGATTCCGGCGGAGTAGCAACCGGGCCGATGACAGTGACCTTTATTCTCTCTATTACAGTAGGGTTAGCTAAGGTTTTAGAAAATAGAGATCCCTTAATCGATGGGTTTGGCACGGTTGCGTTAGTTTACTTAACCCCTGTCCTGGCGGTTTTATTACTGGGTTTCTTGTATACGAGAAAGGAGCAAGAACAGAATAAATGAGTACAATTTCCTCCTTTACAGGTGATAACTATCGACTTATTGTCACTATTGTCAAAAAAGGTGTGGCTAGTAAATTAGTAGCCGCTACTAAAAAGGCTAATATCGGGGGAGGGACAATATTATTAGGAAAAGGAACCGCCAACGCAAAAACCTTCCAGCGAATCTTTGGTATCGATTATGAGCCAGAGAAAGAAGTAGTTTTTTCCTTAGTTAAAGCGGAAAATGTTGATAGAGCTTTAGAAATCATCACTGAAATAACCGAACTAGATAAACCTGGGAAAGGTATTGCTTTTGTTCTCCGAATAAACAGTCTGGCGGGATTGGCGCATCTCTTTGCTTTTAAAAGCTAATATCTATTTGGAGGGTGACAATGAAGGATTGTCCTGGAAAATTTGAATTGATTGTTACTATTGTAGAATGGGGTTTTTCTGAGGAGGTCGTGGAAGCCTCTAAGGCGGCTGGTGCTGAAGGAGGCACTATAATCCGAGGTCGAGGAACCGGCATCCATGAGAATATTAAACTTTTCGGTTTAAATATTGAACCGGAAAAAGAAATTGTCCTCACTTTAGTAAAGGCAGAGCAAACCGAGAAAATACTTTCTGCTATAGTTGAAGCTGTAGAGCTGGAGAAACCCCACCGCGGTATTGCTTTTGTTTTGGACGTTGAAAGAGCCGTTGGTATTTGCCATTTAACTAAATAAAAAAAGTTAAGCAGAAAATAACAGAAGGTCTAACATTAATTTTTGTTAGACCTCTTTTTCTTTTTTAAAAATATATTACCAGCGGTATTTAAAAATATTCTTTTTTACTTGCCAGTACTTTTTCTACCCCTTGGACTATATCCGCGGCGGTAAGCCCGTACTTAAGAAGTAATTCCTCCGGCCGACCCGATTCCCCAAAAGTATCCCTAATCCCAATTCGATACAAAGGGGTAGGGAAATTCTCCCCTAATAATTCAGCCACCGCACTGCCCAAACCACCGATAATACTATGTTCCTCGGCCGTTACCATCGCTCTTGTTTTTTTAGCAAAAGATAAAATAGTTTCCTTATCCAACGGCTTAAGAGAGGCGCAATTAATTACCGCCGCTTGAATCCCCCGCTCTTCTAAGGTCTCAGCCGCTTTTAAAGCTTCCGCAACCATTAAACCAAGAGCCAAAATTGTAACGTCCTCCCCTTCCCGCAAAATATTGGCTTTACCAATCTCAAACCGGTAATTGGAATCGAACAGCACGGGTACAGCGGACCTACCCATTCGGATATAGACAGGTCCATAATACTCAGCAGCGGTCCGGATAACCTGCTCGGTCTCCTTGGCATCAGCGGGTACCAAGACTGTCATCTGAGGTAAGGCCCTCATTAAGGCCAGATCTTCAATGGCCTGGTGGGAAGCCCCGTCTTCGCCGACGGTCAGGCCCGCATGAGTGGCGGCAATTTTAACATTTAACCTCGGATAAGCAATAGAATTGCGAATTTGCTCAAAAGCACGACCGGTTGCAAAAACAGCAAAAGTGCTGGCAAAGGGAGTCTTGCCGGCTGCTGCTAAACCAGCGGAAAACCCGAGCAGGTTTTGTTCCGCAATTCCTAAGTTAAAGAATCTTTCCGGAAAAGCCTTTGCAAATCCGGCGGTCTTAGTTGATTTAGACAGATCAGCATCCAACACGACCAGATCATCTTTATCGCGTCCAAGCTCGACCAAAGTTTGTCCATAAGCATCTCTAGTAGCAACTTTTTTTACTGTCTCCCAATTAATCCTGAGCACTTATTTCCCACCTTTCAATTCCGCTAGAGCTCTTGCAGCCTGCTCAGCATTTGGAGCATTACCATGCCAGTCAACTTCATTTTCCATAAAGGAAACGCCCTTCCCTTTAATAGTTTTGGCGATCAGAATTGTAGGTTGACCTTTGAAGTTTTTAGCCTGTTCTAAAGACTCTTTTAACTGGCCATGATCATGCCCATCAACCTGTAAAACATGCCAGCCAAAAGCGACCCATTTATCTGCTAAAGGTTCCGAATTCATGACTTCCTCATTCCAACCGTCAATTTGCAAGCCGTTATAATCGAGAATCGCCGTTAAATTATCTAGTTTAAAATGAGCAGCCGCCATGGCCGCCTCCCATACAAGACCCTCTGCAACCTCACCGTCCCCCAATAGGCAATAAACCCGATAAGATCGCTTGTCAATTTTTCCGGCTAAGGCCATCCCAGCCGCTGCCGAAATGCCATGTCCCAAGGAACCGGTCGACATATCCACTCCGGGTACCTTTCTCATATCCGGATGTCCCTGTAAAAAATGACCGACCTTTCTCAATTTAGATAATTCTTGGCGCGGAAAGAAGCCTCTTCTAGCCAACGCCGCATAAAGCGCCGGCGCAGCGTGTCCTTTGCTTAAGACAAAACGGTCCCGCTCCGGCCAACTGGGATTCTCGGGATCAATTCTCAAATGAGAGAAATAGAGCACCGCCAGAATATCGGCTGCGGAGAGACTCCCCCCAGGATGCCCTGATTTGGCTTCTAAAAGCATATTAATAATATCCTCTCGGATTCCATCGGCTATTTTTTGCAAATCCGTCATCGCAATACCTTCCTTTTACCGGTTATTGATCAGCTTGGCCAGCATTTTGCTGGAGCCAAGCATAGATAAATTGGTCAATTTCTCCGTCCATCACCGCATTAACATTTCCGGTCTCCAAATTTGTTCTATGATCCTTTACCAAACTATAGGGATGAAACACATAAGATCTAATCTGGCTCCCCCAAGCAATTTCGTTTTGTTCCCCACGAATCTCGGACAGCTCTTGTTCCTGCTGTTTACGTTTTAATTCCAGGAGCCTAGCTTGCAGGATCCGCAAACAATGAGCCTTATTTTGAGTTTGAGACCTTTCACTTTGGCACTGAACAATGATTCCGGTCGGCAAATGAGTGATCCTTACAGCGGAGTCCGTTTTATTGACATGCTGTCCTCCAGCCCCTCCCGAACGATAAGTATCAATTTTTAAATCCTCCGGCTCAATTGTAATTTCCGGGTCCTCACTGACCTCAGGAATTACATCCAAAGAAGCAAAGGAGGTATGCCGCCGCCCAGATGAATCAAAGGGCGAGATTCTCACCAGACGATGCACTCCTTTTTCACATTTGGCGTAACCGTAAGCATATTCCCCGACTAGAGAGAAGGTAACGCTTTTAATGCCGGCCTCATCGCCCGGTAACAAATCCAAAGTTTCTACTTTAAAGCCGCGCCGTTCTCCCCAACGCACATACATTCTATAGAGCATTTGAACCCAATCCTGAGCCTCAGTACCTCCGGCTCCAGAGTGCAAGGTTAGGATTGCACTGTTTCGGTCATAGGAACCGTTTAATAGTACTTCTAACTCTAGTTCACCGATTTTTTTTTCAAGCCTGGATACTATCTTTTTTATCTCGGTTTCCAGGGATTCATCATCCTCTTCCCTGGCTAGTTCCCATAGGGTTTCCGCATCCTCTATTTCCTGTTTTAAATCAAGGTAGACCTGGATTTTTCCTTTAAGATCCGTTAACTCTCGTAAGATTTTATGGGCAACGGTAGGGTGCTCCCAAAAATCGGGACGGTTGATTTCAGTTTCCAACTCTTCAATTCTACACTGCCGCCTATCGAGGTCAAAGAGAAACCCTCAAATCCGCCAAGCTCTTTTTTTGATTTTCAATCTCTTTTTTCCAATCTGTAAACATTAAATCACTCCTTGCTATTTCTCTCCCTAAGTTAAACTTATCTTGCTAGGCACTGGCTCCACAACACTTTTTATATTTTTTACCGCTTCCACAGGGACAAGGAGCATTGCGTCCGACCTGTTCCCCTCTCCGTCGCGGAGTCTTGGCCGGGGCCTCCTCCTCATAGCGATTTTCTTTAACCTTTTGTGGTTGTTCGGGTTTTATCATCGTAATCTGAGGCGTGACCCGCATAATATAGGTCACGATATTTTCCCGGATGAGCTCAATCATGCCCTGGAACATATCAAAAGCTTCGTTTCGGTATTCGATGAGGGGATCCTTTTGTCCGTAAGCCCGAAGGCCAATTCCTTCCCGCAAGCTGTCCATAGCGTCCAGGTGATCCTTCCAGCAAGTGTCTACAACTTGTAACACAACCGCTCGCTCGATCTCCCGCATGAGTTCTGCCCCAAATTGCTCTTCCCTTTTCTCATAGCATTCCACTGCTTTTTCTAACAATAATTCTTCGACTTCCTCCTTAGATAAGTTCGCAATCTGGGTTGGTGGAATATTGTGATTCGGGACTATAACTTTTTCAACATAATCGAGAAAACTTAAATGATCCCACTCCTCTGGATAGGGACTTTCGGCACTGTAACGTTCAATAAGGTCCTCGATTACGCTTTTAACCATCTCTAGAATTTGATCCTTTAAGTTCTCCCCGACAAGCACTGATCGCCTTTGAGAGTATATAATCGACCGTTGCTGATTCATAACATCGTCGTAGTTAAGAACATGTTTCCTAATCTCGAAGTTCCTGCCCTCTACTCTCCTTTGGGCGCTTTCAATGCTTCTGCTGACAATTTTAGACTCAACTGGGGCACTGTCATCCATACCCAGTTTATCCATTAGACCAGCTAGATTATCCCCCCCAAAAAGTCTCATTAGATCGTCTTCCAGGGAAATATAGAACTGGGAAGAACCCGGATCTCCTTGGCGTCCAGAGCGCCCCCGAAGTTGATTGTCTATTCTTCGTGATTCATGTCTTTCCGTCCCAATAATATGCAAACCGCCCAGCTCTTTCACTCCCGGACCAAGGACAATATCCGTTCCCCTTCCGGCCATATTTGTAGCGATTGTTACAGCGCCAGGCTGCCCGGCCTGGCTAACGATTTGGGCTTCTAATTCGTGATATTTAGCATTGAGAACTTGGTGAGGGATTCCATTTTTTTTGAGCATTTCACTTAAGATTTCTGATTTTTCTATAGAAATGGTACCCACCAATACCGGTTGTTTCTTAGCGTATCTCTCTTCAATATCCCTAACGACGGCATTAAATTTCCCCTGCTCTGTCCGATAAACAACATCAGGTAAATCTTTTCTGATCATTGGCAAGTTGGTAGGGATCTCAACAACATCTAAGCCATAAATATTGATAAATTCCTGTTCCTCGGTTTTAGCTGTTCCTGTCATTCCGCTTAATTTCTTGTACATCCGGAAATAGTTTTGAAAAGTAATCGTGGCCAGAGTCTGGGATTCTCTTTCGATCTTTACTCTTTCCTTGGCCTCAATAGCTTGGTGCAGACCTTCGCTATAACGGCGCCCAAACATTAAACGCCCGGTAAACTCATCAACAATAATCACCTGTCCATCTTTAACCACATAATCCCGGTCCTTTTTAAACAGGGTGTGGGCTTTTAAAGCCTGGTTAACATGGTGGGCAAGTTCGTTATGAAAATCATCGAATAAATTATCTACACCGAGCATTGTCTCTACTCTGGAAATTCCCTTTTCAGTCAGAGTAACAATCTTTTCTTTTTCGTTAACATTATAGTCTTCTTCTCTTTTTAAGCGGGGGATGATTTTAGAGACCCGGTAATAAAGCTCAGTCGGTTTATCTGCCTCACCCGAAATTATTAACGGGGTTCTAGCCTCATCAATAAGGATGGAGTCTACTTCGTCCACAATGGCATAGTTAAGTTCTCGTTGAACGAGAGCCTCGGGGCTTACAGCCATATTATCTCTTAAGTAATCAAACCCGAATTCGTTATTCGTTCCGTAAGTTATGTCTGCGCTATAACTTTTTCTCCGCTCCTCATGGCTAAGCCCGTGGACAATTAAACCTACAGAGAGGCCTAAAAAATTATAAATCTGACCCATCCATTCCGCATCCCGTTTGGCCAGATAATCGTTAACGGTTACGACATGAACCCCCTGGCCGGATAAGGCATTTAAATAAGACGGCAATGTTGCTACTAAGGTCTTTCCTTCCCCGGTCTTCATTTCTGCAATCCTACCGTCATGAAGAACCATACCCCCGATGAGCTGAACATCGTAATGCCTTTGCCCCAGGACCCTCTTGCCTGCTTCCCTGACCACTGCAAAAGCCTCTACCAGAATATCATCCAGTGTTTCACCAGCAGCAAGCCTTTCCCGAAATTCCTGCGTTTTCGCAGCCAATGCGCTATCGGACAGTTTCTCTATTTCAGGCTCAAGTTGATTGATTAAATCAACTTTTGATCGGTATTTTTTTAAATCTCGAGCATTACTATCGAATAATTTTTTTATAAAACCCATATAATCCACCTTCCCCCAATCAAAACCAACTATTTATACCCTAAACTTCCCTTAATTTATTTTTTGTTATCATTTAATTTTAGCATTACCTTAGAACTGGTTCAACCTGTAAACCTTAGAGATTTAAAGTTGCAGTTCTCCACCTCAAAGATTAGGGGATGCGTATACTCAAAAAAGATGCCCTAAAAGGACATCTTTTGAGCAACCTTATTCAGTTATTTTTTAACAGAGAACTATTAAAAATCAGGTTCTAGCAAACCATATCCTCCATGTTTTCGTTTATAAACCACATTCATTTGCTCTGTTTCATGATTCATAAAAACAAAGAAACTATGTCCAATAAGATTCATTTGCATTACGGCTTCATCCACAGACATGGGTTTAACTTGGAATTTCTTAACTTTAACAATATCATCCTGTCCAACAACACTTTCTTCCACTTCAGGCAAAAAACTTATAGAATCCTTAACTGTTTTAACTCTTTTCTTACCTATTCTTTTTCGGTACTTCTCCATTTGCCTTTCCAGCTTATCAATCACGAGGTCGATGGAGGAATACATATCTTCGGTTTCTTCTTCTCCCCTGAGAATAAAGCCGTTGAGAGGGGCGGTAATCTCAACCCTTTGGCGTTCTTTTTCCACGGACATTGTCACTTGGACATCGACAAAGTCGGCGGAATACTTTTCAAGCTTACGCACCCTTTTTTCTGCATATTCTTTTAGGGCATCTGTAACCTTGAATTGTTTACCGCGAACGATAATGTTCATTTTTCCAACCCCTTTCATCTAGTGTTATATTTTAATTATTCATCTTTTTTTATTAAATTCCTGCCACCCCTGTCCAATAATACAGTATATTATTTCCAGAAACACAAAAAGAATCCCTATAAGTAACTGTTTTAAGATTTTATCCAGTTAAAATTGTAAGAAAATTTGAAAAAACTAACCGAAAATAATAGTTCTTTAGATTTTAAAATAGG
Organism: Desulfitobacteriia bacterium; assembly: GCA_050943335.1. Taxonomy (GTDB): domain Bacteria; phylum Bacillota; class Desulfitobacteriia; order Desulfitobacteriales; family Syntrophobotulaceae; genus JBMNOZ01. The sequence continues at coordinate 18,630 of JBMNOZ010000011.1, read as the reverse complement.
ACAAAAGTTATACACATAAAAATGTGAATATTGTTTATAACTTTGTTTTTTTCGCTCTAACTTTATTTCTGTTTGTGGATAGTTTTGTGAAAAGTGACTTAATTTTTAAACCTCTCTTCTAAATAGTTCCTTAGTCCTAGTATATTTTTCCATTTACCCTATTAATTGTCCCAAAAACCCAAAATATTCATCCGTTCCCTAATTTTCTTCTAAGCCCGCCCCTAAACACAGAGCGTAAATTTCATCCGCCCCGCTTCTCCTAAGTACTTGAGCGCACTCTCCGATCGTTGTTCCAGTGGTAATCACATCATCGACCAACCATATTGTTTGCCCTGCAACTGAGACTTGAGGAGCAAGTTTAAAAACCCCTCGGAGATTATGAATTCGCTCCAAACGCCCCAGTGAAGTTTGTTGTTTGGTATCTCTCAGGCGAAGAAGAGCATCTTTTAGGGTAATCCCCAGACTTCTGCTTAGAATGGAAGCTAAAACTTCGGCCTGGTTATAACCTCTACAGGCCAAACGGCTGGGATGCAGTGGTACTGGAACCACTATATCCGGAGGGGGTAACTCTTTAATGGCCCAGGAAGTTATATATTCTTCAAGAGCAAGGAGCAAATAAGGTTGTCCTCGATATTTAATACCATGGATTAATTCCTTCCAATGCCCATGATAAAAACCTAAGGCCGTAACTTTTACAATATCCTGGGGACCTTTCCCTTTTTGACAGTCTCGGCAGTAAGAAATTGGACCGCCTATTAACTTGCCACAGTTCCGGCAACGCTTTTGAGAAGGACGAAAGTACTCTTGGTAACAAATCTGGCATACCGCTTTCACTGATTTTGCTCCGCAAAGTAAACACTTTTCTTCTTTCTCATACCAAAGAAGTTTGAGGACTTCTCTAGCTGGTGGAAGGATTTTCTCGAACACGAATATATCCCTCCTTTAGGGCCAGAGCATTCTGTTCTTTAATCCAGTGGATAGCCTCCGTCATGGCTTTGGTTTTTTGGCCCGCTATAAACACTGCTCTCCCTCGGGGGCAGGAAACTGTTCGCCCCACCCGGCCAGCCATTTGGACCAACGAACGGGTATCAAAAAGTTCATGATCTGCAAAGAAAACCGCCACTTGAGCCGCGGAAACCGTTATTCCCCTTTCCAGGATAGTAGTGCTAACGAAGAGATCATAGCGCCCAGCTCGAAGAGCGTCCACTTTTTTTTGTCGTTCAGGATCAGAACTCCAGCTACCGGCAATTCGTTTATCTTTAAAAAGAGTCTTTAGTTTTTGCACCCCTTCATGAACCAAGGCCACTGTGGGAACAAAGATTATCACAGGCCCCTTCGCTGCCAGAGCCGATAAAAGCTCTCGGAGTTTTTTTTCTTGCTGGGACCTAAACAAACCTAAATACCAGGATCCGGGCCGAAGATTTATTTTTATTATCTCCGGCACCGGAAGAGGATGACCGTGATGCCTGGCGGGCAGTCTTAAAAGCCGAACTTCTCCGGTCCTTGTTTTTTTCAAAAGGCTTTCCGCTGGTGTGGCTGTTAAATAGACTATTTTCCCTCCTATTTTTAAAGCTCTTTTTATCCCGTATTCTAAAAACTTGCTCCCGGCATAGGGATAAGCATCGTTTTCATCAAATATAATTAGCTCAAAAGCGCGGTAAAATCTTAAAACCTGGTGCGTAGTTGCAATCGTTAAGGAACATTGTTCCCAGTTTGGTTCTACAGCGCCGCTTAAAACTTTAATTTGATAAGGTTCAAAATTATTCCGCAACCGGGGCTCCACATCGTGAACAACATCCCGGCGAGGGGCGGCAAAAAGGATTTTCTTGTTGTTCTCTAAATAATGTTTAATTAAAGGGAAAGTAATCTCTGTTTTTCCTGCCCCACACGCCGCCCAGACTAAAACCTCTTTAATTCTCTCTTGTTGATGATACTCAAGTAATTTAAAAGCCAGCTCCTTTTGAGCAGGTGTCAGTTTTATTTTCAACCGAATCTCAGGTTGGGAACCCACTTTGTCAACTTTTTCTTCAATTCTAATTTCAGTTTTCTCCATCGGTTTATAAACAGCCTGTAAAGAAGTAAGGGGTCCAAGGCCCTGACAGCTATGGCAAGTAGCAGCCATCCCATAAACTGATGGCCAAGCCTCGATATTGTTATCGCCACAGCGTTGACACTGCCAAAGATTTTTTGGGCGATAGACACCAGGTACCCAGTTGCCTTTCTTAAGAATAACCGCCTTGTGGAGAAAGGCCACTATTTCGGGGGTCTTCAAACCCAAAGCTCTGGCTAGGGACGGGAGCTCTCCTTCTGTCAAAAGCCGCCCCTCAATTACTTGTAAAAGTTGGAGGTAAAGATTTTCTCTCCCCACCCCAAGACCTTCTTCATACCCCGGTGAAAGAGAGTCTATTTTTAACCAGCAGGGGTTAACAACCGGCAAGGAGCTCTTTGTAGTCAGGAGTTTGAGAAAGGACCTTTTTATTTCTTCGAGGTCTGAGCTATAAAGTTTTTGAAAATTTGACTGCAAGAACTCCAAAGGAAGTCCTGGCTGAAGATACATTTCTGCGTTCCTTAACAGCTTGTCCACGGAAGGAATTGGGGTCCAATAAACATTTCCCGGCTCTGAGGCCGCTAAATAGAAAAACATTTTACTCCTTCCCCTCGGTTTCAATGAATTTTACCGTTAAGCCTGGAAAACGGTTTTCCAGTCGCAGCTTAACTATCATTTTTTCTCTTTCCGCAACCAATATATTACCTTTAATGAGCACCCTCATTTCTAGACCTCGGTTACGTTTAATCTTCAGAAGGTGTCTTTGCTTTTCAATCTCCCCATGGAGATCTTGGGTGGGCCAAGTCCGAACAAAAAATAAGCATGCGGTTTCCTTTGATTCCTCGGGAACCGTTTTTATTCTTTTTTCTCGGCCTAGCCCAGCTATTTTCCCGGCCACTGTTTCCGGCACTTTCCATTCATAAGCCCCTACAAAATACCAGAGAAACAAGAAACCGGCTCCTAATAGTATGTAAATTACAATACTCATAACTCCCGCCACCTTTGCCCTTTTCAACTACCGCTTAAGTTTTATTATTTATGATATGCATTTCTCAAAGATGGCGTTCTGGTGCTATACAACCCGGCTAATAGCCAAAACAAAATTCCCAAAGCCCCGAAATTTAGGTCTGCATCCACCAGACTATGCAAACCGAGAAAAAGAACAGCGGTTTGACCACTAATCACCGCCAGATCCTCCCCGTGTTTAAGCTCTCTTAAGTAAACCAAAAAACCTTTTACGGCCCAAGTAAACACCAATACCAAGCCCAAGAGCCCCTGGTTTAGTAAAATACTGCTTAAGGCAGAGTGAGGAGTAAGCGTCCAGTAAGGACTGGTTTGAACAAATGGAAAAGCCAACCACCCGCCGGCGCGAGGTAAAAAGTTTGCCTGCCAAGCCAGTTTAAAACTGTCAAGGTAATATAAAAATCTTTCGTTGTGGTCAATATCAGTCCAGTCTCTCAAATGCTCCAAACCGACATTAAAATTAAAAGTCAGAAGGGTTAGAATAATCCCCGCTGGAAGGACAGTTAAAAAGCCTCTTACCCTCCAGATCTTTTTAAGTTTTAACTTCCAAATTTTTAGGAGGGCCTTTTTATTTTTTCTGTTGAGCACCAGCTTTTTTAAAAAAAGCACACTGTAACATCCCAGAAATAAAACCAGAGCGGCCCTGGAACCCGTCCCAATTAGAGCCATTGCAAAAATACTTAAATATAAAAATTTAAATCTCCTTTCCCCTTGGAGAAGTAGAATCTGGCAACCGAGAAAAGCTGCTGCGGCATTCGGATAACCAAAAGTTAAGGAAAACCTCCCTTGTTCCGGGGACGAAGGACCTGGCCATACAAATTCACTACCGGGAAGTAAGGAAAGGATGGTACAAACAAAAGCTAGAAGTAGAATTCTATTGATTATTTTTTCTCTGAGTTCCAACTCGGAGGATAAACTTCTCCCCCAAAAATACACAGTACAAAATATCAGCCATTTTAAAGCTTCTAACCAGCCTTCAATACTTCTCACCGGTTTACAAAGACCCAAGAGAGAAAGGATTATGAGCAGGATAAAAATAATCAGGGGAGGGTCAAGCCAGGACCTAACACTTCCTCTGATATCTTTGAGGCTTAAATTATTTTTTTTTCGTCCCTTAAAGAGGAGGAAATAAGCGACTAAGGGAATCCCGATCAAAAGCCACTCTCGAGCAAAGAACATCCCGTGACAGATCACACTAAGGGTAATAAAAATAGTTAGGACATCCTCTTCTCGACAAGAAATCAAACCCTATTCCTCCCACTGAAGACTTGCAAGTTAATTCATATTTCTCTATCATGTTTATAATCCGTTAAATAGAAATATGCTCTAAGAAGAGGTCTTAAAAATGTCCTTACCTGTTTTGCATTTAATCGGTGGTGGGGAAATGGGTGGCGCAGAGCGCCATGTCCAGAATTTATTATTAAACTTTGATCGCCAGAGGATTACCCCTTTCCTCGGTTGTCTGGTCAGTCCCTCCCCCTTGGCGTTGAAGATTCGCTCGGAAGAGATTGAAGCTGAAATTTTCCCTATGAGGTTTCCCCTTGATCCCGGGCCGATAAAATCCCTCCTTAGATATTGCCGAAACAAAGGGATAAAATTAATACACTGCCATGGCCTACGGGCAAATTTTTTAGGTAGAATCACAGCTCGGTTATTAGGCCTGCCTAGCATCTCAACCATCCATAGTCTTCCGGAGACTGATTATCTTTCCCCTTGGAAAGGAAGAATTGCCAAGATTGTGGATCGAAGTACTTTACCTCTAGCCTCAGGTTTAATTACGGTCTCCAATAGTATTAAGGAACATGTTTTAAAAAATCTCAACCAACGCCCTATACCCCTTCGGACCATCTACAACGGGATTGAAGAATTGGATTTTTCGAAGAAGGAAACTATGCGCCTAGAATTCAGGCAAAAATGGGGTATTGACCCCGAAGCAAAAGTCCTGGGAACAATCGGCAGGCTTCATCCCGTCAAGGGCCAGATTTATTTGATCGAAGCTGCAAAACATTTATCCATAGAATTCCCAAACCTTCACTTGCTACTAATAGGTTCCGGACCTCTGAAAAACCAAGTGGAGGATTTACTTTTAAAATATAATCTTTCTTACACCTTAACCGGCTTTCTGCCCGATGCTTGGAGAGCTCTGCCGGCTATGGATGTTTTTTCCTTGCCCTCCTTAAACGAAGGTATGGGCCTAGTTCTTTTAGAAGCAGCCCAAGCCGAAATTCCCATCGTGGCCTCTAGGGTCGGCGGGATACCGGAACTTTTTACTGCCGATGAAGAAGCTCTGCTCTGCCGGCCGGCAGATTCCCTCAGTTTAGCTTTGGCCTGTAGCGCCCTTCTTAAAAATCAGGATTTAGGCAACCGGCTTGCAGATAAAGCCTCTAAAAGGTCCCGCCTTTTTAAAATTGATAAAATGATACAGGAAACCAGTGCTTTCTATTCTGAAATAGTCGGCGAACAATGTTCGTTTTAAGACTTTTGGCCGTACTTATATTTTAAAACCGCGAGAACGTACAAGGGAAGAACCTTCTGGCGTCCAAGGCGGGAGGGCTGGGTTATCAATCTATATAGCCATTCTAAGCTATGGGTTCGGAAAAATTGCGGCGCCCGTTTAACCTGGCCGGCTAAAACATCAATTGTTCCCCCCACCCCTATTCTGACTCTGGCCTGACCTTGGTAGGCGGCATTAAAAAGTTCTTGTTTTGGAGCCCCAAGCCCAACCAGTAAAATATCCGGAGAAAAACTTTCAATTCGTTCTAAAACTTTCGCTTCTTCTTTCGGCTTATAGTACCCGTGGTGACAAGCAAAAGTTATTCCAGGGTATTTTTTACTTTGGTTCTGGATAGCTTTCTCCGCCACACCTGGTTTGGCCCCCAAAAAGAAAACTCGCCACGACTTTTTATGGGCTTCCTCCAGGATTTTCAGAGTTAAATCTATTCCCGTGACTCTCTCTGCCTCTGCCAGCCCTAACTGCTTTGCCGCCCACAATACTCCTACCCCATCCGGTAAGATAAGATCGGCAGAATTGATCATCGCCCGTAGTTCTCTATTCCGATAAGCTCTATATATCAATTCCGGATTGGCAGATACAATCCAAAGCTTAGTCTTTCGCGCTATAGTTTGGCGAATTTTACTCATACTTTCTTCAAGATTCAGAAAATCAATCCGAGTTCCAAGGATGTTCATTTTTTTGCCTTTCTTTCTTAATGTTTTTACCTCCAGTGTAGCCCTATTTAAGATAAACTAAAAGTTATGTTTGAGCAATTTACCTGTGCCCAGAGCAACGCAGGAGATCGGATCTTCAGCCAAAGACACGGCTAAGCCTGTTTCCTGAGAAATCAAATCCCCCAAAGCATGGAGCAACGAACCCCCACCAGTCATTACTATGCCCTTGTCTATAATATCAGCAGTTAACTCAGGCGGAGTTTTTTCCAAAACATCCTTGACACTGCTAATAATGATTTCCAACGGTTCTTTAATAGCTTGATATGTATCTGCAGAACTTATGTTTACAGTTCTCGGCAAACCAGTCAATAAGTCTCTTCCTTTGATTTCATAAGCGGTCTTATCTTCCCTGCCCTGTGGTAGAGCACTACCGATTTCGATCTTGATCTCTTCTGCAGTACGTTCTCCAATCAAGAGATTGTATTTGCGGCGGATAAATCTGATAATTGCTTCATCAAACTTGTCCCCGCCTACCCGAACATTTTTTTGGCTCACAATACCGCCCAAGCTTAAGACCGCTATATCTGTGGTCCCGCCCCCAATGTCAACAACCATATTCGCCTCTGGTCCGCTGATATCTAATCCAGCTCCTAACGCTGCTGCATAAGGTTCCTCTACTACTTTTACCACCCCTGCACCAGCGTTGTGAGCCGCTTGCTTTACCGCCCTTTCCTCCACTTCGGTTACTCCAGAGGGAATACAGACAACAACTTTGTTCTTAAATAAGGGCCGGTTTTTAATCCCTATCCTCCGCAATAAATACCTCAACATGATTTCAGTAGTATGGTAATCGGCAATTACCCCGTCCCGCATAGGCCTGGTTGCTATTATATTGCTAGGTGTCCTACCGATCATCAATCTGGCTTCTTCACCTACAGCTATCCTTTTCCCGGAGCTCTTTTCAATAGCCACTACCGAAGGTTCCTTTAACACTATCCCCTGCCCCTCAAGATACACCAAAATACTAGCTGTACCGAGATCTACACCCAAACGAGTGCCAAACACCAGTCCTGCTCCTTCCCCACCCTAAAAATTCTATAAGGCCTGTCCTTTTTTAGCCCGCAATCCCTTATAAAATCGAAAAATAAACCTCTAAAGAAAGATTCTATCTCCACTAGGGAGATATTCTAGTCTATTCGTTATATATTTCGGTATTCCTCTTTTATTTCTAATAATTGCATAAAACTACATTTTTCGCGTTATTTTTGTTTATTTTGATATTTTCTTCTTGTCGCCTCTCCGCCTCTAATATGTCTTTCGGCTTTATTACTCTCCAATATATGTTTAACTTGAGATGAAAGTTGTTTATTGATTTGGGGTAATCTCTCTGTGACATCTTTATGCACCGTTGACTTGCTGACCCCGAAGACTTCAGCGGTTTGTCTTACCGTACAGCTCGATTCAATAATATAATTACCAATCTCAATAGCCCTTCTCTTAATGTGTTCCTGCACGTTTTCTCTCCCCTTTTTGAACCGCAATGTTAATTCATTTATATGCCGGTTCAATTAAAAAAGACATCCTGATAAGGATGTCTTTTATTGGTAATTACTGGCCCTTACTGTTTAGAACACATTTTCAAGCTTTGTTCCCGGATAAAAATGTTCTAATATCTGTCTATAATCATAACCAGTTCGTGCTAAATCATTAGCCCCATATTGTGACATTCCAACCCCATGTCCCTTGCCATAACTGATAAACTCAATTCTGTTGTCTTCAATGCGCCATTCAAAATCCGTGGAAGGCAATTGTAGTTTTTTCCTTATGTCGGTCCCTTTAAATACTTTACCCTTTATAGCCACACTTTTTACTCTACCGGCGGCAGTACGTTCCAACAAAACCATGTCTCCAGTGTTAAATCGCTCGGGAATATTGGGAAAATCCAGTAAAGTAAAAAATGTGGCGCTATCAAAAGTCTGGCGTTTAGTGAATCTTTGAGGTCTTAATTCTCCTGATATTACATTTTGGAGGTAAGGGAGATCATTAACCCAGACTTCACCTGCCCTTTCTGTTTTATACCGTCCACTGCTACTATGGTAAACAGAACTGATTTTCTCATTATTATAAGTCAGCACCTGCCCCCGCGTTTCCTTTACAGCACGGGAAATCTTACGTTGATACTTGAAGTAGTTCATTGCTCCCCATTTCTTGATCAGTTGTGATTTAGAGTTCCAAGCCTGTGTTTTTTCCGTAGTATCCACATCATAAGCGCTGTTCTCAGCTCTAGCATCCTCGATCCTTTTTAAAACATAAGTCCTAGCAGCTACACTTTGCGCTTTTAAAGCCTCTAATTCAAATTCAGCCGGCATTTCAGCAGCTACAACACCCAGGAGATACTCTTCTAAATCTAAGGTTCTGATCTGACCATCGGTTCCCAGCATTCTCACCTTTGGACTTTTGGGGTATCCGGAACCCAAGAATGTTAAAAGATAAGGAATTACGCCTAGTAATAAGAAAACAACTAGCAGGGTTGTTAAAATCCGATATGTTTTTTCCTTTCTATTCACACCCAAATCCCCCGTGCGGTACAAGCTTTAAGATATATCTATGCCCGGAAGCTTTGGGATATGATATAAGTATTAATCAATTTTATATATTTCTGCCCCTAGGCCTCTAAGTTTTATATCTAAATTGTCGTACCCTCTCTCAATGTGATGAATTTCCCTGATTTCCGACTCGCCATTAGCGGTCAAAGCCGCCAAAATCAGAGCTGCCCCAGCTCGTAAATCGCTGGCAACCATAGTGGCCGGATGCAATTCCTCTTTTCCTTGCACAATGGCACTGCGACCCTCTATCTTAATATCGGCACCCATCCTTTTTAGTTCATCCACATGCATAAACCTATTTTCGAAAACTGTTTCCGTAACTACAGCCGTACCTTCAGCCCTGGTAAGCATGGCCAAGATAGGAGCCTGAAGATCAGTGGGAAACCCGGGGTGAACTTGAGTTTTAACGTCTACAGCATTATAACAACCTTTCCCCATCACTCTTATACCGTCATCCTCTTCTTTATACACTACGGAAGCCTCATTTAATTTGGCTAAAAGGGGCTTAAGGTGAGCGGGGATAACATTCCGGACTAACACTTCTCCGCCACAGGCAGCAGCCATTAAAATAAACGTGCCCGCTTCAATTCGATCCGGGATCACTGAGTGAGTGGTGCCATGTAGTTCCTTTACCCCTTCAATATGAATAATATTGGTACCCGCGCCTTTGATCTTTCCTCCCATTTCGTTTATGAAATTAGCAAGATCGACAATCTCGGGTTCTTGGGCCGCATTTTCTATAAGCGTCGTCCCTTCGGCGCAAGTGGCAGCCATCATAATATTTTCCGTGGCTCCAACGCTCGGAAAATCGAGGTAAATCTTTGCGCCTTTTAATTTAGGAGCGCTCACGTCTAAAAACCCGTGATCCATTCGAATCTGAGCTCCAAGGCATTCTAAACCTTTAAGATGAAAATTGATTGGCCGGGAACCAATAGCACAGCCTCCGGGATGGGATATCCTTACTCTTCCTACCCTGGCTAACATCGGACCCATTATAAAAATCGAAGCTCTCATTTTAGAAATGAGGTCGAATGAAGTTTCAAAGTTGGTTATTTCGCGGTTGACAACTTGTATTTTCTTGCCGATTCTTTGAACCTGGCCTCCTAAAGACTCCAAAACCTGACTCATGGTTTGGACATCGAGTAGTTTAGGCGCCTCCTCCAAAATCACTTTATCCGCAGTTAAAAGGCTGGCAGCTAGGATGGGAAGAATAGCGTTTTTAGCCCCGCTAACCTCAACCACTCCCTCTAATTCCCTGCCACCTGTCACTAATAATTTGCTCAATTTTTGCAGTCATCTCCTGACAATATTTTATACATAAGTTCGTTTTAATCGGACTTTTCTCCTGCCTAAGTTTTTTTAAAATTCTTCCAGCAAAGCTGGCAGGGCCAACACAGCTTTCTCCCCGCCCTCAAGAGGATTCTTTTTAACTATCAGTTGGACAGTTAATAATTCAAAACCTCCAGGCCTAAAGTTTAAATAATCCGGTTTCCAGCCGGAATAAGAGATCCCTCCAGGAAAATAAATTTTCTCCTGTGCAAACAGGGTGTTTTTCTTAAAAAATTGTTCCGGATCCAGATGGGAATTTACCCTTTCTTCCAAATAGACCTTAACCTTCTGCTGTGCTAAAGCGTCAGTTAAAGCCCAATAATTCTGTAAGGCCTTTCTTTCCCCTTGACTACTATTGATATTCATTACTGCTATATATTTATAAGCTCTATTTTGGGAAAAGTCCGTCAATACTTGTTTCTTCCATTCTAAGTTCATGTCTTTAAGTTTTTTTTCCAACTGCGGCAATTCCCCTGAATCCTCGGTCCAGATCAGATATTTGATTTCAGCGTCGCAATTGTCTATTAATCCCGAATTTAATAAAAGGGATAAATTGCGGTTATTGAGATCAGCAGTTGCAGATCTAGTAGAATTGTTTTTATGGTTGAATAAATATCCATTAAAAATAGCTAAAAAAAGAATTAAAAAAGAAAGCCACAATAAATTTTTGTTTCTTACCATGTTTTGGACCTCGCTTAAAAACAGGTATGTTTATTACTAGTTTGGCCAAACTCTTGAGGCCCAAAACATTTTCTTAGCAAATCTAAGCAGATAATATTTCTAATTCAACCTGTTTTATGATATCATAAAACAGAAAACTTCAGAAGATAGTGGGGGATGTATTATTGGCTAAACATAGTCACCCGCATGAACACCCCAATAAAAAAAACGTTCTTAATCGTTTGGCCAGAATAATTGGTCACCTGGAAGGTGTTAAGAGAATGGTAGACGAGGATGTAGACTGCAGTGAGATTCTAATACAATTATCTGCGGTTCGTTCAGCGATCAATAGTACGGGCAAGATAATTTTAAATGACCATATCAATCACTGCTTGGTTCACGCTATCGAAGAAAACAACAACGAAGTAATCGAGCGTTTAAATGATGCCATCGAAAAATTCCTGAAATAAAAGATGTCTCAACTAAAGATTTTTATCTGTTCTTCAGGGAGACATCTTTTTGTATGCCTTTCAAGCCTTATTCAAATCCTTTTATTTCAGACCTTCTGCAGCTTTAATTCTGGCCACTGCTCTTTTCAAAGCGCTCTCGGCTCTTAAAAGGTCAGTTTCCGGCCGACGTTCCTTAAGACGTTTTTCCGCCCTTTCTTTGGCGGCTAGAGCTCTCGGCAAATCTATGTCTTCGGCTTTCTCGGCTGCCTGGGCCAAAATCGTCACCTTGTTATCTATAACCTCTATAAACCCCCCACATACAGCGAGCTTGTGCCGTTGACCGCCCTCTATATACTGAGCAACTCCGATCTCCAAGCCGGCAACAAGAGGGGCATGATGAGCTAGGATACCGAGATCGCCTTCTTTGCCGCGTACCAAAACAAACTCCACGTCTTTACTTAAGATTTGGCCATCCGGGGCAACAACATTAAACCTAAATGTGTCCGCCATCCTATCCTACTCCTAACCGTTTAGCTTTTTCTGTTACCTCCTCAATACTTCCAACAAAATGGAAAGCTTCCTCTGGCAGATCGTCATATCGACCTTCACAGATCTCCTTAAATCCCCGAATTGTTTCTTTCAGAGGCACATATTTACCCGGCATGCCTGTAAAGGCTTCCGCTACGCTGAAAGGTTGGGAAAGATAACGTTGGATACGCCGTGCTCTCCTGACGACGACTTTATCCTCTTCAGTCAATTCGTCCATACCCAAAATAGCGATAATATCTAGTAAATCTTTATAACGTTGTAGTATTTGCTGAACTTCACGGGCAACTCTGTAGTGTTCCTCGCCGACCACTGCAGGAGTGAGGATTTGGGATGTGGAATCAAGCGGGTCCACTGCCGGATATATTCCCATTTCAGAAATCGCTCGCGATAAAACAGTGGTAGCGTCAAGGTGGGCAAAAGCTGTCGCCGGTGCCGGGTCAGTCAAGTCATCGGCCGGCACATAAATAGCTTGCACGGAAGTAATGGAACCTTTGGTAGTAGAAGTAATTCTCTCCTGAAGATGGCCCATTTCCGTGGCCAGGGTAGGCTGATAGCCGACCGCCGAAGGCATACGCCCTAAAAGGGCCGAAACCTCGGATCCGGCCTGGGTAAACCGAAAGATATTATCGATGAACAAAAGCACGTCCTGGCCTAATTCATCGCGAAAATATTCGGCTTGGGTTAAACCAGTAAGAGCGACTCGCAAACGAGCCCCGGGCGGTTCGTTCATTTGACCGAACACCATGGTCATTTTATTAATAACTCCGGATTCCTTCATCTCGTTCCACAAGTCATTTCCCTCGCGGGTGCGCTCTCCGACACCGGCAAAAACGGAGATCCCCCCGTGATGAATAGCGATATTATTAATTAATTCCTGAATAAGGACTGTCTTTCCGACCCCCGCGCCACCAAAAAGCCCGATTTTTCCCCCTTTGGCGTACGGAGCCAAAAGGTCAATAACCTTAATACCTGTTTCTAACACGGTGTCCGTTGTCTCTTGGTCGACAAAGGCCGGGGCCTTTCTATGAATCGGGTATTTCAGCTCTGTATCTACTTCCGGTAGATTATCGATCGGTTGCCCTAAAACATTGAATATTCGCCCTAAAGTCTCGTTCCCAACGCTGACAGTAATCGGTTTTCCCGTGTTTATAGCCGGCATTCCTCTCGTTAAGCCGTCGGTTGAGGACATAGCTATACAACGCACCGTGTCATTACCAAGATGTTGGGCGGCCTCTAAGGTCATGTCAAGGTTTTTTTCCTTATCCCTGATCACGATCGCATTATTTATTTCCGGCAACAGGTCAGAGTCGAATTCAATATCGACCACAGGGCCCATGATTTGAATCACTTTCCCTATATTTGCCACAGGCTCTCAACCTCCTTTGTTCGTACTATATCCATCTGCTAAACTACTCCAGAGCTGCAGCTCCCCCGACTATCTCAGATATTTCTTTGGTAATCGCTTCCTGACGGGCTCTGTTCATGGCTAGAGTTAGTTTTCTTATTACTTCTTTCGCATTCTCGGTCGCTGAATCCATAGCTGTCATTTTGGCTCCCATTTCACTGGTCTTGCTTTCTAAGAGTGCACTAAAAATTCGGTTCTCTAGATAAGCAGGAAGTAATTTCTCCAGAATCTTTTTCTGAGGGGGTTCAGATATATACTGTTCCTGCACTCCTAAGGGGGCCGGTTCCAGCGGAAGAAGTTTAGAAACGGTAGGTTCTTGGGAAAGGGCGGAGATAAATCGAGAATAAATAATATGAACTTCGTCCAGTTGCCCTGTAAGATAGAGTTCAGTCACTTTTTCTGCTATTTCACCAGCTTGCTCGTATACAGGATCGTCACCCAATCCAGTATAATAAGCAAGTATCTTTTTTCCCCGCTTCAAAAAATAATCTCTGCCTTTACGTCCTACCACTACTAAGGCGGTCTCAGCCTCTTTTTGTTCATCTAGGATATCGTTGGTTCGGCGGATAAGATTTGCATTGTAGCCGCCGCAAAGACCCCGATCAGATGTTATAAGCAAATAACCAACAGTTTTTACCGGACGCTTATTCAAGAAGGGATGATCCTCAACATTGGAGGCTTGGGCTAAACGGGTAACCACTTCCTGAATTTCTTTAGTATACGGGCGGGAGGCGATGACTTTGGCCCTGGATTTCCGTAATTTAGCTGTTGCAATCGTTTTCATAGCTTTAGCTATTTGTTCCAGATTGGCTACACTGCGAATTCGTCTGCGAATATCGCGTACCCCTGCCACTTTATTCACCCTCCCTTTCTAGACCATAAAACCTTGTTTAAACTCCCCGATAGTTTCATCAATTTCTTTTATAAGTTCATCGGATAGAGCTTTTTTGTTGCGTATTTCTTCCACAATCTCACTTTTCGATGTCCGCATATAGTTAAGAAATTCTACTTCAAAGTCTTTAATTCTATTTAATGGAATATCGTCTAAAAAACCCCTCGTAGCGGCAAATATTACTAATACTTGCTCTTCTACTGCCATGGGCTGGTACTGGGGTTGTTTAAGAATCTCCATGGTCTTTTGTCCCCGGTTTAGACGGTCTTGGGTAGCTTTGTCCAGATCCGAACCAAATTGAGCAAAAGCGGCAAGTTCCCGGTAAGCAGCCAAATCTAACCGTAGATGACCTGCAACCTGTTTCATAGCTTTAATTTGGGCTGCTCCCCCAACCCGAGAAACGGAAATACCGACGTTAATCGCCGGCCGGAATCCGGAATAGAATAAATCGGACTCCAAAAAGATTTGCCCATCTGTAATAGAAATCACATTAGTCGGAATGTAAGCAGAAACGTCCCCAGCCTGGGTCTCAATTATTGGTAGAGCGGTTAATGATCCCCCTCCGTGTTCGTCAGACAATTTTGCTGCCCTTTCAAGCAAACGGGAGTGGAGATAAAAAACATCACCTGGATAAGCTTCCCGTCCGGGGGGCCTTCTAAGTAACAGGGAAAGCTCTCTGTAAGCCACGGCTTGCTTTGAAAGATCGTCGTAAACAACTAAAACATGTTTTCCCCTATCCCTAAAATATTCCCCCATGGTGCAACCCGAATAGGGCGCAATATAAAGCATGGGCGCCGGGTCAGACGCTGTCGCCATTACTACGATAGAATAATCCATGGCCCCATGTTCTTCGAGTTTCCTTACCACGGCAGCTACGTTAGATTGTTTTTGACCAATGGCTACATAGACACAAATACAATTCTTGCCTTTCTGATTAATAATGGTATCTATAGCCAGAGCGGTCTTTCCGGTTTGACGGTCACCGATGATCAACTCCCGCTGTCCCCGTCCGATGGGAACCATGGAATCAATGGATTTTATTCCCGTCTGCAAGGGTTCGTTCACCGAAACCCGATCAACAACACCGGGCGCGGGACGCTCAATGGGTAGATATTCGGTAGCAGCAATCTCCCCCTTGCCATCAACTGGTTGCCCAAGCGCATTCACAACTCTACCAATTAGTGCCTCACCAACGGGAACTTGCACTATCCGACCCGTACGCTTTACTTGATCCCCTTCTTTTATGTTTTCATAGGGTCCTAAAATGATACAGCCAAGATTATCTTCCTCCAGATTCATAGCCATACCATAAATTCCTCCGGGGAACTCTATCAGTTCCCCTGACATTGCATTTTCTAAGCCGTAAATACGTGCAATTCCATCGCCAACTTGAATTACCGTCCCCACATCAGCAATTTCTATGGCCGAGTCATATTGTTCAATCTGTTGTTTGATGATTGAACTTATTTCCTCCGGTCGTAATTTCATCTTTTTAGCTCACCCCTACTTCCTGCTGAGGTTTCAACGACGATTTTATCAATTCTTCACGCATTCTACTTAGGGCGGTAGCAATTGACCCGTCGAGCATTTTGTCACCAATCCTAAGTTTTGCTCCACCTATCAATTTAGGGTCAACCTCAGTTAATAGCAATACATTTTTTCCAGTACATTTTGCTATGATATCTTTAATTTTTTCTTCTTGAGCAGAAGATAACTTGAAAGCAGTCACTGCTTGTACTTCAATCAAATTACGCACTTGGTTAGCGAGTTTATTGAATTGTCTTTGAATTAAGGCTAGTAAGTTTTGTCTGTGGCGATCGATTAACAGGTATAAGAAATGTTTTGTCATCTCTGACATATCGGTGCCGAAAATTTTATCAACAGTTTCTTGTTTAATTTCCGGATCGATATGCGGATGATTAAGCAAGTATTTTAAATCTTCGTTCTTGCTTATAACTTCAACAATAAAGGTTAGCTCTTCATCAACTCGATCCAACACTGACATTTCAACTGCCAATTCAAAGAGAGCTTGGGCATACCTGCGCGCCAACGCTCCATTTAACATGGTCTATCGCCTACCTCTTGAATAAATTGGTCTACTAGCGCATCGTGAACCTGCTGATCCATTTTCTGCTGAATAATTTTTTCGGCAATAGCCATCGACATTTCAATAACCTGAACTCTAACCTCAGCGACAGCCCTTTGTTTCTCCCTTTCGATTTCGGAAAGGGCGGCCTGTTTTAAAAGCTCATTTTCCTGCCGAGCTTTTTCCAGAATTTCAGAAGCCCGCTTCTCGCTGTCCTTTGTCGCTTTTTCAATAATAGCTTTCGCTTCTTGACGAGCTTTAACCATGGCCTCTTGATATTCCTGTTTAATTCTTTCCGCCTCTTTCCTTTCTTGTTCAGCTTTAGCCAAATTATCGGCAATATTTTGGCGGCGTTTTTCCATCATATTGAGCAAGGGTTTCCAAGCAAATTTAGCTATAATCCAAACAAGAATCAAAAAGGATATTATTTGAACCGGATAAGTCAAATCAAACGCTATCGGGTTAATATTGGCGCCGCTCAATCGACCCCCTCCTCTCTGCGTAAATTTCTATAGTACGATGCAATTTTGCAGGTTCAAGAGGGAAATTCTCCCTTTTTTAATTAGCGGTAATACCACTAACTCTTTACAAAAATCATTAGTAATGCAATAACCCAAGTCAGAAGCGGGAGAGCCTCAATCAAGCCTACACCAATAAACATCATTCCCTGTAAAGAACCTTTGGCCTCCGGTTGGCGGGCAACACCATTGATCGCGCTGGAGATAACATTACCGTTTGCAAGTGAAGCCCCGAAGGCGGCCGCACCGGCGGCAATTCCTGCTCCTATCATTGCAGCTGCTGACATATCCATACGTTAGTCCTCCTTTAAATTTTATTTTTTGTTATATATTTTTAGCAAAGCTAACCTTTCTAAAAATATAACATTAAAAGGTTTATTCATGAGCAATTGCTTGAGCGACATAAGCAATGGTTAAGACAGTGAAAACAAAAGCCTGAATGGCCCCAATAAAGACACTGAATCCCAACCAACACGGCATCGGAATAATTCCGCCAAAGACAAAAAATCCGGGCAACATTAAAATGGTCGCAATAAGGACCTCCCCGGCAAAAATATTTCCAAATAGACGAAAGGCCATGGTTAACGGTTTGGCAAATAAATCTATAAAATGAATCGGCAAAAAGAGCGGTACGGGTTCAATAAAATGACGGAAATAATGCCGACCCTTGTATTTTACCCCAAAAGCCACGATTAGAATGAGAGTTATAGTTGAAAGAGCTAAAGTTGTATTGATATCGGCTGTAGGGGACATCATTACAACATCGCCTAAGATTTTGTCCAACTGCGCGAACTGCACTCCCTTAAAAAGGGGCGCAAAAATATTGGGAATTAAGCCTAAAACATTAGCGAAGAAAACAAACATTATCAAAGTCAACAAGTAAGAAAGTAGTGCGGCTCCCTTCTTGTAATCCATATTTTCCGCTATCAGATTTTTAATGAAATCCACCAGCCATTCTAGAACATTTTGCATTTTCCCGGGAGTGCCGCTGGTTAGTTTCCTGGTCCCGAGATAAATAAATACAAATAAGAGAATCATAGTGATCCAAGTCATAACAAGTGTTTTCCCGTGCAGAGTAAAATTGCCAACTTGCCATATTATAGTCTCATGCACTGTTTACTCACTCCCTCTCATTCTTTTCTTGCCTTATCATTAGAACAACCGCTATTAAGATAGCTAAAGCGATCCCGTAGGCAAATAAATACAGCCACTGAGGCCGGAAAACATAGAGCATAACTGTGACCAGGGTGATCATTCCGAGCCGCGAAGCGAAATTAAGATAATAGTGCCGTAGAGCCACTCTTTGCTCATTCTCTATAACTTTTTTTGAATTTTTATGTAACCACTGAATGTTTAAAATCCCTGTTGCATACCCGATTAAAAACCCCAATAAATTGTGGTTGCCGGTAAAGGCAGCCCCCAAAAAAACAATTGAAGTAGGGAAACCCAAGAGCATAGTAAGTGTCCTATTGTTCATTATCAAACTTCCCAAGGTTTATCAAAGACATAACTAAGTACCCGATACCCAGAAATACACCCCCCAGGATCAAGACAACTTTTAACCAGGGATCCGTTCCAAGACGTAAATCAAGAAAATTGCCCAGAAAATAACCTCCTGCCACTAACCCCGCCAAGACAGTAGCAATCGTTGATCCCCAAGCTATGTACTTGACCAAGTTGTTAATCTTCTTACTTGTCATTAGGTTTCATCAAACCTCAATTTTCTACCCTTTGTCAGATAATTCTAGGCTTTGTAGTGATTATACCATTTGAGTTAGTGTCAAGTAATGTTCGCAAAAACCATCTAAAAAAATCCGTAATGGTTAGCGACTAATTGTGATCGGGAATCAAGGGCGAGCAAAGCGAGTTCATCTTGACCCTTGAGTCCCGCAGAAACC
>JBMNOZ010000025.1:0-16108 GCA_050943335.1 Desulfitobacteriia bacterium | reverse complement strand
TGTTCTGTTAACTTAATAATAAAAATGAGACCTGAAACGCCTCTGGTACAATGGAATCATCACAAAACACATTGCCTCCCAGAAAGGAGCGTTCAAGTCTCATGACTATTATACCATCAAACGTAGTATGTCCAAGGTGTTTTTCGAAAGATCTTTACCGTTTTGGTAAGGACAAGGAAGGATTTCAAAAATATCAGTGTAAACGATGTAAACGTCAGTTTGCTCCTGATAATCCACCTTCCAGTTCTCGGACGAGAAATCATAGAAAATATCCTGATTGCCCTAGTTGCGGTAAAGCAACCTTCCTTCACCATGACTATACCTATTACTCAAACTTCCGTTGCTGTGATAAAAAATGCAACCATTCCTTCCGGGTTCCAAAGTTGATTGAGGTGGATTCCCCTTCTTCTGCACTAGAACCACAGGCTTTTTCTTTCAAGGGAATGCGTCATTCACTCCACATCGTTCTTTGTGCATTGACTTACTACTTTTGCGGAAATTCAACCACTCGTAAAGTTGCACAAACCTTATACCTGGTTCACCAGGTTAAGATTTCTCATGTGACAATCTCCAAGTGGATCAAACGCTTTGCTCCTGTCTTCAAGATCATTGCTTCAGACCTCCTTTTAGGACTTAACCTTCGTGATTCTGATGAATGGCATTTCGATGAAACCTACATCAAGATTGCGGGAATAGATTATTATCTCTGGCTCGCCATTGATTCGGAAACCAGACTGGTTCTTGATTTTCACCTTTCTCCTAGGCGTAATTCGGCATCTGCTTATGCCCTCTTATCAAGCTGTAAAAGAAAGTTTGGACAGCCTCAATCTGCTGTGATTTCCGATCGATATTACGCCTATCAACAACCAGCTGGTCTGTTCTTTCCAGAGGCAGAACATGTCCGTGTTGAAGATTTTAATGACTTAATCAATAACAATATCCTTGAGGCTTTCAATGGGCAATTCAAAGCATGGTACAAACCAAAAAGAGGCTTCAATACATTTGAATCTGCCAACCGGCTTATTGCCACTTACATATTCTTTTACAACTTCATTCGGCCTCATTCCAGTCTCAATGGCTTGACGCCGGCCCAAGTTGCCGGAGCACAATATTCAGAGCGACAAAGACGTTTCTGGCTTTTGGTTGCTTGAGTAATATTCAGATTTCAAGGTTCAATCTGTCCTGTGTTGTTATCAGGACTATTTGTGCATGCCTTAATTTCATTCCTTAGCATTGCACTTCGCCTTTTTTCATGTTACCTTATACCTAGTTGCTTTCATTGTGGGCTTTTTTATTTTTTAAGCCTACCAGGGATATTTCAGGTCTCACTTATTCATACTTAGTTAACAAAGCCAGCTAAACCATACAGACTTCCATATTTCGCCCACTTATTTTCCAACCTTTCAGTCTGCCTTGCAAAATGGGGTTTCCATTCCAAAGGAAAGCCGACAACTGTCTCTATACCTAAGCTATCCTGAAAAATTTCAGCTATATAAGGTTTGGAAAACTCCCCGGTTATATATATTTTGTGGATCATTTCTCCGTAATGATTAGAAGCGAAAAAACTTAAAAGCTCCGTTAAGGTCGCTAACAAAGGTTCCAATTTCTGTTCCAGTTTTCCCTTGGCTGTTTGTTCCTCGTTTGGGAATCCCGGCTCCAAAGGTAACTCTTCCACCTTCAGCTCCGGCACAAAAAGGTCTTCCAATTCAAACTCAGTCTTATCGGTTCTTCTAGCTGCCGCTAATTCGAGCAGTTCCTGAACAGACTCCAGTTTTTTGGAAGCGTTAATGGTTTTATCAAATTCCTCAACATCAGAATCAAGATCTAATTCCATATCGGCAAATAAGAAGAAAGACCCCTTTTCAAGCACTACACATTCCGCCCCTCCTTTATTAAGGGAGACAATTGCAAGATCAGAAGGGTCCGCTTCGTCCTGATTCTTCCGTAAAGTTTTCCTCCCCGCAAAAAAATGGCCATAAAACCTAGCCAAGCAATCAGCGGTTAAATCCACTATCTTGGGCTTAAAACCCAAATTATGACAAAGAGTGCGAATTCTTAACATTCTGGTCCGGGGAAAGGCAGCGAGAAGAACATTAAGCATCGCTTTGCCGTTTTTCTGGAATCTGTTTAAAATCCTATAATCTATAATATAATCTTGAATATTGAGAGTAGAATATTGGTCGCAATAATAAGAAACCAATTTCTCTAAGTCCTGACCATCTAAATCGGGAAAAGGAATAACACGAGTAATCAAACCTCTGCTCGCCAAAGCAAGTTTTAACTTTTTAAAAGGAACCTTCTGTTCTTTGAGCCATTCTTTTATTCCAGCATAGTTTTGACGGTAGAATTCTTCTGAATCAGGGTCCCCTGTTAAGTTGTGTTCAGACAAAAATAAAATCTTTAGCTTCTTCTTTTTTGTTTTTGCAATTCTGGCGATTGTAATACTCCGATCTCCAAAAACAGCCAGCCACTGCTTTTTCATAAGAATTCTCCTACTCCATTTATTGTTAGTTCTCTTTAATTGGTGATTTTAGCCAAAACAAGGTTCCTGTTTATCATTCTACAAGATCTCTATCCTTTTTACAATATGAGGCAAATAACTACAATTTCAAATATCCTTTAACTTTTAAAAAACTCTTTCTATGTTTTCACAACGGAGTTCAAAACAGAAAAAAAATAGAAAGATACACTTTCTCGAAACTAAGGTTTTACTTTGGTCGAACTTATAATTGTCATCAGGCTGATCGGGATTAGTCTTTCACCATTTAACCCTTGATTTAGTTTCCCGATTCCGGACAAAATCTTTCTAACCCTAGAATTGATGCCAGTCCCGCAATTGTGGTTCCATAATAAATAACAGGTTTTTTTAAATCCAAAAAATCTACTAGGGACCCGTTGCAGACCGTACTCCCTGTTACCAGGAAAAGATCTGCCCATTTCTCTACTTCTTTTATATCGCATTCCCCGCTTTCAATACGAATCCCAAACTTTTCAGTGCCTATGTTTTGGGGATCGAGATCAAAAACTCTAAGGGTAAATTTGTCAGCTAAAGCTTCCACCATCGCCGGTTGGAGACCAAAAAAGGCAATTTTGGGATTATTATATTCTTGTTCAATTTTTTTCACTAATTTTAAACTGCATTTTTCAGGTTCCTCGTTTTTGCAGTGGATGGTATTAGCAGTCTGTTGGAGATAGGAGGTTACCGCATTGAGCCCAGAGATAAAAACCGCCCGGTCATAATTATTATTTAACGGCCTGGTTATTAAATCCTCAAGCTTCCCTCTATAATCATAAGGCATATCAGTAAAAGCCTGCCCTTTGAATCCTTTAAACTCCGCTTGCATTAATTTTTCCTTACCCTTTTGCAAGGGAAAATCTCGACGTTTTGGGTTGCCAATTGCCTCCTCAACAGAGAGCACTGTCCCCTCAATCCTGATATTTTCTCCTGCTAAACCGTTTTCCGTAACGATTTTCTTAAATGCTGTTCTCAATTTTTTATAAAAATCATTAGTCAGGGCCATAAAAATATCCTCCTGTGCTTTATTCCAACTATTTCATTATAAAATCTAAAATGTTTTTGTCAAAATACTCATATAGCTTAAGAAACAATTGAATGCCGTTAAATTTTATGGTACGGTTGTGAGGAGTAATGTTACAAGTCTTAAATATAAATTAAAAGTGAGGACTAGGAATGAAGCTCCCGGATTGTTTATTTATTGAAAACGATGAGATTTGGCTCTCCGAGGATGAACACAATAACTTAAACTTAAACTATAAAATAAAGGATATTATTTTCGAGAAGCAATCCGCCTTTCAGCACGTAATGATTTTGGATTCCTATAGTTTTGGCCGGATGCTTGTCTTAGACGGGATAGTACAAACTACCTCTCTTGATGGCTATATTTATAATGAAATGATCTCTCATATTCCCTGCTGTATCCATCCCGATCCACGCCGAATCTTAATTATCGGCGGGGGTGATTGCGGTGCTGCTAGGGAAGTGTGTAAATACCCGAATGTAGAACATCTTGACCTAGTTGAAATTGATGAAACTGTTGTTAAAGCCTGCCAAAAACACCTGCCTGAAATTTCAGGTCACTTAGCCGACCCAAGAGTTCAGTTTATTTTTGAAGACGGGGTTAAATTTGTTAAAGACCGGAGTCAGGAGTACGATATTATTATTGTCGATTCTTCCGACCCGATCGGGCCGGCTAAAGCCTTATTTGAAAAAGAATTCTACGAGAGTTTGTTTGAAGCTTTGAAAAGCAACGGGCTGATGGTCTGCCAAAGTCAGTCCCCAGTTTTTCATGAGGAAGTAATGACGCAAACTTATCAAAAAATTAAAAGCCTTTTTAAAGAGACATGGGTTTACACAGCGGTGGTTCCTACCTATCCCGGAGGCCTTTGGAGTTTTACCATTGGAGCAAAGCAAAAAATCAACATTGATCCTGCCAGATTAAAAGGCCCCACTCGATATGTAAATAAACAAATCATGAAACATTGTTTTTGTTTGCCGGAATTCATGCTCCAGCAATTGGGAATCAATTAAATGTCTTGGGAGGCGGCAATGAATCAAGAATGGTTTAACCAAATAAATCTTGATCTTTTACTTCAAATCGGAATCGCTCTTCTCATTTTTATTGTTTTTGTTTTATTTCGAAAACTTTTTTTTAAATATCTTTATAAACTAATCCTAAAGTTTTTTAGTAAAAGCCGCGCTGATCTTTTACCTAATATTTTTATCTCTTTTGAAAAACCTCTACAGGTTTTCTTTGTTATCCTGGGCCTTTATCTTGCTTTTCTATGTCTTCCTCTAGAGAGCTATAACAAAATAACGCTTAAAATTTTCCGCTCCCTTTTAGTAATGCTAACTGCCTGGGGGTTTTGCAATTTTTCCACTCTTCACACCGGGCTCTTCTCCAATCTTGCCCAACGATTGAAAATTGAAATCGATCAGATCCTGTTGCCATTCTTATCTAAACTATGGCGATTTTTAATCATTTTCTTAGCTATAAGCCTTATAGCCGCGGAATGGAACTATAATATCGGAGGCTTTATCGCTGGCCTTGGCCTAGGCGGTTTAGCCTTTGCTCTCGCAGCTCAGGATTACCTTAAAAATTTTTTTGGCGGCCTGATTATTATTACCGAAAGACCTTTTTCAATCGATGACTGGATTCAAACACCTAGTGTAGAAGGCGTGGTTGAAGATATCACTTTCCGAAATACCAAAATCCGAACTTTTGCTCAAGCCTTGGTTACAGTCCCGAACTCTACTTTAGCTAACGAACCGATAACCAATTGGACTAAAATGGGAAAAAGACAAATTAGTTTTAATCTCCAATTAAAGCATTCTACCCCGCAAGAAAAAATTCAAACTTGTGTTAAACGTATGGAATCTGCTATAAAAAACCATCCGGGAATAGATCCAGGTACCATAATGGTATACTTTAATGAGTTTGGGGATCAGGGGCCAAATATATTTTTTTACTTTTTCACTAAAACAACCGTCTGGGCAGAACATCTGCAAATTAAAGAGGAAATCAATTTATCTATCCTGAAAATTTTAGAGGAGGAAAAGATAAGTTTAGCTTTGCCGATAGGAACTATCCATTTTGAAAAAACAGAAGGACCTTCCGATTAGAAGGTCCCCTTTAAAATCAGATTCTATGATTTATCTTGGTAATAGCCGTCAGCCAAGTAAATGGCCCCTAAAGGATTATGGGCCAAAACCCTGTCTTTAACCCCGAGAACTGTTACCGGGGCTTTTGAATATTTGATAAACAACGAATCATGCCCTACGCACAAACCTAAAATAATATTTAGATCCGTATAAGCCTCGTTCAGGAAAAAGGCCTGTCCGATCGAATTACATGCCATTTCTGGAGTTCCCGGACGGACTTTCTCCTCATCTTTTATCAGTAAGAACTCTTTGGGTATACTCCCGTTCTTACAGACCAAGGATTCTACATTGAAACCCTCTTTTTTTAGAATTTTGACTACAGTTTTTGCTTCTTTGCTAAGGCCAATACAAAAGGCAATTCCTAAAGTTTTGAATTCACATTTCTTAGCGAATTCAATAATTTCTTTAAGCCTGGTCCACTCTCCATAGCCTTCAGATTCCACTAAAGCGGCGTTATACGCAAGCTTGTAATTATCTTCTTCTAAATATTTTTTCATAATACTTTCTATGTTTTCTTCCTGTCTGCTAGGACAGTTGAGCGGTTTTTTATATTCTTTTAAATCTTTACAGTTTTTTTCTGAACACATCGCACAAGTATACACTTTTTTTACCTCCGCTATTCTTTTTGATTTTTACTTTACCCTTTGCTTTGATATTTTTGTAAATCTTTTTCCCTTATTTCCACTCTTCGTATTTTGCCGCTTATTGTTTTAGGCAATTCCTTCACAAACTCGATCACTCGCGGGTATTTATACGGAGCCGTTGTCTTTTTTACATGCTCCTGCAACTCTTTAATCAGCTCTTCAGAGGGTTCATAACCGTTAGAAAGCACTATTGTAGCCTTGACAATAAAACCCCTAACCGGATCAGGAACACCTGTTACCGCTGATTCCAACACAGCAGGGTGTTCAGCGAGAGCAGATTCTACTTCAAACGGGCCGATTCGATAGCCCGAAGATTTAATGATATCGTCATTTCGTCCTACATACCATAAGAAACCGAGTTCATCGCGATAAGCGGTATCCCCGGTATGGTACAGCCCGTTATGCCAGGATTTTTTTGTATTCTCCTCATCCCGGTAATAGCCCATAAATAAACCTTTAGGCCTTATTTCCATATTTTCAGCCTTTACACAGATCTCACCGGTCACTCCAGGATCAACCTCATTCCCGTGCTCATCAACAATTACTAAGTCATAACCCGGGGTAGGCAATCCCATCGACCCTGGTTTAGGTTGAACCCAGGGATAGAGTGTAGAGCAACAGAGCGTCATTTCTGATTGTCCGAAACCTTCGAAAATACGAAGACCCGTTATTTCCTTCCACTTATTGTAAACCTCGGGGTTTAATGCCTCTCCGGCGGTACAACAGTGTTTTAATGCTGATAAATCATATTTTCGGACATCCTCCCGCAGCATAAACCGATACATGGTCGGAGGAGCACAAAAAGTAGTTATCCTATACTTTTCTAATTTTTCTAAAATATCAGCCCCGTTGAAAACATCAAAATCATAAGTAAAAACTGCAGATTCCGCAAACCACTGGCCGTATAGTTTGCCCCACAGGGATTTCAGCCACCCGGTATCGGAAATTGTAAAATGCAACCCATCGGGTTCCGCCCGATGCCAAAAAACACCGGTCATAATATGGCCTAGGGGATAAGAATGGTCATGGACTACCATTTTAGGATAACCAGTTGTTCCGGAGGAAAAAGACATAATCAGCATATCGGACACCTTGGTATCGTCTTCCCCAGTGGGACGTTGCCAATCCTCAGAAGCTGCTTCTATCCCCGCTTCAAAATCCAACCATCCCTCGCCAGCGGCCTTGTGACCAGTAACCGCCTTAATTTGCACAGTTGGGCACTCAGAAACCGCCTCGTCAAAATGTTTGGTACAGTCGCCATCCCCGGTAATAACAGCCATTTTAATCCCGCCGGCCTGACAGCGATAAACATAATCATTTGCCGTTAAAAGATGTGTCGCTTGAACAGCCACAGCTCCTATCTTGTGAAGGGCTAAAATGGCATACCAGAAGAGATAACTCCTTTTTAAAACCAGTAATACAAAATCACCCTTCCTAATGCCCAGTGATTTAAAATAATTAGCCGTTTTATCTGTCCAAAGTTTCATCTCGGCAAAGCTGATTCTTTTTTCTTCCCCGTTTTTGCCCACCCAGAGCAGAGCCAATTTATCAGGCTTCTTCATCGCCAGTTTGTCCAATACATCGTAAGCAAAATTAAAATTTTCTGGACATTTTATAGAAAAATTCCGGTATAGGTCCTCCAGGGTAACATAATCATCTCGATTTCTGCCAATATATTCTTCATAAATAAGCATTAATGACTACTCCTTTATTTCATAACAATTGCTAAAAACTTAGCCGGCTTTTCACCATGAGCTTTCATAGCGTGGGGAACTGAGGAATCAAAGTACACGCTATCTCCCTCCCCAAGGGTATAAACCATATCTCCAATATAAAACTCCATGCTCCCGGAGAGCAAGTAGTTGAACTCTTGACCTTCATGAGCATGACGTTCTGGTATGCCCGTACCGTTTGGTTCAACAGTTACTAGAAAAGGTTCCGCTTTTTTATTGCGGAAAGTGAAAGCCAAATGTTTGTAATCATAAGCTTTACGACGATTAATATCATAACCGCCCCCTGCTCTAACCACGCAGCAAGTAGAAAGCTTGGGAGTCTCCCCGCTGATAATGTCTAAAACATCAACGTTTAAAATATTAGCCACATTGTATAAAAAGCTGAAGGAGAAATCCTTCTCCCCGGCTTCATAAAGTAAGTAGTCCGCAAGTGGAATTTCTAACATTTCCGCAATTTTCTCAGGCGTAAAGCCCACGGATTCCCGCAGCATAGATAAACGTGCCCCTATGTCTTTCAACTGCTCCATCATTATAAACGCCCCCTTCCAGGCTCATCGATTAATCTCGAACGAATTAACTTTAAAGGTAATTATAGCCTATGTCAATAGCTTTTAAATTGGGTTCTAAAAGAGCTTTTCTCCTCTCCGGAATAGATTTGGTAACAGCTAAGCGAAGGGTATTCAAATCGAAGGCCTTCACTTCTCTTGAGATTTTACCAACCATAACCATATTGGCTAGACCTTTGAGTCCGGCATCACTGACTAATCTTGTAGCCGGGATATAGCAGACTTTTACATCAACGCGCTTTACTTTCAACTGAATTATTGAAGAATCAATTATAATCAGGCCATCCTTTTGAACCTTGTTTTCATACTTTTCTAAAGAAGGTTGATTCATAGCCACAAGTATGTTTGGACGGGATATTATCGGTGAGCCAATAGAGGTGTTACTGATAATAACATCAATATGTGCTGTACCGCCGCGCATTTCCGGACCATATGAGGGCAACCAGCTAACTTCTTTATTGGACAACAACCCGGCATAAGCCAAAATTTTACCAGCGAAAAGAACTCCCTGCCCCCCAAACCCGGCAATGGTCAATTCAGAACTCATTTTGCGTCCTCCTTATCTTTATAAACCCCGAGCGGATAATAAGGGATCATGTTCTGCCTAAGCCAGTCCAAGGCTTCTACCGGTTGAAGTCCCCAGTTCGTGGGGCAAGTAGATAAGATTTCAACAATAGAAAAACCCCGACCTGCCACTTGGTATTCAAAAGCCTTCTTAATTGCCTTTTTAGTCTTGAGAACATTTTTTACACTATCTACTGAAACCCGTTCCGCATAAGCAGCACCCTCAATTGTGGAAAGCATCTCACAAACTCTAATCGGAAACCCCGCCGTATTCGTATCCCGACCATAAGGGGTGGTTTGGGTAATTTGTCCCGGCAAAGTAGTCGGCGCCATTTGGCCGCCGGTCATCCCATAAATAGCATTGTTAACAAAAATTACGGTAATATTTTCTCCCCTGGCAGCAGCGTGCACAGTTTCATTAGTCCCAATAGCTGCTAAATCTCCATCCCCCTGATAGGTAAAAACAATGTTATCCGGGTTAGCACGTTTTATTCCTGTCGCCACAGCAGGCGCCCGCCCGTGAGCAGCCTCGACCATATCGAAATCGAAATAATCATAAGCTAAAACTGAACATCCTACAGGAGCGATGCCAATTATCTTTTCCGCGAGATTCAATTCGTCAATCACTTCTGCCACCAATCTATGAATAATACCGTGAGTGCAACCTGGACAATAATGCATGGAGGTATTGACAAGACTTTGGGGTCGATCAAAAACAACAGTCATCTTCTTTTACTCCTTCTTCACTAGCTTTTTCAATATACTCTAAAACTTCTTCCGGAGTCGGTACCACACCAGCGGTATGACGACAGAGATATACTGGTCGACGGCAACGAATGCTTAATTCTACATCCTCTATCATTTGACCCATACTCATTTCTACAACAACAAAGGCTTTTGCCTTTTCGGCAATTCTTTTTAATACTCTTTTAGGAAAAGGCCAAAGGGTGATAGGACGCACTAATCCGGCTTTGATCCCTTTTTCGCGAGCTATGTTTATCGCATTTTTGGCAATTCTGGCACATATTCCATAAGCGACAACTATAACTTCCCCATCAGAAGTTAAATATTCTTCTGCGCGGGCGATTTTCTCTACTTCTTTATATTTTTCAAACCTTTCAAAATTTAATCTTTCTAATTCTTCTTCGTCCAAGTACAAAGAGGTAATCACATTCTTAGGACGGCCCTTTTTCCCTGTCACCGCCCATTTCTTTTCAAAAATCTCTATATTATTAGCGCGACTAATATCCACAGGTTCCATAACTTGGCCAAGCATGCCATCGGCCAAAATCATGGCTGTCATCCGGTATCGATCAGCTAACTCAAAAGCTTCTATTGTCAGATCAAACATCTCTTGGACTGAATTAGGCGCCAGCACGATAAGGTGAAAATCACCGTGCCCAGAAGAACGGGTGGCATGAAAATAGTCGGCTTGGGAAGGTCGGATTCCCCCTAAGCCAGGACCGCCACGCTGAATATTAACTACAACAGCAGGCAAATCACACCCTGCTAAATAAGATAAACCCTCGCTCTTTAAAGCCACTCCCGGGCTTGACGAGGAGGTCAGAGCTCTTACCCCCGCTGCTGAAGCCCCGTAAACCATATTTATAGCCGCGATTTCACTCTCAGCCTGTAAAAAAACGCCGTTTAATTTCGGCATCCGTTTCGCCATATAAGCTGCAACTTCGGTTTGCGGCGTTATCGGATAGCCAAAAAAATGGCGACAGCCAGCTCTCAGTGCCGCTTCAGCTATTGCTTCATTTCCTTTCATCAGTACCTTTTCCGCCATCTCTAGCCCACCTCTTTTTCGATTTTAATACAGACATCAGGGCACATAATTGCACAGAACCTGCAAGCTGTACATGCTGTTTGGTCAGTAATCTCCGCAGGGTGGAAACCTTTACTGTTAAGAACATCATGTGCTAGTCTAATAATTTTCTTAGGACAGGCATCTACACATAAAGAGCAGCCTTTGCACCTGTCTGCCGCAATAGTTATCCTGGTAGTTATTGCCACTCCAACTCCTCCAAATCTAAGGTAAAAATATTGTCAATACTGTTTTCAAGCTCCGCTGCCAAAGACTGCTTAACTGAAGTCATGACAATTGGCAGTTGAGTTTTCTTTGAAATTTCCTCCGCATAAGGCACTGAATTAAGAATATCATCGGCGCTTGTCTCGACGCCCAAGTTAGAATTATTAATTATGCCATCAAACTTAATTCGTCCGGCAAATTCAATTTCTCTCATAATTTCAATTGTAGCCGTGACATCACGGCTTAAAGGACGGTACATATTTACAACTAAAAACGTAGAAATATCGCCGGTGCGGAGCTTGTCAGAATAGCGACCTAATGCGTAAGCCCCTCTATCATCACCGCCGACATCAATGACCGCATAATACTGCAAATCATCAAAGATAGCGTTAACTTCTCCCGGTATTGCTGGGACATCCAAATTGGAATTCGCATATTCTGATGAGATGAGTTTTATGTCTGCGTCCTGCAAAACCTGAGCCTTATCTTTGGTTCGAAAATAGGGGTTTACTATATCTAAGTCAGCAATTGCCACTTTTTGTTTAATTTTTTTTAGATTTAAAGCATAATTCACTGCAATACTTGTTTTACCGCTGCCATAATGCCCGGCAAGAACTGTAATCCTAGAATAGTTCATATTTTTTCTTCCTGTTCTATAATAATATAAATAATAAAAGATTTAAAGCTTATATTATCAAAATTTACACTCAATATCAATTTTATGCTTTTTTTCAAAAAAGGGCATCGCGATCACTTCACGATGCCCTTAGAAATTAAACGTTTTTTTTATTCGAATCTTTACTCACACTCTGGTTCTATTAAAGTTTTTTCCACTTAATAAAATAGTCACATCTCTCGAAGATTTCATCGAGTACCTTTTGGTCTTGATAAGCTTTGGGATTAGTTACAGATAAGGATTGAATTTCATCAAGTGCTCTAAATAAATAGCCACGACAATTAAAATCCAGGAGCACGGTATCTTCTCGCGTTGTGAGCTCTCCGGCCAGATAGCTAGGAATATGCAGAATATCACGTTCCTTGGCAACGAATTCATCCCCGCCATCCAGCTTAACATCCACAGAGCCGGAATAAACCACAAATAGATTTACATGGGGGTTCCATTCGTTCCAGGAAAGGTTATAGCCTTTTTTCATCCGCATTTGCCATATTTCTTTGTTGCCGTTGGTTTCATGGCGCGTAACTTTTTGCAAAAGAGAAATACCGTCAAAATCAAAGCGGTCAACAGCATAATCATAAGGACGAATTTGTGGGATCTCGCTCTTGTCAACATCTCTAAATACCGGTTGGTATTCAAAGAACAAGTTTCCGTCCCGTTTAAAAACACTCTTATTGAATTCCGGATTCTTTGCTGTTTCGGGACGGTATTCTCGTACTCTGTTAAGTTGAAGGATACCCTCGTTCATCTGAATTTCTTGAAAAAGCTCCCGCCAAATGGTGTTGTCTTCCAAAAAACGGAAGCCATGTGAAACGTTTGGGGTGATAACTACCATATCACCTTTTTCCACTACGGCCCTCTTGCCGCGAATCCAACACTCGGCCCTGCCCCTATCCACTAGGAAAACCTCGACGCCTCGTTCATGCTCATGATAGGGGACCACATCACCTTCATTATAAATTGTGTCGCTCATCTCATTATGCTCATAGGGACCGTAAGGCTCAATATAATGAAGGACATAGCACGGACTGGAATCATCCCAATCCATGAATTTGGCAATATAATCTTCGGGCCTAATATGGATACGCTTAAAATGGTAATTAATATCCATGGGTTACCTCCTAATTTAGCACTAATTACCTATAATTGGACCTTTTTCTATAAGAAACCTCTTATATAATAACACAAACTTGAATTTTAATTTGGTCAATACTAGCCGCCTATTTCCTCTCCTTAAAACCAAAAACTTTACTAGACTTAGATTAAAAGAGTCGAACTAACTCCTTGAGATGGCGAAAAAGGATAATTAAGATCCTAATTATTTTGCCATAAAATTTGTAACCACCCACAATTGTGGGTGATTACAAGCTGCTGACAAAGTTTGGTTTATTAGCAGCCCCCAGCAAAGGTTTAGACAAACCATCTAAATAAAAGGGGGGTAACAATTCTTTCGGCTTTTCAAAAAAATGTCTTAAACTATACAGATTCAGAAGTAGGAGCCTCGGCCTGTCCAGTTTGCCGCATTTTATGTCCAACTTCTGGTAGAAGCAGAGCAATGATTCCGGCGACAATTGCCAAGCCTCCACACATGTAGAGAAGGATTTGGAAATTTAATCCGGCTACTGGAGCGATAATAAAGGAGGGGATAAAGAAAGCTCCAAGAAGCTGCATAGTTGAAATAATCCCCCCAGCACTTCCGGCATATTCGGGACCAATCTCATCTAATAGAACCGGATAAGCCTTTAAAAGGGGCATGGCAGCCGCACCCAAAAATCCTGAAAGAGGCATAATAAACCAGTAAGAAGATACCGGAAGTTTCCAGAAAATTAAGGTAATTATCCCTCCGACAATGGCCAAAGGACCGAGGAAGGGTTTATATCTTCCAATTTTACCTGCCCAAGCCGGCAAGATTAGTATACCGGCAACCATACCAATAGTAGCCACAGAGTTGATAAAACCTGCTTGAACAGGGTCAACTCCTCTGTCGGTAATCAAAGCGTTGATTAAACCGCCACCCTGGGCCATAGTCGCGCCCATTATCAACATAAAAAAGATGCTGATAAACCAAGTGTTCTTACTTCGTGCTGCAACTTTCATATACTTCAATATAGGCTCTGGAGGTACATCCGGTGCCCCCTTCGGTTTATTTCGAACAAATGCGATCCAGGTAATAGCACTGATTAAAGCTACAATACCTGCTGTAGTATAAGCGGCCTTTTGGGATGGAAACAAAGCCGTAGTCGCCACGGCTAATGTTGAACCGACAGTAGCACCAGAAAAGTATAGTCCCATGGCAAAACCTAGTTGTTTTGGTGAAAACCAAGCGCCTAAAATTTTTGCAGCATTAGGACTCATTAGGGCGGCACTTAAGCCAGACATCATGCACAGAATAAAAAGAGTAATAAAGTTCTCTGCCATATAACGGAACCAAATACCGGGTACACAGAGAATTACCCCGACAGTAACAACATTTTTTGTTCCAAACCGGTCGGCTAAAGCTCCACCAATAATTCCTAAAACGACAGCAGGGAGCATAGGTGCCAAATAAGCCATAGTATTGACTACTTGTAAGACCTAAGTCCGGAATAATTTGATAGGCAAATACCGCAATCTGTCCTTGCGCGTACATGCCAACAAAACAGGCCAGAAACATGACTATAACTATAACCCAACGGTAAGGATGTGAGAATTGATCCCTTTGAGTGGATTCTGCACTAGTCATTAGTTAGCCACCTCCTTTAAGATTCTCATCATTGCTTACAAAACCATAATTGTAGAACTAGCATTTACAATTAAAACTAGTTATTTCTCCAAAGCTTATTTAAGAACGAGCAAGGTTCTTCGTCTTTTCCGCTAGTTCCTTGAGAAATCAGCCAAGCAAGACTATATAGACTGAATCCCTCCTTCTCTGGTATTATCATCTCTCCCGATTTTTTCAAAATGTTCGTACCCCTTGAGCACCCCCCTTTATAAATCTGCAAAAACATTTTATGGGAATAAATGTCAGTAACTAGTATAATTTCCTAATATATAGAATACCTACAACCTATTCGGTTTCCTTGTACAAATCGGGGGGATTCTATTCCGTTTTTTACTATCTTTAAAAAAAAGTTCCACTTTTAATGGAACTTTCTTAGCAACAAAATTAAAAATCACAGAGCAGTCTTTAAAACCCGGACAAGTTCTTCATTGGCTATTTTGCTTATTTCTGCCTCCGTAACCATTAATTCAAAACCGTGGAAACAACCGGGAAAAATGTGAAGTTCAGTAGCTACGCCGGCGCGGGCTAACCTGGCTGCGAAATCTATTGTCTCGTCTCGGAAAATATCTAAGCCCCCGACACATATATAGGCCGGAGGAAGATTGGAAAGATCCTCAGCCCGAGTCGGTGCGGCATAGATAGGAACTTCATCATCGGGAATATCCCCTAGATAAGCATTCCAGCAAAAAATATTCGACTGTCTATTCCAGAACCTGGGATCTGTTACTTCATAGCTCGAAGGAGTAGAGTTAGTATCATCTATCATGGGACATAAAGGCATTTGGAAGATAATTTCAGGTCCTTTGCGATCCCTAGCCAAAAGACAGACAGCAATAGTTAGTCCCCCGCCGGCGCTTCCTCCCCCTACCCCGATCCGTTTCTTATCTACTCCAATTTTTTCTGCGTTCTCAAAAAACCATTCTAAAGCCGCATAACAATCTTCTAAAGGAGCGGGATACGGATTTTCAGGAGCCACCCGATAATCTACTGAAACTACCACACAGTTCGCTTTATAAGCAAATAAAGCACAGCGATCATCTTCCATATCTATAAAAGGATAGACATAACCACCGCCGTGAATCCAGAGCAGACCGGGCAAAATTTCCTTTTTGTCAACGGGGGTAAAAATTTTAACTCGGACATCCGGTTCTCCCTTCGGTCCGGGGATATAACGCTCCTCTATAATAACCTCTTTGCTGTACCGGATGGGAAAACTCATCGCCCCCTCTGGCATATTTCTAACCATCTCCAAAGTTTCCTTTGTAACCACCATATCAGGAAAATTGACCACATATGGTCTAAGTTCCGGATCAATTTTTTCTTCCGGTATCTCTTGGGCCACAATTTTTTCTTCAAGAAGTTTTTTGTCCATAATAAACCCTCCTAAAACTATGCCAACTTCTTTTAGAAATGGCAGGTATATGGATAATCAGGATTTCTATTTTCTTTTAA
>JBMNOZ010000010.1:0-73874 GCA_050943335.1 Desulfitobacteriia bacterium | reverse complement strand
ATGATGGCTAGGAAAGACCCGGTGATGAAAGTTATTGTTAATATAGAATAAAAATAAAAAGCCTCGCTGGAAAGGATTGCGCTAGACTTTAAACAAAGCGCAATCCTTTTTTTAGTTTTCCTAGGAAAACAGGATAGGAAAATCTTTTAGATATTTCTAGAGACTCCTCCTTCCTTATGGTCGCAGGCATCTTATATTGGTCCTATTTTTACAATTAATGCGATCTACTGCATGTTAAAATGAATTGAGAGATCTATTAGCATTTAGACCGATGAATACTCAGCAGCTTAGGGGGTGATAGGGATTGAGTTTTAGAACGGTATTAAGGAGGGTGAGCGATAAGGATTTATTTGAGCTGGACGAGGATTATTAGGTAGTAAAAAGTACAGAAGAGGAGAGTGAACTTCAAATGAGTGAAAACGGAGTATCGCGTCGCTATGAATTTATAGTTGTTGTGCTCTTAAGCTTAGCCTTTGGATTTGAATTTTTAGACAGGTTAGCGATGTCTTTTTTGTTGCCGATTATCCAGCCGGAATTAAACATTACTAATGCTCAGATTGGTCTCTTAGGTTTTATTAATACCGGTTGTTATTCTCTTTCTGCGATTGTTTTTGGCTATATTCAAGATAAAACTGGCGGCAGGAAAAAGTGGCTGGTCTTTTGGTTGTTTGCTACCTTCGTCGCTACGGCTGTAACCGCGATGGTTTCATCCTTTGGCCAACTGTTTGTAGTGCGGGCGTTTGTCGGCATTGTCGAGGGACCGCTACTTGGATTATTTGGAGTAATACTTATTCATACCAATCCGAAAAATTTCGGCCGAAATATGGGGATTACAAATTCGGCAGTGGCTCTTATCGCGGTTACTTTAGGACCTATCGCCGTTACCCAGATGGTCAGGTTCTTTAGCTGGCAGTCAACTTATTTCCTCGTTGCTGTTCCAACCTTGATTATTGCTATCCTCTGCGCCATCTTCATTAAAGAAGTCCATATTGATCCAGAAGAAGCGATTAAACAAAAACAACAGCTGGTCCAAGCAGGCGGTGTGATGTCTTTGTTTAAAAACAAAAACATAATCGTCTGTATTTTCTTTAGCATTGCTCTCTTTGGCGGCTATTGGACCATGATGCTCTTTGCGCCACTTTATCTAGTGAATGTCACCGGCTATAGTGTTCAGCAGATGGGCTTTATCAGTTCGACCATGGGTATAATTTTTATAATTCACTGCACGCTTATACCTAAGCTGTCTGACGTTTTTGGGCGCAAACCGATACTAATTATTGCTTCCGTGTGCGCTGTAATGCCTCCTTTATTGATGGCCGTTTTCCCCGGCTCTTTAATCAGTACCATAGCTTATGTCCTATTGGCAGGTACTATGGCTGCCTTGCCTCCAGTAATATCCAACGTGGTTCCCATGGAATCTGTTGTTGAATATCTAAGAACAACAGCTAACGGGGTAATATCAGGTTTGGGAGAGTTCCTGGGAGGATCCTGTATGCCGGTTGTGGTCGGAAGAGTTGCCGATTCCCAAGGTTTACAGGCTACCATGGGTGTTGGCGCCGCTTTACTTTTCTTAAATATTATATTTGGCGCTCTCTTAAAGGAAACAAATCCTGTTGTTTTAGCTAAACAAGCAGAAAAACAAAAGCAACAGCAAGCAGGCGCCTAACCTATTTACCTGGTATTTGCAGTTCAAGTGGAGATTTTGTGGAGCTAAGAACCGCTTATAATCTAATCATGCTATTTATTATAGGGTAAAGTTTGAATGAGCGCGGAATTCCTTCTGTTTTGCTACTGAACAAAAACCCTATGGTATTTTATACTTTTAAATTTAGGAGGTATTGATTATGACTGAAATAATCAGTAAAAATGCGGAAGAAGGTTGGGCGACTTTCGATGACTTTACAGTTGGAATAGCCACAAATCGTTTGCCAAATACCAATCATTGGGTCGGGAAAGAATTAAAGATTGAATTTGAGAATAATAAAGTATTAGAACTAGCTTTTGGTGAAGAAAAAGTAAAGTGGTCCTGGGACGGAGAACAAGATGAGGACGTTTACGAGGAAGTTTGCACTTCACCTGATCATTATTTTTTCGATATTTATTTTTCAAAAAGGGCAAATGAGGCCCTGACGATCGTTATGAATACTCAAACAAGGCGGGTTATTTCCGTTCGCTGCATTATGCGGGATAAAGCTCCGGAAGGAGATGCTCGGGTTGCTCATGAATTCCTGGTGGGCGTTATCCAAGGAGGAACTCCAAGCGGTGAAGTACCGGGACCGACGCGAGAATTAATCGGTTACCGTTCTCTTAATGAATATAGCCCTAATCTTGTCTGGGAACATTTCTATGTTAATTCCAAGCGCTACGCCTGGCAGGGTATAAAAGGAGTTTCTAGGGGTCTTGGAGACATGGATTATGCGACAGCCTATAAACTTGAAGAAAATATGTACGTTTTTGCTTTCCGGGAGAAAATTGTTCCCTGTGGTTCAGTCTTTTTCTTTGACTATAATATCGGACGTTGTACCGGAAAATTTATTGGGATAACTGATGAGGGAAAAATTACAAACACTAAAGCCGGAGCAAAGATCTGGAAGACGAGTTATAATTGTTATCCCCCCGGCTATGAGCCTATTTAAAGCTTAAAAAGGATGTAATTCTGACCGGAGAGGGATAAAACGGCAGGTATTGAACTGGATAAATCCTTAGCGATAAACGAATGGATTCTGGAAGCTCAAGATAGAGAAAATTCGTTTTAGGCTAAGAAGATTGTGTAGGGGAGTTTCTGCTGGGAATGACAGGTTTTCTTCGCTGAGAGAGGGCAAAGTGGATGCTAATGCAGAACTCCTGATTTTTTTATTCAAGTCGATTAAATTAAAAAAAAACAGTAATCCGCAATTTGCGTCTTACTGGTTTTTTATTTTTAGAATTACTAGAGCCGAGGCGATTATTCTGCTGAATAGACAACCTTTCCTCCGACCACAGTTAACTCAACCGGTACATCACCGATTTCGTCTTTATCAATGGTAAGGAGATCTTCAGCTAAGACTTGAAAATCAGCTACTTTGCCAATTTCAATGGAGCCTCTACTCGTTTCCATATGTTCTTGATAAGCGCCGTTAATTGTCCAGATACGTAATGCTTCTTCTACGGAAATCGCCAGTTCTGGAGCAAAAATTCGGCCAGAAACAGCAGATTTTCTGGTTACACAGGCTTGAACCCCTTTTCTCCAGTTTTCGGAGGCAACCGGGCAATCTGACCCTCCGGCGATGTTTAAACCGGCATCAATTAATTCTCTAAAGCCCATCATACGCCGTGCTTTTTCGCCTACAATTTGTTCGCAAAAGTCCATAACAAAGGCCCCGTTACTGGGCTGGCTTGAGAGGCCGATATTATACTTAGCTGCTTTTTGGGCCCATGTTCCATCTATAAAATCCCCATGAATGACGTAATGTCTTAAAGGTTGGCGGGGATACTCTTCTATAGCTGCAATGAATCCTTCGAGACATAGATCGGTGGCTCGATCCCCTGTGGCATGAATAGCAACCTGATAGCCTTTGGAATGAGCCAATTTGATCAATTTAAACAAAGTATCGGCTTGTTCCTCCGGGGTTGCGCCGGGGAGGCCTAAACTACCACTATGGTCATAACCGAGATAGTTATCCCGCATAAAAGAAGAACGATCGGGAGGAATACCATCGGCAAAAATTTTAAACATGGGAATGTTTAACCAATTCTTATCAGTAATCTCAGGTAGTTCTAAAGTTTCAAAACATTTTACAACGGAGTCATAATCTTGTTCTCCATATTCGTTCCCTAAATATAGACCAACCGTGACTCGGCAATTCAATTCTCCGGCCTCTTGCATCTGTTTGTAAACATGAATTGCCCTTGTTCCCCAAGCCCCACCAAAGAAAACATCTCCGCCAGGACCGAGTACAGAATCATTATAGCTGGTGACCCCGTTTTGATTTAAAACCTGTTGAGTGTAGTTAATAGCTATTTTTAGTTCTTCATCGGTTAAGGGGGGCATATGTTTCATAATCATACTCTGAGCAACTAGTTCCTGGAAAACTCCGGTAGGTTCACCCGTCTCGGGGTCTCTTTCCATATGTCCTTTATAAGGGTCAGGTGTATTAGCATTGATGCCACATACTTCAAGAGCTTTACTGTTAACAACTATGCTGTGCAGTGTGAAGTCAATAAATATTATGGGGTGATCGGGACTTATGTCGTCAAAATCCTCCTTCCGAGGAAGTCTTCCCAGGCTGGGAAGTTGCCACCCTGTCCCGCGAATCCAAGTTCCGGGGGGGTGTTTTTGAACCTCTTTTTTAAGCAGGTCCCTCATGTCATCAATGGTCTTTACTTCTGGCAAGCCGAGTTTTAAAGATAATGGCGGTCTGGAAACACCAAATTGCACACCATGCATATGAGCATCATGCGCTCCGGGCATAATCATTTTGCCTTTTAAGTCAATGACCTCTGTTCGGTGTCCAATCAGCCTTTTTATATCGCTATTTCTGCCGACGTCAATAATCCATCCGTCTTTTACAGCGATAGCCTCTTGAATACTAAACTGCCTGTCGATGGTGACTACGTTGCCATTAACAAACACTAAATCAGCCACTGCCATAAAACCACCACCTTTCCTTGATAGATTAATTTTTTAACACTTTACAAAAAGTGACGTTTAATAGGTTACTGTTGGGTTCTAATAGTTTATGCACGGAGCTTTGGAACCTTAAGATCTGAGCGTAAGGTTTGGGAGAAATGCCAAATGATTCTTTAAACATTTTGCGAAGATGCCTATTAGAGTAACCGAGCTTCTCTGCTATTTCATTAAGGTCTATTTGTCCTTTGGAGAGTTGGATCAACATTTGATAAAAGTCTACTGGATCTGGTATAAAGGAAGGATCAATTAAACAGGAGTCGATAAAATTTTGAAATTTTGTTATCCTTTCTTCAAAAGTAAGGTTATTGGCCATCTCCTCGATAATGTTGTTGGTAGCTCTCTCGTCGGGAAGCAATTCGTTTAAAGAGATTTGGCGGTCTATTAAATCTTTTAAGGGATAATTAAATTCCTTTAAGCCCCGGGGCTAAAAGGTCTAAAACCGAAGTACTCATACCCCGGTTTTAAATGAAGAAATGCATTTTTTGTGCGTTTGCCATAAAATGTAGCGGTAGGATTAGTTGGATGACAACAAAAAAGGATTTCAACACACCCATCAGGTATTATCCGAATAACACCTGAAGAATTTTTATTGACTTTAAATTGGTAAAACACCGCGGCATTTTGATTGATCTTGTTCCATTCCTTAACCTTTTCAAAGTAGTAATCATTTCTTAGCTTTATTACCGGTTGTAATGGAACCTGGTCTCCATTAATCAAAACAGTATATCCCGTCATAATAAGCCTTCTTTCAGATAAACTCTAAGAAAATGCAAATTCTTTTCTTAATAAGTTGGTTAAGTTAGGAAACAAATATTGCCTTAAATGTTGCCAATTGATAATGGAATCAAATCCTACAACAAATAATGGAATCGGATCCTAGAATATGGAAATGATCACGGAGAAATATAATTTATATGGAAGTGAAGGTCTTACAAACTATTTTCCACCCCTCATCGCCTTTGAGAAGATGGAAGAAGTTCGAGAAATCAACCTCCCCGAAGAACCCGGTTTCTTCGTAAATCACAGTAGCTGTTTTCCCAGCCACCTCAATTAACTTGATTTCGCTTTTAAAATCAACCCCGGATTCTGCCATTGAAGGATTATTAGCAATATCATTAATAAACGGCTCCGGTGTACCGTAGATAAGCTGATCTTTCAAGTAACCGACCATTATGGCCTGGGGATGAAAAAGGCTTTTAAGTTTTTCCGGATTTTTGTTAAAACAACTATCTTTATAGTCCTGGATCACTTGTTTTATTTCTTTAATTTCTAGTTCTCTGTTTACCATTTGAATCCCTCCTAAGAAAATAGATAAAAATATAGTATAATTCGGCTAAAACACTATCTTTATAATAACAAGTTCCAAACATTGTTTTATTGTATAAATCGGTCTTGATCTGGCTGGGCTAGTGCTTAAGCTCGGATCACTGATGTGTTAAAATGAGGTACACGAAAGAAAGGTTTAGAAGGGACAAGTGATAAATTGGAAAGCAAAAGCAAGGGTTTCGGGAATATTGACGTTCCAGAACAGTATCTGGATCTGTTAGAGATTATTGAGAACAAAATTGATCATAC
The DNA here is from genome assembly GCA_050943335.1 of Desulfitobacteriia bacterium. Lineage (GTDB taxonomy): Bacteria > Bacillota > Desulfitobacteriia > Desulfitobacteriales > Syntrophobotulaceae > JBMNOZ01. The sequence continues at coordinate 67,630 of JBMNOZ010000010.1, read as the reverse complement.
TGCTCACGATTTGGATCATTTAATTCGAGTTTATCAGTTAAGTTTAGTTATAGCGAAGAACGAAAGCGATATTGATTGGGAGGTTCTCATTCCTGCTGTTTTCCTTCATGATATAGCTAGGAAAATCGAAGACAATGATTCCACGGGGTTAGTGGATCACGCTCTATTAGGGGCTTCAATGGCTGAAGAGATTTTGAAAAATTTACATTATGAATCTCCTAGAATTGAGAAAATAAAACATTGTATCGCTTCTCATCGCTTTCGTGGGGCTTTGCCTCCCCAAACAAAGGAAGCTCAAATTCTTTACGATGCAGATAAACTTGATGTCTTGGGGGCAGTGGGAATTGCTCGCTCATTTATGTTGGTGGGAATACATGGTGAAAGAATATTTCGGGATATTTCTTTAGAGGACTACAAAAAGGAAAATGTGGGCTTAAACGGGAAAATAAAAGATCTTTCCAAGCATGCTTCGAACCTGGAGTATGAGCTTAAATTAAAAAAAATTCCCCAGAAACTATTTACACCGCAAGCTAAAGAAATAGCGAGGCAGCGCCTTGAGGTTATGCGAAACTTTTTTGAAATTTTAGAGTGCGAAATTAAGGGTTTGAGATAGTTTAAAAAAAACCACCGCTCAGAAGGGGATTAACGGTTTTTTGCCGAATATTTGAATACTGGAATAATGGTTTGTTCTGAAAAGTTAACCAATATAGAGGTTCAAATTGAAAAGGTTTAATAATTTAATAGGGAGCTTGATATGACTAAAGAAAAACAACCTTTGCGTTATCAGCGAAACTTCAACTCGCTCACGATCGCTGATCAGCAAAAACTAGGGTCTTCCACAGTGGCGATTGTCGGCTGTGGCGGCTTAGGAGGTTATATTGCAGAACAATTGGCTCGCTTAGGCGTGGGGCATTTGATCTTGATCGATGGGGACAGGATTGAGGAGAGTAATTTAAATCGACAGTTATTTGCCTTGGAAGAAAATATAGGGTGGTTCAAAGTCGAAGCCGCCAAAGAAAGGCTCCAGAAAGTTAATTCTTCTATAAAGCTAGACCTTCATCGAGAATGGTTTAGCAAGGAGAACGGAAACTCTCTACTGAAAAATGCCGATTTGGTTTGCGACGCTTTAGATAATGCAGAGGCCAGGGTAGAAGTGGAACGGGTTTGTCAAGAACTTAAAATCCCCTTTGTTTTCGCTGCGATCGGGGGTTGGTTTGGGATAGTGGGAGTAAGCTATCCAGGAGACAATTTGGCGCAATCTTTATTTGGGGATAAACGCCAAGGGATTGAAAAAGAGTTAGGAAATCCTGGTTTTACACCGGCTGTCATAGCTAGTTTAGCTGTTGCGGAGGCCACTAAAGTTCTAACTGGTAAGCCATCCACTTTACAAAAAAGCTTTTTATATGTGGATTTATTGAATATGGAATTTAATAAATTTAGCAGGTGACGAATTGGAGTTTAGAAACAGAGAATGAAAGGGGTAAAAAGGTGGAACAGAGCAACGAACTGTTTAAGGTTTCTACTCTGCAAGAGGCAATGAATAAACTGCGACCGTATATGTTGCCTTTTTACGATAGACAGGAGGAAGTTTCTTTAGAAAAATCCTGGGGGAGGATAGTTGCTGAAGATCTGACAGCCAGAAGTAATTTGCCTCTTTTTAGAAAATCAACTGTCGACGGTCTGGCGGTAAAAGCGGCGGATACATTTGGGGCTAGTGAAAGTTTGCCGGCCTTAATTAATAAAATTGGGGAAGTTGAAATGGGAGTAAAACCCTCGCTTTCGGTAGGGAAAGGGGAAGGGGTGATTATTCCCACTGGAGGTATGGTGCCCGAAGGGGCGGACGCTATTGTGATGGTTGAAAATCTGGAGCACTTTGGTGATTCTTTGTATGGTGTAGCAGAACCAGTAGCGCCTGGAGATAACCTGATCGAGGTCGGTGAGGATATAACTCGAGGCGAAATTATTGCTAAACGTTACTCGTTGATCCGTCCCCAAGAAATGGGGTTGCTCGCAGCCCAGGGGTTTACCAAAATTCCTGTTGTATCTAAGTTTCGGCTCGGTTTTTTATCTACCGGGGATGAAATTGTTAGCCCGGATATTGAGCCCGGCCCTGGTCAAACCAGGGATATAAATAGCTATACTCTCATGGGGCAGGCAATTGCCTGCGGCTCAGAAGTAAAACATTACGGTATTGTCGGTGATAACGAGGAGAAACTCAAGGCTACTTTGAAAACCATGCTGGAAGAAAATGACATTATAATTCTTTCCGGCGGCAGTTCCGTCGGAAAACGGGATTTGACTTCTAAAGTTATAGAGGACGCTGGTGAGTCTAGATTGTTATTTCATGGGCTAGCTTTAAGACCTGGGAAACCGACTTTGGCCGGGGTTGCTCAGGGGAAAATTATCTTAGGGCTGCCGGGTCACCCGACTTCAGCGATGATTGTCTTTGATAATCTTGTCCGTCCCTGGCTTGACGCCTCAGCGCTACGAAGGGAGCGCTTTCCGAAACCAGAAGGAATACTTACCCAGAATGTTTATTCAGGCAGCGGCCGGGAGGAATTTGTTCAAGTGCGAATTACCTCTGAGGACGGCAAGTGGTATTTGGAACCGGTACGGGGGAAATCCGGCTTAATAAGCACTATGGTTCAAGCCGACGGCCTGGTTCATATTACCCTTGAACAAGAAGGATTAGAAGCAAACAGAAAGCTAGAAGTCAGATTATTGCGTTAGGAGAGAAAAAATGCGACAGAATACATTTTCCGATAAACGTACTTGGCAGGAAGTATTGGAACAAATGTTAAAAGCCCTAGGGCAATTTTGCACTCCTCGAAACGAGTGTCTAGATGTTCGGAAGGCCTTAGGCAGGATAACTGGACAAACAGTGAGAGCCAATAGAAGCTCTCCTCATTATCCGGCGGCAGCTATGGATGGCTATGCCCTTCGGGCTGAGGATACTTTTGGCGCTAATGAGCGCCATCCGAAATGGCTTAAACTCGGCGATCAGGTTGTGCAGGTTGATACCGGAGATGTTCTCCCGGAAGGAAAGAATGCGGTGTTAATGTGGGAAAAGGTCTTGTCCCGGACCGAGGATTCAATCCTGATAGAAAAACCCGTTGTGCCTTGGGAAAATGTCAGATCAGTGGGTGAGGATATTGTCGAGGGAGAAGTCCTGATACCAATAAATCACCGGCTTCGCCCCCAGGACTTAGGTGCTTTGCTGGCTGGAGGGGTGTTAGAAGTTTTGGTTAGGCGCAAGCCGCGCGTGGGAATTCTTCCTACCGGGGATGAAATTTTCCCGCCCGATTATCCCGTTGGGAAAGGGGAAATCGTGGACAGCAATTCGACCGTTCTTTCTGCCCTAGTTGAAGAGTGGGGAGGGGTTGCTAAAGTTTGGCCGATCTGCCGGGATGAAATAGAAGCTTTAGAGAAAAACCTTCTTGAGATTGTAGCGGAACAGGATATTATTGTTCTTATTGCTGGATCTTCGTCGGGAAGGGATGATTATACAGCCCAGATTATTGAAAAACACGGCCGGATTTTTGCCCATGGAGTAGCCATAAAACCGGGCAAACCGGTTATCTTAGGGGAAATTCATAATAAACCCGTGATCGGAATACCGGGCTATCCAGTTTCGGCATTTTTTACAGCAAAGCTCTTCTTAGAAGTGTGGGTTAAACATTATTTGGGATTAAAAAAGAGCGAGGATTTTAAAATTGAAGCGGTTATGAATAAAAAGTTATTCTCTGCTCTAGGGAGTGAAGAATTTATTCGAGTAAAGGTAGGGAGAGTTGGAAAAAAATGGATTGCAACTCCCATCAATCGCGGGGCAGGTGTCACCATGAGTTTGGTTAGAGCGGACGGAGTCTTGCGAGTGCCTCGTTTACAAGAAGGGTTTCATGAGGGACAGACTGTGGAAATTGAGTTGCTCCGTCCCTTAGACGAATTAACAAAAACACTGGTTTGTATAGGTTCCCATGATCTAACCTTGGATTTGATCACCAGCCATCTTAAAGCCAAGGGGCAGGGGGCTCTTGCCTCTGCTCATGTGGGAAGTATGGGGGGGATCATGGCCCTGCGAAAAGGGGAGGCTCATTTAGCAGGTATTCATTTGCTGGATCCTAAAAGCGGAGAATATAATGGACCTTATTTGAAACGATTTTTACCGACCGAGAAAATTATTCTTGTCAACTTGGTATACCGCACCCAAGGGTTAATTGTCCCTAAAGGAAATCCTAAAAACTTGCAGGAGTTAGGCGACTTAACAAGGGAAAACATAATTTTTATCAATAGGCAAGCAGGTTCGGGAACAAGAGTTTTGTTAGACTTTTTATTGGAGCAAGAAAAGATTGATAGAGAAAGTATTCAAGGGTACCAACGGGAAGAGTATACACATTTAGGAGTTGCTGTTGCCGTGGCTTCCGGAGCGGCGGATGTGGGTCTTGGAATCCAAAGCGCTGCTGAGGCTTTGGGGTTGGATTTTATCCCTATTGGAGAAGAACGTTATGATTTAGCCATCCCTATGGAACATTTTAAAAATGATCTTTTGTTAGAAATGTTAGAGATTATCAAGAGCGAGGATTTTAAAGAGGAAGTAATCGCTCTGGGAGGATACGACGTCCGAGACACAGGAAAAATAATTGAATATTAACCTTGGGATTTACCAGAAAGCAAAAAACGAACACCCTCTTAAGAGCAGATTGAGTTATATAATTTAGCACAAAAAAGAGACGAGACATTGTAAAAACCTACTAGACTTTTTTTCAGGTCCGTTTTTTACAATGAAGACATTTCTTACCTATAGTAAGTATAGTTATAAGCACAGCAAATTTTTTTGAGGCTTAGGGTAATAAAACTTAGAGTTTGGAATGGAGGGGCTAAACATTTTAGTAGTCCTCAATCTGGCAAGGAGAGAGGGGTTAGAACACTATGGTTGAGTTCAATGTTGCTATTAATGGTACCCAAATACCGATCCAACCGGAATTACAATTTGGCATGGAGTATTATTACCAAAGAGTAAAAGAGTGGAATATTACAAATCATAATGCAGCAGTATTCTATCAGTTTAAGATCAAAGGAAACAAGCCCAAAACCGTAAATGTAATTCCCGATGGATGTATTGACATCTTGTTCCGTTGTGATCAGACCAATCCAGATGCTGTTTTCTTCGGGAGGCGGACCAAACCCAGAAAAATCATCTTACAGCCTGGTATTGAGTATTTCGGATTCAGACCTTTCAGTGATAAAGGGATCAGAAAGTTAAACTATTCATTATTGGAATTATTAGATCAAAAAGAAAGGCTCAACGAAGTAGTACCTAATTCCAGGATTATAGAAGAGATTTGTAACCCTAAACCTTTTAACTGTCGGATTGATGAATTTCAAAACTTTGCGAATAACTATTTAATTGATCATAGTTATTCCCCTGATTACACGGAACTGTGTGAGCAAGAAATTTGTCTTTTTAAAGGGGCCATTAACATCGAAATGGTGTCCCAAAAACTATGTTACTCGAGTCGCTATCTACGGAAAAAGTTTAAAGAAGCTTTCGGAATCTCGCCTAAAAAGTACGGTCAAATACTCAAATTTCAAAATGTATTGCATATGCTTGTGGACCCGAAAAATAATCGTTTGCTCGATGTGGCTTTTGAAAGCGGTTATTACGACCACTCTCATTTTATAAGGGAGTTTAAAAATTTAACCAATATCACACCCTCGGAATATAAGAGTAAAATTTTAGCCAAATTTTAACGAGAAAACATAATAATTGGTTTCAAGAGCATTAATATTGAAAATTAGACCATCCGTTAGAGGATGGATTTTATTTTCTCACTAAGGAGGTAATTTGTCGAAACTATAAAAAAACAAATTAAGACAGGAATATCCTTTTTCTACAATAAATCGAGAAGAAAAATAAGGTATGCTTATGGTGCTACAGTACTAATGGTATCAATTTAAACAACTGAGTAAAGAAACGATCGTATCCCCAATCGAGCTCAAAAAACATTGAATATCTTACTTGCTTGAAAAGGAGGAAATCATGAGGAGAGTAATTGATTGCCATGCACATCTCGGAGACATATTTCACGAAAATAAGAACATAACTTTTAAGACCAATGTGCAAAAGGGTAATTATCCGGACCCGTTCGAACAATTGGAATTGGACGGTTACAGCAGACCCCTCATGCCGAAAAATGAGGAAGAGGTTCTTATCTTGATCGATGCCGGTCAATATCGGGTCTGGGAATGCACATTGGAAGCTGTAGGAAAAAGTCTTGATGAAAGTAATATTGACTTTATCTGCATGTTTCCTATCTTACCAAACACAAGTTTTGAAGAATACTTAGCAGCCTCGAAACTTGATCCGAGAATTATTCCTTGGACCAGCGCAGACTTTAATTTACCTCTTGAGGACATGTGTACAAAATTAAGGAGTGATGTTGCCAGGGGTGCTAAAGGTCTAAAAGTTCACCTCACCCTGCAAAATATGACTCCGGACGATCCAAAAGTTCACGCTGCAGTAGACCTGTTTGGTGAACTTGACCTCCCTGTTGCCTTCCATTGCGGAGTTAACCATTATTATGCGCCGGACAAACCTTACAAAACTAATCCGGAAGCCTCCGACACAATCAATATTATTGAGATCGCCAGACAGCATCCCAATACCAGGATTGTGGCTGCCCATGGCGGCGGCGTTATGGGTGGCGAAATGGAGCTTCTCGCTGAGAAATCTGCCGATTTGAAAAACATCTACGTGGACACTTCTTTCCGGGATGCTAAATATATGGTCAAGATGGTAGAAGCCTTTGGTCCTGATAAAGTAATGTTTGGTACTGATTTTCCCTTTGGGTCTCACAAACATAGTTTAGCAGAAGTAGAAAAAGCCTTTAAAAACGAACCGGAATTGTTGGATAAAGTTCTCTTCCTTAATGCGGCCCGTCTAATGAGAATTGAAGAGGAGTTGGCTTAGATACTGCAGCAAAGGAGTAAAATTTAAATGATGACTACATACCGGGTTTTTTAGAGACCCGGTATTTTAATATAGAAAACGCAAAGGGATATTCAGACATTGAAATGGTCCTTTTTGTACAATAAATGAGTAATAGGTATACAGTATTCTTAAAGTATGTAGTAGGAGATGGATTATTTATCGGAAATTATAGAATGGAAATATTTGTCCTTATCAATCTTGGCCTATTATTAAAAGAACATTAAGAACATTAATGTGAAGGAGGAAAACAAATGAGGAGAATAATCGATGCTCATGCACATTTGGGGGATATTTTTCACGAGAACAAAAATATAACCTTCAAAACCAATGTGCAAAAAGGTGACTATCCGGATCCCTTTGTTCAATTAGATCTGGATGGTTATGTAAGACCCTTGATGCCCCAAAATGAAGAAGAGGTTAATATTGTAATTAACGCCGGGCAATACAAAGTATGGGAATCCACTTTAGAAAATCTAAGCAAAAGCCTCGACGAAAACAAGATTGACTTTATCTGTTTAATGCCTATTTTGCCGAACACAAGTTTTGAGGAGTATTTGGCTGCTTCTAAACTGGAAAACAGGATAATCCCTTGGACCAGTTGTGATTTTAATCTACCGGTCGAAGATATGTGCGCCAAATTAATGAAAGATATTGCCAGGGGGGCCAAAGGGTTAAAGATTCATTTAACACTCCAAAATATATCCAATGATGATCCCAAAGTTCACGCCGCAGTAGAAGTGATGGGCGAAGCAGGGCTTCCGGTTGCTTTCCATTGCGGTGTAAACCTTTACTATACTCCCGAAAAAGCAAAAATCTTCAAGACCAATCCAGAAGCTTCCGAGCTTACCAATATCGTTGAAATAGCGAAGGTGCATCCGGATACAAATATAATCGCTGCACATGCCGGCGGTGTTATGGGTGGAGAAATGGAAGCTTTGGCTGAGAAGGGCGCTCATTTGAAAAATCTCTACACGGATACTTCTCTCCGCTCTACTGAATACATGCTTAAAATAGTAGAAGCTTTTGGAGAAGATAAAGTAATGTTTGGTACGGACTATCCTTTCCTTTCTCAAAAACATTCTCTAAAAGCTGCGGAAGACGCCTTTGGAAACAATCCAGAGTTAGCGGATAAGATATTCTTTAGAAATGTAGCCCGTCTAATGGGAATCGAGAAAGAATTGGCAGAAGTGGCTGCAGCTAAAGATAAATAAGGATAGAGCTGTTTGTTAACACCAGACTCACCAATTAAAGCAAACATCTCTAACCAGTTCTTGACATGAAAACTGGGTTTATGCTATTCTGAAAATGCATCCCCCCATATTTTAAAAAGGGAATCCGCTTTTAAATATTTACACTGTAAATATTTAAGAGTCTTCCCTGATTGTAAAGGAGGAAAAGAGTAATGCTTAAATACACCGGAGAGCTCAGCCCCTTACGGACAGACCTGTCTATTTTGAAGGATCTCAAATTAAAGACTCAACCTGTCGGTGTAAAATTTTTATACGATAAACCAGAGGGCATAAAAAAACTGGATAAGAATCAAGCTATTTGTCTCATGCCCGAGGAAGCTCAAAAAGGTGCTTTTTATGTTGATGCCGCTAACTATGTCTGTGCCGAGCCTTTGTTTTTGGGAATTGCTAACGACGATCCCTTTAGCAACGCCGGCATGATTGGGACTAAAGAAGGGTTAGATATTTTCCAAGAGGCGAGGGCTAATAGGCGGATTTACTATGACTTACCCGCTCTAAAAAAAGGCACTTGCAATTATATGATTTTCGCTCCTTTAAGCGAATTAAATTTTGATCCCGATGTCTTGATAATCACTGGTACAGTTGAGCAGGCAGAAATTATTATGCGTGCTTATACTTATTCAACCGGTTTTTTGTATGAGAGCAAAACCACACCGGTTATCGGCTGTGCTTGGACCTTTGCTTATCCTTATATCACGGGGAAACTTAACTATCTAGTTGGGGGCTTATGTTTTGGTCATCGGGCCCGTAAAGTATCTACTCCCGGCTTAGTTACTGTTTCCATCCCCTACAATTTAATTAAACTCATTATTGACAACTTACAAGAGATGACTTGGAATTTACCTTCTTATAGTGATACTAGAGAAGAATATACAGAGCGCTTCAAAAGAGTTACCAGCAGTCGCTTGATAGTAGAAGAAGAGTAGACACGCCACTCAGGGTATTAAATTACAAATCGCCAGAGTCTAATAAGTTAGAAAATTCGGGGGGAATAATAGTTAGCTAGCTCTTGGCGAAAAAGAGTTGTAAATTATAAAAGAATATTGTATTGTTAAGTCCCGTGGGAAAGACATTGTGCTCCTTACGGGACTTTTTCTTAATTGAAACTTTAATCAGGTTTTACCCGTCGGGATTATTTTTCTTAGGCAGGAATTTATTTATGGAATGTAGAAATAAACCAAGAATAATCACATGGGAAATGGAAATAACTAAAGGAGGAGGAAATAACAATGAATAATAATTTAGAAATTATCAAAAAGTCTTATGCTTGCGGAGAAGTAGGAGATATTCCCGGGATGTTGGCAGACTTAAGGGAAGATGCGGAATGGACTGAAGCTGCCGGCGGTCCGTACGGAGGGACTTACAGAGGAGCAAAAGAAGTCCTGGAAAATGTTTTCCAGCGGATTAAAGGAGATTGGCTTGATTTTGCCTGTATTCCGGAAGAGTTTTATGATGCCGGGGATACAATTATTATGGTCGGTTGGTATAAAGGTGTTAATAACAAAAGCAAGAAATCCTTTGAGGCTCGGGTAACTCATGTTTGGAAACTGGAAAATGGAAAAATAATTAAGTTTGAGCAAATTTTTGACACTGTTCCCATGCGTGAGGCTATGGAAGAATAATTTTGGAAAAATCAGGGATTCAATTGTTCACGTGAACTACAATTGCTTTTTATGGAAAATTAAACCTTATTTCCCATAGCAAGTTTTTTACAATGTTTTGCTTGTCGAGGAATTGCGATTGTGCTACAATTATACCAGTGAAAGAATGAACTAAACAGAAGTTATACATATTGGTAGAACGGGTTTTTGTCTAGATCTTTATAGTTTTAGTATTGTTTTTCCTGTAATTAATGTTTAAGGAAGGAAATGAGAAATCATTTTCAATATTTTAGTATATAAAAATATAAAGGAGGCACACTATTATGAATTTTAGGTTCAATATTGGCCCTACTGTATTGTTTGGGGAGGGGATCTCCAAAACTACAGGCGATATCGCCAAGGATATGGGCGCCAAAAACGTTTTTCTTCTCTATGATAAAGGCGTCAAGGCGGCTGGAATTGTTGTCGGTGTACTAAAGTCCTTACAAGACGCTGGCCTAAATGTGACGGAGTTTGATGGAGTAGAACCTAATCCCTCGGAGGCATCAGTTGAGGCTGCCGCAGAGATAGGCAGGGCGGCAAAAGCTGATGTTTTGGTAGCTATTGGTGGCGGAAGCTCCATGGATACAGCTAAATCGGTTAACGTTTTATTGACTAATCCCGCTCCTATTAATCAATATGAAGGTTTCGGCGGCAAGGTTAATCCTACCAAACCTTTGATTCTGATTCCTACTACGGCAGGTACAGGCAGTGAGGTTACGGAAGTTACTGTTATTACTTCTATTAAAGAGAAAAGAAAATTCATAATTGGCGGAGACAATATACCCGCAACGATTGCTTTAGCGGACCCTGAACTTACTTATGGCTTGCCTCCATCAATTACGGCTTCAACTGGGATGGATGCCTTAACCCATGCTATTGAATCCTATCTCTCCACTCAAAACAGCATTCCTTGTAAAGTTTTAACTTTAAAAGCTGCTGAATTGATATACAAAAACCTTCCTATTGCTTATAAAGAACCTCAAAACAAAGAAGCCAGAGCTAATATGCTTCTAGGAAGCATGATGGCTGCCTTTGGATTTACAAACACAAGCTTAGGCGTTGTCCATGCTTTTGCTCACCCCTTTAGCGCTCATTTAAATATGCCTCACGGTCTGGCAAACGCTATTGCTCTTCCTGTAGGTATAGAGTTTAATGCGGAAGTAGTTCCCGAGCAGATTAAAGAAGTGGGTGTGGGCATGGGCCTTGATGTTCAGGATCTCTCACCCGAAGAGGCTAGCAAAGTTGTTGTTCAAGCCCTTGAAGACCTCTGTAAAGAGTTAGATATTCCTACTTTAAGCGGCGCCGGAGTAACAGAGGATCAACTCCCGACTTTGGCTCAAGCTGCTGCTGATGAGCTTGGCACTTTGGCGACTAATCCTAGACCTTTAAGCAAGGAACAAGCTCTTGAGCTTTTGAAAAAAATGTTTTAAAACATGTTAGAATCCAAACAGGAATAAAAACTATTAATAAAAGCATTGAGCAGATTTTGCTCAATGCTTTTGTTTGCTTTTTAAGGTTTTGTTTTATTTTTCCTTTGATAAAGATATTAGCTGAAAACATTTGATATTAAATAAAATCTGAGATATAATCGACTTAAAAGAAGCAAAAAAACCTTAATTTTTGCTTATTAAAAATTTTCAGAGAGATAAAAAGTGCTTAAAAGTACAAAGAAGGGGTGGTCAAATGTTTGGTTATTGTGGTTGGGTCTTAGAAGTGGACCTTACTACCAAAGAGATCAAAAAGCTTCCATTGGATACCGATATGGCGAGAAAGTATATCGGGGGAGCCGGTCTTGGAGCTGCTTTGTATTGTGAGGCTGTTAAGGGTAAGAGTATTAGCGACATAGATCCGCTTTCTCCCGATAACCCTTTGATCTTCTGCACCGGTCCGTTAACTGGAAGCAGGCTTCCTTCGGCAAATCGCTTTGCTGTTGTGGCTCGTTCACCCTTAACTGAAGCTTGGGGCGAGTCTAATGCTGGGGGCTTCTTTGCTCCGGAGATTAAAAGAGCAGGTTACGACGCTATTGTTTTTAAAGGAGCTTCTTCAGAACCGGTTATCTTAGCTATTAATGACGACGAAGTTGAGATCCTACCGGCAGGAAATCTTTGGGGACAAGATTCCTTTGCTACTAACGATCAACTTGAGGACAGAGGCCGCGTTATCTCCATTGGCCAAGCAGGGGAAAGACTTTCAGCCCTGGCAGCTATTGTCGTCGGTAAACACAACTTCTTTGGCCGGATGGGACTTGGGGCTGTCATGGGCAGCAAAAAATTAAAAGCTGTGGTAGTCAAAGGTAGTGGCAAATATCAGCCCGCCGATGCTGATAAAATTGCTGAAGTTAGGAAAACTATGATTGCCCACCAAAAAGAGCACGGCTTTTTGGGAGCCCTTAGTGAACTAGGCAGCATAAGCGGTGTTGAGGCCGGGAAGGATGCTGGGGATTTGCCCACCAAGAACTGGCAATGGGGTAAATTTGAAGGGGCTGACAAGATCGGCGGAGTAGCTTTAAAAGAGAACTACTTTAAAAAAGCAAATACCTGTTATGCCTGTCCGATTGCTTGTAAAAGAGAAGTTGAAAATAAAGAGGGTCAGTATGCTGTAGAAAGCTGCGCTGGTCCGGAATACGAAACAGCGGCTGCTTTCGGTAGTATGTGTTTAAATGATAATCTAGCTTCTATTCTAAAATCAAATGATCTTTGTAACCGCTACGGAATTGACACTATTTCCACCGGAGCGATGATCGCCTTTGCAATAGAATGTTATGAAAAAGGGTATCTTACCAAGGAAGACACTCTTGGTTTAGAGTTGGAATGGGGAAATCCGGAACAAATTGTGGAACTTGTAAACCAAATTGGCCAGGTTGAAGGTTTTGGGGCCAGATTGGGTAAAGGTATGGTTCAATTTGCTTCGGAACTGGATCCCAAAGCTATGGACTTAATTTCCTCAGTTAAAGGCCTTCCAGCTGCTTATCATGATCCAAGACTGATGTGGGGACTAGGCATTGACTTTTCTACTAACTCTGTTGGAGCCAGCCACGTAATTTCTTCCGGTCAGTTTGCGGAATTGGGAATGTATTCGATGCCTGAAGTTTATGGTAGGGAAAGCTTTATTCCCCCAAGCAGAGAAGGTAAGCCCTATTTTATAAAGAGAGCTCAAGATTACGGAGCTTCTATGTTTGGTAGTGCTTCTTACTGTCAATTTGGCGGGGTGCCGCTGAAGTTTCAAGATGTAATTGACTCCCTTAATGCGGCCACAGGATTTGACTACGATTTGGAAGAGTTCATGCTTGTGGGAGAAAGAATTAACAATCTAAAAAGAGTTTTAAGCAATCTCTGGGGTATCCGTAAGAAAGACGATATGCTGCCGAAACGTTTAAGAGAAGGAGTAATCGGCGGTCCCAATGACGGGGTAGTACCTCCTATTGAAGAAATGGTTGAGGAATACTATGAATTCCGCGGTTGGGATGAAAGTGGATTTGTGAAACAAGAAATTCTTGATAAGATCGACTTACCAGCCGAGATCCTTGAATCCTATAAAAAAATTGCTGGCTAGATTTTATATCGAATAACTGTGTTCTGAATCCCTAGCCAGGGATTCAGAACTTTTTGTCTAATAATTAAAACTTTATATTACCCAAAGGAAGTGATCAGGTGGAGATTAAGCTAGAAATAGCCAGTGTTTTGTTAAAAGAAGAAGAGAACATTAAAAATCGCTTAGGGGAAAAGGAGGAAATTTCTTATCGCACGGACAAAAAAGGAGTTTCCGTCCTGAGCGTTATAGAAGAGCTCGGTATTTCTCCGGAAAAGATTAGTTTTGTGAAGATAAATGATCGGCGAAGCTATTTTAACAAGGAACTTCAAAACGTGATGCTTAACGATGGGGACAAAGTTAAAGTCTATCCTTTTTTAGTCGGAGGGTAAAATTTTGAAATAGATTTAAAGACGTCTTTAAACCTTATTGTCAGGGAGGAGACGTCTTTTTTTAAATATTTTTATTCTGAGATTTAGGTTAAGGCTAGCTGGCCCAGAAAATCTTCTAATTCCGGATTATTGGCTTGAGAGAGTATTTCTTCCTTCAAGCCGGAAGCCTTTAACTCGCCATTGAGCAAAACGATCATCTTATCAGTTAAAGCATCAATATCCCTAAAATTATGACTAACAATTACCGTGGTTACTTTAGTAGTCTGAAAAACTTTACGGAGATCGACGATTAAATCCCTGATGGTTGGAGCATCCAAGGAAGAAAAAGGTTCATCCAAAAACAGGATTTCTGGGTTTAAAGCAAAAGCTCGTGCCAGGCTGGCTCTCTGGGCCTCCCCACCGGATAAAGTATAGGCATGTTGCTTTGCCAGATGGGAGATACCAAAAGCTTCTAACCAGTACTCAACACGGGTGCGAATTTCGTTTTTAGAAACTTTGCGTAATTTAAGACCAACAGCTACGTTTTGGTAAACATTCATGTTTAAAAGAAGAGGTTCTTGAAAAACAATTGCTATTTTTCGTCTAATATCTAAAGGGGCTTTCATGGGCATTTGTTGGCCTTGAAAATAAACTGTGCCTTTGGTAGGTGGTTCTAAGAGGGAGAGAATTTTCAAGAGACTACTTTTGCCGGAGCCGTTTGGGCCCACTAAACCGAGACTCTCGCCCCTTTTTATTTCCAGACTGATGTTCTTTAAAATCTTTTTATTGTTTTTTATCCAGAAAATATTTTCAGCCTTAATCATTTTACCCTTCCCGTCGTTTTTGCTGTAAATAAGTAAGCGCTGCCGTTATAGAGAAAGCGAGAATAGCGAGGATGATACTTAAAGCAATAGCGATATCAAAATTACCTTTGGAAACTTCTAAGACAGTAGCAGTGGTAAGCACTCTTGAATAACCTTTGATGTTGCCCCCTACGGCCATTGAGGCCCCTATCTCAGAAACAGCAGCCCCAAAACCGGCAATAACAGCAGCCAGCAAAGGTAGGCGAATTTCACCTAATAGTAAAATTAAATACTGCAATTTAGTGGCCCCTAAAGCCCGGATTTGCAGGCGGATCTTCTCGCTTGTTTGTTGGAGCGCGGCGGCAGTCAAACCAGTAACTATAGGACTGGCAATAATTGTTTGAGCAATAACAATTGCGATTGGTGTATAAATAATATTTAAGAAACCCAAAGGACCGGAACGCCAAAGGAAAATCGTCACCCAAAGTCCGACAACGACCGGAGGAAGTCCCATCGCAGAATTAACAACACTTAAAAAAAGTTTTCGGCCGGGAAAATTAGTAAGCCCTAATAAGGTTCCGATGGGTAAGCCGATAAGGATACTGATGAATGTAGCCAGTCCTGAAACTCTTAGGGTTAAAAACGTGACCCCGAGTACTTCGGGATCTCCGTTTATGATTAACTTAATGGCCTCTTTAATTCCTAGCCAAATAATTTCCATCTCAATCTGTTCTCCTAAATACCATTTCAGGTGGGAGTACCCCACCTGAAATGATGCAATCCATTAATAAAGATTTTTTAAGTAAAATAGTTTTAGCCGCCCAATTCATCCATGGATTTGCCAGCATCTGGGGTAAAGAGTGATTCGCCGTAAGTATCTTTACCGAAGTTTTCAATTATTTTTTGGGTATCAGCACTGATCATAAATTCGACAAAGGCTTTAGCTCCTTCGGCGTTGATTGGGGTGCTGAGGTCAGGATGTTTTTCAGGGTTAACTTGCATTACGTGGTAAATGTTTAAGAGTTCCTTTGCCCCTTCAAGAACTATTTCTAGTTCTATCTGATCTTTAAAGGCCAGATAAGTAGCGCGGTCAGTCAGGGTATAACCTCTTTTTTCGGAAGTGATGGTTAATGTTTGTCCCATACCGGCACCGGCTTCTTGATACCAATCACCAGCGGGGTCAATACCGGCCTTTTTCCATAAATCAAGTTCTTTTTTGTGAGTTCCGGAGTCATCACCGCGAGAGATAAAGACTGATTTGGTGTCGGCGATAGCTTTAAAAGCGGCGCTTAGGTCTTTAGCTTCTTTGATCTTAGCAGGATCGTTTGGAGGTCCGACGATTATAAAATCATTATGCATTACCAGTTGATAATTGATAACAGATCCGTCTTCCACCAGCGGTTGTTCAGAAGACGGCGCGTGAGTCAGAAGAACATCGGCTTCACCTTTTTTGCCCATTTCCAGAGCAGCGCCTGTACCAACGGCAATAGTTTTGACTTTATATCCGGTTTGCTCTTCAAAAATCGGCAAAAGCTCGTCCAACAATCCACTGTCCTGGGTGCTAGTGGTAGTAGCCAGAATAACGTTCGGATTTTCTGGACCTGCAGGAGTTTCACTTTGTTGTGAACAACCGACCATGAATGTTAATATCAGCAGTAAAGAAAGTAGAGACGATAGTAAAAGGTATTTTTTTGTTTTCATGTTTTTCCTCCTAAAAAATAAATATTTTGTAAGGGTTTTAAAACCCATTAATCCGATTATCTTTTAAGTGGTTTGGTACATTACTTTACCAGTTAGAGATGCATCATAGCCAACATATTGTTCAATAGCCCTATGAAAAGCTGGTGAATTCAAAATAGTGAATATTTGCTGCCATTCTGGTGTCTCTGCTGTCTCTTGCAAAACAACAAGGTCATACCTCTCTTTGAACAGAGGTATGAAATCAAGGCCCATTTTTTGCGCTGAAGCTTGCACACCAATGCCGGCATTCCCTTCGCCATTGGCAATTTTCATGGCTACTCCAAGATGGGTGTTTTCTTCTTTATCATAGCCAGATACTTGGCTGGGAGGGATGTTGTGTTCCGATAGGTACTGATCTATTCTCAAACGGGTGCCAGAGCCTTTCTGACGATTTATAAATCGAAGATCTTTCCTTGCCAGATCATCCCAAGATGAAATTTTTAAGGGATTATTGGCTTGGACAATCCAACCTTGGGTTCTTTGTACTAAATTAACGACGAAAAGTGGTTCGAAAAGTAAAATATGCTTGATATACGGTATATTGTAATCCTTAGTTTTACTATCCCAAAGGTGGATTCCGGTTATTTCCGTTTCCCGGCGATATAAAGCTATTAAACCGTCCATGCTGCCTTTGAAAGAAGTAGAGAAGGAGAAACTGGTTGGAGAATGTTTTATAAACTCCCCTAATAATTCAACAACAGGGTCATGACTGCCAATAAAACGAAAGCTACCTTTTGTTGAATTCATACCTGATTGGCCATAGGATTTGGTTTCGGTCGCCTTTTCTTCTTTTGGAGTAGAACCACCTTTTAAGTACTGAGCCAAGGAATCTTGATCAATCCTTATTTTACGGCCAATTCGGCGAGAAGGTATCTCGCCACGTTTTATCAGTTCATAAAGCGTGTATTTTGAAATCTTTAATATTTTGGCGGCTTCTTCCGGTGTTAAAGGGGGGCGCTGTTCGATTGTAATTCCTCCTTTCCAGAAGCGATAGCTGATCATGAAGGACTAAGCTTAATTATAAAACACAGGATCTAAATGTCAATGTTGTGCGCTTTGGCTATTGGCTTTGGTATTTGCTGATTAGAGACGATGCATCTATATTTTGTTGGATGTTATTAGGTATAGTTAGTTATGGTTGCATAAAATTTGTTTTATTTATTAAAATTAATAATAAAAAAGGTGCTAAAAAAAGTTGTAGAATTTTTTCAGCACCTTTTTAAAAAGAAAGGTAGTATAGTGTTTATCGTTGAGGCTTAAAAATTCTCGGACATTTCTTTTAAGTATTGAGCGGTAGCGTTAAGTTCCTCTACTGAGGCGGTTATTTCTTCCACCCCGGCTGCTTGTTCCTGGAAGACAGCATTAACATTTTCCAAGCGTTGATTTATGTTGTCCAAATTCTCCCCGGTCTTTCTCAAAAATTCTTCGATTTCCTTAATTGAATCGTTGCTAGAAGTGGATAATTTGCGAATTTCATCAGCCACCACTCCAAAACCTCGGCCCATATCCCCGGCTCGGGCCGCTTCTATAGCAGCATTGAGCCCTAGAAGATTAGTCTGGCCGGCAATATTTTTTATAAACTGGGTTATTTCATCCGCTTTTTCATTTTCTGTTTGGACATTGTGGACAAAATCCAGAATCTCGGTGCTGGAATTCACCACATTCTGAATGCCATTAGATATTTGGTTTAAAGTTACGGAAATTTGAGCTAAAGCATTAACCAAGCTTTCTGAGACATCAAGTATTTCAACTTGTTGTTCCAGACTTCTAGCCATGGTTACGGTGCCGATTGTTTCGCCATTTTCATCTTTCACGGGTACGACATTGGAACTAAAGGAAACTCCGAAGACTTCTTTAGGCAAAATCTCTGAAATAGCTTCTCCGGACTTCAGCACCCTAGCAGGGGTATCACCTTCAGGGATTGGGTCGCCAACTTTTAAGCTCATTTCTATTCCTTTAATGATTGAACCAATAAATTTTTCCTTATCGGTAAGGCCTAGAGCGTGATTCTCTTGCAGGCAAGAGCTGACAAAGGGCATGATTGTATTGAAGTCGTCCAGAAGCTCATTCAATTTTTCATTCATCCTACCAGCTCCTTTATGTATATTTTTTTAATAAGCCCTATTTTCTTGTCTTGTAAGGATTTATAAATAATATATCTTAATTCGATCTATTTGAAAACCCATTTACATATTCCCGGAGATTTCTTTTAAATATTGAGCGGTAGCGTTAAGTTCCTCTACAGAGGCGGTTATTTCTTCTACCCCGGCTGCTTGTTCCTGGAAGACAGCGTTAACATTTTCCAAGCGTTGATTAATATTATTTAAGTTTTCATGAGTTTTCTTTAAAAAATCCTCAACCTCTTTAATAGATTCGTTGCTCGAGGTCGATAGCTTCCGGATTTCATCAGCCACCACCCCAAAACCTCGGCCCATATCCCCGGCCCGGGCCGCCTCTATAGCAGCATTAAGCCCTAGAAGATTAGTCTGACCGGCAATATTTTTTATAAACTGGGTTATTTCATCGGCTTTTTCATTCTCCACCTGGACATTGTGGACAAAATCAAGGATTTCGGAGCTGGAGTCAACTACTTCTTGGATCCCCTGAGATATTTGATTTAAAGTAGTTGAGATTTGATTTAAAGCATTGGCTAAATCTTCAGCGACTTTATTTGTTTCAAACTGCTGTTTTAAGCTCCTAGCCATCGCTAAGGCACCGATTGTTTTGCCGTTTTCATCTTTCACTGGTACGACATTGGAACTAAAAGAAGTCCCGAAGATCTCCTCGGGTAAGATTTCCCTGATGGGCTCCCCAGTGTCCAGGACTCTTAAAATAGTGTCACCCTCAGAGATTGGATCACCGAGTTTGACGTTTATTTTGATCCCTTTAACGATAGAGCCGATATATCGTTCCCTGTCGCTGAGAGCTAAAATATGGTCCTCTTTTAGACAAGAGCTGACCAGGGGCATAATAGTATTAAAAGCTTTCACAACTTCGTTAATTTTTTCTTCCATTTGTCCTCCTCCTTAAATTCACTTTGTAGGCCATAATTTTTAACGGAAATTACCCTTCTTTTTTAGTAGTTTAGAAACCTCCCGAAAGTTCTGTAATGCCAGCAGTGACGTTAGTTCTAGTCCTGAATAGAGACCTTTTCGGCCCTCTATTTTAACTGATTCTATAATTTTTTGGGTTTTCCTCCAGTTTCACTTAATTTTTTACAGCAGTTTACAAAGTTGGGCAATTTTATATAAAAAACAAGTGTAAATTTAGACATTTTAGTACGAAATACTTAGATAGATGATTAATTTTATGGAATAAATTGAGGGCTTAACTTTGAGGCTATTTTTGTATATACTTAATCTAGAAACTCAAGAAAATATTAAGGAATTCGAAAAAGATCGATATTTTCGCCAGCAATTAGTTGCTCAATTGAAATAGTTTTTATATAATAGTCTCAAATACAAAAATTTGAAAAAATAATATTCGTTTTCTCCGAGCTCCAGATCCTAAAGTTTAAACTGTAAAAAACTATGGATGTGGAGTCTGGACAGAAAGTCCACGGAGTAATTGAAGAAATTCGGTTACTTGCCTGTATTGCGAAGGAGATGCAAACAGAGAGTGGTTTTAGCTTAACTAAGCGCCATACCCTTATCCTGCATATCCAAGCAGGATATTTTGGTTTTGGGGAGGTATTTTTAAGGAGGGATTATGTGAAAACTAATATAACATTGGAAGAAGCACAGAATATTTTACTTGATCATTGTCCAAGGGCTGAAATAGAGGAGGTAGAACTGAATAATACTTTAGGAAGGGTATTAGCTACCGATATTAAAGCTCATGAAAATGTCCCTCCCTTTGCCCGTTCTCCCTATGATGGGTATGCCCTGCGCTCAGCCGATACAGCGGAAGTAGACAGAGACAATCCTGTAGCTTTAGAGATCATTGAAGAAGTTCCGGCCGGACATACAGCTAAAAAAGCTGTGTGTGCCCGACAAGCTATTAAGATTTTAACTGGGGCCCCCATACCTGAAGGGGCGGATGCCGTAACTAAATTCGAAGAAACTACTAGCGAAGGTAACAAAGTTTTCTTATATCGAAAATACAAACCTCTGGAAAATATTGTTCCAGCTGGTGAAGACATTGCCCTCGGGGACCTTGTTGCTTCTTCAGGAGCAGTGATCACTCCTCCTCTTATGGGATTGATGGCTGCTTTGGGATTGACGAAGATACCCGTTTATAAGCGTCCTAAGGTGGCGATTATTTCTACTGGGGATGAGCTGCGGGAGGTTTCCGAATCGCTGGCCCCGGGCAAAATCCGCAATAGTAACAGCTATGCCTTACGAGGATATATTCGTTCTTTAGGAGCAGAGCCGGTTGTTATCGGGATTTGTAAAGATAGGACTGAGGAGGTAGCCGCTTTAATCGATGAAGGTTTGAAAAGCGCCGATTTAGTTTTAACCACCGGCGGGGTATCAGTGGGAGATTATGATGTTTTAAGACTGGCGGTTAATCATCTCCAGGCGAAAACGCTTTACTGGAAAATCGATATTAAACCCGGTTCCCCCAATCTGACAGCCGTGAAAAACGACCAGTTAATTATTGGCCTATCTGGTAACCCTGCAGCGGCGATGGTCACCTTTCAGCTACTGGTAGTCCCGTTTCTTAAAAAGATGATGGGTAGAAAAGACTACTTTCACCGGCAAACAGAAGTTATTTTGAAACAAGATTTTCCTAAAGCAAGCCCGCGCCGAAGGTTTATCCGAGGAAAAATACTTCTAGAAAATGGCAGCGTTTTTATGGAAGTGTTAAAAGAACAAGGTAATGGAGTTTTGCGCTCTATGGAAAGATGCGATGCCTTGGCTGAAATACCTGCCAAGAGTGGTCCGTTAAAAGCCGGACAAAAATTAAGAGCCATTCTGATATAAAATCTTGACCAAAAGAAAGGGAGAACAATAATGAGAAAAGTAGCTGTTCAAGATGCTATCGGCCTGAGGTTATGCCATGATATAACGAAAATGGTTCCTGGGGAATTTAAAGGTCCTGTTTTTAAAAAAAATCATCTTATTACTGCTGAAGATGTGGAAGAATTATTGAATTTAGGCAAAGAAAATGTTTATGTGTGGGAAGAAAATGCCGGGGAAATTCATGAAGATGACGCCGCAATTCGGATCGCAAAAGCTGTAAGCGGTGAAAATATTGTTTTCTCTGAACCCCAAGAGGGGAAAACAGTTCTCGAATCCACTGTAAAAGGTTTGTTTAAGTTAAAGAGTTCCTTGCTTTACGAAATAAATTCCATTGAAGATGTGACCGTACCTTCCATCCCTAATAATTTTAAAGTAAATAAAGGCCAGAAGATCGCAGCCGCTCGTATAGTCCCCCTGGTTACCAAAGAGGAAAATATTGAAAAGGTGGAACAACTGTGTGCTCTGCACGGACCAGTTTTTAAGGTCGAAGCCTATAAAAAAATAAAAGTAGGGATCATTATTACCGGTAGCGAGGTCTTTAAAGGAAGAATTAAAGACAAGTTCGGGCCGGTCATTAAGAAAAAGCTTAACTATTATGGGGCTGAAATCTTAGGGCAGACCTATTGCCCGGATAAAGTAGAAGTTATTAAAAACAGCATCTTCACTTTTAAAGAAAAGGGAGCGGAGATGATAATCATTACCGGAGGGATGTCCGTTGATCCCGATGATCTTACTCCCGGGGCGATCCGTAGTACAGGGGCGGAAGTAATCATCTACGGCGTTCCTGTTCAACCTGGGAATATGTTTATGCTAGCTTATCTTGATGGTGTTCCTCTTTTAGGAGTGCCGGGAGCGGCAGCCTATTTTAAAACAACTGTTTTTGACGTTGTCCTGCCAAAAATATTTGCCGGCGAGACTCTTAATAAAAATGACTTTATCAGAATGGGAGAAGGCGGTTTATGCCTGAATTGTCAACTATGCCAGTATCCGAATTGCTATTTTTGCCGTTAAGTAGAGATCGCCTGTTCGCTCTTGTTTCGGTGCTTAATAAGAGGAGATGATATAATGATTGACGGTTACGGAAGAGGCATTAATTATTTAAGATTATCCATTACAGATCTTTGCAATCTTAAATGTATTTATTGCATGCCCGAGAAAGGGATAAAAAAGAAAGAACACAAGGATATCTTAAGCCTGGAACAGTTTTATAAGATCGCAGAAGCGGCGGTAAACCTGGGAATAACGAAAATAAGGATTACCGGGGGGGAACCCTTGGTAAGAAGAGGCGTCCTAGACTTAGTACGGGACATCGGAAGTTTAAAAAGCCGGGGCTTGAGAGATATGGGCCTTACAACTAATGGTATTCTTTTAAAAGATTATGCAGAAGAGTTGAAAAAAAGGGGTCTGGATCGGGTAAATATCAGTATTGACAGTCTTAATAAGGAGAAATACAAAAAAATTACCCGCTTTGGTAGAGTGGAAGACGTTTTAGAAGGGATTCAGGCCGCCAAAGAAGCGCAGCTTTTCCCTATCAAGTTGAATGTGGTTTTAATCGGCGGTTTTAACGACGATGAAATTGAGGACTTTGTAAACCTCACTGTGGATGAGGAAATTGATGTCCGCTTTATTGAACTCATGCCTATCGGAGAAGCAGGCGTTTGGGGGCGGGAACATTTCTTAACCAGTGAGGAAATTATTAAAAGGGTGCCCCAACTAATACCTCTTCCTTTTAAAGGCCACGGTACAGTTGCTCGGCTGTTCAAACTTCCAAACAGTAAAGGGAAAGTGGGAATTATCAGTCCTTTAAGCAGTCATTTTTGCAGCTATTGCAATCGAATAAGAATTACCCCTGACGGGAAGTTAAAGCCCTGTCTTCATTCCAATCTAGAATTTGATATCCGGGATTATGAAGAAAAAGGGTTGGAGAGATTTCTCCTGGACGGGATTGCGTCTAAACCTTATCGGCACTGTATTCAAAGCGCTGAATATGAACCGATAAAGAGAAATATGCATGAAATAGGTGGATGATTAAGAAATGAGTCAATTTACGCATTTTAATGAGGAAGGCCGGGCCAGAATGGTCGATATCAGCGCCAAAGCTGAAACGGCCAGGATTGCGGTAGCTCGGGGAGAAATAAGGATGAAACCCGAAACCCTTAAGCTTGTTCGAGACAAATCTTTGGCGAAAGGTGACGTCCTGGCAGTCTCTCAAGTGGCCGCTATTTTAGGGGCTAAAAACACAGCGTCGATCATTCCTATGTGCCATCCGCTGTTATTATCCGGAATCGATGTTTCTTTTAGGATTAATGATCTGGAAAGTAAGATTGAAATAGAAGCGACAGTGAAGAATACCGGTCAAACTGGAGTGGAAATGGAAGCTTTGACAGCCGTATCCGTAGCGGCGTTAACAATTTATGATATGTGTAAAGCGGTGGAAAAAGATATGGTTATCAGTGATATTTACTTGGTGAGCAAATCTGGTGGGAAAAGCGGCGATTATGTCCGAAAGTGATCGGCTCTTATCAATAAAGGGGTGAAAAACATGATCAAAGTTGGAGTTCTTACTGCCAGTGATAAAGGTTCCCGGGGGGAACGGGAAGACCTAAGCGGGCAGGTTATTCGAGAACTGGTTGAAGAATTAGGCTGGGAAGTAAAGATCCACGAAATAGTTGCCGATGAACAAAAATTAATTGAAGAAAAACTTATCCGCTATGCTGACGAGATGAGGCTCGATGTGGTTTTCACTACCGGCGGGACAGGGTTTTCACCCCGAGATGTAACCCCTGAGGCCACAATGGCTGTTGTAGAACGTTTAACTCCGGGCTTTCCAGAAGCGATGCGGTGGGAGAGCTTAAAAGTTACCCCCCGGGCTATGTTGTCCAGGGCGACAGCCGGTATCAGGGGAAAAACTATTATCATCAATTTACCGGGCAGCCCTAAAGGAGTTAGGGAATGTCTGAATGTTGTTCTGACATCTTTGGAGCACGGTCTCGACATCTTGCAGGGCCGAGCTGGCGAATGTGCCTCCAACTTTAAAGGAGATTAAGCAAGTAAGGAAGTGAAATAAATGGCCGGGAAGGTTCTTTCTATCAATATAAGTGCGGTTAAAGGAATAGTAAAAGATCCTGTGGACGAGGTAATGGTTATTGAAGACTGGGGTCTAGAAGGGGACGCTCACGCCGGAGATTGGGATCGGCAAGTAAGCATTTTCCCTGTCGAAGCCTTGGCTAAGGTTCCAGAGGAAAAAAGAGAAGAGGTTCTAAATGCCGGCTATACCGAAAACTTTACTATCTCCGGACTCCCCCTGGAAGAATTGCAAGTTGGAGCAATTGTCAAATTAGGGGAAGCTGAGGTAGAAATTTTTCAAGTCGGTAAAGAATATAAAGAATTCGGGCGCCCTTATATAGTAAGTCGGGAGGGACGCTTCGGCAGAGTATTAAAAGGGGGGCTGGTGAAAACCGGCGATGAGGTTTCCTGTCTAAAGCGGAGGGAAAACAATGGCTGATGTTCCAGTAATCTGTTTTGTGGCGGCTAAATCAGGGACTGGAAAAACTACTTTTTTAGAAAAACTAATTCGGGAAATGACTGTTCGGGGCTACAACATCGGGGTGATCAAAAGCGATGTGCACGGCTTTGAGATGGATGTCCCGGGTAAGGATACCTGGCGTTTTGCTCAGGCTGGAGCTAAGGCCACAGCAATTATCGGTCCTGATAAATATGCCCTTATTCAGAAAACCGCTCAGAAGAAGACCCTTGAAGATGTTACGCCTTTGATTCAAGGGGTGGATATAATTTTTGTGGAAGGCTATAAAGCCGCTCAGAGACCGAAAATAGAAGTGGTCCGCAGAGAGTTGGGAACAGAAGTTGTTTCCGAGGTGGAGAATTTAATCGCTGTTCTAACCGATGTGGAAGAACTTTCGCTCCCTGTTCCAATCTTAAATATCAATGATTATCAGGGGGTAGCAGATCTAATTATTAACAAATATTTATCTTAGCTATTCAATATGTGGAGGGAATTAAATGCCTAAAGTTCTAGCGGTTAATATCAGCGAAAAAAAAGGTGTTCCTAAAAAAGAAATAGACAAAGGTTATTTTGAAGTTAACCACGGCTTTAAAGGTGACGCTCATGCTGGGGAGTGGCACAGACAGGTTAGTCTACTGGGTAAGGAAAGTATTGATAAACTAAGAGCTCTAGGTCTGAAGAACCTTGAAGCCGGGATATTTGCCGAAAATATAACAACCGAAGGTTTAGTGCTTTACGAATTACCGGTGGGGACGCGCTTAAAAATTGGGGAGACGATAATGGAAGTTACCCAGATCGGTAAAGCTTGTCACAACGGCGGTTGTGCGATTAAAAGATCCGCTGGGGATTGTGTAATGCCCAGAGAGGGTATTTTTACCAAAGTAATTAGCCCGGGTTGGGTAAAACCAGGGGATAGTATAGAAATAATTCAATAAACAGTAGGATGATATAGGGAATAAAAAAAGGTGGCTTTCCAACCACCTTTTAGTTTTGATCTCAGAACGGTCTCTATTATTTATCAAGGTATTCCTGGGCTATTTTCCAATATTCCTGTGCCGAATTCAGAATAGAAGATATCTCTTCCGGAGTAAGTTCTCGCACCACTTTAGCCGGTGTTCCAAGGATAAGGGAATTTGGCGGAAAAACTTTTCTTTCCGGAACAAGGGAACCGGCTCCAACCAAACTATTTTCACCGATTACAGCATCGTTTAAAATAACAGCTCCCATTCCAATGAGACTGGCATTGCCGATTTTACAGCCGTGGAGAACACAGGAGTGACCGACGGTAACATCCTCTCCAATGATGACCGGATGGCCAATGTCCGGGTGAAGGACGCTTAAATCCTGGATATTGGACCTTCGGCCGATGGTTATGGAATCAAAATCTCCGCGGACAACACAATTAAACCAAATACTGGCTTCGTCTCCTATTTCCACATTGCCAATAACATAGGCTCCGGGGGCTATGTAAACTCTCTTGCCGATTCGAGGCCTAATCCCTTTATATTGTGTAATCATAGAGAATTTCCTTTCCTAATTTTTTTCAAGCAGTTTCTTATGTGTTATCCAATATTATAAGACTTAAAGGCTTAATTTGTCCAGATTTGATAAACAAAGCGATTTTAAAAATTTAAGTTTACCAAAAACTTTTATTAGAGCCGTAATTAGGTTATAGTATCTAAGGGACGGGATAAAGCTTAAAAAAAGGAGTTTTTTCAAAATGGCGGTTTCCCAAAAAATCCGCTTCCGGCTGGCGCTCTGGCTCGGTAAATTGGTAGGCTGTTTTCTCAAGTTTCTAGGGAGAAAAGGGACAACCTTTCCAGGTTTAGTGGCGCAAAAAATTTGTCCGGATATTATTAAAATTCTGGCGGCTTCTTTTACTGGGAAAATAATAATTATAACCGGCACCAACGGCAAGACAACAACCAATGGTCTCTTAGCTTCAATTTTGAAAGCAGCGAGAAAAACCGTGGCTTTCAACCGGGAAGGGGCTAATATGTTAAAGGGGGTTATCGGAACCTTGTTGCAAAGCACTGATCTTGGGGGGCAAATAAAAACGTCGTTTTTGCTCTTAGAGGTGGATGAAGGTACAGTTCCTCATCTATGCCGGCAGCTAACCCCTGCTGTGGCTGTGATAACAAATTTTTTCCCCGACCAACTCGATCGTTACGGAGAAGTTGAGACAACCGTAAACCTGGTGCAGAAAGCTTTACCCTCTTCCACTCTTTTGGTTTTGAATGCTGACGATCCCTTAGTTGCTCAATTGGCCTGCGGGGAATCAAAAGAAGCCTGTTACTACGGAGTAGATTATTTCCCAGCTCTTGGTGAGAAAAGTAAGGGGAGCGGGGAAGAGCAATGTCCCCGGTGCAAATCAAAACTGCAGTACAATTTGGTCCATTACGGTCAACTAGGGATTTATACCTGTTCAAGCTGTGAGTTTAAACGTCCGAGGGTAAATATTGAGGCTCAGGGAGTAAAACTTACAGAAAAAGGCTTAGCTTTTCAGGTTGCGGAAGAGGATTATCAGCTGCCCCTTTTAGGCTTTTATAATTTGTATAATGCTTTAGCCGCCTTTTGCGCCGCTGAATGTTTGGGCGTGAACCGAGAAACCATAAAAAAGGGACTGGAAACATTTGTCGCCGAGGCCGGGAGGATGGAGAATTTTGGGGGACCAGGTTTTAATTTGACCTTAACTCTGGTTAAAAACCCCATTGGCTTTAATCAAGTGATCCATACCCTGATTAAGTTGGACAAATCTATAGCTTTGCTTATGGCCATCAATGATTTAGCCTCGGATGGTCGGGATGTCTCTTGGTTATGGGATGTAGATTTCGAGAGGCTTTGCCGGCAGGAGGAAAATATTAATTATTTAATCTGTTCCGGTTTAAGAGCGGAGGATTTAGCCTTAAGACTAAAATACGCTGGTTTTAAAGAAGAAAAGATCATAATCGAGCCGGATTTAAAAAAGGCAGTGCAATCCCTGGAGCAGAAGAAGACCGATTCTTTAGAGACCTTTTTTGCTCTGTCCAATTACTCAGCCCTTTTTCCCTTGCGGGAAATCTTAAGAAGCAAGGGGTGGAAGTCGTGAAAATAACTATGTATCATCTCTATCCGGACCGTCTAAATCTTTATGGAGATCGGGGGAATATCCTGGCCCTTAAAGCCCGGTGTGAGTGGCGGGGGGTTGAAACGGAGATTTGTCAGATTTATCAAGGCGACGAATTAGATTTTTCCCAAGCCGATATCTTATTGATAGGCGGCGGATCTACAGAGGATCAACAAATTTTGCAAAAAAGTCTAAGCCCACAAGTTAAAAAACTAAAACAAGCCGTTGAAGAAGGGCTGGTTGTCCTGGCTGTGGGCAGTGGTTACCAGATGTTGGGAGAGTATTATCAAACAGCGGCTGGGGAAAAAATACCCGGGCTTGGAATTCTCGATCTTTACACTGTGGAAGGGCCCACAAGGTTTAAAGGAAATGTAATCGCCAAACTTCTAACCCCTCCTCCCCATTCCACCGGCTTGTTGACTATGGTGGGATTTGAGAACCATTTAGGAAAGACATATCTGGGTTCTGGGCTTACGCCTCTAGGTCAGGTTCTCAGGGGATACGGCAATAATGGAGAAGATGGGCTGGAAGGTTTTAGATATAAAAATTTATGGGGAACAAATCTACATGGCCCCTTATTGCCCAAAAATCCGCATCTTGCCGATGAGCTCTTGAAAGCGGTGTGGCAGAAAAAAGGTCGTAAAGCGGTAGAACTAGAGCTTAATGACAATCTGGAAAAAAGGGCTCATCTAGCAATTGTAAAGCGCTTTGGGGGTAAATAATTTTTTTGGAAAAAACTTCAGGTTTTAAAAAGCCTAAAAGCGACCTCATTCATTGACACTTTTAAGCTTGAATAGCTATAATAGGGTAGAATGATTTTGGGTGAGCGAAGTAAACCGTGTGGTTTGAAGCTATTACTGTAACCTTTTAAGGGGGGTGCCCTGCTTTGGCAGAGATTAGACGTATTGTAGTGAGTTTGCCCGAAAGCATTATCGAAGAGATAGACGATATCGCTTCGATGGAGAAAAAGGATAGAAGTGATTTTATAAAAGAAGCAATCTATTGTGTATTGTTAGAACGGCGCAAGGCTGAAATGAGAGAACAAATGCGCAAGGGTTATATGGAAATGGCACAGATAAATTTAGCTTTAGCAAAAGATTTATGTGAAGCTGAAGAAGAAGCAACAATCTGTTACGAACGGAGACTAGCTTGGAGTGTAGGATATGAGTATTAAGCGCGGGGAGATATTTTATGCGGAGCTAAACCCCGTTGTAGGTTCTGAACAAGGCGGCACAAGACCAGTTCTTGTTGTTCAAAACGATATCGGTAATCAATATAGCCCAACGACAATTATTGCCGCAATTACCTCCCAGATCTCCAAGGCAAAACTTCCTACCCATGTGGAAGTAAAAGCTTCGAGAAGTGGTTTGGAACGAGATTCGGTGATTTTAACGGAACAAATACGGACTATTGATAAAAGTCGTCTTAAGGAAAAAGTTGCTGTTTTGGATGAAAAGATTATGAGCCGAGTGAATGAAGCTATAGAAATCAGTCTGGGCTTAACCGGACTCTGACCTGCCAGCTCTGGGTCAAACTACATAGACAAGATATTACTCAGCGTAGGCCATCTACGCTGATGATTTTTTTCGGGCCAGCGGAGGTAGAAACGGTTGAATCTTTTTAACATTATTGCGGAAGAACTGAAATTGAAAAACTGGCAGGTTCAAGAGACTGTAAAACTATTAGATCAGGGTAACACCATTCCCTTTATAGCCCGCTATCGGAAGGAACTTACAGGAGAATTGGACGAGACGGTTTTACGCCAGATTGTCAGTAGGTTAGAATACCTGCGGAGTTTAGAAAAAAGAAAGGAAGAAGTTATACGGCTAATTGAGGAACAGGGCAAACTGAGTGCCGAACTTAAGGAGAAAATTTTAGCGGTAAAAAAACTGCAGGAAGTAGAAGACCTATATCAACCCTATAAGCGGAAAAGGAAAACAAGAGCTTCGGTAGCGAGAGAAAAAGGCCTCGAGCCTTTAGCTAAGTGGTTAATTGAGCATCCCGAGGCTCTCCAAGCTGAACAGGAGGCGGAAAAGTATATCCAGCCGGAGATCGGGTTGAAAGAGATCAAAGATGTCTTGGAGGGGGCCTTGGACATTGTCGCAGAAACAATTGCGGATGACGCCGGGGTTAGAAAACTAGTAAGAAACAAGATCTACAAAACAGCAGATATTGTTTCCCAAGCTAAAAAGAAGGAACGATCAGTCTACGAAATGTACTATGATTATCGGGAACCGCTTCGAAAAATACCGGCTCACCGAGTTTTAGCCTTAAATAGGGGGGAGAAGGAAGAGTTTTTAAAAATCACTTTAGAAGTAGAAGACAACTCTATGCTTTCCCATATTGAAAATGAATTTTTTTCAGGAAAGACTTGTGGACCATTAATAAAGAAAACCTTGCAAGATGCTTACAAACGCTTACTTTTTCCAGCCATTGAAAGGGAGACAAGAGCAGAAATAACGGCTCAAGCTAGCGAGCAGGCGGTCAAGGTCTTTGCCGCCAACCTTCGCCAGCTTCTACTCCAACCTCCAGTTCGGGGGAGAACTATTCTCGGAATTGATCCCGGCTACAGAACGGGTTGCAAATGGGCTCTAATTTCCGAAACTGGGAAATTGTTAAAAGTGGGTGTAATTTATCCCCATCCCCCGCAAAATAGAAAACAGGAAGCAAAGGCGTCTTTAAGACAAGTAGTAGCAGAACACAAAGTCGAGATCATTGCCATCGGCAATGGGACCGCCTCCAGAGAGACCGAAGAACTAATAGCGGAGATTATTCAAGAATATAAATTATCTTCAGAGTACATTATTGTCAGTGAGGCGGGGGCCTCTGTTTATTCCGCTTCACCTATGGCTAAGGAAGAATTTCCAGACCTCGATCTTTCTTTAAGAAGTGCGGTCTCGATTGCGCGCCGCCTTCAAGATCCTTTATCTGAACTGGTAAAAATAGAACCTCAAGCCATAGGGGTAGGTCAATATCAGCATGATATCCGTCCTAAAATCCTGGAGGATTCCTTGGGAGGAGTGGTGGAATCCTGCGTGAATACAGTAGGAGTAGATATTAATACGGCCTCTGCCGCTATTTTACGTTATGTTGCGGGGTTAAATTCCACTACTGCTAAAAATATTGTGGCTTACCGGGAGGAAAAGGGGAAATTTAAAACCCGAGAAGAACTTAAACTGGTGCCTGGAATTGGCGAGAGATCTTTTACCCAGTGCGCTGGTTTTATT
Source organism: Desulfitobacteriia bacterium (assembly GCA_050943335.1). Taxonomy (GTDB): domain Bacteria; phylum Bacillota; class Desulfitobacteriia; order Desulfitobacteriales; family Syntrophobotulaceae; genus JBMNOZ01. The sequence goes on along the minus strand of JBMNOZ010000010.1, from coordinate 36,487 downwards.
CGCCTGCCAGATGGAATAAATGCCCTCGAAAATACTCCTGTTCATCCCGAGTCTTATGAGCTGGCTCATAAAATTTTAGCCAAGGCCGGTTTTACTCCGGAAGATCTGAGAACTAAAACCGCGGAAATCCGTTCTTCCTTAGCCCAGTTTTCTCCTTCTGTCCTCGCTGAAGAACTAAAAGCCGGGATTCCTACTATAAAGGATATTATAGAGGCTTTGCAAAGACCGGGAAGGGATCCCCGGGAGGATTTGCCCCGCCCTCTCCTGCGCAGGGATATTACTCGTTTGGAGGATTTACAAAGGGATTTAGTTTTGGAGGGTACAGTCAGAAATGTTGTGGATTTCGGGTTATTTGTAGATATCGGTTTAGAAAATGACGGACTTGTTCATATCTCAGAACTCAGTCTAAAATATGTGCTCCATCCTCTAGAAGTAGCTGCGGTGGGAGATATCGTTAAAGTTCGAGTCTTAGATGTGGATGAAGCCAGAGGCAGAGTGAGTCTTTCTATGAAAAATGTCTAATCTCGATAACGTTAAAAACACGCATCGTAAAAAAACATTAAACACTTTGCAAGAGGAGGCTGGAGAATGGATAACGTGTACACAATAATTGCCAATGGTCTAGTTAAAACTATGCACGGGGATAAGGATTTTTACGGTAGTATTCTTGTCCGGGGGAAAAAGATTGTTAAGATCGCCAGGCAACTCGAAGGGGGCAAGGAGCTTGGGGAGGTATCCCTCCGGGAGATTTTCGGCTTAGGGGACGAGAGCCCGGTTAAAATAATAAATGCTGCGGGACAATGGGTACTACCGGGCTTCATTGATGCCCATAGCCATGTAGGCCTTGGCGAAGAGGTTTATCGCTACGAAGGGGATGACATCAATGAAATGACTGATCCCCTAACCCCTGAACTAAGGGCTATTGACGGAATAAATCCCGAAGACGAGGGTTTCCGAGATGCGCGCTTGGGGGGAGTAACAGCCACCTTTACCGGGCCGGGAAGCGCTAATGTTTTGGGCGGCACAGGAGTGGTGGTTAAAACGAGCGGCCGGGTTGTCGACGAAATGGTTATTAAGGAGCCGGCGGGACTAAAAGCTGCTTTTGGGGAAAACCCGAAATTTGTTTACGGGGAACAAAAGAAAATGCCTATGACCAGGATGGGGACAGCGGCTTTACTGCGGCAAGCCTTTTACGATGCCCAGGATTATAGAGAAAAGTTGAAACAGGGTGAAAAGGACCCCCTCAAACTTCCGGAACGCGACCTGGGACTGGAAAACATACTATTGGTTTTGGAGCGAAAAATACCCTTAAGAGCTCATGCTCACCGAGCGGATGATATAATGACTGCTATTCGAATTGCCCAGGAATTTAATATTGATTTGGTTCTCGACCATTGCACTGAGGGGCATAAAATTGCGGATATTCTTAAAAAATACGGTTATCCAGCGACTGTGGGTCCTGCGCTGGTTAATAGGGCAAAGGTAGAGATGAAAGAAAAAACTTTTGAAACCCCGGCTATACTGGCTAAAGAAGGAATTAAAGTCGCTATTATAACCGATCATTCTGTAACCCCTATCCAATACTTACCCCTCTGTGCTGCCATGGCTATGCGTTGTGGCATGGCGGAAGAAGAGGCTTTGAAGGCCATTACCATCTGGCCGGCGGAGATCTTAGGGGTCGATAAGCGAATCGGTTCGTTAGCAGAAGGCAAGGATGCCGATATCGTGATTTGGAATGACAGACCGTTGAATTTTAATGCTTTTCCTACAGTGGTGCTAATTGATGGAAAAGTTGTGAAACCGGAGTGATGAAACTGAAACAGTTTTTTAAAACTACTGATCCGGGACAGACATTTGCCTTAGGGTTTAGACTAGGACAAATATTAAAAGGAGGCGAGGTTATTTGCCTCTTTGGAGAACTTGGGGCCGGAAAGACTGTCCTGGCCAAAGGATTGGGTAAGGGACTAGGAGTGCAAGACGAAATAACTAGCCCCACCTTTACCCTCATCCAGGAATATTTAGTTGAAGAAAAGGGACTGACTTTTGTCCATATGGATCTTTACCGCCTCCGTCACTGGGAAGAAGCCGAAGTAATCGGGGTTTCTGACTTTTTTCGTGAGGATACTGTCTGTCTTTTGGAGTGGCCGGAGATTATAACTGAACTTCTACCCGCAGACCGTTTGGAAATTATTATTGAGGGAAGCGGTGATCTGGAAAGGGCAATAACTTTTATTCCTAAGGGTAGAGGCAAGAAATGGTTTTTTGAGGAGCTCTAAAACTAATTGAGAACTAACGGGGGATTTATGAGATATTTAACCATTGATACAACAACAAAGATTACAGCTCTTGCCTTGGGGGAAAAGGGCAAGTTAATTGGAGAAAGTTTTCTCCATACCGGAAGAAATCATTCCGAAAGATTAATTCCAATGTTGGATCAGCTCTTAAAGGCTGCGGATTGGAGCTTAAAGGATCTGGGGTTTATCGGGGTAGTGCGGGGACCGGGATCTTTCACGGGCATCAGAATCGGCCTGGCTACTGCTGGGGGATTGGCTCAGGTACTTAAAATCCCCCTGATCGGGATGACTACTTTAGATACCTTGGCTTGGGCCGGCTGGGGGCGCCGGGAAGAAACTGTGGTAATTCTGGATGCTCGGAAGGGAGAATGGTATTATGGACATTATCGCTACGAGCAAGAAATGAAAGCCCTTGAGGGGCCCTTAGCCATCACCCCAGAAGAGTTAACAACTAAACTAATAAAAAAGGATCAACAATTTTTCTTTGTGGGGGATGCTTTAGTTGGAGCCCGGGAATTCTTACGGGAAAAATTGGGAGAGCAAGCCCAAATCCCCTTAGAGTTTAATTACTTGCCCCGAGGCGCTTATGCCGCTTATGAAGCTTGGAAGTGCTGGTTGCAAAGAAAGAATAATCCTCCCTCTCCCGAAGAGGTCGTTTTGCCCTTTTATCTGCGAGCTTCAGAAGCGGAAGTAAAGTACAGAAAAAAACAGGCAGAACTCCTCAAAGCGGGAAAATCCCAAATAAAGACTCTATAGGTGATTAGAATATGTTAGCGGTTGAAGATATAAGAATCAGGCCCATGGCAGTGGATGATATCCCTACTGTTATTGCCATCGAGGAAGTGTCTTTTTCCAATCCTTGGTCTGCGGAGTCCTTTTATTCGGAACTGGTGAGAAATATAATGGCCCGCTATTATTGTTTGGAAATAGAAAAAAAAGTTATCGGTTATATTGGTTTTTGGGTGGTGCTCGGGGAAGCTCATATTACTAATGTAGCTATCTGGCCCGGAAAACGCGGTCAAGGTTGGGGCGAATATCTAATGCGCCAGGTCCTCAGGATTATGCCGGGTTTAGGAATTACCAAAGTGACCTTAGAAGTCAGAGCTTCCAATTCCAAAGCTCAGAACTTATATCGCAAACTGGGCTTTAAACCTGTGGGGGTGAGAAAGGGGTATTACTCGGATAACCGCGAAGATGCTATTATTATGTGGGCTCAGCTATAATTAGGGAGGGATTAATTTGTCAGCGAAAAAAGACATTATCATCCTTGGCATTGAGACTAGCTGTGACGAAACCTCGGCGGCGGTCTTAAAAAACGGGAAAGAACTTCTGAGTCATATCATAACCTCCCAGATCAATACTCACCGCAAATTCGGGGGCGTTGTTCCCGAAATCGCTTCCCGGGAGCACTGTCTCCATATCCGGGATGTTGTGGGACAGGCTATGAATAAGGCAGGGCTAAAGTTTGAAGATCTTTCTGCGATTGCTGTAACCTATGGCCCGGGGCTGGTGGGATCCTTGCTAGTCGGGGTGGCTGCGGCCAAGGCCATGGCTTATGCCGCGGGAATTCCCCTCTTGGGCATTAATCATCTGGAAGGGCACATCTATGCCAATTTCTTGGAACATTCGGATTTGGAGTTTCCAATCCTGACTTTGTTAGTTTCCGGTGGGCATACCAATCTCTTGCTTTCCAAAAAACATCTGGACTACGAAGTTTTGGGTTCTACCAGGGATGATGCCGCTGGGGAAGCGTTTGATAAAATAGCTCGTACTTTAGGGCTGGGTTATCCGGGGGGACCAGAGATTGAAAAGGCGGCAGTTGCGGGGGATCCAAATGCTTTTGACTTTCCTAGAGCAATGTTAGAAGCGGACAGTCTTGATTTTAGTTTTAGCGGTCTAAAATCGGCCGTTTTGAACACTTTGAATACCGCTAAAATGAAGGGGCAAACCCTGGATATTAACGATGTGGCTGCTTCTTTTCAAAAAGCAGTCATTGACATATTAGTTGCCAAAACGAAGAGAGCCTTAGCAAAATTTCCGGAAATCAAAACCCTGGCTTTAGCAGGAGGAGTAGCAGCCAACACCAGTCTAAGAGAAAACCTAGCGCAGGAATTGGATTCCTTAAACAATAACATCCGTTTTGTTTATCCTTCTCTTTCTCTGTGCACAGACAATGGCGCTATGATCTCCATTGCTGGATATTATCACTTTTTGGAAGGAAAGTATTCATCCTGGAAATTAAATGCCATTCCCGGTTTAGGTTTAGGAGATAAACCACCTTTTAGATCATTATAGAAAATAATCCGGGATCTTTAGTTATCCACAAGCTTTGTGGATAATGTGGATAAGGGTTCAAAAAGCGTATTTTCTCCCTTTAGAATTGGGGATAAATTTCTGGAAAAGAAAAGAAATAAAGAACATAAAGGAATAATAATAAAGATCATGAAATAATAACTAACAACTTGTCGAAAAACACATGATCTTAGCTTTAGAAATTGGGAGAGATTGACTGGAATGCTTACCAAAGAAACAGCGAGAAGTTCCCGGCTCCAGTGTAGAAAATCACTAACAACCGAAGAACGCCATCTTAAAAGCATGGCTATTCAGAAAATTGTGTTCTCCTTGCCGGGTTATAAAGACAGTTCTACAGTGATGGTTTATTTGGATTTCCAGGAGGAAGTGGAAACAACCGCGATTGCTGAAAACATATTAGAAACGGGAAAAAGGCTAATTATTCCTTTTTGTCAAGGTCAGGAGATTCTACCCTGTCAGATTGTTGATCTGACCCGAGATATTCAAAAAGGGAAGTTCGGTATTCGAGAACCGAGAGCGGGGCGACTCAATCCAGTAGACCCCAGAGAGATAGACCTTGTATTAGTTCCGGGAGTGGCCTTTGATTCTCAAGGAAATCGCGTCGGTTTTGGCCGGGGTTATTATGATCGTTTTTTGCCCCAACTGCGGGCAGATACCCTCCTTGTAGGACTTGCATTCTCTTGCCAAATGGCGGAAAAAATTGAAGTTGAGGAGCATGACGTTAGAATGTCTTTGATCGTGACCGAGGACGGTATAATTTACCCTGCCGTAAATCCCGGCGGAAAATCTTAATTCTAAAGATTCTTTTTAGTTATTCTCTTGCCCCACGGTATTCACTTCTTGTCCACTTTGGACATAGATTGTACAAGACAATAAATACAAAGTGGGGTATCGGAAGATGAAGGCAATTGGCTTTGTGGATTATGAGAATATTTGGACGGGCCTTCATGAAGAGGGTTATAGATTTAAGCCTCAGGAATTCATCGCCCTTTTGAATAAATATGCGGCTTATAGAAAACTGGATTTGCAAGCTGTTTATCTATATGCGAATTTTGATAAAGAAGAATTCTGGCGCACCCAAACCGAGTTTGAAAAGAGAAATATTTTTACTCGCCACGTCTACGGGAAAAATAGCTACTCCGGGACACCGGTAAGGAAAAACGCGGCCGACACTGAGCTGATGCTGGAAGTCCAGGAAATTTTATTTACCCGATATAAAACGACAGATCTTTTTTTATTATTTACCGGGGACGGCGGGTTTTTACCCCTGATCCGTAGAATAAGGTCTTGGGGTAAAGAAGTGAGAATAATCGGAGTGCAAAATAAAACCCACCACTCCCTATACCCCTATTGTGAAAGTTTTGATGTTTACGCTGAGTTTCTTAAGAAAGACTTAACCCCTTATACTCCATCTGAGGATCTGGTAGAGGGGGTGGAATTGATTGCGGAGTTGCAAACTAGGTTACCCTATGTAGCTTCTACTAAAGCCCGAGCTTTCTTAAGCCAAAACCTAGGTCGATCCACTACGGAGATAAAGGAGTTTATTCATTACCTGTTAAATGAGAATTATCTTCTGGAAAGAGAGTTATACGATCCTAATTTAGCGATTAAAAAAACAAAAATATATCTTTTAAATTTGGAGGAAGAAACAATTCGCAATCTTATAGGGGAGAAACTCCCTGCTTTGCAAGCCCGCTATTCCAGATTGAGTTCAGAGCTTAAGGAAGATCAAAGTGAAGAATAAAGCCGGACGAATTAAAAAAGTGTCGCCAAATACTTAAAAAAGCATTGGCGACACTTCGTTTTGACAAAGCCGAATTTACATCTTTCGTCCCCGTTCCGGCTTCAGAGAAAACGTTGTAGTTTTGAAGCCTTTAGAAAAGCGTCCTTAAAATGAGAAAGACTAAGAGTGCTAAAGCAGCAATAATTGCCACGACAGGACTTAAAATGAATAATACAATCAATAGAGCGACAAGCAAAGCGCCAAGAACAAGGCCCCAAAAGAATCTAGAAAGGCGTGGAGTCCGGCGCGCAGGGACCAGGGGACGGCTGCAAATGCCTGATCTGTTAAAAAGCAAGGCCATCTGTTTTTCCTCCTTTTAGAATTATTCAAACCCAAAGGGCTATCATAAGAAAGAAGGTTAGAAAATTCGACTTGTCCATGTATAATATGCTGCTTGGCCAAGGCATGTGTCTGTTGAAAATTAATTTTATAAAAATCCGAGATAGTGATTGACAAATTTTCAGACTTCGAATATATTTAAAAAGATAAAATAGTTTGGATATCAAAGTAATTAGCGGGAGAGGGCTATGGATAGCTTATACGGTACTCTGAATGAGCTTTTGGTGAAATTGTTCAATGACATCCTGCAAATTGAAGAGCAATGTTTGAAGGTTGGCGAGTTTCGAGATTTGTCGATGACAGAGATTCATGTTCTCGAGGCGATTGGGTTGCAACAGAAGCGTAATATGTCGGCTGTAGCCCGTGATCTCGATATCACAATCGGTACTTTGACCATTACAATCAATAATTTAGTTCGCAAAGGGTATGTCAATCGTACGAGAAGTAGTGAAGATCGACGCATTGTTTTAATTTCTTTGACTGAAAAAGGGGAAAGAGCCTTTAAGCATCATGCTGAATTTCATGATGAGATGATTCAAACCACAATTTCAAGGCTCACTGAAGAAGAGATGAAAATCTTGGTGTCTGCCCTGGGTAATATAAATAGCTATTTCAAAAAGAAATACAAAATTAAGAGAAAGCAAGGGGAAAGAACATAGTCTATTAAAACAGGGCGGTTTGAATAAAAGTTTTAAGTTTAATCACTATGGAGGGTTAAATGGCTATAAAGATTGTAACTGACAGCACCTGTGATCTGCCAGCAGAGGTGGTGCGGGGATTAGGAATTACAGTAGTACCTCTAAAGGTATTTTTTGGGGAAGAAGAGTTTATCGACGGGGTAACTATCACCAACTCTGAATTTTATGCTAAAATGGCCAAGGCCAAAGAGCTCCCCACCACTGCTCAAGTTAATCCGGAGGAGTTTATAAAAGTTTTTCAAAAACATTTGGATAACGGAGATGAGGTCTTAGGGATCTTTATCTCCTCTAAACTTAGCGGGACTTGCAGTTCAGCTTTTTTGGCCAAGAAAACTCTCGCTGATCAAAGGGTACAGGTAGTCGATTCCGAAAGTGCGACCTTTGGATTGGGACTTTTAGTGGTTGAGGCGGCGGAGAAAGCCCTTCAGGGACAAAGTTTAAATGAGATTGTTAATTATTTGGAAAGAATAAAAAAACAGATTTTTCTATGCGGTATTATCAATAATTTGGAGAATCTCAAAAAAGGGGGACGCTTGACAGCGACAGGCGCCTTGGCAGGAAGCTTTTTGGGGATCAAGCCGCTTATCACTATTAAAGACGGGGAAGTAGTTTTAAAAGGTAAAGCTAGAGGCTTGAAAAAAGCTTATGCTTGGGTGTTGGAAGAAGCAAAGAAAAACAATATCGATTTTAATTCGAAAACGATTTATTTAGCACATGCCGACAATAAAGCTGGATTGGAAGAACTAAAAGAAATAATTTTAAAAGATCATAAACCGCAGAGAATTATTGAATGTGAGATTGGCTCGGTGGTGGGAACTCATACCGGGGCTGGTTGTGTGGGAGTATGTTGTTTGTAATTGTGCTATAATAGGAGTCAATTCAAGCAAAAGGATGTAGAAACTTGTGGGAAAAAAAATACCCTGCACGGGGGTTCTTTTAGTGGGCGGTGAAAGCCGCCGTATGGGGAAAAACAAAGCTTTTTTAGAAATCGAGGGACAACCTTTAATCAGCAGAAGTCTAAAAATACTGGAAGAGACTTTTGCTGAAGTTTTAATTAGTTGCCGGGAAAGAGAATTGTATTCCGATTTCGGTTTTAAAACCGTAACAGATGTTTATAAGGGTCGGGGGCCTTTGGGAGGACTGTTTTCAGTCTTACCAGAAGCGAGGTTTGACTATGTTTTTTTAGTGGCTTGCGATATGCCCCTCTTGAATAAACAGGCAATTTATTACTTATATGAGCAGTGCGAAGATCAAGATATGGTTTTAGTAAAGGACGTTGGTAAGATCCACGCTCTCCACGCCTTTTATCATCGAAGAATATTACCCTTAGTGGAGAAAAAAATAAAAGATGGGGAACTAAGGTTGTTGGATTTATTGGAGGAATGTTCTTCTAAAATCGTTGATTTAGCCGTTATTCAGAATCCTTTGTTCCGGCAGCTAATGATTGAGAGCTTGAAGAATGTTAATACCCCGGAAGAGTGGGAAAAAATACTTGCCAAAACTCAAAAGAGGTTGGATTAATTACTTAAAAACTGAATAAACTGGGAAAACAATGGTTATTATACGTTTAGAAACTATGAATATTTAGTTGTTAGAGGGGAAAAATGTGCTTTTCCTTAAATGATGTTGTAACTATTAGAATAGATGAGAAATCATGAGTAAACTAGCCATAAATGGAAATAATTATGCGTGGATAAGGTTGCATAACTTCTTGTCCTTGCATATTATTATACCTAGATGTTAGCACTCATCTTGATAGAGTGCTAACAATAACCAAAAGAAAAGCTTAAGATTTCAAGGAGGGATACTACTTATGAAACTTAAACCATTGGCTGATAGAGTTATAGTTAAAGCTCTGCCATCCGAGGAAAAAACCAAAGGCGGAATTATTATGCCGGATACCGCTAAAGAAAAGCCCCAAGAGGGGGAAATCATCGCTGTAGGGCCCGGCAAAATTGAGAAAGGGGAAAGAATTCCTCTAGAAGTAAAAGTAGGAGATCGGGTAATCTATTCCAAATACGCTGGTACAGAGATCAAATATGACGGTGAGGAGTACTTAATCCTCAGAGAATCTGATATTCAAGCCATAATAGGATAAAACATCTAAAAAATTTGAAATTTGAATTATAAGGAGGATATGTTTAATGGCCAAGCAAATGATTTTTAATGAAGAGGCCCGCCATGCTTTAGAACGTGGAGTGAATAAGCTGGCAGAAGCAGTTCGTATAACTTTAGGCCCTAAAGGTCGAAATGTTGTTTTGGACAAAAAATTCGGTTCTCCAGCGATTACCAACGACGGAGTAACTATTGCTAGAGATATTGAATTAGAAGATGCATTTGAAAACATGGGTGCCCAATTGGTTAAAGAAGTGGCAACCAAGACTAATGATGTTGCCGGAGACGGAACAACTACTGCCACTGTTTTGGCCCAAGCTATTATCCGCGAGGGATTAAAGAACGTTGCTGCTGGCGCCAATCCGATGGAAATCAAACGCGGTATTGAAAAAGCCGTAGAGGCAGTGATTGGGGATATTAAAGCTACAGCTAAGAACATAGAAAACAAATCAGCAATTGCCCAAGTAGCCTCCATCTCGGCCGGGGACGATGAGATCGGGGAGTTAATCGCCGAAGCAATGGAGAAAGTCGGTAAAGACGGCGTTATTACCGTCGAGGAAGGAAAGGGCATGACCACTGAACTGGAAGTTGTCGAAGGTATGCAGTTTGATCGTGGTTATGTTTCAGCTTACATGATCACAGACACAGATAAGATGGAAGCGGTCTTAGATGATCCCTATATTCTCATTACCGATAAGAAAATAAGCGCAGTTCAGGATGTTCTCCCCGTTTTAGAAAAGGTAGTTCAAGCCAGCAAGCCTCTCTTGATTATTGCTGAAGATCTGGAAGGGGAAGCAATGGCGACCTTGATTTTGAATAAATTACGAGGTACTTTTACCGCCGTAGCAGTTAAAGCCCCTGGCTTTGGCGATCGCCGTAAGGCAATGCTTGAAGATATTGCAATTTTAACTGGCGGTCAAGTAATTACTGAAGATCTCGGTTTAAAACTAGAAAACACAACTCTAGAAATGCTCGGCCGTTGTCGTCAGGTAAGAGTTACCAAAGAAGAAACAACCATTGTTGATGGCGCCGGGGATGCAGCAAACCTAAAAGCGAGAGTAGAATCTATTAAGAAATTAATCGAAGAAACCGATTCTGATTTTGATAGGGAAAAACTACAAGAGCGGTTGGCCAAACTCTCTGGTGGAGTTGCTGTAATTCAGGTTGGCGCAGCTACAGAAACAGAAATGAAAGAAAAGAAACTTCGCATTGAAGACGCCTTAGCAGCTACTAGAGCGGCTGTAGAAGAAGGTATTGTGGCCGGTGGTGGGACTACCTACATTGATGCTTTATCGGCTCTGGACAAGTTGAATGTTGTTGGTGATCAGAAGACGGGAGTCTCAATTGTGCGCCGGGCTTTAGAAGAACCGGTCCGTCAAATCGCTGACAATGCTGGCTTGGAAGGTTCGGTTGTCGTTGAAAGAGTTCGCGAAAAGGGTAGAGGCGTTGGCTTTAATGCGGCTACTGAAAAATACGAAGATATGATTAGTGCAGGAATTGTTGACCCTGCTAAAGTGGCTCGCACCGCCTTGCAGAATGCAGCCTCCATCGCTGCTATGATCTTGACTACGGAGTGTCTAGTGGCCGACATACCGGAGAAAAACGCTCCTGCTGGAACGCCCGGCATGGGTGGGGCAGGAATGGAAGGTATGATGTAAATCTTACCTTTTTAAGGCCCAAAAAAAGAATCTTTTCCGGAATGAAATTTAAACACCAGGCTTCCTATAAGTTCATATTCTTAGGACTTATAAGAAGCCTTTTTATATTTTTTCTAGTAACTGAGGACTATTTTTGGTGGAAGAGGGTAATGCTATTGAATTAAACAACATTTTCCAGTAATAGTGGTCTCTTGAAACTCATATGCTTTAACAAGAACTCCGCCGGGAGGTCAAAACATGAAAAAAAAAGTAGTGATTGGTGTAGCTGTGGCTTGCTTGCTGGTTATAGGCGGTCTACTAACTTCAGTTCTAAGGTCGCCAGCCCCCGAGAAAATTGTAAACCTTGCTTTGGAAAACATTAAGAAAGCGAACTCTTTTGCTTATAGCATTGACCAACAACAGTATGTGGAAGGCCAAAAGCGTCAATTAGCCAGAATTGACGGTTACAAAAGTGGTGAAAATGTTCATATTCAAGGCCAGCTCATAGGCAGTAATGTAGAAATGATCAAAATCAAAGATACTCTTTATAACAAAGACCCTTTTAGTAAAGAATGGATTGTTTTTCAGGATCTTTCCATAGCTCAAAAGATATTCCTGGTGGAGATAGACCCCTTGTCAATATTGCAATTTAAGGATATTGGGGAGGTGGTGTCTAAAGGAAGTACAGAACTGAACAATAAAAAGTGTTGGGTATATACTTTTAAGCCCAGTGTGCAAAATCAAATGATGGAACGTTTTTGGACCGACTTTGAATACACTTTATACATTGCTAAAGCTGGCAAAACGTTAGCAAAAGCCGAAGTCGCAGCCAAGAATAAAGAGACTCAGGAAGCCATGACCCTGGCTCTGGAATTCAAAGATTTTGGTCGAAAAATTTCCATCCAGCCTCCAGAGGGTGTAAAGTAAACTAAAAAATCCGTAAGGGAGGGCCGTTAAGGCCTTCCTTTAATTTATATAGAAAAATTCCCAACTTCCCGGGTTTATGGTATAATTCAGTGTAAAATTTTAAACTCGGGGAGTGTAAACCGTGGAAAAAATGATAGCTCAAGTATTGATCAGCGAGGAACGACTCCAAAAAAAAGTAGCCGAACTTGGGGCACGGATCACCGAGGATTACAAAGGTCAAGATCTTTTCGTGATTGGAATTTTAAAAGGAGCGGCTCTTTTTTTAGCTGATCTTATTCGGGAGATAAAGCTTCCTTTACGATATGATTTTATGGCTGTTTCCAGTTACGGTTCAACGACAAAGTCTTCGGGGGAAGTTCGGATCCTAAAAGATTTAGATGCCAGTATTGGAGGTCTGCACGTCCTTGTTGTTGAAGATATAATCGATAGTGGGTTTACGCTAAAATACTTAAAAGAAAATCTGGCTCGCAGGCAACCCCTTAGTCTAAAAATTGTCACCCTTTTGGACAAGCCAGAGAGAAGAAAAGTAGATTTATCCCCTGATTATATAGGCTTTGAGATTCCCAATGAGTTTGTAGTAGGATATGGGCTTGATTATAATGAACTTTATAGGAATCTTCCCTATATCGGGGTTTTAAAGCGGGAGGCTTATGAAAACAATTCTTAGAATAAGCTGGATCCGGACAAGCAAAGAGTATTATTATGGGAAGGATGACGAAGATGGAACGGGAATTAATATTAGTTCTTGATTTTGGAGGACAATTCAGTCAACTCATTGCCCGACGGATAAGAGAAGCAAAAGTTTATTCCGAAATAATTTCTTGCCAAACACCGTTGGAGAACGTCAAAGCCATGAATCCCCAAGGGATTATTCTCTCCGGCAACCCGGCAGAAATTGATAAAAAAATTTATAATCTGGGTATTCCTATTCTAGATGATTTTCAGCCCCGGGCCAAGCTCTCCCCGGAAGAACAGGCCACTTTAGAAAAATTTCTCTTTGAAACTTGTGGCTGCCGTGGATCTTGGAATGTAGAATCTTTTATCGAAAAGCAAATAGAGGAGATTAGAGCCCGAGTGGGGACTAAGAAAGTATTGTGCGCCTTGAGCGGCGGGGTGGACTCTGCCGTAGCAGCGGTTTTAGTTCATAAAGCGATAGGGGATCAGCTAACCTGTATTTATGTGGATCACGGTTTTATGCGTCAAGGGGAGTCTGAAGCGGTTAATAAGACCTTTACTGAACAATTCCATTTAAATTTTAAATTTGTCCAGGCTGGAGAACGTTTTTTAGCCAGGCTTAAAGGGATATCCGAACCGGAGAAAAAAAGAGTTCTTATCGGTAATGAGTTTATCCGCCTCTTTGAAGAGGAGGCCCGCAAATTAGGGAAAATAGATTTTTTAGTCCAGGGTACCCTTTATCCCGACATTTATGAAAGCGGAACTGATACCAACCAGACAATAAAAACCCACCACAATGTAGGCGGTTTGCCAGAGGATATGGAATTTGAGCTTATTGAACCCTTACGAATGCTATTTAAAGACGAGGTCAGGGAAGTGGGTCTGGCCTTAGGACTCCCCGAGGAGATTGTTTTTAGACAGCCTTTCCCCGGGCCGGGATTAGCGATTCGAATTATTGGAGAGGTTACTTCAGAAAAATTGGATTTATTACGCAGAGCGGATGCTATTGTCCGGGAAGAGATAAAAAAGGCCGGTTTGAGTCGAGAAATTTGGCAGTACTTTGCAGTCCTTCCTACAATACGCAGTGTAGGAGTTACGGGAGAAAGTAGAACTTACGGCTACCCGATTGTTTTAAGGGCGGTAGCTAGTGAGGATGCCATGACTGCCGAATGGGCCAAACTGCCTTACGAATTGTTAGATAAGATCTCCAGGCGTATCACTGCTGAAATACCCGGCATTAATCGGGTAGTCTATGACATTACCGCCAAACCCCCAGCTACCATAGAGTGGGAATAATTTGAAAAAGCCGAAAAAACCAGTGTTTACAAGGCTTTTCGGACTTCGCCCACTCTCTCTGATAAGGTTTTGATAAGAATGCCCTCCAATGTGATTATTCTGCGTTGCGAGTGGCTTGTGAGTAAAGAATAATTTTAATCACCTCACAAAAATCCCATATTAACATTTAAGCCCGTACTGATCGGATGTCAGTACCGGTGATCAACTATGATAAACAAAACACCTCCCACAGCTTTGCAGCTGTGGGAGGTGTGATTCTTTCCAGCGTATACCTTTCTGAATGTTGCAAAAGAAAGAGGCAGCAGCGTCATAAATGTCCGAGCCGTTTACGGATACTGCTCAGTATCCGTAAACGGCATACCTGTTTTCACTTTTCAAAAAACAGGCAGTTGAGAGATAGAAGTGCTTAGCTGCCTTTTATTTTACAGTAAAACACGTTAAAAAGGAATAAGAAATATGTTTAAGCTGCTCCAACCAAAAGGTTGCAGCATTTGGCAAGCGTGACAAGACTTTATTATGAGCACAATCTCTCTTTTAAATAATTAACGTACAGCGTCACCGCATATGATGGCTCTTCTGCGAAAACTATACCATAAGGGATGCCAAAATCCCAATCTACAGGTAAAGCAGTGAGCATGGGGTGCATATCTAACCATCGTGACGACCCTATCAGAAGATAATGATCTGTCATCAATTTATCAAAGCTGTCCTGTGTATATCTGTCAACATCTATAATATTTATCTGTGGATGCTTTGTTTCAAACAGATCGCGAATCTCATCAGAATCGTACGCAACACCCCTCTTCAGCATGATAATATTTTCTCCATACATATCTTCAATAGAGAGTAGCTTTTTTGATGAAAGACGATGCTTACGGGACAATATAATCTCCGTCTGGAGTTTCATCAGAGTAAGCTTGCGGAATCTTTCCCCCTGAGGCAGTGCGGTCGGACGCAGCAGGATATCTATATCACGTCCCAGATGCTTCAAAAGTGACTGGTATTCGCCTTTACCGTCCAGATCAGGGATTATGATAATATTTATATTGGGATGTAACTTTGTAAATTCGTTGTTGTAATCGAACAATATGCTGGCGTTGTTTATTAAAGACGTGCCGAGTTTGATTATATATTCATTGTCTGAAGCTATCTCCCGGGCTTTTTTACATATATAATCGGAACGGCTCACTATATCTTTAGCGCCCTCGTAAACAAAGCGTCCAGCTTTTGTCAGCACAACACCCTTTACGCTGCGTTCAAACAGCTTTACGCCAATATGCTGTTCGAGCAGCTGTATCTGTTTATTAAGCGCCGTATTGGATACATACATTTTCTGTGCCGCCTTCGTTATACTTCCGACGTCTGCGATTGTTATAAATGCATCCAGATGCCTGTTGTGCAAGATGACACCTCCGCAGAATAATAGATAATAAAACCTTTTGGTTCATATAATGATAACATTTTTAGCATTTTCTTGCAATTATTTTTCATGTAGAATTATATCAAAGGATAGTGCAGCTTGACGAAGATGCACGATTGATCTGAATACGTATTCTGCTCCTTAATTCAGAAAGGAGAAACTTAATTCAGAAAGGAGAAAAAAGATGGAAAAAACTCTAAACAGTACACGTGAAAAAAAGTTCAGCACTGCTTTGCGGGCGTTTCTGATCATCATGGCACTTCTAGTAGTCTTTACCATCATCGCATGGGCTGTTGTATCTGACGGCGGTAAGCTTAAATTTTACAGAACATCCATGCTCGGCGCACATGGTGAAACTATTTCGACTATTGTAATAGCTCCGGATGATTTAAGCAGCGAAAACAAGTATCCGGTAGCTATCTTCAATCACGGTGCCGGAAGTCAGGGATATCAGGAATTCCCGTATGGAATAGAATATGCACGACGCGGATTTGTATCAATACTTATTGACGATATAAACTGCGGTGAAAGCAGCATGAACCCCTCAGGCCTCCCATCAGGAATGTATGATCCAAGCTTTTTCTGCACACTGATAGACTATGCTCATGCTCAGAACTGGTGCGACGGACGCATTGTATTATCCGGATTGTCCGCCGGCGCATCCAAGGCAGGCGAAGCTTTAAAAGCCGGTTATGCTGATAAGGTGTCCTGCGTGGTCCTGGCAGTTGGCAACACCAGCATAGAGTGTCTGCCGGAATATCCGACAGGAGTTCCTGTGCTGTATCTCAACGCAGATTCTGACTGGCTTTCCGAGGTGTTCAAGAATTCCGATCTGCCGACGGACGAATGGGCCGTCAACAGAGTACGCAATTATACGGGAGATTCGGATTTTGAATTTGATGGTATAGTGGGAAGCTTTGAGGACGGCACCGCATTCGGCGCATACCGCGTACACTCCACCCACGAAAACGCCTATACGAGCAAAACCGCTCATGAGGCGATACATTCATTCGTACAGCAGGCCGTGCCGACAGGAACTGAGCTTGCAAATGACGACCTTAAATATAATGCTATAAATATTATCTATTTTATCGTCGTCATATTCTTCATCCTCGCGATAGGACAGTTTGCATATCTGCTCACGCTCTGCCCGCTGTTTTATGATAAAATACATACAAAGCTCCCCGCGGCAGTTGGAATGCCAGCGGGAAAACGGGCTGGCCAGTTCCTTATGGACTTTATACCTCCGTTCATACTGTTCTTCCTGTTCACCGAATGGCTTAATGGCACGTTCAGTAAGCTGGTCAAGTCGGTATTCCCGGCAACCTTTGTAAACGGCATCGTATTCTGGCTCATGGTATGCGGAATATTCGCCCTAATAGTGTTTATCGTAAAAACACGGCTCCTTAAAAAGGCTCGCGCGCTTACTCCGGCAGATTACGGCGTGGGTACGGCGGAAGAAGCAAAGTTCCTTAACTGGAAGCGTATCGGTACAGGCTTCCTTATAGCTGCGATCACAACGATTATGGCGTTTGTGTGGCTCGATGCTGTTACAAAAATAACCGGGCTCGGCTATGTTGCCACTCCGTGGGCATCCTTTGTCAGGCTTACTCCCGAACGCTTTATAATCGCGATCCCATATCTCATTCCGCTCGGCTTCTCGGTACTTATAACAAACATTGCCGGTACTGCCACATCCAGAAGATTTAAGGATACCGGAAATGAGACGGCTGATACCATACGCGACGTTGCATATAACATAATTCTCAGCGCTTTGCCCGTCGCTCTGATAATGGCGTCATTCTATGGCGTCTGTCTGCTTCGCAGCGCAGGCGACCCGCTGTTCCCGCTGGAGTGGTATGGAATGCTGACTATATGCGCTACTCAACCGATGCCTGTGCTTATTGCCATGGGTATCGGATGCAGCTCCTACCTGTACAGAAAGACAGGAAATATCTGGACAGGGACGTTCCTGGGAACGCTTACGCTGACACTTTTCACAATCGGATACACCCCTGTATCTTTCTAAGAAAAAATCGCTGCTCCTTATATTGGGGGCAGCGATTTTCAGATGTTTTATTCCAGTCCGAGCAAGCGTGCCGCGTTGCCATAGAAGAACTTATCAGCCAGCTCAGGATCATTGCCGAAAGCTTCCTCTCCGCACTTGATGCTGCTTATGCAGCTGTCAAACGGCCAGTCGGTACCGAACATTATACGATCCTCGCCGAAAAGCTCAAGCATCTGCTTCATTCCGGCTGCACCGCGATAGCTTGATTCTATATACACATTCTTCAGATTCTTTTTCGCCTTTATCTCGGCAAGAACTTCCAGCTCACCGCCGCGCAGGCCGCCACCGTGCGCCGGTATCCATATGAAGTCGGGATATCTTGAGAAAAGCTCCTCCGTATATTCAAGGCTGCCATACTGTGAATTTGTCATCCCAAGCCACGGAGAATCGCCTTTATAATAGTCGTTTATGCCGCAGTGATATGTTATCGGTTTTCCGAGGCTTCCGAACAGCTCTATCGGTCCTGCACAGCGTTTGTCGGTTATCGGCAGGTTCTGTATGATGGGATGGAGCTTCAATCCTCTGGCGCCCTTTTCGATATCCGCTTTCAGTTTATCCATCATTTTGTCATCGGATAAGCCAAAATCAGGAGAAGTGAACGGAATAAAACGGGGATCAAGCTTGGACGCGGCAAGCGCTTCCTCAAAGCTCGTATTCGGCAGGATTGGCAGCGACACAACATATCTTATCCCTGCCTTATCCATAAGCTCTCCTGTGGTGAAAATATTGGCGCGGTTCCATACACGTACCTGTCCGGCATCTATAAGCTGGTTCATCGCCTCAATATCGGGAACTACCAGAGGACGCGTGTATCCGGAATCTTCAAGGTCATTGAACGGGTCGAACCCCTTGTAACCGGGCGGGTCGGGCACAAAACCGGGACGTTTGAACGCAATGTTCTTATTCTCGTGGAAAATATCGCCGAGGTGTGTATGGAAATCAATTATACGTCTGCTCATTTTGGTCAGCTCCTTCTTAATATTTTAAATATTCAATCATCGCCCAAATCACGTCAACAAATTCCCAGACTGAAAAGGCTGGGAATTTGTTGACTGGATTCAGAAAAAGGAGGCAGCTCCGAATCCACTATATAAAAGTAGGGGGGGGATTATACTGCAACCATCGCTGTTGCGACAGTTTTCAGCCATATACATATAAAAAGTATACCATTTGTATATTTCGGCAAAATTATGATAATTGCACTTGATATTATCGGGATTCTGTAGTAGATTTAATAATATATGCACTCCGCAGCAAAGCATTTCCGTATATTATGGCTAAATACAGTTATATTTTACTACATAAAGCCGTTGAAATAATCATCAAATAAGTGGCAGCTATTACAACCAAAAGGTTATTGTATGGCCTGCAAGAGAGGGGCGGCCCATGTACAACAAGCATCTTGATTCACTTGTACGGGTAGTGGACAGCGGCAGCATTATGAAAGCCGCGAAAAAAATGGGTATATCTTCAAGCGCGCTTGGAAAACAGATAGGGCTCCTGGAACAGGAACTGGATGTCAGGCTGTTTGAACGCAGTGCAAACAGTGTTTCCCTGACAAAAGCCGGAAAACTCATATATGACGAAGCAAAGGATATCATAAAATACACGAACGATGCGCTGCGCCGTGCCAGAGAGCTTGAGGAGAAGAATGAGCATGTTATCAGGGTAGGGACGTCGGTTATAAACGGAAACGCACTGCTTGGAGATATTTGGGAAAACTTTGCGCAGCTCCATCCCCATATCCATATGCAGATAGTTCCGGTAAATTTGGATCGCGAAGCCTGTCTTGACATTATGACAAATACAGGCGACAAATTCGATGTGGTTGTAACCGTTACCGCCAATCATCCTTTTTTAAAAAGCGGCTGCACATCGTTTGAGCTGATGACTGTGCCGACGTGTATTGCGGCGCCGAGAAACCACAGGCTGGCGGCGCGTGATATGCTTTGCGTTGACGACCTGTACGGCGAAACGGTTATCATGCTTAAACGGGGAATAGCTTATGATTCGGATGAAATACGTGACCTTTTCGAAAAGCACCCGGATATAACCATATATGATGTCGATTTTTATGAGCCCAGCACTTTCAACAAGGTGGTTACGGATAAATTCCTTTTGATATGCGCGGAAAACTGGATACACATGAACCCGATGATGAAAATCCTGCCGGTGGACTGGGATTTCGGCATACCGTACGGTATTATCTACTCAAAGAATCCGCCGCAGGCCGTAAGGGTGTTTGTAGAGTATCTCGCGGAGGTATATGGCAAGGAAGTGCCGGATGTTAATAAATGAACGAAGCAGCCATTTAAAATGGCTGCTTCGTTCGCTTGGGGATCAGATATTCATATCAGCTGCAAGCCTTAGTCTATCGGAGCCATGAAGTCCATGTTGGGCGAACCATCCTGCTTATCGGGATCATATTTTCCGTAAACAGTGCTGTTGACGCGGTCATATATCATTGCTCCATTTTGAATGGTATCGCTGACATCCTCATTCGCCCTAACGCCCGACGGATTTGCCGGGTCATCGGTCTGCACAGTCCTGCTGATAGTGGTGGTGATGTTGTAGGCATGAGCGCCGCTCGTGACCGGGACAGAAAGCTCGTAATATCCCGTTTCTTCGTTGAGCTTCATCTTGTAATAACCTACGTCTGCAGCTTCACTGGAGTCATTCAGCGTTTCGGGATCGCCATTTTCATCCCAACGTTCAATATCAACAAAGAATGTATTGGGGAAATCTCCCTGTACATACTCATCCGGACCATGGAATGTAAGATTATCGAAGCCGTCATCGTCATAAGCGCCGCTCACCAGTTTGCTGGAGAGATACAGAGCGACATCGGTTACTTCTTCACCGCGCACCATGCCAAGCCTGTCGTTTGTTGCCGGATCATACACGAAGTTTGCCATATAGCCGGTCGGAGAATCGGAATCAGCAACAACTTTTACACCGGTGCCATCCTCTGTCAGTGCGTTGCCGCTTAAATCATAATCTCCCTTATAAATATCGGTGACGTTGGTCTCAAGAGGATCGCCAGGCTCTGCCTCATCCTTGAATGCCATATCCCTGATGAAATAGTACAGGCTCTGCGCCCATGCATAGGCGTCATGTCCGCCGTATACCTCACCGTACTGGGTTGCCGCGTCAATGTAATCGCCTGTAAACAGCTCTTTTTCTATCAGATACTTGAAGTAGGTATCAAAGTACCTTGAATCAAACTGCTCGCAGTTTCCGTACACGATAAACACGGTGTCATCCTTGAGAGTTTCCGGCACGACAATGTTTTCCAGCACAACCGTAGGATTATTTATCATATCTTCCTTTGTCCAGATGTAGCCGTCCTTATAGGTCACATTGTCAATGCCAAATCCAGACATTATGCCAAAATAGTCGAATATGTCAGAGGCATGGAATGTCAGATGAGTTGCTGTAAGGCCGCCCATGGAGAATCCGGCGAATGCCCTGTCCTTAGCTTCCTCGCCGACGTTATAGTTGTCTTCCATGTAGGGGATAATGTTTTCTCTTATGTTCTTCTCAATCGCCTCATAATCCCAATCAAGGTGTCCGCTGGAAGCCGATATATCATAGGAGCTGTTGTCCATGGATACAATGATAGCAGGCTCGACGCCTTCCTCAGCAATAAGACGATCCATGATGTGGTTGGCCTGACCCTGTGCGAACCAGAAAGCCTCGTTGCACATGGTGCCGTGGGAGAGATAGATTACGGGATACGGTTTATCTCTCTTCTCATCATATCCGGGAGGCAGGTAAATACCAAGATCCTGCTTATCGCCCTCTTTACCGAACTGGCTTATTGTAAATTCGCCCTTTGTGATCGTACCGTCATATTCAACGTACTTAACAGTCCCTGCCCTTTGGCGATTTCCTCATGCAAGGCTCCGAAACATGGGCGATAGATGACCCAGAACTGCTAACAAAGGCGGCCGAACTATTAGGGGATACCACCAGCAAGTTCTATGTTAGTCCTTAAAGGGTTACATTCAAATTCCAATAGGTCGGACATTTCGCTAAATTCAAGCTAACGAACTGACTCGCACTTTTGCTATGGAGGCTTCCACCATCTCAGTGGGAGCCTCTTGTCATATCCAACGAAGATCCTTGCTGAGAAAATCAAGCACAGCATCTTGAATTTTCAGTCGGTTTTGCGTATAATATTATTGTTAGGGTGACAACCACCCGAAACAACTGTTATGACCGTCCCATGGTGATTTATCACCGCTGATAAGGTTTTGATAAGCATCCATAGTACAGCTATAATAATATGGGTAATCAAAATAATCAGAGTAGCAGGTGCAATATCTTCTAAATAAAATTGTTTAAGATGCAAGTCCCTGCAACGAGTGGGAGTAAGGGAAGGTGCCTTCTATTCCGGCTAGAGAGGCGGTATTGACAATAGGCACTAGCTATACTGCGCTAAACTTCAAGAGCGGGAATCCTGATTGGAACCCGCTTATTTTATTAATAAGCTTTTCCCATTGAACCAGCAGCGCTTGACAAGGATATTATGTTCCCGCTATAGTACAGCTAAACAAAGATTAGACAAAAAAGCTTTTATTCTAAGAATTTCCGGGCAGATAGGAGAGATTTAATGTTAGAATTGAAAAATATATCTTTTTCCGTAGAAAAGGATGGGAAGAAAAAAGAGATCATAAAAGACATATCTCTGAAAATAGAGGATAAGTTTGTGGCCATAACCGGTCCCAACGGGAGCGGGAAGTCAACCTTAGCAAAATTAATATTGGGTATTGAAAAACCGACTGCCGGTAAAATATTTTTCGAGGGGAAAGATATAACCGGGATGTCAATAACTGAAAGGGCTAAAAGTGGAATAAGCTATGCCTTTCAACAACCGGTAAAATTTAAAGGAATAAAAGTTAGGGATTTAATCTCTTTAGCTGCAGGCAAGGAGTTAACTAAAGAGGAAGTCTGTGTTTATTTATCAGAAGTAGGGCTCTGCGCATTAGAATATATCAACAGGGAAGTAGACGGCAGCCTTTCCGGCGGGGAACTTAAAAGAATAGAAATTGCCGCCCTTTTAGCCCGGAGAACAAAACTTTCAATTTTGGATGAGCCGGAAGCCGGGATTGATCTGTGGAGTTTTCAAAATTTGATTAAAGTGTTTAAAGATCTCCAGAAGGCTACGAAAGGGACAATTTTGATAATCTCCCACCAGGAGAAAATTTTGAATATAGTAGATAAAATAGTAGTTTTAGAAGCGGGACAGATAAAACATATGGGTAGTAAAGAAGAAGTTTTGCCGGATTTAACACTAGAACCGCAAGATTGCAAACAGAGCTGCGAACATTTTGCTATGTAAGGGGGAGCCGCCTTGGAATTAATACAGGATCCGATTAAGGAGAGAATATATAGAAACCTTTTGTTGCAAGTCGCTAATTTGGATAGAAAACCGCAGGGAGCCTATAACTTAAGAGCTGATGGGGAAGGGCTAGGAAGGAATACCACGGCGACAATAGATATTGTGACCAAAGAAGACAATTCGGGGATAGATATTATAGTAAAGCCAAACACCAAAGGAGAAACCATTCACATTCCAGTGGTTATCAGCCAGTCGGGTTTAAAAGATTTGGTTTATAATGATTTTTACATCGGCGAAAACTCAGAGGTTACCATAATAGCTGGATGCGCAATTCATAACTCCGGGGACGAAGATAGCGGCCATGATGGAATTCATAGATTCTTTCTAGAAAAGAATGCCAGAGTCAAATATATAGAAAAGCATTTTGGAGAAGGAGAAGGAGCTGGCAAGCGAATCCTAAATCCCACCACAATAATAAATTTAGAAGAGGGAAGCTATTTGGAAATGGATAGTTTCCAAATCCAGGGGGTGGATCTTACTAAGAGAGTGACGGAAGCAGTCTTAGACGCTAAGGCTACCCTGATTGTTACGGAAAAAATAATGACTGATGGACAGCAATATGCAGAAACAGTTTTTAAGGTAGAAGCCAATGGGGAAGATTCAAGTACCCATTTAGTATCCAGGTCGGTAGCTAGAGATAACTCTTATCAGAAATTTATCTCTCAAATCGATGGCAATAATAAATGCAGCGGCCATTCGGAATGTGACGCCATAATAATGGATAATGGGCGGGTAACAGCTATTCCGGAGGTTACTGCTAATCACGTGGAGGCCAATCTAATTCACGAAGCGGTAATCGGTAAAATTGCGGGAGAACAATTAATAAAGCTTATGACTCTGGGTTTGAATGAAAAGGAAGCAGAGGCGGAGATAATAAGCGGGTTTATGAAATGATAATTAAGCGGGAAAGAAGTTTACTCTTGCTTCTGATAAAAAAAGGAGGAGAAAGATTTTAGTTTTAAATGGGAGCGACTAAAAATATGTTCTGTGCTCCCGGTGAAGAAAAATCCGCCGGGATTAAGGGAGTCGGAAAATTTTTTATATAAAATGTCCTTGGCTTGATCTGTAAAATAAATCACCACATTCCGGCAGGCAATTAGATCAAAACCGCGCTCAAAACTATCAGTGAGCAGGTTTTGTTTTTTAAAGGTGACATTTTTCTTTAAAATACTTTTTACGTAGTATTTTCCGTTTTCAGGTCTAAAAAAATCGGTTATTATAGAAGGAGGAGTACTGGAAAAATCTCTCTCATTATAAAAACCCTCCCGGGCCTGTTTTAGCACATTTTCATCAATATCCGTGCCCAGGATGCTATATTTGACATTTGGAAAATGTTTTTCCATAATGGAAGCCATGGTATAGACTTCTTGACCGGCGGAACAGCCGGCACTCCACATTTTCAAAGGAGTACCTTTCTTGGCTAATTCAGGGATTACTTTCTCGCGAAAAACATCCCATAGTTTTTCATCCCGGTAAAACTGGGTGACATTGATAGTCAGGTGTTGAAAAAAAGCTGCGTAGAGTTCTTTATCACTTTTAAGAGCTTGGAAAAAACGCGTATAATCATTTTCATAGCCCCGGGTGTTGAGAAAATTATTGGTTCGTCTTTTCATTTGATTTTCTTTATATAGTTTAAGGTCTAAACCGCTGAGTTTTTTGAAAGCTTCGATAAATTGATCATAGTTTGCAATTTTTACGGAATAGGTCATTACTTCTTTCCCCCTCTTGTAAACGAAAGTTCATTAAGCAAACAGGTCAATTATTAGCCCTTTAATTTCATCTATCTTAGCTAAAATTTTTAAAGCCTCTGCCTGGGAAGAAAGGACCTGTTCTCCGAGATCCTCGAGAGCGCGATCAATTTTAGACACCCTGGCCATGGTTTTCGGTTGACCGCTGAAATCCCAGAACACTTCTTCCTGCATCACCCTGCTTTTGCCAAACGTGGTTTTAAGAAAATCTTGGATCATGTTTTTGAAGGTCACCAAATCTTCAAGGGACAAGCTTTCTGCCAACTTTTTTCCCTGGGCATCAAGGCGGTTAAGAAATAAGGTCAATTCTTTGTTTTGTAGCTGTTCCGTACGCCCTAAAACCTTTTGGAAATTGGCCTCTTTCTTTCCCCCCGGGGTTTGGGGATCAAAGTTTAAACGGGTATTTGTCTGTCCTGAAGAATCTACTCTAAGGGACATAACAGCACCTCCGGAAAGGATTGTTTATTTTGTCAACAGCGCGTGTTGTAATTAAAATCCTACTAGGGATTGTGGTTTTTTTAATTCCCTGTCTTATACCTCCTGGCACTTGGGCTCAAATTTTACAAAAAAACCTCGAACGCCCGGCAATTGTTTTCCAAGCCCCGGCGGATTATTGGGACGGAGTTAAAATACCTGAAGCGGTGCTGGGGAAAAAAGCCCTTGAGGATATTCAGGTTCTAACGAGTCCCGGTTTTCAAGGGCGCCGGGGGGGCACCAACGGAGAAACCAAAACACTCCGCTATTTGGAAAAACAAGTAAGGGATCTTAACCTCCGGGGTTTCGGAGAGCAGGGCTATCTTCAAATTTTTGAAATTCCGGTAATGGAGGAGCGAGTGATCAATGGTCGGGCCCATTTCCGTCCGAAAAACAACCGCGAGTTTACAACTTCTGCCAACCTTCTAGCCGGGATCCCTGGACAAAATCCGAAAAAGACTCTAATTATCTCTGCTCACTACGATAGTTTAGGGGTTTATAATGGAGTACTCCACCCGGGAGCGAACGACAATGCTTCTGGAGTGGGATGTGTATTGGAAGTGATGCGTCTATTAGTAGCCGAGGCTTTAGAAGGAACGCGACCGGAAGTAAATGTTGTTGCCGTATTCTGGGGAGCGGAAGAAATGGGTTTACTAGGGTCTAAACATTTCGTCGCCCACCCGTCAATTCCTCTTTCAAGTATTATTGGGGTAATCAATTGCGATACCTTAGCTAATGGGCAAACCAGGAATTTCATCTTATGGAGCGACCAGGACAACTTCCTGGAAAAAGAGATTAAAAGTATTGCCAGTCAAAAGAAAGCCCGAATTGTAAAAGCCTCTCGCAACGGTCATTATAGCGATGAAATGTCCTTTGCCGACTCTACCAACATTCCAGCGATCACTATCTTAAGCAATCAGTGGCTTGTTAGAAATCATACCCCCCGGGATGATTTAAACTTAATAAATGAAGAGAAACTAGATTTAGCCTCTCAAATTCTCTATGATCTTATCAAAAATATTGCTTATTAGCTACTATTTATTACATTAATAACCGTAAGAAACAAAGCCAAAAGATGATGATTAAGAGACCTAGAACTAAAAAAAGCGAGTTAAAGCTCGCTAATTTCTCTTAACTGCCTTTTAGATATAATAGAAGCTTAACGATAAAAGAGATAGAGCTTCAAATAGAGTTTTTTGGGTTGGTGAAAATAGTGAAAATAAATGGTATAAACCCTCTTAATAATATCAAGGCTCCGGAGAGAGTTTCCCGGACTAATGAATATAGTAAAAAAACTGCCCAAGATAAGGTAGCAGTTTCGCAAAATGCTCAAGTTTTCCAAAACCTTTTGCAAAAGGCCAAAGAACTGCCGGATCTTCGGGAAGAAAAGATTAATTCAATTACCGAGAGTATTGAACGGGGAGAATTTAATCTGGATCCAGAAGGATTAGCAGCTTGGATTTTAAATATAAGAGGGAGGTAGAAAAGATGCCGACCCTTCTTAAGTTTAAAGAAAACTTAAGTGTCCAGCTTAAATATTTAAAAGAATTAATTGAGCTAGAACAACAAAAAAAGCGGGCTTTAACAGACAATAATATACCGGAAATAGAGCTTATCACTGCTCAAGAAGAAAAAATTCTGCTGGAAATCACTAATCTGGAAGAAAATAGATTGACCTCGGCAGAGTTTTTTGCTCAAAAAATCGGGAAAGAAAGCAAAGAAATCACCCTTTCCGATATAGAAGCTGTTTACCCGGAATTGAAACCTCTTCGCTTGGAACTGGAATCGGCGATGGGGGAACTTAAGGAATTGAACGAGACTAATACTAACCTTTTGGAAAACGCCATAAACCTGGTAAACTTCACCCTTCAGGCTTTAACCAGTGACAGACAGACCACTTATTCCAAGCCTACTGATAAGGCCCAGGGGGAAAGAGGGAAAGTCATCAGTTTTGTGGATAAAAGTATTTAAAAATTTAGAAAATCAGAGATCAATTACGAAATAGGTTTGGAGGAGAAAGACTTATGTATTCCTCATTTTTTGGTTTAAACATTGCTTCCCGGGCCCTGTCTACAAATCAGGCAGGTTTAGATGTTACGGGCCATAATATTGCCAATGCTAATACTAAAGGTTATACCAGGCAACTGCCTAATATCCAAACCGGCGTCCCCTTAACCCTTCCTGCTTTAGGAAGAGAGATGACTTTAGGTACCGGTTCTATCATGGATAATGTGATTCGCGCTCGGGATAATTATATTGACCGCCAGTTTCGGTGGGAAACCTCAAAATATGAGTATTGGGCCGGCCGGGAAGAGAGTTTGAACATGGTCGAAGGGGTCTTAAACGAGCCCACAGAATACAGCCTCCATAATGATCTGGACAAGTTCTGGAGCTCATGGAGCGAATTAGCTAAAAATCCCCAAAATATGGGGGCGAGGGCGGTTGTTAAGGAAAGAGCCTTGACTTTAGTCGGGACTTTAAACCATATCAGTAAGCAAATCAATGATCTGCGGAAAGACCTGGACGCCAATACTGAGGTTATTGTCCGCCAGATAAATACCATTGCTCAGCAAATTAAAGAACTAAATACCCAAATTAAAAGAGCAGAAGTGGGAAGAGATAATCCTAACGATCTAAAGGATCAGCGGGATGCCTTGGTAGACGAGCTGTCAAAACTGGTACCGGTCAGAGTGGTCGAAAGCCAGGACCCAAATTTTGATGATCGAGTGGTTGGTATTTATCAGGTTTTTATCGGTGATAACACCGATCCTGCTAATGCTTTGGTCAATGACCAGACAGTGCGACTGCTTGAAGACCCGCCCCCTGCAGTTTCCTTAGGGGAGGATGAAGTGCGTTTGCCTGTTTGGGCAGATAGTAAATATATCGATGGGGATGGGAATGAAAAGTGGGAAGAGTTAGACCTGGGAAATGAGATGGGTAAACTGAAAGCAAACCTAGATATTCGCATTGAGTATTTAAAGAACTTTAATATTCAAATAGATAATTTGGCTAAAGGGATTGCAGCCGCGGTAAATGCTTTACACTTGAAAGGCCAGAGCGTGGAAGGTACAGGAGACCTTAACTTCTTTGTTAATGGCACCTTAGACCCTGCAGATCCTGATCTTGCTCAGGGAATTACAGCCGCCAATATCGCACTCAATAAAGAGATATTTGATAATCCTAACAAAATTGCTACGGGGGCTCGGTTTGATTCAGAAGGAAATATAATCGACCCAGTCGAAGTCGGCGACGGGAGTGTTGCTATTGCCATCTCTTCTCTATCCCAGGGTTGGGATGGGTTAAAGTCCTTCTTAAAAATTGATGAATTCTCTGATACAGTCTTAAAAGAATTAAAAGATTTAGGAGCGGCTTCTTTTGGGGATTATTACGGCGGTATTGTTTCCAAAATGGGAGTTGAAGTCCAGCAGAGTAAAAGAATGGCTCAAGGGCAGGACGTACTGGTTAGTCATATGGGGAATTTGCGGGAGTCCTTTTCCGGAGTCTCTTTAGACGAAGAAATGGCTAACCTTATTAAATTTCAGAAAAGTTATAGTGCGGCAGCCAGAATTGTCACCACAATTGACAGTATGTTGGAGAGAATTCTGGCCATGGGTGTCACGAAGTAGGAGGAAGAGTAATGCGGGTAACAAATAATATGCTCACGCAAAATTTGCTTAAAAATTTAGAAGCAGCTAATAATAGAATGGATTTAATTCAAAACCGTCTCGCCACTGGGCAAGCTATTACTAAGCCTTCCGACGATCCGGTGCGGATTGAAATCGCTTTGCGTTTTAAAAGCACAATTTCCGCCATGGAACAGTGGAAAACTAACGCCAGTGAGGCCTTGGCCATTATGGAAACTACAGAAAGCATTTTAGGCAATATTACAGCCATTATTCAAAGAGTGAGGGAACTAGCTGTTAAAGGAGTCAGCGGGGACAATTCCGCTAACGACCGCTGTCATATTGCCGAAGAGATAGATCAGCTTAACGAGCAACTTCAGGTCTTGGCGAATAGCCAGTTCGGAACAAGGTATATTTTTAGTGGTACTTTGGTGGATACCCCGCCCATTGCTGAGATCGGGGATTGGGCAGCTTGGGCCGGAAATGAGAAACCCGTAGAGTTTGAAGTAGGGGCCAATGTAACAATCCCGGTTTCTATTAGTGGTATTGACCTCTTTGGAATCGGGACGGGGGAATCTTTATTCGATACCCTCAAAAATCTAGGATCACATCTTCGAAATGAGGAGAGTCTCCCGGTTAATGAATCCTTAGAAAAAATTAATGAATCCTTAGAGAAAATAGATGAACACCTGGATAATGTCCTGGCTCATAGATCAGAGCTAGGTGCGAAAACCAATAGGATGTATGTAATTCAC
Organism: Desulfitobacteriia bacterium; assembly: GCA_050943335.1. GTDB lineage: Bacteria > Bacillota > Desulfitobacteriia > Desulfitobacteriales > Syntrophobotulaceae > JBMNOZ01. The sequence continues at coordinate 6,918 of JBMNOZ010000010.1, read as the reverse complement.
GAGCAATTGGATATCACAACAATTAATCTAAAAACTTCATTGTCCGATCTCCAAGATGCAGATATGGCAGAAAATATTATGGAGTTTAAATCGATCCAAAACGTATTCCGCGCTGCTCTATCAGTCGGCGCTCAGATCATCCAACCTTCTCTAGTCGATTTCATTAGATAGAGCTAAAGAATCCGAAAGCATATTGGACACAGAAGAACCGCCTCTGTGTCCTCTGCCCATTGGGAGTGATTTTATTGATCGATTTACATATTTCATACCAATTCGGCAGAATCGGGTTAGAAATAAACCATGCCTGTTACGATCTTAAGCAGGTAAAGCCTGATTTGGAAATTCAGCAAAAACCGGCAGAGCTAAATCTCGAAATCACCAGACCGGATATCGAGATCGATTATACTGCTATGCTTCAATCTTTAGGTTTTGGTAGTTTTGAATTTATTGGTAGAAATTATACCGAAACCGTTCAAAACGAGTATCTACTCAATTTAGAGAATAGTGTGCGTTTAAACGATCGGATCGGGGCTATAGAAAACCAAGCTTCTATTGGCGAGATCATTGCCCAGTCAGTGGAACCGGAAGAACCGGAAGTGGAAATCGTCCCTATTGCCCCGGCGGATATTAAATATATTCCCGCTACTTTAAAACTGGAGATTGAACCGGGCGAGAGGGATTCCAGCTTTACTTTCGGTAAAGTATCTATTGAAAATTATGTTTTCCCTTCTGTTCGGTGTTATCTGGAACAGGAACCCTATCTTAAAATAGAAGCCAAAGGACAGATCTTTGATCAAAAAAAATAAGGAACTGCCTTTAAGGAGGTAATTATGGAGAAGGAAATAAGCCGTACTATCGAATTTCCCAAAGGGATACCGGGTTTTGAAGAAGAAAAAATATTTATTCTTGAAAAAGAGGAAGGAAATCCTCTCGCCCGCTTGGATTCAGCAACCAATAAAGATCTGGGTTTTATAATTTTGCAGCCCCAATTGTTTTTCCCGGATTACCTCCCCCAGGTAGAATTAAGTCCGGAGGAAGTAAAATTGTTAGAGGTAAAACCAGAAGATGAGTTAGCAGTCTGGTCTCTGGCGACCATATCTTTAAGCGATATTACCAAATCCACAGTCAATTTAAGAGCCCCTCTCATCCTCAACTTCCGGACCAATAAAGGAATCCAAATGATTTTAAATGACGAGAACTACCCCTACCGGCAAAAATTATTTGCTGAGGCGGAAGCAGCATTGGAAAATCCAGGGGAGGGGGCTGTCGGTTAAGTGTTAGTTTTATCAAGAAAAGTGAACGAAAAAATCCTCATCGGTGATAATATCGAGATCACCATAGTCGCTCTAAGCGGGGATAATGTCCGAATCGGTATCGATGCTCCCAGGGACATCAAGATCCTCCGCAGTGAAGTCTACGAAGAAGTGCAGAGACAGAATATAGAAGCGGCCTCAGCTCTAAAACTTAAAGATCAAGAAACAGCGGCGAAACTAAAAGAGATTTTAAATAGCCGCACCAAGAAGAAATAGGAGTAGACATGACTGAAGAAAAAAGGGATTTACATAATAGAATAATAAACCTAGCGGAAAATATAATCGAGGGTTTAGAACATATTCACATCTTACTTAGAGAGGGGAAAAGGCCCTATACCATAGAGTTTATGGTCACTATTTTGGAAGGTTTCACCAGCATCGAGGGAGCAATTCCTTTGGTTTGGGAAAAAGAAAGGGAAGACATAACAAAACTGAGGACGAATCTTAGAAATAATTTTTCCCTGCTGGTTAAAGCCTATGAGAAAGAAGAAGAGAATGAAGTCTTAGAAGTATTGGAAACCAAAGTCCTTCCCACAGCTTATCAATGGGTGGAAGGTCTTAAAAATAGTAGCGGAATAGAGCATTGAATATTTATGTCCGGTTCGCCCATTTTTAGGGTTGATGCAATTCGGGTGACGTAACAGAATTATTTATAATAACATGCCAAATCAGGGTCAAATATAGAGATTTGAGAAGAATTCCCGCGATAATCCTTTATAACGGCAATCTCTGCTTGTTAAGATTTGGATTTTAATGTCGAAATAGATAGTAAGAAGTAGGTTTCCTTTTGCCGGCAGGAAACTGAAAATAAATTAAAGCGCAAGGATGCGCAAATTTAAAATTCATGGAGGGATAGAACATGATAGTTAACACCAACATTTCGAGCTTAAATGCTCAGCGTAACCTGTATGGCACTCAGAACGCCATGCAAAAATCCTTGGAGAAACTCTCCTCGGGTTACAGAATTAACAAAGCTGCCGACGACGCAGCAGGTCTGGCCATCACCGAAAAAATGACCGGCCAGATTAAAGGTCTAAACCAGGCAGTAAGAAATGCCCAAAGTGCTATTTCTTTAATTCAGACTGCGGAAGGTGCTTTAAGCGAAACCCATAGCATTCTCCAAAGAATGAGAGAACTGGCTGTTCAATCAGCGACCGACACCAATACCGCTGATGACCGCTTTAAAATTCAAGCCGAAGTAGATCAATTGGCTAAAGAATTAACCAGAATCTCCAATACCACAGAATTCAACACTCAAAACCTATTAGCAGGTTTTTTGGATAACACTTTTCATATTGGGGCAAATGCTGGACAGAAGATTGATTTAAGAATCGATGCTATGGACGCCCAGACCTTAGCAGTTGCTCGTGATGTCTTGAAGGCTACAAGCGCTAATCAGAACATTAAGTTCGAAGCCGATTTGGGAATTGAGAATAAACTTTCTGCCGGGGAATACACCGTCAGAGTCGCAAGCATTTCTGCTGGTGTAACTATAGTAGATGCGGACAGCACTGGTGTTACTGCTACTGGAACAGTGGATGCGGACTTTGAAGTAACCTTTACCTATAGTGCGGCAGAAGTTGGAGAAGGGGTGCAAACCGGGTCAACTATTGCTGATACAGGTGTCACTAATGGCGACTCAGCAATGACAATAACAAAAGATGGTACAATACCAGCGGCTTCTGCTGGAGATTATGAGTTAGTATTTACAAGCGCGACGGATTTCTCTATATATAAAGACGGTGTAGATACTGGGAAGACAGGTACGGTTGGCGTTGAAAATTCTGAAATAGCCGGTATTAAATTCACAGTTGCCGCTGCTGCTGGTGGTGCATATGCTAGCGGTGACAAAATGGCTTTTACAGTTACCGCGGACAAAGCGGCTAGTTGGACAACTTCAAATTCTTCCGGGTACTCCTTTGATTCTGAGTATGCTGCAGATGCAAAATTTACAGTCAATGGAGTTGAAATTGATCTCTCCGCGGCATCATCGCCTAGTGCTGGGAATCAAGTAACCATTACCGCTTCTGCTGAAGATGTAATGACAGTTCAACTCTTCGACAGCGAAGGAACGACAAGCATCGGTAATCAAGTTGTAGTCAATCAGGAAAAAGGCGGAAATTATCTGATTGGAGATGAGATTACCGGTCAACTTTCCGTAACTTTTGAAGCTGGACAGGTTGTAGCAGGAGATTCAACAGTAACTGTTGAGCGAATTATTTCCAAAGCAGCAACCTTACATGAGGAAGCTAGTGTCTCTGGCGGTATTGACGTTTCGACTCGGGCCGCAGCGGACAAAGCCATCACAACGATCAATGATGCTCTTACCAAAGTCTCCGAACAACGCTCCAACCTCGGCGCCATGCAAAACCGCCTCGAGCATACCATTAACAACCTGCGGGCTGCTGCTGAGAACCTAACTTCAGCACGTTCGACCATTAAAGATGTCGACATGGCTGCTGAGATGTCCGAATTCACCAAGAATCAAATCTTAAGTCAGGCCGGGGTAGCGATGTTGGCTCAGGCTAATATGGTTCCTCAGGCTGTATTGAAATTATTAGGCTAAGATTTGGTGTTCAATTAATATTTGCCGGCAAATTTAGGGTGGGGTTTTGCCCCACCCGTTTCAAAATAATTGGAGTTGACTGAAAGAATAATCTCAAAGAGGGGGAAGGCGATGGTGAATCCTGTTACTATGCCTGCTCAGGCACCGATTGCCAGTACGGATAATTTTAAAGCTCAGGATATTGAAAGAAGACAAGAAGGGCTACGGAGGAAGGCAATCGAGCAGAAGGAAAATATAACCTCCGCCCGGGAAGAGATTCCCCGGGAAGAAGTAGAGAAAGCGACTGAGAAATTAAATCGACTTTTAGGTCTTTTCGAGAAAAGAATGAAGTTTGAAATCCATGAGGACTCTAATCGGATCATGGTTAAAATTATAGATAAAAAAACAGATGAAGTCTTAAATGAAATTCCACCGGAGAAAATACTGGATATGCTCAGTTCCTTTTCCGATTATGTAGGTTTAATCTTGGACAAGAAAGTTTAATAAAAAAGGGGGTAATGACAATTAATAATATCTCTCTAATGGGTCTTTCCGGTTATGATTTCACAGCCATTATCGAAGCGTCGGTCAGTAATTACAGTCGCCCCCTTTTAAAAATGCAGGAGCAGCAATTGGCTTTGGGAAAAACCAAAGATGCCTGGCGGGATGTAAACACCAGGCTCGCTGCCCTGGATAAAACCTTGGAGGCTTTAAGACAGGCTGTTACCTGGACTGCTACCTCTGCAACTTCCAGCAATGAAAGCCTTCTGAAAGTGACAAGCTCCGCCGGGGCGACAGCCGGAAACTATAATATTAAAATCTTCCAACTGGCAGGGGCCCAAACAGCAGTCAGTAAAGTAATGGGGGAAGCGGAAGGGATAACTTCTCCAACGGATGGAACTGTCATTGAGGAAAGTATTTTTAGAATCAAGGTAGGGGATAAGGAAACGGAGATTTCCCTTAAAGCTGGAGCCAGTCTTGAAGAAATTGCCCAAGAGATCAATGAGGCGAAAGCGGGAGTCAGTGCTTCTGTCTTAAAGGTAAGCGGAGGCTATCAGTTGGCTTTAATCTCCGAGGAAGTGGGAGAAGAAAATGCCGCCACCTTTGAGCCGGTATCCGGGAATGTTCTTACTGCCCTAGGAATTGCTGATGAAAATGGGAACCCTTTAAATATTACCCAAGAAGCTCAAGATGCCAAGATATCTATTAACGGAATTGAGATAACGTCATCTTCCAACACCATAACAACTGCTATTAAAGGCTTGACTTTAAACTTAAATGCCGCAGATGAAAATACCACGGTAATTGTTAAAGTTAGCGCTGATGAGAAAACAGCGGAAAAGGCAGTTCAAGCCTTTGTGGATCAATATAATTCCGTGATGAATTTTATAGAGAGCAAAATGCAGTACAATAAAGATACCGGGGTGAAAGGAGACCTTTTCGGGGATCCGATCCTCCAGGCAATCCAAAGCCGTCTGCGGAGTATGGTGGGAGGAATAATAGCTAATCCTACTGGGCCTTTTACCTTGCTTTCGGAAATTGGGATCTCTACTTCCGCGCTTAATTATGGTAAAAGTGCGGCTCTGGAATTTGATACTAAAAAATTTGCTGAGGCGTTAGAAAAAAATTTAGAAAGCGTTGCCAATCTTTTCGGGGCCGGTTTAGGGATTGCTTCCAGGGATGAAGATGAACCTCAGGGTTTGGCTAACATAATGAAAAGCTATCTAAAGCCGATGATCGAGTATGGAGGGACCTTTGCCAAGGCCCAAGAGGGTTATACAAAGCAGATCAGCGATCTTAAAGACAGAATGCAAGATTTTCAAGATAAAATAGAAACTTACCGGGAGAATTTAACCCAAAAATACTCCCGCCTTGAAAGCCAGCTTGTCGCTATCAGCAGTCAGAGCCAGTGGTTATATTCCCAAGTGGCCGCCCTGACCGCATTCTATAGTGAATGGAGATAGGAAGGTGGGAAAAAATGAGCGGAGCTTATAACAATCCCCAAACTGCTTATCAGCAAATTGCTGTCGGAACAGCCACTCCGGAAAAATTATTGATTATGCTCTTTTCCGGTCAGATCAAGTTTTTACGTCAAGCGGAACAGGCCCTAAAGGAGAAAAAATATGAAGAAGCTCATAATTTACTTCTCAAAGCAGGGGATATTATAACGGAATTAAATATGACTTTAGACCTAGAGGCCGGTGGCGAATTGGCGGCAAATTTAAGGGCTCTTTACCAGTTTTATCACGGGGAAATCATAAAAGCCAATACCAATAAAGACCCTTCCTATTTAGGGCCGGTAATCGCTTTTTTTGAGTCTTTCCGGGAAACTTGGGTGGAAGCGGCCAAAAAGGTTAGATTGGGTGCCAAATGAATAGTTTAAATATTACTCGAAAACTTCTGGAACTATATGAAAAAGATTTGAGAGATCTGGAAGAACTTAAGGACCAGATGTCAGGACTTAAATCTTATTTACAGAGACCGGCAACGGAAAGGCCTCTAGAAGAATTAGATGCTAAAGTACAGGGCTTTTTAGCGGAGCGTAACCAATGTTTCAAACGTTTGCAAGAAAGAGCCAAAGTTTCTACTCCTTTACAGCAAAAACTGAAAGGAAGAGAAGATTCAGACCCGGAAATAAAACTAGGAGAGCTGGCGATTCTTAGTGAAAAGCTGACTTTGATAATGACTGAAGTGCTGGATTTGGATAAGGAGATAATTCCCAAATTGGAAAGGGAGTTGCATAGAGTAAAAGCGGAGCTCAATCGTCTGGAGGTTGCAGAAAATATAAAAAATGCTTACCAGGATAAAGAACCTAAACTGTTTAGGCGGTCCGAAGCTCGGTTTATCGATACCAGCAAATAATTATCCCGAAAGGGATTTTTTTTATTCAAATTTTAATCTTTAAGTCAATTTTAATTCTTACGACCTATTTAATATTTTGACAAAAGTTAGTGTCAAGTAATGTTCGCAAAAACCATCTAAAAAAATCCGTAATGGTTAGCGACTAATTGTGATCGGGAATCAAGGGCGAGCAAAGCGAGTTCATCTTGACCCTTGAGT
>JBMNOZ010000009.1:0-77569 GCA_050943335.1 Desulfitobacteriia bacterium | reverse complement strand
TACCTTGATAAAATGACCACCGCCATTGGCGGAAATGCCTAACCTGTTGACAACCTTATTTGGCGTTCCTTGACAACCGCCACTGTCGGTTATCAAACTGCCGCCAAATAATGTGGTCTTCAACAATTTTTCCTTTTCGAGCGTTTAGATATAAAATAAACAAATATTTTCTTTATTTAGTTCTTTAAGAACATTTCTCGTATGCCAATTTACAATTTCTTCATCATCGTAAACAGAACTTAAGCCTTTTTCCAGTCTTTGTAAAGCCTTTAGCCATGGGTCCTCAGAACAGGCCAAAAAAATCAGCTCTTTATTGCTAAGATGACCGTAAGCATCAAATATCGCCTTCAAAAACTCCCGAAGCTCCTCTTCACTGATTATTTCCTCCAGCTTGGCCCTGGTCTTAGGAATCGGTTTGAGTCCGTATTTTTGGTATTTTTCAAATAGTTCCGGACAAACCGGGCCTTTTTCCCAAACTTCAAATTTTTGTTCGAATAGCCGTTCCCCAAAAAAGGTTAGATACCAGGCGTAAGAGAAATAACATAATTTTTGAAGTTTATCATGGGCCATGGAATCAAAGGTTAATAATGCTTCCGCAATCCGAAAGATCACCTTTTTCCCCCCTGTCTAAGCCTTTTTACTACCTATAACTCGCTTTTAAATATCTATGCCTTGGAGGGGAAAAATATCTATTCATAAAAAATCCCGGCTCAGGCCGGGAACTTGTGGCTTACTCATTTTGGAGGAGTTGTTGGAAAAATTACGTAAAATGTTGTGCCTTGGGCGCTTGTCTCAAATTCTATTCTGGCCCGGTGTCTCTTGGCAATTCCATAGGAAATGGCCAGTCCCAGACCGGTCCCACTTTCTTTGGTCGTAACAAAGGGGGTTCCGATTTTCTCACGGATTTCTTCCGGTATCCCTTTTCCTTGGTCAGTAATCGCTAGGAATACTTCTGATCCCAAAAGATATGTGCGGATTGTGACTACCCCTCCCGGGGGAGTTTCTTCTAGAGCATTATGTACTAAATTCAATATCAACTGCCGAAACTCGGATTCATTAAGACTAAGATTCGGTATTTCATTTAATTCTAATACAATGTCCTTATCAGAACTAAAGGCATCTCCCTGTAGCATGGGATAAATTCTCAAAATTAGATCATTAAGGCTTTCCACTTCCTGGGTGTCTGAATTAGTTTTGGAAAGAGATAAAAAATCGCTGATTATGGAGTTTGTACGATCTATTTCTGAAATCATTATTTTTATGTATTCATTGCTAGGAGAATCCGGGCAAATCTCCATCATCTGGAGAAACCCTCTCACCGTTGTCAAGGGATTTCTAATCTCGTGGCTAATACCTGCTGCTAATTGTCCGATTAGATTCAATTTTTCCAACCGCTGTAATTCCCTGTAATTTTTTATTTCCTCGGTTTTTTCCTTGACAAAAACGGTGAGCCCGCGAGCAAACGGGTAGGCGTGAAACTCAAAATACCTATCTCCCTCGGCATTCTTTGCTTCCCAGCTTAACTGGATATTTTCTGTCATCGCTTTAATAAGGTTGGCCCTGGTTAAAGGTTCAAACCTGCTTTCACAGAACTCCCAGATATTTTTGCCGGTCAAGTTTTCAGTTTCCGCCGAGAGCTGCCTCTTCATTTCTTTATTTATCACCAGTAAATTCCAATCGCGATCTACAGAGAAAAACCCATCTGAGATCCCTTGGATAATTGTCAAAAGTTTTTCATTGGAACTTTCCAATTCGGCATTAAGCTTACGCAGGCTATCGAAATCACTTTTTCTTCTTTCTAAGATCGGCAAAAGTTCAGGTAATTGTTGCCAAATATTCCTATCCCCGTTTTCACCGTCTACAATCATCTTGGAAAAACCGTCCAGAGCGGATTTAATTTTTAAAAAAGATCTTCTAATAAAAAATAAAACGACAGCCCACAAGGCTACCCCAAAAAGTAAAACTTTGCGAAACTCAAGCCAGGTGTAATACCAAATATCCCGGGATTGATTAGTGGCCCAGGAAAAGCCGATCTTTTTACAATTAGAATAAATAGGAACGATAATTGTTGTTAACCCCCCGCCGATTTCCTGGCTATTCCCCAAACCCTTGATTACTTTAAAAGTCTCACTTCTCTCCAAACCCTGAAGGAGATTAAAAGGGATGTCTTGATTACTAAAAAGTTTTGACTCTTCAGTAATAACCGGAATTGCGGTCTTCAGTTCACTATCGAAATAACCGATTTCAATTTCTTTTTCCTTTTTCTGAAATCCACCTTTGAAATCTTCAAGTTTATAATATTCTTGAGCCAATAATGCTTTAACGCGCCTAATTTTTTCAAGGGAACTAAGTTCAGGATCCGTTTTATAATCGTTAATCTGATCGTAATTAAGAAGGATAGTTTTTTCCAGGGCTGAGGCCTGAGCCAATAAATTATTTTGCTCCCTTAATTCTTCTCGACCCCAATAAGTGCAAGCGATAAAAATAAAACTAATAATTAGTAAGGAAACAATGATTAGCGAAACTGTAATGGTGGTGGACTGAATAATAGAGTTTGTTTTTCTCATCTATGTACTCCTTTGCCAGTTTACATCTAACATTTTTTTACTTACTTTTATCTTTACGCCGTACTAAAATACTTTTGCAATAACCTTGTTTATAACTTCCGTTAAAATATTTCCTTTCTCTAAGTATTTTTTAAGCCTCGACGAACCAATAATATAAGTAAAAAAGTAGAAAGGTCATTTTAAGATGAATAACCAATATTCTCAATATTCTAAAAACAACTACAGGCTCGCCAAAAAACTGTCCCGCTTTTTTTTTCTAATTCCCCTTATTTTATTTTTAATAATTAGCTCCAGCGGCTGCGGTTCCCTTGTCGGTAAGCCCAAGGAGGAAGCCAAACCTGATGAACAGATGGAGGAGATTCCTAAACAACTGGGGGAATTAGACTCAACTCTAGAAAAAATATTCACCACTCTAGATGGACCAGGTATAAATAAGAGGGAAGAATCCGGAGAGGGGCAGGACAAACAAAGTCAGGGCAACAATGATACACAGACATCAGAAAACAGCAGCAGTCAAGAACATGAAGACCAGAAGAAAAATACGGACCAGGGAAAAAATAACTCCGAGTCAAAAGAAGATAACCAAACCGAAAAACAAAAACAGGATCCCTGGCCAAGAGTAAGCCAAGATATTGAAAAATTACATCTCACCTGGAATGAATATCTGCCCGCTGCCGCCACCAAAGGGGCTGACAAGGAGTTATTGGATAGGTTCAGCACCGCCCTAAACGATTTCAGCGTTGAAGTCAAAACAAAAGACCGTGCTAAAGTCCTTTTGGCCGCGAACAGGCTTTATGAAAATATCCCCGAGCTCTTTGCCCTCTATAAATCTAAATCCTTACCGGGAATAAAACATCTTATTTACTATACTCGGGAGATAATTTTGAATGGAACAGCCTTAGAGTGGGAAAAAGCAGAGTCCAATTTGGAAAAACTGAAATCCACCTGGCCGATGGTTAAAGCTACCCTTGAGAAGGAAGAACAACTTAAACTCGAGCATTCTATTACCGAATTAGAAAAGGTAACCAAAAACAAATACCGGGAATTGATCACTTTAAAAGGAAAAATTGTTTTGCAAAACTTAGCGGCCCTAGAAAAATCTCTCCAAGAAGAAGATGAGCAACAGTAAGCTTAAGGCCAAGAGAAGCTGATTGTGGCTCCTCCCAAAACACTTTCTCCCTCATAAAATACAACTGCCTGTCCCGGGGTAATCGCTCGTTGTGGTTCTTCAAACTCCACTTCTACCTCTTCATTATTATGCACCGTTAGAAAAGCGGGTACTGCCGGAGCCTTATACCTTATTTTCGCCCTGACGGCAATTTTTTCCTGCGGGGGAAAACCAGAAATAAAATTAGCGTCTTTGGCAAGAAGATTGCGATGGTAAAGTTCCTCTCTAGTACCCACTTGCACGGTATTAGCTTGCGGATCGATTTTTGTCACATACACTGGGTAACCCAAGGCTATACCCAAACCTCTATTTTGGCCAATGGTATACCTGTATATTCCTCGATGTTCCCCTATTTTCTTCCCCTCGGAGTCCAGAATTGCTCCCGGCAAAGGTTTTAAACCTCGATATTTTTCCACAAAATCACCATAACCGTCGGGGACAAAACAAATCTCCTGGCTTTCCGGTTTCTCTGCCACTATTAAACCTTCCTCCTTGGCAAACTTCCTAATCTCGGTTTTCTTAAAATTTCCGAGAGGAAATAGGATGTGACGTAATTGGTCTTGCGTGAGATGATAAAGAAAATAGCTTTGATCCCTGCTTTGATCAATTCCTGTCTTTAATAGCCACGTATCCCTAGCCCGATCAAATTCAATTCGGGCGTAGTGTCCAGTGGCGATGAAATCTCCCCCCAAAGCTTGCGCCTTTCTTAACAAGGAATCAAATTTAAGATAACGGTTACAAGAAATACAGGGATTTGGTGTTCTCCCGGCCAAGTATTCATCACAAAATTCTTTGATAACTTTATTTTCAAATTCCTGTCTGAAATTCATTACATAGTGTGGAATCCCTAGTTTCCAAGCCACCTTTTGGGCATCACCAACCGCTTCCGCACTGCAACAAGCCCTGGCTTGATCTTCATCTGCTTGAGGCCAGATCTGCATGGTAATGCCTATAACCTCATAACCTTGTTTTTGAAGCAATAAAGCCGCTACGGAGCTGTCTACCCCGCCACTCATCGCGACCACAACTTTTTTTCCCATTTGTCTCCCTCAAATTACGCGAATTAATAATACAAACCCGTGCTTAAATAACGTTCCCCGGTATCGGGTAGGATTACTACAATCATTTTATCTTTAGTCTCCGAAGAGTTAGCCACTTCTAAAGCAGCGTATAAAGCAGCGCCGGAAGAGATCCCAGCTAATATTCCCTCTTCAGCCGCTAATTTACGAGCCGCTTCAAAAGCCTGCTCTGAAGTAACCGGGATTATCTCATCAATAATCTCCCGTTTAAGAATCTTCGGCACAAAACCGGCTCCAATACCTTGCAAATCATGAGGACCGGGTTTCCCACCGGTTAAAACCGGAGAATCTGCAGGCTCAACGCCGATAATCTTAACTTGGGGCTTATAGCTTTTAAGGATTTCCCCGATTCCGGTAATCGTACCGCCGGTGCCAATCCCAGCGACCACAATATCTACCTGCCCTTCTGTAGTAGTCCAAATCTCCTGGGCAGTCGTTTGACGATGGGCTTCCGGATTACTCAAATTTTCAAATTGTTGGGGGATAAAAAATTTTGGTAGTTCTTCGGCCAATTGTTTCGCTTTAGCAATTGCCCCGGACATGCCTTCCCGGCCCGGGGTGAGAATTACCTCCGCCCCATAGGCTTTAAGCAAAGTTCTCCTCTCTATACTCATGGTTTCAGGCATGGTCAGAATAAGCCGGTAGTTTTTGGCCGCACAAATTAAGGCCAAACCAACCCCGGTATTACCGCTGGTCGGTTCAATAATAACGGTATCTTTATCAATCAAACCCTGCTTCTCGGCCGCTGTAATCATGCTGATTGCGATCCGATCCTTGATACTTCCCCCGGGATTAAAAAACTCGACCTTGGCGACAACATTTTGGACGGGAGCAATTCTATTCAGTCTTACTAGCGGAGTTTTACCGATTAGTTCCGTCACACTCTGATAAATCATGGTTTCCTCCCCATTTTATTCAAGCCTGTTTTTTCTTAAAGTTCACAATCATTATATACATAGTGTTGATATCTTTTCCAGCTTTTTCTTAAAGCTCAGGACCTGACTATGGGGATCTCCCGCTTGGGACCAAAGCTTTCTTCATCGCTTTGTAATTTCCAAGCTTCCAAATCTAAAGCCGTATAAGCTTCTTTTAAATCATCTTTAAATTGTTCGGCGGGATTAAAAGGATAGCAATAACCTTTTTCCACAGCATAGTCCATAAGTTGCCCCTGGGTATCTATAGTTTGATTGAGATGTTTTTTTAATACCTCCCTGACTCTCGGCGTCGCCGTCTCTCCTAAAGCCACTGTATACCTTGTTAAAGTATGTTTTGTGCTCAGAAGCAACTTGGTAACAATATCCTTTTCTGTCATGAAATCCACACCTACCAAATCTTGAATAATATTTGTCATTTTTCAACCCTCAGTTCTTGTTTTCACGGTGATAATCGGACTCTTGAATCAATTCCCTTAATTCTTGAATTTGCTGTTGAGAATTCTCCAGCTCTGTTTCCAGTAGGAGCCTTAATTTTGGCTCCGCCACCTTCCCGGTCAAACTGGAACATTTTAAAGCCCAAATATTTCTAAGCTGTAAGAGCTCATGAATCCCAAAAGCCTCTTGGGGCGCAATTTTGTTCCCTGACACAAAAAATCCCTCCCTAATATTTTTTTGCTTTAAGGGTTATTTTTTGTATTTCCCTTATTTCTATCCTCAATAAATTAAACAAAGAAGTAGAAATTTTGAAAAAGCAAAGCATAGATAGGAGCAAGCGCTCCTAAAAGGGCTAAAATTATGGCCCCAATAGCCCCCAAGAAGTTACGCTCCTGCCAAAGGCTAAGGCCGTAAGTCAGGGCATAATAGCTCGCCGCTAAGATAAATAACAGTAAACCGATTTTTATTATTTGCTATTCCCTCCCTTACTTCCGGAACTAGATCTAACCGGCTTGGTTTCAAAAACAAAACCTGTGCGCCTTAAATTTAGGTCCACTTCCACTTTTACTTCCGCTTCGGAGTAACGTTTTAACCAGTTATAATCTTCCATTTCCTGAATAGTTCTAAAATTACGAGCTGCTTTCTTGCCAAAGAAGAAGATGTCACTATTCATTTCCCGTTGACTTTTTGTTATGGTCTTTTTTATCCCTTCTTGAAAATAGGCGACAGTCTCACTTTCCAACTCCCGAAAGCTTTCAATATCCTCGTATTTTCGTTCACTCTGCATGGAACTGATATCCGCTTCAATTGCTAATTTTAAGTCGATTATTGGCTTTCCCTCTCGCAAGGTAACCTTGACTTGTGGTTTTTTGACTTCCTTGACCTCTAAAACATAAATATTACCAGGGCTTTTTTTATCCGGAAGGGTGAATAAGCCCCATTTAAATCCCCCGATAACCATTTGATAAAAACGGGTCTCATTTTGATCCAAGTATCCCACCATTTTGTCGCCATCAAAAACCGCAGTCCCAAAAAACTCTCCTTTATCCCCCCCTGTGCGGGGAATAGATCCAGGGGGAATACTTTGCTCCGTTCTAAGCCCGGCTGTTTCAGTTTTTGGTTCCCTTGATTCTTGCTCAAAGTCATTTACCCCGGCATAGATTGCTACCGGTTGGCCGTAGGGGGACAAAATGGCGATATGAAATTTATAAAAAAAGACATCCGGGAAATAAGCAGTGTTGCTGGCTTGAAAAAAACTAAGCTCTAATTCCTTGGATATATTTTTGCCGACGACCGCTTTGCTTTCTTTAATGAACTCTTCCGCAGTCCCTTGGCAAACCACGACCCGCATGGACTCCCGCACTTCCCGGAACCGGGACAAAGGGTCTAGGTAACGAATTACGCCTTCCCTGGCATATTCTTCGGAAAAAACCAGCATTTTGGTATGGAAGAGGGATATTTGCCTGTTTGCAGATAGATTGAGCATGTTAATTCCTTCGAGCAGGGAGGGTGCTTCAACGGTAGCAATCACCGTGCCCTCCTCTTCCCCGGATCCTCCTCCTTTTCCACCGGAACCTCCTCCCCCCCCCTCTTTGTAAGTTTCGTATTTAACGGTAACCCTAATAATATTTGTAGTCCCCTTATCGACCCCGATTACTAAAGCATATACTTCCTCGTCTATTTCAACGGCATCGTAGCAAGCGGTTAAAGGTAAACAGCAGACCAAGATTAACACTAGGAGTAAGATTTTCAACTTAGTTTTGTTCTTTGTTTTCATTACTCCCCTCTCCTTTTTGGCCCTTCTTTAGAATCACTGCGAAGACAAGAGTGATTACCGGGATGGTAAAGAGCAGTAAAAAACTGAATTCCCGCGTAAATTGAACATGGACTTGCAAAACTTCAGGCAAGTTTTTAGGCAGGGAGATTAATGCCCCGGTAACAAAAATATAGGGAAAAATCAGGGGCCGGTGATCGAAAATTTGAAATGCTCGACAATAGGCTTTTAAAGAGATATAAAAGACTACTGCCACCGTAAGAACAGCGGCGAAAACCCAAGTGAATAGAAAAACAGCTTCTAACCTTTGAATAAAGCGGGAGTAGTAGATCGTGCGCGAGAGCTGAAATAAGCCCGAAAGATGTTCGCCGCCGCTTGTAAATTGGAAAGCTGCCAAAAGACACGCCGTACAAAGACTTATAGTTAAACCAGAAATAATTAAGGCGCTGAAACCGACTCTCTTAAAGTTTTTCAAACCCTGAAGAGAGCCTATAATAGTGGCTAGGATCACAATTTCGCTATAAGCTGAGGATCTCATAAAGCCGGTGATAATTGTGTTTCTCAGGCCGTAGCCCAATATAGGTTGCAAAAAATCCCAGCTATAGGCGGGAATAGCTAAAAGAAGCATCAAGGCTAAGCCTCCGAAAACGAGAAAGCTAAAAATATAGGTTGTTCTGGCGATCCCCTCTAAGCCGACGTAGGCTAAAACCCAAACAACCAGTAAAAAGGGAAAAATAGTCATGCTAAGAGGAGTAAAAGGTAAATTGTAAGCTTTGAGAATAGCAGAAAACTCCCGGATATTCATGGCCACATAATATAGAAAATAGCTCGCCAAAATTAAAACCAATATCTTGCCCACTATTTTTCCGTAAACAGTTTCCAAAACTTGAAATAGATCTTGGCCAGGAAATCTTTTCATTAACAAATAGAGCAACCCAAAGAAAATAATAGCGGTTAAACAGGAACCCAGGGTCCCATACCAAGCTGCGGTTCCAAATTCATTGATTATAGTCATAGGGCTGGTATAAAAAATTTTAGTCACTATTATTATTGTTGCTAAACTTAAGGCTTCCCAGAAACCAAATTGACCTTCTCTAATAATTTTTTCCGCCCTCCTTTTCCTTTAAGACTAACTCCCATCATCTTTTTGATCAGCAGCTTGATTCTTGTTACTTTTCTCTCCACTCCCTTGAGCCGGAGCCCCTTGCCGGGTCCAGAACCTGGAAACTTTAGGTTGCCGTTGGGTTTGAAGAGGATTTAAGTAATCCGGTCTAAATTCCTGCTTCCAAACTGGCCAACGGATTACTGTATCTCGACTTTTTCTACTTTTGGGAGTCACGATAGCCAAAAACGGAACTCCAAAAGACTTCAGATTAACAAGAGCTAAAACAAAGATCACCAAAGCTAGGGCCATGCCGTAAAAACCCAGAAAACAACCGGCAAAAATAAAATAAAACCTTAATAACCTAACCCCAAAGGCCAAACTGTAATTAGGGATCGCAAAATTACTGAGTCCGGTAGCGGCCACAATAATAATTAAAACCGGGCTGACGATATTGGCTGAAACCGCGGCTTCTCCTAAGATTAAAGCACCAATAATACCTAGGGTGTTTCCGATAATTCCGGGAATACGGACTCCCGCTTCCCGGATTAACTCAAACCCCAGTTCCATAATCAGAACTTCAATCAATGTTGGAAAGGGTACATTTTCCTTGGCCCTTGCTATGGCGATCAATAAATCTGTAGGAATCATTTCCCGATGAAAAGTTGTTAAGGCTATGTAGAACCCTGGCAGTAAAGCGGCAAAGGCAAAAGCAAAAAAGCGCACAAACCTTAAGCCTGTTGTGTACTGCCATTTAAGGGCCGCATCTTCTGGAGAATGCATCATTTCATTTAGGGTCACAGGCACAATTATGGCAAAAGGTGAACCGTCCATAATTATTGCCGCTTTTCCCTCAAAGATATTTGAGGCGGCCCGGTCCGGCCTTTCTGTGGATAAAATTGTAGGCACCAGAGAATAGGGATTATCCTCCAAAAATTGCTCTAACATCCCACTGCTACTTAAAAAATCAGTCTCAATATTTTTTAGGCGGCGGCGCACTTCTTCTAATATTATCGGGTTGATAACATCCTTCAGATAAACAACTGCACATGTCGTACTGCTCTGAACTCCAACTTCAAAAAACTCGCTGACCAAATTCTTGTTCCTTATTATCCGGCGCAAAAGGGAAATATTGGTTCTTAAGTTTTCACTAAAACCCTCCTGGGGGCCCAAGACAATTCCTTCCGTCTGAGGAGCTTCTACCCCTCTCTTTTCATATCCAATGGTTTCACAGGCAAGAAAATAATCCAAACCATCGATATATAAAGCGGTATTTCCTTTTAAAATTTCAGCGATAACTTTATTAAAATCTTTTAATCTTTTGGCATCATTAGTTTCTACAATGTTTTCTAAACCCAAATCAGAAGCTTTATTTGCTTCTTCAGTGGCCAAAGTGGGATTACTAAATAAGGGTCTGAGGATGGATTCGTTAATCACGGTTTTATCAGCCATGCCGTCCAGATAAGCAATAAAAGCCCGGCGGTTTTTACCTAAGGTAAATTCTCTTATAATAAGGTCCTTATTCTGAGGAAGGGCAAATTGTTTTTTAATCTGGTCAATATTCGCCTCCACATCTGCCCTGACCTCATTCTCACTTATCCTTTTCGATTTGGCTTGGGACACAGAGAGGGGTTTCTTGGGGTAGCGTCTCTTCTGCTTGTTGCTTTCCCCCGTTTGCTCCTTACTCTGCCCCTCTTTTTGGTCCTGCATGTTTATTTGACCCTTCCCGCTCCTCTCATCCAAGGAAAAGGGTGGAGACTCATCCGTTTTTTTATAGGTTATAAAGGATATCAAGTTCTGCCAAAAGCTTTTTTGCTTCATAGTCTCTATTCCTGCCCTTATTTTTTGCCTTTTGTTTCCTCGATATTCTAGTATTTGTCTAATTTTGTATTCTTATCCCTGACCAAGCAGTTGATTATATTGACACAATTCCGGGGAAACATCGACTAAAGCTTGAATGCTTGGCTGCCGCAAGGACCCGCCCTCAGTCCATCCCGCATAATTCACCTTTACGGTAATTTTGGGTTTCAGCCATAGAACATCTTTATAGCGTTGGGGTCTGTTAACAAAGGGCTGTTCTTCTACTTGAAGAGAGCGGAAAACAGAGCTTAAATCTTGCCATTCTCTCTTCCTTAACTTACCAGTGCCACAGTGCCCGATATACCACAGATTCCCGAGTTCGTCGAATAGACCCAATAATACAGATTTAACCTGGCTCCCGCTCAAGGTATACCCGGCTACTACGGCAATTAAATCGAAGTAGTTTTTTATTTTTAACCAGGAATCACTTTTACCTCCGAAACAATAAACAGAACCTTTTTGTTTTACAACCACCCCTTCCATTCCCTCCTTTTGAACCGCCCGAAACAGCTCCTGACCATCTCCATGGGAAAATACCGGTTGAATATTGGGACCAGGGATTAAAATTTCTTCCAAAATTGTTATTCTCTTCCCCAGGGGATTCTTATTTACCCAGCGCCCATTATAGTAAAGGACGTCAAAAACCATATAGGTAATAGGTACTGCTTTTCTCAGTCCCTCAACCATGGCCATCTTTTTAATTCCATCCCGGCGCATTACTTCTGAAAAGGAAGGTTTGCCCTTATCTCCCAAAGCAATGACTTCCCCGTCCAGAATAACTGAGGAAGCCCGGCAGTACTCTTTGATCGCCAACAGTTCCGGATAATGATCGGTTCTTTCTCTACCCCGGCGATTAAACAAGTGTACCTTTTCGCCATTATAGTGGGTCAGCACCCGAACCCCATCCCACTTAACCTGGGCTAACCATTCTTCTCCCCGCGGTATAGAAGTACTCGCTTTTGGCTCCATGGGCTGAATCGGATCCAACACAAGAAAACACCTCTTTTCCAAATCGAATTTCGAAGTATTTTCTATTTTCCCTTAAGTTTGAGAAATCATTCTTGGTTTTTGGTCAGACATATCTATGTATTCATAATTATTTCACAAAAAAATTTAAAATTCGGGTTGTTTTTTGATAGAATAACTTTAGCAAAAAAATGTTCCTAGTAAATGTTAGAGATCGAGAAAGGAAATTAAAGAATGCCGAAAAGAACTGACATTAAAAAAATTATGATTATTGGTTCGGGGCCCATTGTGATCGGTCAGGCCTGTGAATTCGATTATTCTGGAACTCAAGCCTGCAAAGCCTTACGTAATTTAGGCTACGAGGTTTTGCTCGTCAATTCCAATCCAGCTACAATTATGACCGATCCGGGAATTGCCGACATCACCTATATAGAACCTTTAACTGTAGAAAGCCTCACCAAGATCATCGCTAAAGAGCGCCCGGATGCTTTACTGCCGAATTTAGGCGGCCAGTCAGCTCTAAATCTCTGTTCCGAGCTGGATCAGGCCGGAGTTTTAAAGAAATATGGAGTAAAGCTTATCGGTGTTCAACTGGAAGCCATCGAACGGGGAGAAGACCGAATTGCTTTTAAGAAAACCATGGATAAACTGGGAATTGAAATGCCGCGCAGCGAAGCAGCCTACAGCGTGGAGGAGGCGGAAAGCATCGCTCGGAAACTCGGCTACCCAGTGGTAATTCGTCCCGCTTACACCATGGGAGGAACAGGTGGGGGGCTTGTTTACAACGCTGAAGAACTCGCCGCGGTGGCAAGCCGCGGCCTTACCGCCAGTTTGGTAGGACAAATCCTGGTGGAAGAATCCGTCCTCGGCTGGGAAGAGCTAGAACTTGAAGTTATCCGGGATTCCAAGAACCAAATTATTACCGTTTGTTTTATCGAAAACATCGACGCCATCGGGGTTCACACCGGTGATTCTTTTTGTTCGGCTCCCATGCTCACCATCAGACCTGAGCTGCAAGAGCGGCTCCAAAAATACGCCCATGCTGTAGTTGAAGCTATCGGGGTTATCGGCGGCACCAATGTCCAATTTGCCCATGACCCCAAAACCGACCGGGTGGTAATCATTGAAATTAACCCCCGTACCTCCCGCTCTTCTGCCTTAGCTTCTAAAGCGACAGGCCTGCCGATCGCTTTAATCTCCGCCATGTTGGCGGTAGGACTGACTCTCGATGAAATTCCCTATTGGCGGGAAGGAACCCTGGATAAATATACCCCTTCCGGGGACTATGTAGTTATTAAATACGCCCGCTGGGCTTTTGAAAAATTCCCCGGTTCCTTAGACCGGTTAGGAACCCAGATGAGGGCCGTAGGGGAAGTAATGAGTATTGGGAAAAACTACAAAGAAGCCTTACAGAAAGCAATTCGATCCCTGGAAATCAATCGCTACGGTCTTGGGTTTGCCAAGGATTTTCACGAACGGTCTTTATCAGAATTAATGGCCATACTGACTGAGCCCACGAGTGAGCGCCAGTTTATCCTTTATGAAGCTTTGCGCAAAGGAGCATCCATCGAAGAGTTGTCCAAACTCACCTATATAAAACCCTATTTCCTACAGCAGATGAAAGAACTCGTGGAGCTGGAAGAAGAAATTCTTCGTTACCGGGGGAAAAAACTACCTGAAAAACTTCTGATCCAAGCCAAAAAAGACGGTTTTTCCGACCGTTACCTGGCAATGCTTTTAGAACTTCCCGAGACAGAAATCCGCTCTCAAAGAACGGCTTTAGGAGTGGGGAAAGAATGGAAAGCTATCCCTGTCAGTGGAGTAGAGGATGCTTATTACTACTATTCAACCTTTAAAATCCAAGAGCAGGGAAAAGAGCCCCCGGCAAGTCCCAAATCTGACCGCCCCAAAGTTATGATTCTCGGTGGAGGACCCAATAGAATCGGTCAGGGTATAGAATTCGATTACTGTTGCGTTCATGCCGCTTTCACTCTGCGAGATCTGGGCTACGAGACCATCATGGTGAACTGCAATCCCGAGACCGTTTCTACAGATTACGACACTTCAGACAGACTGTATTTCGAACCCCTTACTGTAGAAGAGGTGTTAAGTATTTATGAGAAAGAAAAACCTCTCGGGGTTATTGTTCAATTTGGCGGGCAAACACCTTTAAATATTGCTGACGAGCTTAAAGCGGCAGGTGTCAACATCTTGGGGACCACTCCGGAAACCATTGCTTTGGCTGAAGACCGGGATTTATTCCGCAAAATGATGGAGAAGCTGAACATTCCCATCCCCGAATCCGGAATGGCTTCTAATCTGGAAGAAGCTTTAGAAGTTGCCGAAAAAATAGGTTATCCTTTAATGGTCCGTCCCTCTTATGTTTTAGGGGGGCGAGGGATGGAAATTGTCCACGATAAAGAAATGCTGAGCATGTATATGGAAGCGGCAGTAGGCGTAACCCCGGATCGTCCGATCCTTATTGACCGTTTTTTAAGCAATGCCTTGGAAGCGGAAGCAGATGCCATTGCCGACGGCCGGGACGCTTTTGTGCCCTCAGTTATGGAACACATCGAGCTGGCAGGAGTGCATTCCGGTGACTCGGCCTGCGTAATCCCTCCTTACAGCATCCCGGAAAAACATCTTCAGACGATCGAAAAATATACAAAAAAAATTGCCCAAGAAATGAACGTCATCGGGCTAATGAATATCCAGTACGCCATAGCTGATGATAAGGTCTATGTTTTGGAAGCCAACCCTCGCGCTTCGAGGACCGTGCCAATAGTTTCCAAGGTCTGCAATATTTCCATGGCTAAGATCGCTACTGAAGTTATAATGGCCTCATTCCAGGGGGAACAAACGAGTTTAATTAAAAATTTAACCACCAAAAAAATCCCCTATTACGGGGTTAAGGAAGCGGTCTTTCCTTTTAATATGTTTACTGAAGTCGACCCTGTTTTAGGACCGGAAATGCGTTCCACCGGGGAAGTTTTAGGCCTTGCTGATTCTTTCGGTATGGCTTTTCATAAAGCCCAGGAAGCTGCCCAATCCCCCCTACCCAGCACTGGGACCATACTTTTAAGTGTCAATGACGATGATAAACCCCAGGCTCTTGAAGTAGCGCGAAGATTTAGAGCCTGCGGTTTTAAAATCTTAGCTACAGATGGAACTTGGAGATACTTGCAACAACACGGGATCGAAGCTACAAAAATAAAGAAATTGCACCAAGGGCGGCCTAACATTATCGACAGCATAAAAAATAAAGAAATCCAATTAGTGATCAATTCCCCGGCCGGGAAGCGCAGTCAACACGAAGACGCTTACATCCGCCAGGCCGCCATTAAATACAAAGTCTCCTATATCACCACTATGACTGCCGCCTTGGCCGGCGCCAAAGGAATCGCCGCTAAAGCCGCTGAAAAACCTTCCCATAACAATGTCAAATCCATCCAGGAATACCACTCCGAATTATAAAAACCTGAAAATGGTTTTTAAATTAAAAAGCTATAATATTGCTGAATCGTGAACGAACATATCCAAAACAGCAATATTATAGCTTTTAAAATTAAACGAAGTTAACCTATAAGCCGAGTTCTGTCCCTCTAAAAGAGGTGATGATCATCTATCTGGGACTGCCGTCACCGACAGCCTCAAGCGACCTTACCCGGGAACGGAACGGGCAGCTCCATTGTTCCCCTATTTGGTCTTGCTCCGGATGGGGTTTGCATGGCCAGCCAGTTACCTGACTGCCGGTGAGCTCTTACCTCACCTTTCCACCCTTACCCGACACTTAATTTAGATACTTTGATAAAAGAACCTAAATAGCTAACTTAAGCGCCAGGCGGTATCTCTCTGTTGCACTATCCTTGGGGTCACCCCCACCGGGTGTTACCCGGCATCCTGCCCTGTGGAGCTCGGACTTTCCTCAGAGACAACCTTTCGGTATTTGTCCCCGCGATCATCTGGTTAACTTCGTTTTCAATCATACTAAAATACTTTCGGAAGGTCAATTTGTTTTTTATGAGAGCTTCTCAATGATAACATCACAAAAAATAAAGTCAAGCTACATTTTATTACATTGTTTCCTTTTCTTTTTAATTCTCATAATTTTATAATTATTTTAATTATGCACATTTTGTGAATAACATGTGGACAACGCTTGTGATAACCCTATCAAGGTTCGATCTAACCGCTCTCAAGGTTATGGATAATGTGCATAATTTATCCACGCCTAAAGCCAAGGGTTTTTACCGCTCTCGCTGAAAAGAAATTCCACCCCGGCCATGGTCTTATCTCCACGAAGATATTCAAAAAGTGATTTCAGCATCGGGATTTCGCTAAAAAAGTGACCTAATTCCCCTACTGCTAGACCAGCATCTAGAGAATCCAACAACTCATGATATTTGATCTCACCCGTAATGTATAGATCGACCCCGGCATAAATTGCTTTGGAAACTAGACTACTACCGCTACCGTTAGCAATAGCTATTTTTTTAACTTTCTTATCCCGATCACCGGCCAGCCGGACAGAAGAGAGATTATACTGAACCGGGAAACAACCTTTTTCCGAATTATTTAAGTCCGACAAAAATTTTTCCCATAATTCGCCTAAGGGCATTGATTCCGATAAATAGCCAATTGCCCCGTAACCCCTGCTTTTGCCGGGGTTTTTTAGCGGAATCAAATCATAGGCCGGTTCTTCATAAGGATGAACCTTATGTAGCGTTTTTATTACTCTCCCTAGAGATTTTTCGTCTACTAGACCCTCCAGCTTTATCTCCCCAACCTTAGTAAGTTCGCCGACCTTACCCAGTGTAGGATTAGCGCCCTCTAAAGGTCTAAACATTCCTTCGCCGGGACTCTGGAAAAAACATTCAATATAGTTTTCACTATTTTCTCCGGAGGTTAGACCGGCACCTACCCCTTCTGCCGCTAAAGCTTTTCGAACCTCTTCCACTTGCTCTTCGGGAACAAATACTACAATTTTGTACAATTTTTCAGAGGCAGTCACTTCTAAAAACTGAGTCTTTTCTAATCCTAAAATTCTAGCCAATGTAAAGCTAGAGGATAGTTCCGATTGGTCAAGATTGGTATGGGCGGCATAAAAAGCAATTCCGTTTTGGAAAAGAGTTAAGGGTAGTAAAGCTGGTCCCTGATCAGTCCTTAAATTTTTAAGAGGTTTAAATATTAAAGGGTGGTGGGCTACAATAAGATCTACCTTTTTTAAAATCGCCTCTTCAACAACATCTTTTGTCGCCTCCAGACTTAAAAGAACCCTATTTACTCTTTGAGCACTACTGCCGACGAGTAACCCTGGGTTATCCCATTCTTCAGCCCAATACCGGGGCGCAATTTTTTCAATAAGCTGTTCAATCTGCCCTACTGACACAGCCATTTTTTTATCCCTCCCAAAACCTTTATTTCCCTCTCCCGCAAAGACCTATTAGTTTGTAGTTCAGGATTATCGCTTTTAGCCTTTTCCAAATCCCTAATTATCTTTTCATTTTTCACAATTTCAGCTTCTATTAGATTGTAAAGTAGCTTCTCCTTTTTGGAAAGCAGCAAGGGACCGAACTGCCATATGTATTTATCTATCGTGTCTTTCAAGTCCTCCCCTGAATCTAGAAAACACTGAAACTCTTCGAGCAACAGTTTGTTTCTCTCTTCGATCTGCCGTCCCTTATAACCTTCGGTGGCCGAGAAACATAATACGGTGTAAATCCTGTTATCTTCGGAAACCAAGTCTTCCCCTTTCAACTTCCAGTTTAAAGATAGAAGGTTTCTTCTAACATTGCCTTCCGTGCTTTGGGGTTGTAATACTAAAGTTTTGATACCTTCCATTACTTCCTTATTGCCCTGGAGTATGTCCAGGATATTAACTCCTCCAATCCCGGCAATAACCAAGGTATCAATTTCTCCTTTTTCCAGGGGCTGCAAACCGTCGCCGAAGCGGATTGCGATTCGGTCCTTTAAACCATAGGAACGGACATTCTTTACAGCCGCTTTATAGGGACCGGGATGGACCTCAATTCCAATAGCCTTAGAGACAACCTTCTTCTGTAAAAGATAGATCAGCAAATAAGCATGGTCCGTGCCGATATCGCCCACTAAAGAGCCAGGTGGCACAAAAGAAGCTATTTTTTCCAGTCTTGGCCCTAGTTTTATTTTGTTCATCTATTTCTTCCTTTAAACTTACTTCGCCAACCCTATTTTGAAGGACGGCTAAATTATTATTTTCGCCAAATTTTAAAACTCTGACGAATTGCCAGAGTTCTTTTTTAGATAAGCTTATTTTAAGGTCTTAAATCCAGTTTCATTTTTCGTGAATGGTGGGCCCACCTGGGATCGAACCAGGGACCAGCCGGTTATGAGCCGGCCGCTCTACCGCTGAGCTATAGGCCCTCTAATGGCTCCTCGAGCTGGATTCGAACCAGCAACCTACCGGTTAACAGCCGGTTGCTCTACCGTTGAGCTATCGAGGAAAGCCTGCGTCGTTTATTATACGTAATTATCTCCCTATGGTCAAGCATTTTTGTTTGGAAAAATACCTCTAATTATATATATTCTCTAATTTGGCAAAAGTTTTATTCTAAGTAATCCTTTAGTTTTTTGCTCCGGCTGGGATGGCGAAGTTTGCGCAGGGCTTTGGCTTCAATTTGTCTGATCCTCTCTCTGGTTACTCCAAATTCCTGCCCTACTTCCTCCAAAGTCCTAGAGCGCCCATCATCGAGCCCAAAGCGAAGCCTGAGCACTTTTTCCTCCCTGGGAGTTAAAGTTTCTAGAACCTCTTCTAACTGTTCTTTTAATAAAATAAATGATGCTGCTTCCGAAGGTGCCGGGGCGTCCTCGTCAGGGATAAAATCCCCGAGGTGAGAATCCTCCTCTTCTCCGATCGGAGTTTCCAAAGACACCGGTTCCTGGGCAATCTTTAATATTTCCCTGACCCTTTCTTCTGATATCTCCATTACTTTAGCTGTCTCCTCCGGAGTCGGATCTCTCCCCAATTCCTGCAGAAGTTGTCTATTAACTCGGATTAATTTGTTTATTGTTTCCACCATATGAACCGGGATTCGGATTGTCCGGGCCTGGTCCGCAATTGCTCTGGTAATCGCCTGTCTGATCCACCAAGTAGCATAAGTGCTGAATTTAAAGCCCTTTCGGTAATCAAACTTTTCTACAGCCTTTATAAGACCCAGATTTCCTTCTTGGATTAAATCCAAAAATAACATACCCCGCCCTACATAACGTTTAGCGATACTGACCACTAAACGGAGGTTGGCTTCAGCCAAGCGTCGTTTAGCAAGCTCATCCCCGGCTTCCATTTTCAAAGCCAGATCTACTTCTTCCTCAGCCGTCAGGAGGGGTACTCGACCTATTTCCTTAAGGTACATTCTAACCGGATCATCGATCCCGACTCCTTCCGGCACGGAAAGATCGATATCAGACTCATTCGAACCTTCTTCCCCGCCCTTAGATTCTTTATCTGTCTCTTCTGTTTCGGCGGTTTCATCTATTATTTCGATGCCCAACCCATTTAACTGATCATAAATCTCTTCTATCTGCTCTTCGGAAAGATCAATTTTTTGCAAGGCATTTGCAATCTCATCATAGGTAAGATTCCCTTTGGTTTTTCCCAGTTCAATCAAATTAGCTACATTTTCTTTTTTTCTTTCTTCCACCGTCATCGAATTTCCCCCTTTCTGTGGGCAATTCGCAACATACATATTAATTCATTTTTCACCACGTTTTAGCCGCTCTCCTATCTCCCGGAGCAGACGTAGCGCTCCAGCCATGTCTCCGGATTTCTCCATATTAATCATCTCCGCCTGCAAATCCCCTATAGTCTTTTCTTCTTCAGCTCTTTTTAAAGCTGCGATACAATCTTTAAGCACAGTTTCTGCTTGACTAAAATCTATTTCCACTTCATAGATTTCTGCCAGGCGTTCTTGTATTTTTTCATATCGGGAATCATCATTCCCCAGGTGGGTAACTGCCTGGGCGGAATAATTTTCAAAAATATATCTATGCTCTTCCAGGCACCAAAAATCATTCTCCAAATTAGCTTTAACAATACTCTTGTATTCCGGATTTTCGAGTACTAGCCTAAGAATTATTTGTTCGGCTCGAAAAACGCCTAAAGGAACATAGGTATCCAAAGTATAGTCAAATTCTTTCCCACTAATATTATTTCTGTTTTTTACATAAATATCCTGCCTTTTAAAGTTTTTTTGGGAAAAACTCTTCTTCCCGGTTTTTCTCTGGTCTATACTATGAATTTCGCTTTGTACAGCCTCTAAGGTCAATCCTAATTGGAGGCTTAAAAATCTTTCATAGCCTTCTCTTTCAACACTACTGGAGATTTTAAGAATATCAGGGGCTAATGATCTAACAAGCTCTCCTTTATCCTGAATGGTTCGCGGGGGATTATTCTGAATTAGATACTGGTATTTAAATTCGATCAAAGTACTTGGATTTTGTAATCTCTCTTGAAACTCTTCTACCGAGTATTGTTTTAAGAATTCGTCCGGATCCCCAGCCTCCCCCAAATCGAGCACCTCAACCCGAAAACCTTCCTCCATAAGGATCTTTCCGGCCCTTAAGGTAGCCAATACCCCGGCCTGGTCAGAGTCATAGCCGATGATTACTCTATTGGTATATCTTTTTAATCTTTTAGCCTGTTCCCTGGTGAAAGCTGTTCCTAGGGAAGCTACTGAGTTTTTATAACCCGCCTTATGAACAGCTATGGTATCCATATATCCTTCCAAAAGCAGAGCGAATCCTTTTTCTCTAATCCCCCGATAGGCTAAGTCCAGACCATATAAATTATGCCCTTTATTAAAAAATTTTGTTTCCGGCGAATTTAAATATTTTGGGTGGGAATCGTCTAATACTCGCCCCCCAAAAGCAACAGGAACACCTCGCAGATCACAAATTGTAAACATTAAACGTCCCCGGAAACGATCGTAATAGTTTGTGTCCCCTTGTTCGTTTTTTTTGCCAACAGCGAGACCAAATTCCACTAATTCCTGCGGAGTGACTCCTTTAGTACTTGCTTCAAGAAGTAAACCGTCCCATTTAGCCGGAGCAAACCCCAAATTAAAAGTATTAATTAGTTCAATATCTATTCCTCTTTGTTTTAAATATTGCAATCCCGGCTTCCCCTCAGGCCTGTTTAAAAGAACATCCCGAAAATAATCCGCGGCTAAACTGTGGATCTCCCGAAACCTTTTTCTCTGCCGTTCAAGCTTTTTCTCCGCGGGCGAGAGCTCTCTTTCCGGAAATATCAATCCTGTCCTGTCGGCAACTGTTTTTACAGCCTCCAGAAAAGTGAGATTTTCTTTTTTCATTAAGAATGTGAAAACATTCCCGCCCGTACGGCAGCCGAAACAGTAGAACATCTGGCGCTCGGGGTTAACACTAAAACTCGGGGTCTTTTCAGTATGAAACGGACAAAGTCCTTGATAGTTTTTGCCCGTACGCTTTAACACCACATACTCTGATATAATTTGTACAATATCTGCCTGTTGGCGTACTTCTTCGATAAAGTGTTCCGGAATCTTTCTCGCCACCACAGCACGCCCTTTTCAAACAACTTAAGATAATTTTAAGACCTGGCCAGATAATATTTATATTTCTTCGATAAATTTTTTTGTTTTCCTTCCTCCCCTAATAAATTAAATATTACCATCAAAAATACATGCCGTTTATTCTCTGGGAATAAAAAAGTGCTTAAAAGTTCGGATGGCGTAATTATCCGTCAGGCCGGCGATATAATCGGTTACCGCTTTTTTAAGATCCCCTTCCGCCCATTTAAGGAACTCGGGAGGAAGGACTTCGGGATGATTACTATAGTAGTCAAATAAGATTTCTATAATGAGCTTCCCTTTTTTTCTCTCTTCATTTAATTCCGGGCAGAGATAAACCCTTTCAAACATAAACTCTCTTAGCTCATCCATAGCCTCGGCCACTTCACCAGTTAAACAAATATCTTCCTTATTTTTTGAAGCAGTGACAATACTGCAAACCATCGCCGTAATCATTTCGCTTGTTGTGGAGCCCATCACTTTCTGAACTTTTCCCGGCAATTCTCCCGGCTTTAAAATCCCCGCTCTCAAGGCATCATCATAATCATGGCAGAGATAAGCAATCCGATCTCCGATTCTCACTACCTGACCTTCTAAAGTTTTGGGTTTTCCTGATCCGGTATGATGACGAATTCCATCTAAAACCTCTTCCGTCAAGTTTAAACCTTTTCCCTCACCGGTCAGCACTTCAAAGATCCTGATTGATTGCTCATTATGCTCGAATTTGCCGACAATCGTGGCCAGTACCTCTTCCCCTACATGGCCAAAAGGAGTGTGGCCTACATCATGGCCTAAAGCAATGGCTTCTATTAAATCTTCATTTAACATCAAAGCCCGCCCTATGGTGCGACATATCTGAGCTACTTCTAGGCTGTGGGTCATTCTGGTCCGGTAATGGTCTCCGGTAGGAGCAATATATACTTGGGTTTTGTGTTTTAAACGGCGAAAGGGTTTGCTGTGAAGAATTCTATCCCTATCTCTCTGAAAAGAAGTTCGTAAAAGGCATTCCTTCTCCGGCCTGGCTCTTTTGGCTGCGGCGCTTTTAGCTGCCATCGGGGATAGCCTGGAAAACTCCTCTTTTTCAATTCTCTCTCTAATAGTCTGGGGCATTATTTTCACCTGTTTTAAAAAAGAAGGAAGAAGGCAAGAATTCCGCCTTAGAAGGCGGAAACGGGAATAAAACGCAGTCTTTCATCCCTAGTCCATATCACATTATTCAACATAAAATTGAAAAATCCTTCTAAATTCAAATTAAATTGTGAAATTTGGAATTAATTCCAAGGTTTAAGCTGATTGTGTAATATATTGGTTATATTTACATTTGGTTCCAATAATGTGCTATACTATGAGACACAAAGTTGATCACGGATGTGAGTTTATGTCATTACTCAAGATCTCTAAGCCACAAATCAGATTTATTACTTTTGGAAATTTTGATATCCTGGCTGATGAAAAATCCTTGTTAACTACGGTAAAAAATTCGTCTAAGCTTATCGCTCTTCTTAAATTCTTTATTACTAACAAACAGAAAAAACTCCTGCCGGAAACAATTCTTGATAATCTAGGTCCCGATCTTGATTTACAGAACCCAAAAAATGCGTTGCGAACTCAAATTTATCGTCTCCGACAACTGCTTACTAAAATGCAGACCCAAAACTGCCTCCCCCCCTTTTGCCGTTTAAACTTTCAAAATGGCTTTTACGAGTTTATTATCTTTGAAAACTCTACCCTGGACGCTGAAGAATTCTCAGCCGGCATCCAAAAAGGGAATGAACTTAAAGATTCCGATCCTCGAGAAGCTGTTTTTTACTACCAAAGAGCTCTAAACATATATAGGGGTGACTTTTTAGCAGAAGATCTCTATAGTGAATGGGTAATACCGATTAGAAACCGCTATCACCGCCTTTATGTCTGGGCCCTGCTTCAACAATTAGAGCTTCTCAAGATACTTGGTGAATATGAAGAAATTGTTGAAACCTGTGAAAAAGCTTTTACAATCGAATCAGATGAGGAATTAGTTCATATTGCTTATCTGGAAGCCCTGCTAGAACTGGCTCTCTTTAAACAAGCAACCATCCATTATAAATATGTTACCGAGAAACTAGCCGGGGATTTAGGAGTCAAGCCTTCTTCCGCCTTAAGGGAGATAGGCAGGGAATTAAAATCCAAAAGTTTGCCGAAACATAAAAACGGCCTAAGCGACCTGGAAATACTCAATGAATTACAGGAAAAGGATCCCCAAACAACTGCTTTTTATTGTAATATCGAGGAATTTCAGACTATATATAACCTGGAAGAAAGGAAAAGCAGTCGAAATCCAGCGAGTTCCTTTTTAGGAATTATCACTCTTAATTCTGAAATCTCTTCCAATCAGCAATGGAATTGCCAACAAGTGATGAGAAAAGTGAGAAACACCCTCCTCCTTACTTTAAGGAAAGGAGATGTCCTAACTCAGTGGAGTAATGATACCCTGCTCTTTATTCTCTCCTCACCCTCACCCGCAAAACTTAAGAACATCTCTATCCGGATAAACGAGGTGTTTAAGCGCAAATACCCGGAGCTCAATATCCCCATAGATATTAAATTTTATCCCCTTGGTAAAAAAACTGCCGGTAAAATAGACAACTACCATCCCAGCTCTTTAATTGTCGGTAACACCTGGTTATAAAAATTTAAAACATTTTAAAAATTTACATTTAACCGCCTTTTGGAATAAGATTCCAAAAGGCGGTTTTTTATTCTGATTTTTTTCTATTCCAAGCCCGGTATTATTATCTCATTTTTCAATTTAGGAGATTTTTTGCCTTCTGTAACTGGAATGTGCCTGAAAAGTTTCCCAAAAAAAACTACTAAAAATTTTTCCTGTACATTCCTTGTAACAAGTTTAGAAATTGGATACCGCTATAGTGGTCTCGCAAGAAAGAATTCTGTCCAATCCTGGTTGGACCACTGTCTACCCAGCAAAGAAAGTGGGGAAAAGGATGTCAAACAACAAATTTCAAAAATGCAAAACTTTCTTTAAAAGGATCTTGCCCCTTTGTCTTATGACTGTTTTCTTTTTTAGTTATCCCTTCTCCTCGGCCAGTACCCAGGCTTACTTTTTTGATACCCAAACCTCTGAGCCTCCTATAACCTTGACAATTAAAAGCCCACCCGTGCCTCAATACACCAAGATAAAGGAGCCGGCAGAGCCAGGTAATATTAGCGAGGACCCGGAAGAGGAGCAAGCAAATACTAACGCCCCAGACAATCCCGATAATGAAGACGCAGGTTTTGACAATAATAACCAGCAGCCTAACACCGAGGACCAAGATAAGAATAGTGAAGATGAAAAGAGCGCCGAACCCCATACCGGAAACTAGTTTTTCTTTAAACAAAGGAGGCCTTTCTAAGTGACAAAGGATTTAAAAACCGAAGAGTTAGAAATAGCGGAAACGGAAACTTCTAAGAATAAGTCTCAGGGAGTACATAAAGTTTTAAAAATAGCCGGCAATATTATCTGGGGGATAATTTTAACTTTTGGAATTATCACCGCTTTTTTTCTGGCTCAATACAAACTCACCGGGGGACCGCCCCAGCTTTTCGGCCAGCAAATGTACATTGTTTTAAGCGGCAGTATGGAGCCTACTTTTAGTTCCCGAAGTTTAATCTTTGTTAAACCCCTGGAGCCAGCCAAGGTTAAAGAAGGAGATATTATAACTTTCACCGGGCAAGGAGAAAACAGCGGGCTGACAACCCACCGGGTTGTGGCTATCACTCATGAGGAAGGGCAAATCAGCTTTATAACCAAGGGTGATGCCAATGAGGCCAATGATCCCTATCCTGTCTCCGGGGATAAATTAGTCGGCAAGGTTTCTATAGCCATTCCCTATCTAGGAGCGGTTATGAGCTTTGCCCAGACCAAGTACGGCCTTTTAGCCTTTATTATAGGCCCCGGCCTCCTGTTAATTCTTTTAGAGATTTATAAATTATATGAAAACATAATTCAAATGAGCAAGGAGAAAAAAGAGAAAACCGAAGCCGGTGTTTGATTTCCGCATAGTTCAAAAGGCTTAAATAGATTGGAGAGAAGGAGAATGTTTTTAAGAAAAATCCTACTGGGAATTCTTATTATCAGCCTACAGTTCTGTTTAGTGGGCGGAGCCACAACAGCATATTTCTACGATGAGGCTGATCCAGAATCTCCCCAGGCTTTCAAAATGAAAGAGGTAAAAATCGGCCTGACAAACGAAAATTCTGAACAATATGTTCTTACCAAAGGGGATGATCAGACTTTTAATTGGAAAATCAGCAATCTTAAAAGCAATGATCTAAAGGTTAGAGTTAGGGTGATTATGGAACCAACCGGCCCAAAAAACACCCCTATAAAATACTCCGGCAACCCATTTCAAGTCAATAATTCCTGGACCAAAAAAGGAGAGTATTACTACTACCAAGGAATAATGGAAAATCAAGCTACTATTGATTTTGAACTAATTGTTAAATCTGACGCCATTCCTCAGGGGGAATATAAATTAGCCATTGAAGTCCAAGCTTTGCAACATGCTAATACCGGCGGTATTTATGATCAATGGCCCATATTGACCTAAATCTATTTCACTTTCTTTTATATATACTTCTCCCCTTTAAACCTACTAACTATCATTTCTAATCTCAGAGCAAGCAAGTTTTAGGAATTCTTTGTGAAGGAGGGATAACAAAACTTAATAGTACTTGAGACAGAAAGGGCAAACCTGACGAAAGACAGGGACGCAAAGCCAAAGGGCCTTTCTAAAATCTACAAGAATGGCAGCCTGGCCGCCGTAAAAAATTTTCTTAAAAATTTGGAGGGAAAGAAATGAAATCAAAATCTAAAGTGCTTATTAGTTTACTGATTATCGGTCTAGCCGCTATCTTAATAGGTGGCGCCACCTCGGCGTGGTTTACGGATGAGGCCGAAGTAGGTGATGTTCAATTTAAAGCGGGAACACTGGCGATTAACGTTGATGAAAACGCGAACGTATACGCCATGAAAGACAGACATCTTGATAATGTCAACCCGGGCGATTGCGCCAATATAGTTTTGAATATAGAAAATGTAGGTACTAAAAAAGCTTTTATTAGGGCGGAAATGACTGCCATATGGGAGGGCTGCCTAAATAATGACAATGTCAAGATTCTCCCCGCACCTAACACCGGCTGGAAAAGAGCGGACAACGGAGCTAATGGTGTATTGCGTTTCTACTACGATGGGGAAGTACCCGGAACATATGGGGATAAAGAGCCTACGGCCGTACCTTTAGAATTAGTTGTTGTTTTTGACGGAGAAAAGACAACCAACGCTTACCAAGGCAAAATGTTTACCCTGGGCAATATCAAAGTAAGTGCCATCCAGGTTACCAACGGAGCTCTGGAAGAAGTCTGGGGCGATGACTGGGCAAATATATTCGCGCTAGATTACCAACCTGGCCAGGCTATACAAAATATCTACGAATACTTTGAAACCGGTTATGGAGCAACAACACCTTGCTGGCTGAAATATCTTAACGGCGAAGACCCCGTTGAGCCCGAATTAAATATGGATAATGTCGAAGCTGTATATGATTTCTGTGGTTACCATGAATATTCTGGTGTAACCTTTCAAACAGAATCCAACGATAATATTATAAATCTTCTCGTATCTCCATCTTATTTCTATGTCTATGGAAGTAAATATACATT
The DNA here is from genome assembly GCA_050943335.1 of Desulfitobacteriia bacterium. GTDB lineage: Bacteria > Bacillota > Desulfitobacteriia > Desulfitobacteriales > Syntrophobotulaceae > JBMNOZ01. Next base: position 50,399 of record JBMNOZ010000009.1, on the reverse strand, counting down.
TGACCACTGGGAAGTAAAGAAAAGTAACAATCCAAACTGGGGAACTGTTTTTTATTCACCAGGAAATGCTGACTTTAATCTAACAGGATATGGTGCTAAAGATGGCAAACTAATTATTAAGAAGAGCGCCATTGAAAAAGACCCTGACCTAAAAATCAGAGCGGTCTACACATACTCATTCTTTTAGTCCTTAACAACGGTTGGAACTGCTCATATAAGCAGTTCCAAACCTTAACCCCACTTAAGGAGGATCGCGATTATGACCAGAAAAACATTAAAAGGGATATTGGTTATCCTGCTGGCTACCCTCCTTTTGCCGGGGATGGCTCTGGGAGCAACAGGGTATGTAGTGGCCAAAAGCAATGGCCTGGTAATCAGCTCTCTTGATTCACCGGCTCTAATCGACAACCTAAATCCCGGGGATCTGAAAGGCTCCTGTTTGCTCCTCGATAATCAAGGGAATAAAACCTTGAAAGTATATATCCGCACTAAAATCACTAAACAATACTCCCCCCGAGGCGGTCATTTAGCGGATGTGATGAAGCTGACTATTAAAGACCGGGACCTTGGCAAAACAGTCATCGCCGATACTTTCCGCAATGCCCATAAAGCTAAAAACCTTGAAATCGGGGTTATGTCCCCCGGCGAGAAAAAAGTCCTTTGTTTTAACACCTGTTTGCCTGGGGAAGAAACTGACAACCGGTACCAAGATGCAACCATGAATGTTAAATGGATTATCACCACCGTGGTTACCGACAGCAACGGGGTAGACAATGGAAATGGTAATGGTAATGGCGAAGAAGATGAAGACATCACCATCCCTGATGATGAAGATGTCTTCGGTCCCGGGGAAGAGGACCCCCAAATGCCCGGCACTGGAGTAACCGGTCCCCTTCCCTATTACACCCTTGGATCTGCAGCTCTTGCTGCTGGGATAGTAATCAATAGGAAAAATAACAACCCAAAAATTTAAGCTATAGGGTTTGACACTGAAAATAAAGCTAACAAATGGGCGTCCTCCGGGCGCCCATTATTTTCATAACATCCCTGTCAATTCGAGCTTTCCCGAGTTCTTTATCTACAAAGACACGAAACTCAGGATTCCGACAGACTCTACAGAAATGCCTAAACTGGAGGTTCCCATGCGGAAAATCTTAGTCCTTATCCTTATTTTCATCGGTCTGGCCCTAATCTTCTACCCAAGCCTGCGCGATCATTATTACGAATCTCAGCAGCAAAAAATCACTTCCCACTGGCTTGCCGAACTAGAACATCCAGACCAATCCCCTTCCTCGACAGATGTCCCTCCCAAATCCCCTCCCTCTTCCCTTGATTTAAGCGAAGGAATGGAGGGGCTTCTAATCATTGAAAAGATTAATTTAAAAGTCCCGATTTTCACCGGGCTTTCAGATAGAAATCTTAACCTGGGTATCGCCAGCATAGCGGGCAAACCGGGAGAGGTGGGAAACTATGTCCTGGCCGGCCATAACAGCCATACCTATGGTCTGCTCTTTAACCGTCTTCATGAATTATCAGCAGGGGATAAAATAAAAATCCAGGATAGAAAAACAACCTATGTTTACCGGGTTACAGACCGTTTTATAACCTCGCCTGATAATATCCAAGCCCTAAAACCCAGGGGACAAAAAAAAGAAATCACCTTAGTAACCTGCGACTACAGTCGTCAAAAACCCTATCTCCGTTTGATTGTCAAAGGGGAGTTCGAGGTTTAGACCGTACTTTTTAAATACCCAAAAGGAACATTAAATTCCCTCTTTTTCCTGTCTATCGACATTATTTCCTTTCATTCTCCTTTACCTAGGGCAAAAAAAAGATTATGCTGTAATTAATTGGCTGATTATACGAGAAATATAAACCCTAGAGAGGAGAAAAAAGGTGAAAGGAAAATTTGGTTTCAGACTGCTGGCAGTTGTTTTTTTAGCGATATTTTTTTGCAGTACCTTTGCCCTTTCTATTGAAGCGAAAGCTGGGACAAGCCTTAAGGAAGAAAAAATTAAAATCTCGTCCCCGTCAATACATAAGTCCCAATTTGAACAATCCTTGACTATTGAAGGGACAAGTTCCTTGTCTAAAATCTGGCTGGCCTTACGAGGACCGGGGGGAGAACTTACAGTCTATCCCGTTAAAGTGAATAAGGGGAGCTTCAAAGAAAAGATCTGGCTTCGTTTCGGCGCCGGGAAATACACTCTTTGGGCAGGGGATAATAAAAACCATTTCAATGGTAAAATCCGGTATGAATTCTATAATACCTCGAAGAAAAATTTGTTATATCTTACTCCTTCCGGTTATGTCCAAAGTGAAGATCCCACAATCCGTAAACTGGCAAATAGGATTACTATAGGAAAAACAAACCCTTTAGACAAGGCCAGGGCTATTCATAGCTGGGTTACAAAAAACATTGCTTTTGACACCCAAGCCTATTATAAGGGCCAAGGAGAGATGAAAACAGCTCCTGAAATTATTGACCGTAGAAAAGGGATTTGCCGGGATTACGCCTTTGTCTACGCTTCCTTAGCCCGGGCTGCAAACATACCCACCAGGGTCGTTTACGGGGTCGCATGGAACAATTCTTTGAAAAAATATGAGAACCACGCCTGGAACCAGTCCTATATCGACGAAAGGTGGATTAATGTCGATACAACCTGGGATGCCGGCTATGTGAAGAATAAAAAGTTCGTTCCCAAAGCTACTGATAAGTATTTCAATCCTAAAGCGAAAGATTTCTCCAAAACCCATAAAGTGACCCGCGTAACGCTTTATTAGCAAGATTGGCGGTGAAGGGAGCGCTCCCTGGCCTTACAAGTCTTTACGCAATATTAAATCGGTCTGTTCCTCATCCCCTACTATAAAAGGGTGTTCCCCGATTAAATAAAACCCCTGTTTCTTATAGAATCTTTTGGCCTTCTCATTATTTTCCCAAACCCCTAGCCAGAGATAGGCTTTTTCTTTTTCTCTGGCGATTTTTATAGCTTCCTCCATCAGTTCTTTACCTAAACCCTGGTTGTGGAACTCTTTTTTTAGATAGAGCCTTTCCACTTCTAAGGATTCAGGATCTTGGATGTCGGTTTGGGAAGGAAATTCATTGGTTTTTAAATAACCAGCCAGCTCTCCATCTGCATAGAGAAATTTAAAGATTGAATTGGGATTTAATAATTCCTTTTTAAGTTTTTCAAGATTATAAGCCTTATTTAAAAAAGCCTGCATGTTTTCCGCCCTGCAAGTCCCTTTAAAAGTATCATAATAGGTTTTGATTGAAATTTCTTGTAAGGAAGGCAGATCTTCTAAACTACATTTTTTAATAATCACTTCCAATTTTCCTGTTCATCCTTTTTCTTGATTTGACGTTGCCAGTCCCTAGCCTTTAAATAAATACATATTGCACCAGAACCATATAGATTACAGTCCCAGCCCCAATACTTAAAAGGGTATTCTCCTTCCAGTAATGGAGAATAACAATAGAAACGATGGCAATAAGTTCAGGTAAACCATGGGGAAATTTTGTAACCCTAACCCCCTTTAGGCAGTAAACCACTAAAAGCCCGATAGCCGCATAAGGGAGGACTTTTCCCAGGTAGTTTATATAGGAGTCGCCGGATTTGGCGTTTTTAAATAATATAAAAGACGCAAATCTTGTAATTACCGTGCCGATAGTAAGCATTAGAATAATAGTTAAAGTTTGTAAAGGCGTTAAGATCACTTTGCTCCCCCTTGAGTCAGTTCTTTAGGTTCCAGTTTTTTTCTAAAAATAGAGAGGACCACTATAATAGCAGCCATGGAAGGGATAATAAAGTTCTCAGGACCAAAAATCACTAAGCAGATTAGAGTGCAAAAAACACCGATTAAGGCCGAAGGACGATTGCCCCGGGCTTTCCAATGACCCAAAAAAATAACTACAAAAAGGGCTGTTAGTACAAAATCCAGGCCCTCGGTATTAAAAGAGACCATGGCCCCCAGTAACCCTCCCAGAGCGGAGCCTAAAACCCAGTATCCGTGATTGAGGAGGGTAACAAAGAAACTGAACCATTTCTCATCCACATCTGCCGGTGGCTGTGCTGAGAACACAATGGAAAAAGTCTCGTCACATAACCCAAAAATTAGATAGGGCATTAATTTTCCCGTCCCCTTATATTTTTCCAGCATGGAGATCCCATAGAAAAGGTGGCGGGCATTAATCATTAAGGTCATCAATAAAGCGTAAAGAGGGTTAAAAACAGAGGTTAAAAAAGTGATGGCTACATATTGAGCAGAACCGGCAAAAACTATTAGACTTATCAGTATTGTCCATCCGACTCCATAACCCTTACTGTTCATTAAAATTCCATAAGCAATCCCTAAAAAAGCAAACCCCGTTAAAACGGGAATTGTATGCGGAAAAGCTGCCTTTAAAGCTTTGGTTTTTTCTCCCAAATCCTCACCTCTTTTGTAATCTGACACTTTTTTATTTACACCGCCAACCGGCTTTCATATTTCAAAAAGCCAGGGAAATTATCTGCCAAATCACGTTTTTCCTTTTTACTTAGACAAATTATATCATATCAAACCAAATAGGGAATAACCCCGAATATTGAATCTTGATTCTTATTAAATATTAAAAAACCCCTTGAATATAAAATTCAGAGGGTTCGTCAGTATATGAAGTCTAAAGAGCTCTTCTTTTATCTATTTCTCTTATTTTCTCAACAAGCGCAGATAGTAGTTGGCTTCCCTTAAAATGTGGTCTGCAAGTAAGGGGGACATTATTCCTTGTAGTTCACAAGCTAATAAGAGGTCTGTACTTCTAGCTTTGAAATCCCGGATCGCTTTTGCTGCCTGGCGACTTTCTGTTGTTAAGTTACTACTTGATCCCTTACGAGCCTTTTTATCCAGGTCCTCGAAATACAGGGCTAAATCATTGGCCCTTTTTACCATTACCTCTTCGGAAAAATCAAAGAGCTGACGCATAACTTTAGCATGAGCCATCATATTAGGGTTCCAAAACCTTTCTTCCTCAGCTTTGTTAAAATAAAGTTCCGGATCCTGATGGTTCTCCAGCTTTTGTAATTGCTTAATGTAATAAATAGTCTCCTGACGTTGATGTTCATATACTGAGGGTAATTGAGTGGTAAATAAATTACAATGAATAACATTTTGATAGAGGGCCGCCATGAAGTCTACAACGGAACAAGCAGAGGCAACAATTTGTTGATTTAAAGCTGAGATTCTAGTGGCCAGTTCAGGATTATAAACCGGTACCGCGCTGGAAGTTTGAGACCGTAAATCATATTCCATAACAGTAAGCTGGGTTTCAATCCTAATTCCTGTTGCTTCTATAGTCCTTTCCTCTGCGAATAGAGTTTTTTTCGTCGCCAATTCCCCGGATTGCAAAACCTCTAAACTGATAAGACCATCGGCCAAGCAGATTGTTTCATACAGATAAGATTCAAACTGTTGTTTAAAGTTCTCAGCTTGTCGGATATAAGGACTGTCCTTAGGCATGAATCTCGCCAGCATAAGGATCATATGTTCTTTTAGAATCCTGATCCAAAATAAATTAAGCTCCAAAGAGTTTCTAATATAGCTTTCTAGCCCCGGCCCAGCATTCATAAACACTCACCTCCTGCAAACATTATTTTCAATGCAGAGTTATTCGCTGGCCTAGCTGAGTGCTAATCAAAACACTTTTTTCTCCTTTGTTTCTAGATTTCTGTCTTTATCTCCCGCTTACCTATCTTTATAAACAAAATAACCGCTACTATAAGGAATGGCAAACCTCCGATCAATCCGGTAATAGCCGGACCCAGCAGAGTATTATATCCTCCTTTGGCTAACACGATGGGAAAACCGGCTCCGGCATTTACTGTAGAGTGAATCATCGCCGCAGGTACGGCCGATTTTAATTTAATCGTGGCATAACCCTCGATAATTCCTAAAACAATACAGAAGATAATCATGGCCAGAATTCCCAGCACTGGATACCCGATATAGTTTGTTCCGTAATTATGCCCCATGACTATGGCAGGCAGATGCCAAATCCCCCAGATAGCCCCGGTAATAACTAGGGCTTTTCTATCAGAAAAAAACTCTTGCAATTTGGGAAGAAGATATCCCCGCCAGCCTAACTCTTCTCCTAGGGTAGGTATGATGTTGATTATCGGACCTAGAATAATGACTTGCAAAGACATGATCAGTATCACATTAATAGGGGAGATTCCCGCAATCCCTGAGGCTTTGACCATTGTGAGTTCGGAATCAAAATTTCCAGGGAAAATGAGAAAATAAAACGCCGCGCTTAAAAACAGCAGTATTGTGGGCCCAAAGAAAACCAAGAGATAGGCTTTAATATTTCCTTTAAAATTAGGGCGCAGATACATATTTTGAAAACCTTCTTTAGTTATCAGTCGGGTTAAGATATTACTTATCGTCGGCACAAACATGGCTATAATAAGGAAAACTGTAGAGGACATTTGACCATACTCTACCCCTAAGAAAGGGATCATTAAAAATGTTAACCACCCCAGGCCAATTGCAAAGATAACAAACAAAATCAACCGCTTTTTTGTTTTTAACTTTCTATTTTCCATACTTTATTACTCCCCAATCGGTTTAGATTAAGAAAGCGTAGCTTTCTGGTCTCCATTGAAAATTTTTTTGCCAATTCCTCTCCTCTATCTCTAAGTTTAATGGATAATTGAGGATATACAATAGACTTAGTTAAAGTAAGATGAAATAATTAACCTCCGCGTTAAAAAGACCACTCCCTAATAATAAAGAGCGGTCTGCTATCGATTCCGGTAATGAGATATTAATATTTAAGCTTTTCTAGAATTAGACTATCTAAAGTTGGTTCTCCAATTTCCTGTAATTCATAACGGACCCGGACGGTGGGTTGCTCAATTTCAATTACCCTTCTTAAGTCTATAGGGGTCCCAATAATAACTAAATCCGCTTCAATATTAGCGATTGTAGCTTCCAGTTCCTTAAGCTGAGCTTTGCCGTAACCCATCGCCGGTAAGATATTGGAAAGATGGTTGTACGTGGCAAAGGTATCTTTAATGCTTCCCACCGCAAAAGGTCGGGGATCGATAAGTTCTGCGGCCCCAAATTTACGGGCTCCTATCGCCCCTGCTCCATAAGTCATATTCCCATGGGTTAAGGTGGGACCGTCTTCTACCACCAAAACCTTTTTGCCGTTAATCAAATGATGATTTTCTATGAAAATTGGAGAAGCGGCATCTACAATTGTAGCCTCGGGGTTTACTAATCTGATATTGGCCCGGACTTTTTCCACATTTTCTGGACTGCTGGTTTCTATTTTATTAATAATAACAATATCCGCCATTCTCAGATTGGTTTCCCCCGGATGATAGGATATTTCATTCCCCGGACGATGGGGATCCACCAAAGTGATATGAACATCAGGTTTATAGAAGGGAATATCATTATTTCCCCCATCCCAAAGAATTACATCGGCCTCTTTTTCTGCTGATTCAAGAATCCGTTGATAATCAACCCCTGCATAGACCACAAAACCATTATCGATATGAGGTTCATATTCCTCCCTCTCTTCAATGGTACACTCCTGATTATCCAAATCCTCATAAGTTGCAAACCGCTGGCAAGCTTGTTTTTCCAGATCCCCATAAGGCATAGGGTGTCTGACCACCACTACTTTTTTTCCTAAATCCTTTAGAATTTGAGCCACTCGGCGGGTAGTTTGACTTTTGCCGACTCCGGTGCGCACTGCACAGACAGCAACTACATCGACGGAGCTTTTTAACATCGTGGTTTTAGGACCCATTAAACGAAAATCAGCACCGGCGGCCATTACACGGGAGGCCTTAGCCATTACTTCTTGATGAGAAATATCGCTATAGGCAAAAACGACCTGATCAATACTATGTTCTTTAATCAGTTCTTCTAGTTCCGACTCGTCATAAATAGGTAATCCTTCTGGGTATAGTTTGCCTGCTAGGCCGGATGGATACTTGCGCCCATCAATATTAGGAATTTGGGTGGCTGTAAAAGCTACAACCTCATATCTCTCATTGTCTTTAAAATAAGTATTGAAATTATGAAAATCCCTTCCAGCAGCACCCATGATTAATACTTTTTGTCTCACAAAACATCTTCCTTCAATTTAAAGTTTAGGGCAATATTTTTTGCCAAATTTAATACTATTTTAGTATAAATTTTTATTTTCAAGAAAGCAACGTTCATTCAAGCAGTTTACAGTATTAAAATTTTCCCCTTCCCCATCTTTTAGTCGAATATATAATTATTATTCTCAAATCACCAATGGTCTACCCTTCTGGAAGATAAGAACTAGTTTTGGGATTAATCCAAATTATAAGGGTAAGTTGAAATTTTAAGCATCATGCTAAATTCCAAAGTAATATTTAATATGCCAAATCTAATTTATAATAGCCACATCTAACGGCTTTTGATTATCCGCCAGAATATGTTAAACTAATTGACAACTTCATTTTTTTTATGGTGTGCCTATAGTCTTATGGAGTTTAACAGTATCTAATGCTGATACTGTTATTTTGTTTTAATGGTGGTGATCACGCAAAGAATCACATAATTCCGTAAGGAAATATTATTTTGGGAGGAATTTCTCGTGAACCGAAAATCAATTTTAATTTTTATCACCTTAGTTTTATTTTTACCCCTGATTGCCTTAGGGTGTACCCAGGAACCAGCCGGGGAAGAAAAACCGGTGATTAAAATCGGCAAGTCCCCTTATGATAGCGATTGGCCGGCCTGTTTTATCGCCAAACAAGTAATCGAGGACCTGGGCTATGAAGCTAAATTTGTCGAAGGAGATATAGGCTTTTTATACACTGGTCTAGCAGAAGGGGATATTGACTTTTATCCTTCTTGCTGGATTGTAAATTTACACAAGCCCTATAAAGAAAAATATGGCGCTAAAATTGAATATGTCGGAATCAACTACGAAAACGCTATTTCGGGAATTGGGGTCCCAGCTTATGTCACTGATATTAACAGCTTAGAAGATCTGAAAGGTAACGGAAAAATGTTCGGCAATAAAATTATCGGTATTGAACCCAGCGCCGGCTTAATGCTAAGCACCGAAAAAGCCTTAAAAGAATACGGCCTGGAAGATGAATATAAACTTGTCCAAGGAAGTACCGCCGGTATGCTGGCCGCTATGGAAAAAGCGACCAAAAATGAAGAACAGATTCTTTTCTTGCCTTGGCGTCCCCATACCATGTTCCAGCAATTTGATATCAAGCTTTTAGAAGATCCTAAAGGTATTTTCATACCCGATGATGTCTACATCGGTGTTAACCCCGAGCTAAAAGATAAAGCCCCTGATATCTACAAATTTGCTCAAAACTTCAAGATCGAGATAGAAGAAGTTGAAAGAATTATGCAAGAAGGCAACTCCAAGGAAGATAAAATCGCTGAACTTGCAAGGAAGTGGATAGACGAAAATCAAGATCAAATCAATGAATGGGTAAAATAATAAAAAATTTGTCCAGGCTCTATCCTGGCCTTTTTAAAAAGGTATAATTATGTCGAAGTTTGAAATTAAAAATTTATACAAAATCTACGGGAAAAATCCCGGTTCCGCACTAAAACTCCTTCGAGAAGGTGTTGAAAAGGAGGAAATACTCGCTCGAACGAAGCAAGTTGTCGGTTTAGATAATGTTAGCCTTTCCATTGAAGAAGGTGAAATTTTTGTGGTGATGGGCCTTTCCGGAAGCGGCAAATCCACCCTTGTTAGATGTTTAAACCGACTGGTTAATCCTACCAGAGGTTCCATTCTTATTGATGGAGAGGAAGTTACTGAAATGTCTTACGATCAGCTTCTCAGGCTTAGACGAAAAAAATTGGGCATGGTATTTCAAAGTTTTGCTCTATTTCCCCATTTAACAGTTCTTGAAAACGCTGCTTACGGCTTAAAAGTCCAAGGGGTGAATAAAGAAGAAAGAGAAAAGAAAGCCCTTCAGGCTTTAGAAACAGTGGGGCTTCAAGGTTGGGAAAAAAGCTTGCCCCAACAACTTAGCGGAGGAATGCAGCAAAGGGTTGGCCTTGCCAGAGCCCTTGCCAATAATCCCGATGTTTTATTAATGGATGAACCTTTTAGCGCCCTAGATCCCTTGACTAGGCGCGATATGCAGGATGAGCTGATGGTTCTTCAGCAAAAACTAAAAAAGACAATCGTCTTTATAACCCATGATTTAGATGAGGCTTTAAAAATAGGGGATCGAATTGCCTTAATGAAAGATGGGAAGGTTGTCCAACTCGGAACTCCGGAAGAAATTTTAACTGCTCCCGCAACAACATATGTAAAAAGGTTTGTCGAAGATGTGGATAAAGCAAAAGTTTTAACAGCAGAAAAAGTAATGAAAAAACCGCAACCCGTTGTCTTTATTAAAGATGGGCCCCGGGTTGCTCTCCATAAAATTAGAAGCCATGGGATATCCAGTATTTTTGTTATTGATAGAGACTTTAAATTAGTAGGGTTATTGATGGCCGAAAAAGCAGTTGAGGCCGTAAAAAATGAAGAAAAAAATTTGCAAAATTATCTAGAAAAAAAGATTAGTAAAGTTTCCCCTGAAACCCCCGTTAAAGATATGTTTAATTTAATGATCGATAACCAAGGTCCGGTAGCGGTAGTTTCCCCGGAAGATAAATTGCTAGGAATTATTGTTAAAGGTTCCGTCTTTGCCGGTCTAGCCGGGGGTGAGGGGAATGCCTAAATTTGTAATCCCTTTAGAGAAAACTGTCAATAATGCTTTCGATTCTATAAGGCCATATATTGAACCTATTACTGATGTTATTAGCAAAGGATTGGAAACTATCTTAAAAGGTGCAGAAGGTTTCCTCTTAAAATTTCCTCCGTGGCTTGTAATTATTATTTTAAGCCTGCTTATCTTCTTCCTAATTAGCAAAAAAATTGGCACCTTTGCCTTGATCTCTTTCTTCTTTCTATATAGCTTAGATCTATGGACCCAAACCATAGAAACCCTAGCCATAGTAGTCGCAGCAACTATAATCGGCCTGATAATTGCTATTCCGACGGGAATTTTGGCCTCCCAGAATGATTTGTTTGAAAAAATCCTCAAACCAATTCTTGATTTTATGCAAACTCTTCCTAGTTTTGTTTATCTTATTCCAGCAGTAATTTTTTTTGGTCTAGGTGAAGTAGCGGCTGTAGTTGCCACCCTAATCTTTTCTATCCCCCCAGCTATTCGCCTGACGAATTTAGGTATTCGACAGGTACCACAGGACATCGTAGAAGCAGCTAAGGCTTTTGGATCGACTAAGTTTCAAATCCTTACCGGAGTACAATTACCCTTAGCTATGCCAACCATTATGGCCGGAGTAAACCAATGTATTATGTTAGGACTCTCCATGTCGGTTATAGCAGCTATGATTGGGGCTGGCGGTTTAGGAGGAGAAGTTTTAAAAGCTATGCAGACCATTAATATTGGCTCCGGAATCGAAGGTGGAATAGGAATTGTAGTCATAGCTATCTTACTAGATAGAATAACGGAGAATATATCACGTAAGCGCAATATTTCTATTCAAAAAAGATAACTAAAACACTGTCCACCATTTCCATTTTCGATCCCCTTTTCCTTTTTCTAAAACCTTTAGTTCATCAATGATTTTATAATATTCTTTTTCCAAAGCCTCAATGTCATCATCCTTAGAGGGCATAGACAATTTCCCTATAATTTCTGCAAGACGGTTTTTTAGAAGAAAAATCTCTTTTTGCACCTCTCCCTTCTCATTATTCAACTGATTGTTTTTTCTAGCTTGATACTCCTTAAATGTTCCCTCGAAGGATTTCAGCTTATAATTTTCGATAACCATAATCTGATTAGCGATTCTGTCAATAAGTTTTCTATCATGGGAAACAAATAATAATGTACCGTCATATTCTCCAAGTGCGCCTTCTAAAGCTTCAAGAGAGTCTACATCTAAATAATTAGTCGGTTCATCTAGAATCAAAAAATTAGCACCTTGCAATAAGATCTTGACCAAAGATACTCTTACTCTTTCGCCGCCACTTAAAGCCTTGATTTTCTTAAAGATGGAATCCCCCTTAAAGAGAAATCTGGCAAGAATTATCCTCGTAAAACTTTCCGGATAAATACTTTCCTTCATTACGTTTTCTATAATACTTAAATCCTTTTCAAGAATATCCATCTCCTGGCTGAAATAACCGATCTTTACTCCAGGAGCTATTTTTATATTTTCCTCTCCCTCGACTATCATTTTAAGCAAAGTACTTTTACCGCAACCATTTAGCCCAAGGAGGGCAATTTTTGAGCCCTTATAAATCTCGAAAGATGCCCGGACGAAAATCTTTTTCCCGCTAAATTCCTTACTTATTTGTTCCCCTTTAACAACGATTTTAGAATATAGTTTATTGGATTCCGGGATATCGATTTTAATACGTTCTTGGTTCAGTGGTTTTTCCTTTACCTCTAGATTAGCAATCCTTTTTTCTACGTTTTTAACTGCTCGCTCTAGATTCACCTTGGCTTTTTGGGGGCCCATTTTATGAAGCCTGGCTTCAGAATTTCCCATCCTTTTAGGAGTGTGGCGTAGGCTTTTTGCTTTTTCACTTATTTTATGAATAACTTGTTCTAACCGCTTTTTCTCTTTGAGGTATTCTTCATACTCAAACTCAGCTCTTTTCTTTTCCCGGAGCTTTTGTTCCCGGTAAGCGCTATAATTTCCCCGATAGATTTTGATTCTTTTATTTTCCACTTCAATTATCTGGGTGCATAAATTATCCAATAACTCTCGATCATGAGAGATAATAAGCAAAGCCCCTTGATATTCGGAAAACTCCTCTTCAATTAGTTTAATTCCCTGCAAATCTAAGTTACTGGTAGGCTCATCAGCAAAAATCAGATGAGTTTGCTGTTCTAACACCTGGGCAAGTTTAAAACGGGTCTTTTCACCACCGCTCAATAGCTCATTCCAGGCAGTATTGATACCGAACTTAGCCGCCATTTCACAACTGATAGTTTCTCTGTCCGGCGGTCCTAATTGGGATATAAACCCTGCCTTACCGTATAACCTAACATCTCCCTCCTCGGGTTCTAGCCTTTTGCTCAGTATGTTAATTAAGGTAGTTTTACCTGCCCCATTTATGCCTACGATTCCTATCTGGTCTTTGGAATAAACATTTAAACTTTCTATGCTTAAAACCAGTCTCTCTCCAAAATACTTTTTTATCCCTTTCGCTTCTACCAACAACATATAAAAAACCCCTCCCTAGGATAGTGGAGAGGATAGCATTCCTTAAAAATCCGCTCTAAAGAAACATCTGGCAAGCTATCTTAAGATAAAAGAATACTATCCACCTCTAGATTACTGAAATGCACAGCGAGACAACCCTTCCGCGTAAAAAGGTTGCTCTGATTTGAGGCTGGTGCATTTTTAAAGAAATCTTTAAGTGGATTAGTTTTTCATCTTATAAATACCTTACCCATTTATTTTTTTAGTATTTAGGAAGCGTTTAGATTTAGATTCCCTACCCTTTATTATAGTTGTTGCCCTTGATTAAGTAAACCGGGCAAATAGATAGTAATAATTTTTAACAGGACTGGTTAACCTAAAACGAGTACTTGTTAGCAAGGATGGTTAACTATGATTAATTTGATGAAACTGCTAAACAAACACAAACCACTGCTAAGAGAATTTGACCCCACCACAGTTCAGAGGATAAAAGAGGGTATGTATTTGGTAAAAATCATCAGTGAAACCCAGGTAGCCGCTCGCAAATGTGATTTCTACGCTGGAAACTGTTTAGACCAACAATTAGCAGAAATGTTTAGACAAGAGCACAAAAAATTAATAAAATCAGCATACCTTCTACAGAAATATTTTGAGAGCATGACGGAGGAGTGAGCGCAATGAAATTTACAGATATGGATATGCTTCAGGACTACGAAAAAGATGCGCGCATGGCAGTGATAGCCTACTCTCTAATCCAAACTGAAGTTCTTGATGAAAACTTACATAAGCTCATCGCAACTGCGGCAAGTGAGGCAGCGAAATCTCAAAAAATATTTGCTGACTTGATTTTAGCCAGAGGAGACCGGCCGTAAAAAATAAGAGTTGTCACCGTAGGGACGGCTGGATGAAGGACTGTAGTATATAACAAGCAGTTTATATTTTCTGCACATAATCCATTATCCGGGCCAACTTTTCTAATAATTCCTCGTTATTCTTTTTCGCCAGTCCGACATTAACTTTAGTATCTAAGCATTTAATAATCTGTCCATAGAGGATTCTAATATGTTCCTCGGAAGAATCAGGAGGAGAAACTAGCTGGATAGAATCAGAGTCTTTTAATTCAAAAACTTCCCCAATACTGGGTACGGTTGTTTTTATATTAAACTTTTCACTAATAGCCTTCGCCAGTTCCTGGGAGCTTTCCTTTTCCCCATGAACTACAAAAACTTGTTTAGGAGGTTTTTTGATATTTCCTACCCACTCCAAAAGACCTTTCTGATCGGCATGGGAGGAGAAACCATCCAGGGAAATAATATTAGCCTTAACCATAATTTCTTCCCCATGAATTCTAACTATTTTTTCCCCATCTACAATTCTTCTTCCTAAAGTGCCTTGAGCCTGGTAGCCCACAAAGAGAATTGTGCTCTCTTCCCGCCAGAGATTATGTTTGAGATGGTGTTTTATCCTGCCGGCTTCAGCCATTCCACTGGCCGAGATAATAATTGCTTCTTTTTCAATAGTGTTAAGCGCCATAGACTCCTCTACGCTAGGGGTAAATTTTACCCCTTCGAACACCAGAGCGCTGGATTCGCAAGCCTCTTCCAGATCCTTGGTCTCCTGATCATAGTACTCTTTTCTCTCACAAAAAACTTTTGTGGCGTTAATAGCGAGAGGGCTATCCACATAAATATTTAGTTCCTTAAATTCATTAGAATTTTTTATATTATGGAGATGATAGAGAAGGTCTTGAGTTCTGGCCACGGCAAAGGAAGGGATTATTAGATTGCCTCCCCGCGCAAAAGTTTCCTTGATAATTTCCGTAAGTTTTTTTTCATTATCGCCAATAAAAGTATGATTTCTGCTGCCGTAAGTGGACTCAATTACCAGATAATCTGCCTCCTCGATATAATCGGGGTCTTTAATTATTGGTTGATCTTTGTTACCCAGATCTCCGGTGAAGACAATTTTTATATCCCCTACCCATAATTCAACAATTGTGGCTCCCAAGATATGCCCCGCTTCATTGAGACGGAATTTTATCTCGCTGTCAATGGTTACAATCTCCTTGCGCCTGACTGCTGAAAACTGAGCCATGGCCATTTCCGCGTCATCTGGGGTGTAAATCGGGGTAAGTAAAGGCTGTCCAGCCCTTTTAAGTTTCCTGTTTTTCCGCTCCACTTCCATAACCTGAATATAACCGCTGTCTGGAAGCAAAAGGGAACATAATTCTTTAGTCGCTGTAGAGCAATAAATCCGTCCCTCAAACCCTTTTTTGACGAGTTTAGGTATTAAACCGCTGTGATCGATATGGGCATGGGTGAGAATTAAAAAATCAATTTCCGATGGGTTAAAAGGAAATTCTCCATAGTTCCTTTCCCTTAAGGCTTTACTGCCTTGAAACATACCGCAGTCAATAAGAATTTTACGTTTTCCCGTTTCCAACATAAAACAAGACCCAGCAACATGACCGGCAGCACCAAAAAAATGTAACTTCAACTATAGCACTCCCTCTTATGTTTTCTTTCTACACCATATTTCGCTAAGAAGGTCCAGTTTCCCTTTTTCTAAGCTTGTTTCCTTCCATTTCTGAACCAAGTGACCGCAAAAGAGAGGGGGCTATTTATTTTCTTTTACCCTGTTCCGGTTAATATCCAACTGTTTACTCGACCTTTAAAAGTTTACCCATGAAAAGTATGGATTTGGTAGTTTCCTCAGAGATAATAAACACAAAAGGCCTGTCGGCAATAAATGTTATAGGTTCGACAGCAGCCACCTCCCTCATTTCTACCACTGTTGCCCCGGCAGCCTTACTGCCCTTTTCATCCACTTCCAGAACTGCTTTATGTAGAACCCTGCTGATGAAGATATCTTCTCTTATTCCAGAAAAATCTGCCCTATCGCTTAAGGCCTCGCTCATACCTAATTCTTCTAAACAGGTATTGAGATTTTTAATTCCGTATTCCAGTTTGAATTTTGGCATATTAAGAAACACATCATCGGTTTCGACCACGCTCTTACGAATATCCTCCCAAGTTTTCCCGGACAAGCCTTGAATAAATTCATTAATATCTATGTTCTGCTCTGGAAGTAAGAGATACATAGCGACTTCCCCTTTCCCATAGGGAAGCTTTAGAGCTTTAAAATCCTCTTTTTCAGTATATAGAAACTTATCTTGACGGCTCATCATTTCTACAGTTTGCTCACCGCCGTCATAGGTATGGAAGGTGCTATCAGATGTATCTCGAGGGTCAAACTCCTTGCTCCATTCTCCCTGGAAATAAATAGCATTAATCAGATACATAATCACCCTGGGATCAATAGGAGGGTCAAGCATCTCCTCAATTTTACCCTTGGTTTCCTTAGCTATCCATTTATTGATGATCGCAACAGCAGAGTCCTTTGAAAAATCCAAGGTCTCAATTTTAGCTCTAAAATTGCTCTCGTTTTTCTCTAAAAAATCCTTTTTTATCTCTTCTCCTTCCCTAATCCAGATAGAGTTGGCTAAATTAAGTTCTATTTTTTCACTGGCCTGGGGAAGATAATTAAGCAAGTTGCTAAAGCTCTTGTTTACAATATCTCGATCCAGTCCCTCAAAACCGAGGGCCTTTTCCATACCTTCCTTTGTGGAGGACTCCGCTCCGTTATAGGTCATGGTAAGGGCTGTGGAAATACTGATTGGGGAAATAAAAATACTTTTATCTGTATCCTCATTATTAAGTTTTTTAAAGATTTCAAAGGCAAATTGATTATTGCCTTCAATTACCTCTTCGCTAATTTCCTCAATATTATATTTTTTATTTTCTGCTCTTCCCCCTTCACTACAGGCAGTTAAAAGAAACATAAAAAGAACAGCGATTAAAAAAGTCCCAATTTTTCGTACCATCCATAACCCTCCATAAATTATTTCCACCGTTGAAACATAAGACACTCATTTTTATTAATACCAAGTTTAACATATTCGTTTCTATTATCTAGCAAAAACTTTGTCATTTATTTTTCCTTTTAGTATATTACAGCACCTCGTTCGCAAGCCCAAGCACACTTAATACCAACAGTACGCCAAAGGCACCTGCAAATTGCGACACACTGGTTATCATACCGACTTCAGGCAATACGCCTGCAAAAATTGTAACTCCTATAGAAGCGCCCATATATCTACCGAGTTGGATAAGTCCGCTTAGGACAGTCCTATCTTCACTTTTCACGGCATTCTGAGAATTAATCATAAAGGTTGACATAATTCCCCCTAAACATAAACCGATCACAGTATTTAAAAGGTTAAACATGATTAAATTCTTTACGCTGATAAAATACAAGATGCTGATTGAGGAGACACTCATCACAATCCATATTGTTTTTGTGAATATCGCTGAATTTAACCTCTTTACTAAAAAGCTACTTGCAACCATTCCAGTTGTTGTACCGAACATGAAAAACAATAAGATCTGGCTTTCATTTATCTTAAAACCCTGGCTGCCAAGCATGGCGCCGCATAAGGGCAGTATTGCAATCAGCCCGTACATAATGCCCCCTGCGACTACTGAGCTTAAAATGACTTTCCCAGAAGAGGACTGATTAAGTTTGATACCAACTGAACCATTCCGAATATACCGATCATACGTCCTCTTTTTTCTGCAGTGAACATGTCTGACACCAGGGCCAGAGATACGGGGGTTAGAATTCCTGCCCCTACGCCTTGTATTATTCTCGCTATGATAAGAGCCGGCATATTTGATGCCAATGCTCCGTAAAGAGTGCCTGTTGCAAAAATGCCTATTCCGATAAGATAAAATCTTTTTTTCCCATATATATCTGCCAGCTTTGAGAATATTGGTATCATTACTATTGAAGAAATCATATAGCTGGAAAAAACAAAACTATATAAATGGCCCCCACCGATTTCACTCACGATATGAGGTAAGGCGGTAGCGAGCACTAATTGCATTACGCTGATGGCAAACATACCTAAAATTATCCCTACGAAAATTATCATGGCAAGTACCTCGTATTTCATTAAGATTATTGGGCTTTCGCCTATTCCAATATTTGGACATAACCCTCCGTACCGTTTACACGGATGCGGCTACCGTCTTTTATGATGCTGGTGATGTTATCTACACCTGCTACAGCAGGAATACCGTATTCTCGCGCCACAACAGATCCATGGGACATCGTCCCACCCACTTCTATAACTAGACCGATAGCCGATGTAAAAAGTGGAGTCCAGCCCGGATCTGTAAAAGTAGTGACCAGTATTTCTCCAGGATTTAATTTGGCGTCTTCTAGCCTTAAAATTACCCTGGCGACACCCTCTACTACACCCGCGGAAGCCGGTGTTCCTACTAGGGCCCCTTCAGGTACTTTTACATCCAGCCTTGTGCCGGTAATAATTTCCCCTTCACTGGTAATAACACGGGGAACTGTTAGTTTTTGGTTTATCTCATGCTGTTTTTTTCTTTTTTCCATAACCTCCTGAATGTTACCGGAAAAGCTATCTTTGCATAAAGCAATGATTTCATCCAAGGTAAAAAAGAATATATCCTCTTCAGTCTGCAGTATCCCGTTTCTGACCAGGGCTCTTGCCTCTTCCATAATGGCACGCTTATAGATATCCATGAGTATTATCAGGGCAAATTTATGATGCTCCCGCATGCCCATTAGATTGCGATAGAGCTTAAGCAAGCGGGATACTTTTTTCGCCTATTTGTTTTTTTAATTCCTTATTAAGTCTTACTGAGGCAAGCACCCCGGCAATCCAAAAGCTGGCGACCTTAAGCAATATTTTGGGCATTTCCCCCATACTTTGCTGTATACGGTGAATTCTTTCTGCCCCTACGGCATTAAAAATATACTCTTCTTTTTCTTTTGCTATTTCCTTAATCAATAAATCCGCCTGGGCTCTAGCTTTAACCGGATTTCTAAAATGCAAATTGCGCTGAACCCTAAGCAGAGTTGGAATAATTATTGGAGCCATTTTCTTGAGCGTTCTGAAAAGGCTCCGCTTTGGTAAGGACAACTTAGAAAATTCTTCTTTCTTTACAGCTTCGCTCAAGGCAGATACCAGTAATTCATCCATATTATTAAATACTTTGAACAACATGCGCCGAGCAGGTTTGAACAAAAGAGGCCCGGTAAAATCCGCAAAAACTCTTCCACCAGCTGAGTAGATAAAAGGATTTTCCTTTGAGGCATCCTCTTTTAAGAAATTGGTTAAATTCCTCACCAGCGATATTGATAAAGGCTTCATCGCATCGGTCATTACTTGAATGTGCCCAAAGGAAACAAACACGCGAAACTTGTGGTCAGGAACTTGAGGTACAGGGAATAAGGATGTGATAGGGCGACTTTGAAGAATATAGAATTTACCACCCGCATATCCCCATTCAATATCCTGTTCGGAGCCATAATGGTCTTCTATTTTCCGCCCCCATTCAGCGAGTTCGATGATCTTATCATCTTCTAACGCTTGCATCTCCTGATTTTCCGGTGGGATTTCTTTTGTGATTGTTCCTCCTTCTGGCAGTGAGTAGATAGCAATTTTCTTTTTAGCGATCTGTTTTTTTATGATTTTTTGTTCTCGTACCTGATATAAATCTGCTGTCACTAATACCCAGCCCTAATTTACGGATGTGTTCCAGATCATTAGGGTTTATATGTTCAAGCTGATCGAGCAAGCTGCCAAACTCAGTACTTTGTTGAACAAAAGCTTGGTAGGCCCGGGTTGTAACACAAAACCCTTGGGGAACTGGAAACCCGGCTTTAAGCATTTCTCCTAAGTTAGCCCCTTTGCCTCCAACATAAGGCAACGATGTTTTATCTACCTCATTGAATCCCAATACATACTTCTCCATCAGTCATTCCCTCCTAATCTGTTCTAAAATGTTGGAATATAGAAAAACTAGTATATTTTTTTGGGTTTCCGCATAAAATGCCCTTGCGATTTTAAATTTATCTTGTCTTGGACTATTACCATTCAGCCTTGTTTAGAAGGATTCTTTTCAGCCCTCGAGGCCTCGATCCCTTTGCCGAAAATATTTAAAAATACATCCAGGACATATATAGTGGAAAAACCTAATTGGGAGAAAGAATCAGAGCGAACCAGCGCTTTTAAACAGACGGCAAGAATTTCCGTAACCAAGGGGATTGGCATATCCTGTATCAAATCCAAACGCTGAGCCTCTTTTAACAACTCGCTAACTCTTTGCTTTTTTTCGTTTCTAAATTTATTAAACTTATTAGCCAATTCAGGAAGATATTTTTCCATATCCATTATGAAAAGGGGGCTCAGCCTTAATGATTCTTCTTTTAAGTGCATTAAGATCTCTTTAATTACAAATTGAGGATCCAGACCGGGTTCATCAAAAATTTTTGTCACTTCATCAAGTCTTTTAATACAATCCTCAACAACCGCCGTCGCAATATCTTCTTTACTGGAGTAATACTGATAAATAGTTTTTTTACTCATCCCCAGTTGATCCGCCAGTTCTTTGATAGTTACCCCTCGATATCCGCGAGCATTAAACAGATTATGGGCGACCTGCAAAATCCGCCTCCGATTGGTATGCTCCATATGATTACCTCCATTTTCCGGATTATAAAACTTTGTACCGCGGAAACTATTTTCGTTTTTCTGGTTTCCATTATACATCTCTTTTATTATGGCGTCAACAAAAAAATGGCCGCCTTCCAAAGAAGCTGTGCAGCAATTTAACAGTAACTATATATAAACTCTAGGCAATCTTTTTTACATGATTATCATGCTACTCCGCTGTTACAACACAATTTCGTCCTTTGGCTTTTGCTTTATACAGAGCATTATCTGCCTGTTTTAAAACATCTTCGATATCGCTGTTACCTCCGGTTGCCGCCACTCCAATGCTTACAGTAAATCTAATTTCCTGTTTCTCGTAAACCACTTTACTCCTTGACACAGTCTCCCGGAATTTCTCTGCCGCACTTTTTGCTTCTTCCAAAGATATATCCTTTAAAAGGACAGCAAATTCTTCCCCTCCTAGGCGTCCGGCAAAATCTGTTTTTCGAAAATTAGTCTTTATCATATTTCCCATTTCACGAACTACTTCATCTCCCGCCGCATGTCCATATGTATCGTTAATGTTTTTAAAAAAATCTATATCAATCATCAACAGAGATAATCCCTTATTAAGTTCTTTGGCCCCGGATAATTCTCTTTGAGCCAAATTCATAAACTCCGCTCTATTATAAAGACCGCTCAAAGAGCTAATCTCAAAAAAACGCTTTTCCCCATCGATCATCACAGAAAATTCCTGGGTAGTCTCACTTTTAAAAATTTCCAGCAACTCTGGTTTCCGATCAAATAAATGCTCAATAGAATGGTTATCTAAGGAAATATTTAAGGCTCTGAAAAAATCTTTAGCAGCCTTATTGTAATCTATCAGCCTTTGCCCTGATTCCAAAATCAACATCCCATCAAGACTGTTTCAAAAATTGTTTCTCGAGCAAGAGCCTTTATTTCTAAAAAATCATATTTTATAATGCCATAACCAATAATAAATACAGAAATGGGCATTATTAAAGCAGCAAAATCAATCCACTTATCGTAAATAACAAGAAGCAACATGATTCCGATAAGAGGAAGCAGGGAAGCAAGAAAGAAAACCATAAATTGGGGTCTGCTGTAGCCGGACGATTTTTTTCGATATCCTAAATAGTAAACGATAATAGTCAGAAACAAGCACAGCATAGTGTAAGAAATATGTACAAAATACCAATAACCTCTTTCCATAAACAAGGAATAAAATCCAAAAAACTGTTTTACCTCCCATTTAGTGTAAAAAAGATGGTGCCAAGAATTACTGAGCCGAATGAAAAATGTACTTATTGGAATAAACACCGACACACAATATAAAAGCAAAGAATACCTTTCGGTAGTTATTTTTGCTCTTTGAAAAAAAGTAAGCAGCCAAAAACTGAGTAAATATAACGGCAACAAAGAGGTAAAGACTGAGTAATAATTTCACAAAGAACACCTCAATGGAAAAATCCAATGTAAAATCTTTTTGTCCCCTAAAATTCATTACGCGAGTAAAATTGTCCGCCTATTCACAATTAAAGATTGATTTATGCACTTCCTAACAAAATATTAACATTCTTTTGTATATCTTTCTACTAGCTGGAAAATATTTAATATTTTTTCCATAAAACGACCCTTAATAAAAATAAGGTATTATCTCTTAAATCGCAAGAGACAATACCTTATTCTATTTCAATTCTTCTTCAATACCCTATTCTATACGTCTAGGTTAGTTTGTATACGTCTCCAACTAAGTCGAAGGACATTGTCAATTAGTGAGAAGAACTTATTGCTGCCTGGGCGGCTGCCAGGCGGGCGATAGGTACTCTGAAAGGTGAACAGGAAACATAGTCTAAGTCGATTTCATGACAGAACTCGATCGAAGACGGGTCGCCACCGTGTTCGCCGCAAATTCCTACTTTGAGATCTTTGTTTTCTTCTCGGCCTCGCTTGACACAAATATCCATTATCTCTCCAACCCCTTCCCTATCTAAAACAGCGAAGGGATTGGCGGCGAGAATGTTCTGCTGGACGTAAAGGGGTAGGAACTTACCCTCGGCATCATCTCTGGAAAAGCCGAATACAGCCTGGGTTAAATCATTGGTACCGAAAGAGAAGAAATCGGCGTATTCAGCTATTTTCCTTGCCGTTAGCGCAGCCCTCGGCATTTCAATCATGGTCCCAACTCTGTACCAAATCTGAACTCCCTGCTCGGCCATAACCTGATTAGCAATCTCTACAATTTCCTCCCGGAGTATTTTCAATTCTTGAGAGTCAATTACCAAAGGAATCTTTACCTGGGGATAAACAGTATACCCTTCTTTAACCAGACGCGCAGCAGCCGAAAAAATGGCCCGGGCCTGCATCCGGTAGATTTCGGGATAAGTAATACCTAAACGGCAGCCCCGATGCCCTAACATAGGATTTAACTCCGAAAGGGCTTTTACTTTCCTAAGCAGGTTTTCTTTATCATAAAGTTCTTTTACATACTCTGGATCTTCCAAATCCTTGGTGAGTTTGATGGTTAGTATTTCTTCCAACAGTTCCTCCGAGTTAGGCAAAAACTCATGCAAGGGAGGATCTAATAATCTAATGGTCACAGGTAAATCGTGCATGGTTTTAAGAAGCTCATAAAAATCCTCTTCTTGGAGAGGTAAAAGCTGAGCTAAAGCTTTTTCCCGTTCTTCCACGTTTTGAGCGAGGATCATTCTCTGCACGATGGGTAATCTTTTAGGGTTCATAAACATATGCTCAGTGCGGCATAAACCGATTCCCTCAGCGCCAAATTCTCTGGCTTTAGCCGCGTCTTGCGGATTATCGGCATTGGCCAAAACCTTTAATTTCCTTATCTCGTCGGCCCATTCAAGTAAGGTCGCAAAATCCGCACTCATTTCCGGATCCTTCATGGGTACGACCCCTTCAATCACCCGACCGGTCCCACCGTCAATAGTGATGAAGTCTCCTTTGGAATACTCTTTATTATTGACTGTCATCTTTTCCTCAGCGTAGCTTATTTTCAAAGCCTCACAACCACAGACAGCGGGTTTACCCATATGGCGAGCCACCACAGCGGCGTGGCTGGTCATCCCACCCCGGCTGGTAAGTATACCCTGGGCGGCCAGAACCCCATGAATATCATCCGGAGTTGTTTCCGTTCGCACCAGGATCACTTTTTCGCCTGCGGAACCTAATTTTTCAGCTTCATCAGCGTCAAAGACAATTTTCCCCGAGGCTGATCCTGGGGAAGCCGGTAAACCAGTAGCGATAACATCGAGCACAGCCTCATCATCCAGTCTTCGGTGTAGAAGTTTACCTAATTGTTCAGGATCAACCCTGTTAATAGCTTCTTCTTTAGTAATAAGCCCTTCCTTACAGAGATCCACGGCAATTTTAACCGCCGCAGAAATAGTACATTTGCCGTTGCGGGTTTGAAGGATATATAATTTTCCTTTTTCAATGGTGAATTCTATATCCTGCATCTGACGGTAATGGTTTTCCAAATTTTTAGCAATTTGGCTGAACTCTTTGTAAAGTTCAGGGTTCTGTTTTTCCAAACTAGCAATTGAAAGCGGGGTGCGGATTCCGGCCACCACATCTTCCCCTTGGGCATTCATCAAGTATTCCCCGTAAAGGTGTTTCTCCCCTGTAGAAGGGTTACGGGTAAAAGCCACTCCTGTACCGGAGTCATTTCCCATATTTCCAAAAACCATGGCTTGAATATTAACTGCAGTTCCTATGTCATCGGGGATATTATTGGCCTGCCGGTAGACTTTAGCCCGCGGATTATTCCAGGATCTAAAGACAGCAGAAATAGCCTGTTTTAATTGCTCATAAGGGTTTTCCGGAAACACAATTCCGGTGCTTTCTCGAACCAGTTCTTTAAATTTAAGCACTAATTCTTTTAAGCTTTCTACATTAAGTTCCGAATCAAATTTTACCCCTTGCTTGTTTTTAGTTTCTTCTAAAACATTCTCAAATTCGAAGCTCTCCATCCCTAGAACCACATTGCCAAACATTTGGATGAAGCGCCGATAGCAATCATAAGCAAAGGTTTCATTGCCTGTTGCCTTACTTAAAGCAACAGTGGTATCTTCATTAAGTCCAAGGTTAAGTACTGTATCCATCATCCCCGGCATGGAAATTTTCGCTCCTGAACGAACAGAGACTAGTAGAGGATTAACTGAATCACCAAACTTCTTGCCGCTTAAGGCTTCAACTTTTTCTATTGCCGGTAAAACCTGCGCCCAAACTTCCTCAGGCAACTGTTCGTTATTATCATAAAAAGCTTGACAAGCTTCTGTTGTAACTGTAAAACCCGGGGGGACATTAAGTCCGATATTCGTCATTTCCGCTAAATTAGCACCCTTGCCTCCCAATAACTCCCGCATAGATGCTTTTCCTTCGGTGAATAAATATACGTATTTTTTACTCATCTTAATCACTCTCCTCTGTATAACCTTTTCATAATAATACTGGCTGTCTCTTCAACTGCCCTAGAGGTAGTATCTATAACATAGCAACCGATTCTTTTCATCACTTTTTTGGCGAATTCTATTTCTTCCATAATCCGATTTAGATCGGCATAATCCGCAGAAGCTCCCAAGCCGAGCATTTTCAACCGCTCACTGCGGATTTCATTTAGTTTTTTGGAATCGAGAGTTAAACCAAAAACTCTTTCGGGAGGTATAATAAAGAGTTCTCGCGGAGGGGTTACCTCCGGAACTAAGGGAATATTAGCTGTTTTTATGCCTTTGTGAGCCAAATACATGCTCAAAGGGGTTTTGGAAGTCCTAGAAACTCCGATTAAGACAACATCAGCATAAAGAATTCCCCGGGGATCTTTCCCATCGTCATATTTTACTGCAAACTCAACAGCTTCAACCTTGCGAAAATATTGCTCATCTAAACGGTGAAGAATATTCGGGGAGTTTTTTGGTTCCATTTTGGTTTTCTCTGCTAAAGCCTTGATTAAAGGGCTCAGGATATCAATAGTTACCAGATTCTTCTCCTTGGCTCTCTTCTCTATGTAATGTCTTAAATCAGTTAGAACCAAGGTATAAAGTAAAATTGCTTGTTCTTCAACCGCCTCTTCCAAGATATCATCGATATGGTTTTCATCCTGGACATAGGGGATACGCCTAATTTTTGTTTTTACACCGTTAAACTGGGCCGCGGCGGCTTTACCAACAATTTCTGCCGTCTCTCCCAGAGCATCGGAAATAACATAGATTACCGGCATCTGTTCTGTCACCAGAAGGACCTCTCTTTCTAATCTGCTACCCCAAATCTACAAATAAGGCAGTAACATTAGTTTTAGTAAATCTACCAACAACTTCGTACAGTTCTTCACCCTCTTCGTTAATATAACTTTCCACAACGGGCAGAGTATCGATTTGATGTTGAACCAGCTTCTTCGCGGCGTCATAAACGGACTCATCTGAAGTAACCATAATTATATTGGGCATTCTGGTCATAATCACACTGATGGGAACACTCATCAAATCAAGTTTTCCCAGGGAAGCCTTAAGAATATCTTTCCGCGATACCATGCCTTTTAACTCCCGTTGTTCTCCTACTACGATGAGACTGCCCACATTATTCGTAAACATCGACACTACAGCATCATAAATAGAAATATCCTCTTTCACTGCAGCGGCCATAGACTTGAAATCCCCGACCCGGAGCTGACGGATTTTCTCCGCAGTGCGAGATCGTCCCTCACTTTTATAAAAATATCCCACTCGCGGCCGGGCCTCTAAAACTCCGGTCATAGTTAGGATTGCTAAATCCGGTCTTAAAGTAGCCCTCTTTAATTTAAGCTGACGGGCTATCTGCTCCCCAGTCATGGGGCTGGTCTTTTTTACCATCTCCACAATTTTTTCTTGACGCTCAGATAATCTCATGGTCATTCACTCTCCTGCGCATAAATCCAACTTAAGAAAAAATTTTGTTCCCTAGAAATATACACTTCAAAAACACAATTATGGTGCCACAATGGTAAATATTATATCACATTTGTATTAAAAAAAGAAGAAGTGTTACCCTATTATCTTTAATTTTGTAACACTATTTGTGGTTTTTATACCCTTAACTTTCTAAATAAAGTTTTATTGGGTTGAGTTTTGCTTTTTAAGCCAAAAGAGTTAGATCGCCTAAACAACCCATGGTCTTTACACATTCTCGAAGCAAGCCTAAACGAGCATTTCTTACTTTTTCCTCCTCCACCATAATCATTACGGCCTCAAAAAGGTTTTCAATAAGAGGAACAAGTTTTACCGCTATGCTATAGGCTTTTAAGAAATCATCATCTTCCACTGCTTTGTCTATTTGGGGAGATATTTTTTGTAAAGTATCGGCTAAGACAATTTCAACTGGATCAATTAAATGTTTTTTATCCCAAGTAGCGCCGGCTACATTTTTACTTAAATTAGCACAGCGTACATAGGCTTGTTCATAAGCCTCAAATTCCTTTTTCTCCCGGCACTCCGCCAAGGCTTTTGCTTTTTGTAAAAGACTATAAGGTTGCAAGGTTCCTTGAGCCATAACCGCGTCTATTGTGTCATAACGCAAATCAGCTTCCTGAAGGAGATAACGGATTCTCTGCCGGAAAAAGTCTTCTATGGCGGGTCTAATAGTGTCTAATGGTTTTAACTCCACGCCCTGATCTGCAAAAATAGAGTAAGCATCTTCGAGAAGGGTTAATAATGGGAGATGTTGCTCCTCACGCATTAAAAGACCGACAATTCCCAAAGCCTGTCGTCTTAAAGCATAAGGGTCCTGAGAACCAGTGGGTTGAATTCCAACTCCAAACGCTCCTACAATGGCATCTAATTTATCAGCGAGACTTAATACTTTCCCCGCTATAGAGGAGGGATAATTATCGCCAGCAAAGCGGGGGAGATAATGTTCGACAATACCTAAACAAACCTCGGCTTTTTCACCGCTATGCCGGGCATAGTATTGACCCATAACGCCCTGCAGTTCCGGAAAATCATAGACCATATGGGTAACCAAGTCCGCCTTAGCTAAAAATGCAGTACGATCGATAATCTCCTTTGAGTTCTCATCAAGTCCCAGTCGTTCAGCGATGATCCCGGCAAGTTTTCTTAAACGGACCACCCTTTGCCCGACAGTACCGAGCTTTTCATGGTAGACCACCCGGTCAAGTTTAGGTATTAAATCCGGAAGAGGGGTTTTTAAATCTTCCCGGTAGTAGAAGGCAGCATCTTCTAAACGAGCCTTGAGAACCTTTTTATTGCCCTCTTTTACCACTTCCAGGGAAGTGGCATCCCCATTGCGCACCGAAATAAAATAAGGCAATAATCTTCCATCCTCCCCTCGAACCGGGAAATATTTTTGATGTTCTTTCATCGGCGTTGTGATAACTTCTTCCGGCAGGACCAGATATTCTACATCTATTTCCCCGATCAAAGCTGTCGGATATTCCAGCAAATGGGTCACTTCCGATAGTAATTCCTCATCTTGATCTACCCGTCCCCCTACTTTAGCCGCCAGGTCCTGCACTTGTTTTCGGATTATCTCCTTTCTTTTCTCCTGATCAACCAGAACGTAAGCTGTTTCCATTGTTTCAAAATATTCAGCGGGTTTTAAGAGCTGTATATCTCCACCCAAAGTGCGATGACCGCGTGTTGTCCTTCCGGATTGCAGACCTGAGAAACTAAAAGGAATCACATCCTCACCATAAAGAGCAACTAACCAGCGAATAGGGCGAACAAAACGCACTTCATAATCTCCCCACCGCATCGGCTTCGGAAAGTTGAGACTCTGAATTAAATCCAGACACACTTGAGGCAGTAGTTTCTCTGTTTCTTCCCCTACTAAGAGTTTTTCAGCGTAAACATAAGTGACCCCCTTAAATTCCTTTGAAAATAGATCGCTCACCGCTACCCCTTGGCTCCGGGCAAAACCTTCTGCTGCTTTGGTCGGCTTGCCATTCCCATCAAAAGCTGCTTTATACGGCGGTCCCTTGACCTCTTCCTTAATATCGCGTTGTTTTTCAGATAGCTCATTGACATACAAAACAAGGCGTCTGGGAGTAATATATGTTCTAAGATCTTTATAAGTTAAACGGAGTTCGCCAAGGATATTTTCAGCCTTATCTGCCAACTGGGAAACTGCTCCCGGAGCAAATTTCGCCGGCATCTCCTCCATACCGATTTCTAATAAAAAGTCCCTAGTCATCAGTTTGTTCTCCTTTCTTTTTTAGTAGCGGAAAGCCTAATTCTTCCCTTTGAGCGATATAGGCTTGAGCGCACAATCTGGCCAGATTTCGAACCCGGGCAATATAACCGGTGCGCTCCGTAACACTGATCGCCCCTCTAGCCTCCAAAAGGTTAAAAACATGAGAGCATTTTAAAACATAATCATAGGCCGGCCCTACTAACTTATGTTCGAGAGTCCTTTGTGCTTCTTTTTCATACATTTCAAACCAGATTTTTAAGGATTCCACATCGGCTACCTCGAAGTTATAACATGAGAATTCCTTTTCATTTTGGAGATAAATATCCCCATAAGAAATATCTCCGACCCACTCAATATCAAAAACACTGTCTTTACCTTGAATAAAAGTAGCCAAACGTTCAATTCCGTAAGTTAATTCCACACAAACCGGTCGGCAATCAATTCCCCCGCACTGCTGAAAATAGGTAAACTGAGTCACTTCCATCCCATCGAGCCATACCTCCCAACCGAGGCCCCAAGCTCCTAGAGTCGGTGACTCCCAGTTATCCTCCACAAAACGAATATCGTGGTCAGCGGGATTAATCCCAAGATGTTGCAAACTCTCCAGATATAAATCCTGAACATTATCCGGCGAAGGCTTTAAGATCACCTGATATTGAAAATAATGCTGTAACCGGTTGGGATTTTCACCATAACGCCCGTCTGTCGGACGACGCGATGGTTCTACATAAGCAACATTCCACGGTTCAGGTCCTAAAGCCCGCAAAAAAGTTGCTGGATTCATGGTACCGGCCCCTTTTTCTATATCGTAGGGCTGGGCAATAATACACCCTTGTTCCCCCCAAAACCGATTAAGATTAAAAATCAGATCTTGAAACTTCATATTGCTTCCTCCCTGTTTTTGGCTATATTTCTACAGGCGGTTAGTGGTCGGAAAATAAAAACTCTCTTCCTCGCAGCAAATGATTATCATGCTGCAGGGACGAGAGTTTTTCCTTTCCCGCGGTTCCACCCTGCTTGATTCCCACTAAGGAATCCCCTTCTTGTCAGTTCGCTCCGGGGTGCCTAAATTTGCTGTCTCTACCCGGTTTCCACCCGCCCAGGTTCTCTTCTTTAGAGACCTTGCAAATCTTCTTCCCTTCCTAGCGATAATATTTTTATTTAATTTATTATATTCAGCACCCGAAATTCTGTCAAACTTTCGCTTCCCCGGCCCAATATTCTGTTTTGGGAATCTAAAAAAATTCAGCTTTTGTTTCTGAATTCCTTTTCTTGACGCCAGGCTTGTAATTTTCTTTCAAATTTTCCCTCACAAAAAAAACACAAGGCCTCCAGAATCTCGGCTCGCATTTTACTGTTCCAGCGTAGCCTATCGATTTTATCCACCCCGATGTTAGTTAATTGCTGCATGAATGCCACGCTACCCGGGTTTAACTTTTTCCCCAGCCGATTTTTCCCACAAACCACACAGAGTAGGCCATCGGCCTCCAAACACAAAAAAGCTTCCATCCCTGCCGTCGATTGCCCACATTCGGAACAAGAAGTAAGCACGGGATAATAGCCTTGAATCTTCAGTAATTTTAAAGTGTACGCCGCCTGGGCAAGATAAGGATCAAGATGCTCTAGAAGAAAAAAATAGCTTAAAGTGAGAGTAAATAGTCTGGGCTCTGGATGTTCGCGAACAGTAGAAATATCCAAAAGCTCTGCCATCCCTGAAGCGGCCAGGGTGCGATCAAAATCGCGAAAGAGATAAGAAAAGCTTTCCCTGGGCTGAACCTGATTTATAGTGTCAAGGGTGCGGCCTTTATAGAGCAAAAAATCGGCATAAGTAAAGAGCTGAGTCCCTCCGCGCTGCTTGCTCTTAGGTTTTCGTACCCCTTTGGCAATAGCAACTAGTTTGCCCTTTTCTCTAGAAAATAGAGTTACCAGCCGATCCGCTTCCCCATATTCCCTACTGCGGATCACAAGGGCGTCCGCTTTATAAAGCGCCACAGACCTCACTCCCCATCCTGTTCAGGGCCTTCCGAAAGTAAGGCAATACCAGAACTGGTACCTATTCTGTCCGCGCCTGCTCTAATGAGTTCCAAAGCGGTCTTCCGATTTCTTATCCCGCCGGAAGCTTTAATTTTGACTTCCGGGGCAGCCCATTCTTTTAATTTTTTTATTACTTTCACCGTAGCTCCCCCGAAGTACCCGCTGGAGGTTTTTATGTAATCAGCTCCGGCTTTATTTATTAATGCCGTTACTTTTTTTATCTCTTCCCAATCCAACAAGCCGGTTTCAATAATGATCTTTATTTTAAGGCCACAATTATGGGCCGTGGCTACCATTGTCTCGATATCTCTCCCGACAACATTCCAAGCACCAGATTTGACTTTTCCAATATTAATCAGGGAATCAACTTCTCTAGCGCCGTGAGCTTTGGCTGCTAAAATTTCCTGAACTTTTGTTTCTGTTAACACGCCCCCCAAAGGAAAACCGATAACCGTGGTCGGGGCTACTATTGTCCCGTACAGCAAACGGGCAGCGGTGGAAACATAAATCGGATTTACACAGACACTGGCAAAACCGTATTTTACCGCCTCATGACACAAATTTACAATATCTTTTTCCGTGGCTTCCGGTTTTAAAAGAGTGTGGTCAATCTTTGACGCGATCTCCAATTTTACCGATCCTTTCTTTTTTTCTTTAATCCTTCAGATTGTAGCCAAGTTCTTTTAAATAAGCAGGCCTATTCCGCCAATCCTTTCTGACTTTGACCCACAGCTCCAAAAACACTTTGCTCGCGAGCAAATCTTCTATGTCTTCCCTGGCAAGTCTCCCGACTTCTTTTAAAACCCTGCCCTTTTCACCGATCACAATTCCTTTTTGCGAATCTCTTTCCACTAAAATTGTAGCCCTTATTTTTATAAGAGTTTTCTTTTCTTCCATTTCCTCCACTAATACGGCAACTGAATGGGGAATCTCTTCCCTAGTTAAATGGAGTATTTTCTCCCTAATCATTTCACTAATAATAAACCTTTCCGGCTGGTCCGTTATCTGGTCATCCGGAAAATAAAGGGGTCCTTGAGGCAATTCAGCAAAAATTAAATCCAGTAATTTTTCAGTGTTCTCAGCTTGCAAAGCGGAGATGGGTACAATTTCCTTAAATTCGGCCCGCTCAGAGAACTGAGCGATTTTAACGAGAATCTCATCCTTAGTCAGCAAATCGACTTTATTAAGGGCCAGAAAACAAGGTTTCTTACATTCATTAATCATACTTAGGACATACTCATCCCCCGTCCCCAAAGGGACAGAAGCATCGGCGACATAAAGGCAAATATCCACTCCATTAAGAGTGTTTTTGGCAACCTCAACCATGTACTTGCCCAACTCGTGCCTAGGCTTATGGATTCCGGGGGTATCAAAAAAGATTACTTGTCCTCTCTCTTCAGTCAAAATGCATTGGATCCGATTCCTAGTAGTTTGGGGCTTATCGGATATAATAAGTACCTTTTGACCCAGCAGGGTATTCAGTAAAGTAGATTTGCCCGCGTTAGGGCGGCCGATAACGGCCACAAAACCAGAGCGAAAATCATCTTTATTTTGAATATCCAAGCAAATACTCCCCTTTACTACAATAGTGACCAAGGTGAACAATTACCTAACTATTGCTCAAAAATTGGGGTCCAAAAGAATTAGGAAGCAAAAATCCTAAACTGGTCTTTAAAGGATCCTGAACTCCATTACTGATAATAATGTCGCAGTCATCACTAAACTCCTTCATCACTTGACGACAGGCGCCACAGGGGTAAGGCATTCCTCCTTCCCGAACAGCTATAGCCACCGCAACAATCTTTCGTTCTCCAAGAGCCACTCCCTGAAAAATCGCATTTCGTTCCGCACAACAAGCAAGGCCGTAAGAAGCGTTTTCAACATTACAGCCGTGCGTAATAAGCCCGGAATCCCAAAGAACGGCAGCCCCGACCTTATAGTTGGAATAAGGGGCATAAGCCTTCTGGGAAGCCTCGCCCGCTTTGAAAAGCAGTTTTCTATCTTGTTCATTAACTTTTCCTTTGACCATTTTATTTGCCTTAACCCCTTTTACGTCCTAAATTCAATTCCTCCATCACCCGTTCGGCTACATCTCTCATTTTTTGTTCCTCTTCTTCCGAGCCATGATTATAGCCGAGCAAGTGAAGAGTACCGTGGACAGCAAGGTAAGCCATTTCTCTATCTAGGGAATGATGATATTCGACAGCCTGCGCCCGAGCCCGCTCCACAGAGATCACCACATCTCCTAGAACTTCAGGGGAAGCATTAGAGTTTTCTCCTTCTAAAATCCCTTCCAGAAATATTTCAGGTTCTCCTTCTCCTTTTTCCTGGAGAGCAAAGGAGAGAACATCCGTTGGCTGATCAATTCCCCGGTAGGTTTGATTTAAATTTTGTATGGTTCGATCCCCGACTAGTACAAGACCGAGCTCGTAGTTGGTTCCACCGCTCCCCAAAAGAAGAGCTTTCTGGATTCCTCTCCGCATGACGGCCACAAGTCTTTGTTTTTCTTCCTCATTGGTACTGTCTTCTTCCCAGGAAATATCTAAAATCACGCCACAAAACTCCCTTATCAATATCCGGTTGTTTACTCTGAATTTCTATTTCCGTTTTTCTTATCCTGAGTTTCCGCTTTCTCAGTAGCCGTTTTAAGCTTTGCGGGTAACTCCGGGTACTCCACCCGCGAATGGAAAATACCGCTTAAAACTTTAACAAAGGCAATAGAGATTTTATCTAAATCCCTAAAAGTTAAATCACAATTATCCAGAAGTCCTTCATCAAATTTTTCTTTAATCATTTTTCGGACCAGCCCTTCAATTCTACCGGGGGTATTTTCTTTTTGCGAGCGTACAGCGGCCTCAACACTATCCGCTAAAAGCACAAGAGCCGCTTCCTTAGACTGGGGTTTAATCCCGTCATAGCGGAAAGCATCCTCGGGTATTTCGGGATTCTCTTCTAAAGCTTTATGGTAGAAAAAAGTCACTAAGCTATCCCCATGGTGCTGGGCAATGATCTCTTGGATTTTTTCAGGTAGTTTATGTTCTTTCGCCATTTCCAAGCCGTCTTTAATATGAGAAGTAATAATCAGCGTGCTTAAAGTAGGAGCTATTTTGTCATGGGGATTATCTTTAGCAAATTGATTTTCGATAAAGAAATAAGGTCTTTTTATCTTTCCTATATCATGGTAAAGAGCTCCCACCCTGACCAACACCGGATCGGCATCGATCTCCTCCGCTGCGGTCTCTGCTAAATTCCCTACTAAAACACTGTGATGGTAAGTACCTGGG
Organism: Desulfitobacteriia bacterium; assembly: GCA_050943335.1. Classification (GTDB taxonomy): domain Bacteria; phylum Bacillota; class Desulfitobacteriia; order Desulfitobacteriales; family Syntrophobotulaceae; genus JBMNOZ01. The sequence continues at coordinate 16,097 of JBMNOZ010000009.1, read as the reverse complement.
GCTTCTAATAATAATTCTTTAAGCAAAGGGGCGTTAGGGTTGGACAGTTCCAAAAGCCTAACCGCAGAAGTAATATTAAACCAAGATTCAAACCATGGAAGAGCACCCATAGTGAGTATAGAAGACAAAATACCGTTGGCCAGAGCAAACAGACAACCTATTAACCAAACCATGAGGCTAAAGTCCAAGACTAAAGCAATTCCACTTGCTAATACCACATTTGCAACAGCAATGAACAGACCAGCTCGCGCTAAATCTGAGCGCTGATCCAGTCTAGCCACACTTTGGATCCCAACCAACCCCGCGAATAGAGCAAATAGGCTGGCCAAAGAACCGGTTGAGCTCATACCCGAAGGATCGGCCATGATTCCGATAAAAATTCCTAAAATGATAGCCACTATAATAGCAATTCGAACACCTAAAAGAATTGTCACGGTCATGGTCGCCCAGGCGGCTGGGATGAGGATAGCGGTTAAATTGTTTAAATCACTGTTACCCAAGTCAATGGCTAAAAATGCTTTCCCAAAAGCCAACACCAGAAGCATCAATGAACCAATCAAAACAAGACGACGCCTTTTTCCGAAAATCTCCGGCGTAATACGGTGAAAGAAAAAGAGCAAAATTACCATGGCGGTCAGAACAAGAATTGCAATCCCGGCAGTTGGCTTCCAAGGTGATTTCTCTTCGATAAGGTTGTATTCACGAAGCACATTGTAAATTCTCTCATCTACAATTTCACCGGGGCCAACTATTTTTTCATTAGCCCGGTACTCGTGAACAATAGGCGTTACACTGGATCTAGCTATGTCTCTTAGCTTTTCTGTCTCCTTCTCGTCTACTTCCAAGGTAGGCTTAGTTACGTTTATTTCAATATATGCCTCCAGCAAAGCCTTCAAAGACTGATCTATATTATACTTTTCTACTTGTTTTTTCATCTCGTCTTTCAAACTAGCAATTTCCGATCCGTCTTTGGCCCCGCTTTCCGGATCACCAGCGAGACCGATGATGGATCTGCTGGCCATCTGTTCCGCCTTATCTATTTCTTCACTATCTAAAACGAGAAGTGTGTTTAATACCTTATCAGACAAGACAGTAAAAACCGAGTTTTTCCGAAGTTCATTTATTTTTAAAGCTTGTTCTTTGTTTGCTATCCTCTGTTCTTTTAATAAACTAAACGTTTGAGTTATTTCCTTTGATAAAACAGAGATTTGAGTTTCATTCCGTTTATAGACAGGGGTAACCTCCTGAGCAGCTAATTCTTGCTGTTCTCGATAGGTGATTACATCTTTTATTTCTTTGTCATAAGGAGCCGTAATCAGTTCCGGACTTGGCTCTCCTAATTCGATATTCAATTTAGAACCAAATAAACCGGAGGCTATCACCACGGTAAAAAAAATAAAAAACAAGCCAAAAATACATATTTGAAAGATAAAGCTCCGATTCTTATTAGCTAGGAGCGAAGAAAATACCTTTTTTATTTTATTATCCAAATCTATCAATCCTCACCAGGACAGTCCTCTTGTCGAGCACGGACACTTTTCTCCTCATAGGCGTTAATAATGCTCTGAACAAGCGGGTTCCGCACAATATCATCTACGTTAAAGTAGTGGAAAGAAATACCCGGTATACCTGTTAAAATATGTTGCACTTCTATAAGCCCGGAATAGTGGCCCTTTGGCAAATCGACCTGGGTAATATCACCGGTCACGACTGCCTTGGAGCCAAATCCCAAACGGGTTAAGAACATTTTCATCTGTTCAGGAGAAGTGTTTTGGGCTTCATCCAGAATAATAAAAGAGTCGTCAAGGGTCCTCCCCCGCATGTAAGCTAAAGGAGCAATTTCTATAGTTCCTTTCTCAATGTATCTGCCGGTGGTCTCTGGACCGAGCAAATCGAATAGCGCATCATAAAGGGGTCTAAGATAGGGGTTGACCTTTTCTTGCAAGTCTCCGGGCAAAAATCCAAGTTTTTCACCCGCTTCCACCGCCGGTCTGGTTAGGACAATTCGGGTTACCTCTTTAGCCCGCAGGGCCTTAACCGCCATAACCACTGCTAAATACGTTTTGCCGGTCCCGGCTGGACCGATGCCAAAAACTAAGGATTCCTTTTCAATAGCTCTTACGTATTTAGATTGACCGATAGTCTTGGCCTTTATCGGTCTGCCCCTCTGAGTAGTGGCAATAACTCGAGTTAAACTCTGAGTCATTTCCTGTTCGCTGCCTTCTTCAATCTTAGAAACCACATAAGCGACATCAGCTAAAGAAAGGGAATTCCCTTTTCTAATAAGAATTAGAAGCTGTTCCAGAGCTTTTTCTGCCAATTCAACTTGAAATTGTTCGCCTGAAACTAACATTTCCCCTCCACGGACAACAATTTGACAACCCAAACGCTCCTCTAAAAACCGCAAATGAGTATCTTCCAAACCAAGAAGGTTTAGTGCTTCTTCCCCGTCCTGAAGACGAATTATAGTTTCAATTTGCAATCCATTTCCTCCATTTTTACTATTTATAGTCCTATTGTCGGTAGACAGCCAACTCTTCGAATGTTTCAATCTCAACTCTAATATGTTCCACTCCTTTTTCCGTTGAAAGGAGGCGAACCCGATCATTTAACACCAAAGCCTCTGCAGGTATCTCCTTTTTGAGTTCTTCCCGGGCCAGTTTTTCCGCGAGTTCCCTGGCTTCTTTAACTGTCCGGGTTACCCTAACCTTATGCATTTCTTCATATTCATTTATTATAATTTCGACAGGGAAGCTCCAATTCCTCCAATTAGGAAAAGTATAACTTCTATTTTTTGTTTTGGATATCTCAAAAGGACTGTTTCGGTTTGTTATCATTATTACTCGATCCCTTATTTTTATACCCCAGCCCTTTGCTTTTTTTCCTGTTTTTTCTACCACTTCTTCTTGATGAGGAACTTTTTTCTCACTACTATACCAAACTCTTCCCCGAACAAATCCTTTAGCCGCCGGAGCTTCCACCTGTCTTTCTTTAACTTGGCCCTCAGAGCCAATGCTGAATTCAGTCATTCCCCCCTCCGCTTTAATCAACTTTTGCCCCTTCTCAACAATCTGACCTTCCTCCACAAGGGCTTGACCCTGAATAACTATAACAGTGTCCACATAGCCTCTTTTCGAGGCAAACAAATCTCCTTTATATAGCACCTCTTGAGGCAATGTTTTTTCAACAACTCTGATTCTGATATTGGTCCCCCGTTCATCCACCGCGGCCCAAATTAAGTCCGACATTCGCTCCTGTATTTCTTTTCCTAAAGTGTCAAATTGAAGATTTCTTTTTAAAACCCATTTTTTTAGGCCTAGTTTTTCCGCTTCCGCAAGAATTTGAGAAGTTGGAACTCTTTCATTACCCTCCACGTCGATGGAAATAACAAATTGAGAAAGCACTACTAGCGCTATAAAAATTATAACTAAACCGGCGAGCAATCCCTTTCTTCTCTGCCAGCGCCAGGCCACAAAAGGAAAACCGTATTTAGCCCGGATATGCAAAGTGATGCCCGTTTCTTTAACCGCCTGCCGCAAGCGCCGAAAATCCCGGGCATTAATTTCCGCCACAAAACAATCTTTTAATTTTCGACCGTTATAAAAAACAACTCCATCCTTTAGGGCTTGATTTATAAACCGGGCTAAACCCTCCCCCTTAAGTGTAAGATAAACCCTTCCTTTAAAATAACGTCGTATCTTGCCAAGCATTCTTAACCCTCCTCAAAGCTCACCTGGAGGAGCCGGCCTTTTAGATTGATTTCCGTCGGTAAAACCGTTAAAATTACAAGTTCTCGCCCTTTAATCACCACGTTGCCCTCTGCGGTGCTCAAGATGATTTCCTCAGCGCCAAAATGAATTACTTCTTTGTAATGTTCAACAATCATTTCTGAACGGCCGATAATCGTTATTTTAGGGCCCTGTCCCAAGATATCGGAAGGAAATTCCAATATTTCGCCGGCCTGTTTTTGCAGCTTTTTAAACATCGCAGACACTCCCTTCATAGCATGTCTATGTTCCAAAAGATAGAAATAGTCCAAGCCTTGGGGAGCATACAATAAATTATAAAAACCACTTGGATCCTCAACGCTTTCCAGAAGCGACTAGTTTTAAAGGGGGTGAAACTATGAGTAAAAGCCCAAAGAGAGAAAGGTACAGTGATTCGTCACCCTACCCGGAAATAAAAGTTATCGGACCCAATATTCAGTATGCTGAATTGCTTATGGACGCCTATGCCGGCACAGTTAGCGAATTCACAGCTATTAGCCAGTACTTATACCACTCTTTTTTCTTTAAAAACATTAACAAAGAACTAGGCAGTTTACTTGAAAATGTGGCGATTACGGAAATGCACCACATGGAAATTTTAGCGACATTAATAATAAAACTTGGTGGTAACCCGGTTATTAGAGGCTCCTACAGCACCAAGGGAACTTGTTGGACAGGAAATTTTGTTTTCTACGGTACCAACGTTTGCGAACAATTACAAGCGGATCTTGTAGCAGAACAAAAAGCAATCGCTGACTACAAAAGACTTATTAGCTTAATTTCAGACCCCTATGTCCAGTCCATCCTCCGTCGGATCATCTTGGACGAAATTGTCCATACTAAATTATTTGAACAAGCTCTTTCCAAATACTGCGGGCGGTGAGTCAAGAAATAACTCTGAAGTAAAAAGCGAGTGCTTTCAGCACAGATTTGATTGCCTTAGGCAACAGAGTGCAAATAAGTCAAGGGGACTACATGAAAGCGGGATAAGAGATTCAATCTATACTCTTATCCCGCTTTGTCCCCTTTAATTCAGTTGCTTAAAAGCGTTCTTACTATTTGGTTAACGAGTTTTCCATCTGCTCGGCCTTTAACTCTGGGGGCAATGATTTTCATCACCTTTCCCAGATCCTTTGGGCCTTGGGCACCAGTTTCAGCGATAATTTCCTCGGCAATGTGTTGGATTTCCTCTTCAGTAAGCTGCTGAGGCAAGTATTCCATGAGGATGTCAGCCTCTATCTGCAGTTCTTGAACTCGATCCGGACGGTTTGCCTTAGAAAATTCTTCCATAGCATCTCGCCTCATCTTCAGTTCCCGTGCCAATACCTCTACGACCTGAGCATCGTCCAACTCGCAATTTTTGTCTAACTCAGCATTTTTTATTGCGGCCCGAGCCATTCGGATGACAGAAAGTCTGACTTTCCCCTCCTCTTTGGCCTTCATCGCAACCTTCATATCCTCAAGTAGGCGATCCTTTAAGGACAATTTGGAGCCAACTCCTTATTTGAATTTGCGTTTGCGCGCTGCCTCGGATTTCTTTTTTCTCCTTACGCTAGGTTTCTCATAATGCTCACGTTTACGAGCCTCTGACAAAACTCCCGAACGTTGACAATTTCGCTTAAACCGGCGGAGTGCAGAATCTAGGGATTCATTTTTTCCAACTCTAACTTCACTCATTTTTTATATCCCTCCCTCCACTGGTCAACTAAGTCCAAGATTAATTATATAGGACGGATATAGACACGTCAAGCTGACACTTCCCACTCTCGGAAGTGTTGGGGTTTGTCTAGAGAAAACAATCTAGCCAATTTTCCCTCCCAACTTTTTCCCACCGATAAGGTGAAAATGGAGATGAGCGATCTCCTGCCCGCCATCCGAACCGATATTGGTGACCACCCGGTAGCCGGTATCGGCAACTCCTAATTGGCGAGCCAAATCCTTAATTACCAAAAATATTCTGCCGATTGTTGCCGTATCCTCTTCCGTAAGGTCGTTAACGCTGGCCAAATGTTTTTTCGGTATTACCATTATATGTACAGGCGCCACAGGATTGATATCTTTAAACGCTAAAATCTCCTGGTCCTCGAAAAGCCGTTCACTAGGGAGTTCCTTATTCACAATTTTGCAAAATATACAATTAGTCATCTTCCTACTCCTTTCAAAATTATTTTTATGATTTATAAATCCTGCTCTTACTGAGAATCTCCCGCTCACATTCTTCAATGGTATCCATATTTGGCGATAGGATGTAGAAAAGAAGCGTGCTCTCAAATTCCGGGAAATACTTGGCATAAACCTTGCCATTGATAATGATTAACCTGAAATCCTCTTGTTTGGCTTCTTTTTTCCGGGGATTCCCGTATTGAATATAGGCTCTCTTCGGCCCCTTGTACCGGTGCTCCACACTATTTGCCAGCAGCAGAGCGTTTATTTCGGTCCAGCCTTCTCGATCAAGATATTCAATATCTTGGGTAAAATCAAAATCCAAAACCTCCATTCTTAATTTCTCCGCTGGGCACCCCAAACCTTGGAGTACCAAGTATTTATAGTCGTATTCCGCTAAAGCTAAGATTTCCTTAATGTTGGGCTCCCCGTTGTCTTGAAAACCGAATGTTTGGCCAGAACTGTTTTCTTTGACGACATAGGCTCCATAAAAACTATTGAAATAGGGGGAATCTACTTCGAAAATCGTGGAGGAGCTGCTTTTCCAGTTAAAAGCGCCAAAATTATATAGAATAGAGAGGGATACGTCCCGCCCAAGATAATTGGAAAAACCTTTCTCGTCATTAAACGCCAACACATAGGGGAACCAATCTCTCTTTTTAGTCTCAGATCCCCCCGGAATTTCCAAGTTAATGTTCTGTTCCTTAAAAACACTGTTCTTCATCTCAATTTTACTATAAAAATACATAGCAACATAGCTTCTGATTTGGTAATAAAAAGAGGCTTTAAATAACAGAAAACTTAAGGCGATTATAATAATCAATATTAAACCTATTTTTGTTCTCCACTGCTTGAAATACTTCATTAACTATCCCCGATTTTTTTGATAATTATTATTATATATCATAGCCAAGAAAAAAAAACATAAAACCTTTACAAGAGATATTCTTCCTTGAATTCACAAGTTACAAGCTGACCAACGGACCACTTCTCCCCATTTGAGGAAGGTGGAATTTTTAAGTGCAGATAATTTCTGGTATGTCCTTCGGCACTGCCATTCTCCCACACTCTTTCTACCAATACCTCCACCGGGCTCCCTACAAATTTCCGGGCATATTTTTTTCTGCTCTCAGCCCCGATTTTCGTAAGATCCCTAACTCTTGCTTTTTTGATTTTTCCCGCAATCTGAGCCGGCATTTCCGCTGCCGGAGTACCGGGACGGCGAGAATAAGGAAAAGCGTGAAGACTAGCGAAATCACACTCGGTGATAAACTTTAAAGTCCGCTGATGGTCACCATCTTCCTCCCCAGGGAACCCAGCCATAATATCAGTCGTGATCGCCGCTTCCGGAAGTTTCTTTCTGATTCTTTGCAAGAGCATAGCGTAATCTGCCGTTGAATAAGGCCTGCCCATCAGGGCTAAAATTTTATCCGCACCGCTTTGGAGAGGAATATGGAAATGAGGACAAATCACTTGCTTTGAAGTAACTAACTCTAGAAGTTTTTCAGAAAATTCCATTGGTTCAATAGAACCCAAGCGCAATCTAGTCATTCCGTCCAGGTCCGCAAGTTGGGAAATTAACTCTGCCAGACTAGTTTTAGGCTCCAAATCCTGACCATAAGCCCCAATATGGATTCCCGTCAAAACGATCTCTTTATAACCCGCTTCCAGAAGCTGTTTGGTCTCGGCAATAATTTGCTCCGGTTTCCGACTGCGAGAAGGACCCCGGGCATAAGGAACAATACAGTAAGTGCAATACTGGCTACAGCCATCTTGAATTTTTAACATGGCCCGAACCCGCCTCGAACCGGAGATCAGGGGTAGCTCCTCATAAGCCACTCCTTGGCGGGTAAAATCCTTGACCCCCCATATTGGTTTATCTCTTTTCCGCCCCTGCATTTCTTTCAGGAATTTTACTACTAAACGTCGGTCCTGTGTTCCCAGCACCAAGTCAATCCCCTCAATCTTAGCTACCTCTCCCGGATGGATTTGGGCATAACAACCCATTACCACCACCAAACTCCGGGGATGATTTTTAACAACCCTGCGGATGAGCTGACGAGATTTTTTGCTTCCTATGGCAGTTACAGTACAAGTATTAATAATCAGGGCGTCAGGGTTCTCTGTCTCTTTTACAATTTCAAAACCTTCTCTAGCAGCCTGCTCGGCAAGAGCTAGGTTTTCAGTCTGATTCACTTTGCACCCCAAGGTTAAAAAACAGACCTTCATCTGCCAATCCCCCTGTTGTCAATAATTCAACCTTCTATCTAACCAAGATCCCCATGATAAAAAAGCACCATTGTTAAAGAAGCGAGAGCAGCAGTTTCGGCCCGTAGAATCCTCGGTCCTAGAGATACGCTTTCCGCCCCTAACATTTGACGAGCTAAAGTTACTTCCTCGGGAGCAAATCCCCCTTCGGGCCCAATTAAAATCGCTATCGGGTCCTTGTAATTCAGGTTTGGCAACGCCTTTTTGAAGGGCTTTGTTTTTTCTTCTTCGTAAGCCAATAACCATTGGGTTTGAGTCGGAAAGAGACCCTTAAGTTCAGACCAGCCGACAATCCGTTCTACCCTAGGCTCAATAGTTCTCCGGGACTGTTTTACAGCTTCGGTTGCAATCCTCTGCCAGCGTCGAACTCTGTCTTCAGCCTTTTTACCCTCCAATTGCAAAACAGATCTTTGGGCCCTTAGGGGTACAAAACCCTTCATGCCCAATTCCGTTCCTTTCTGGATCACCCACTCCATTTTTTCGCCCTTAGCCAGACCCATCACTAAATAAACACTGGTGCCCGCCTCTACAGAAGGGGTTTCTTCCTTTATTATCTGACAATATGCAGTATCCCTGGAAAGTTCGGAAATAATTCCGAGCCACTGGCGACCGGAATTATCAAAACCGATCACCTGCTCCCCTTCCTGAAGACGCAAAACTTTAGTCAGGTGATAAAACTCTTCACCGCTAATCTGAAAATAAGTAGGTGACAAGGCTGAAATTTTAAAACGGCGCATGGTTAAAATCCCCTATTGTCTGTTTTTTGGGTCGGCCCAAGCGGCGATAAGCAAAACCCAACCGGAGTCCTCAATTTTGTCCACCACTGTTAGACCAACTTTTTCCATCTCTTTAATTACTTCCGGAACCCTTTTGCTAATTATGCCGGAAGCCAAAAATAACCCCTGAGTTTTTAATATCTTTGTCAATTGGGGTACCAGATCGATTATAACCTCAGCGATAATATTGGCGACCACAACATCGGCCTGCCCTTGAAAAACAGCTCCCAAATTTCCGGTTTCCACCTTCACCCGATCTGAAAGCCCGTTTAAGAGCACGTTCTCCCGGGCAATGCTTACCGCATGGGGGTCGACATCGGTAGCTTGAACCAAAGCCCCTAGCTTACCGGCAGCGAGGGCCAAAATTCCAGATCCTGTCCCGATATCAAAGACAATATCCCGCGGTTTGATCAGTTCTTCCATAGCTTTAAGACAAAGTGAAGTTGTCGCGTGGGCTCCCGTTCCAAAAGCAGCCCCGGGATCAAGCTCGATAACAATATCTTCAGAGCAGGGAGTTATTTCTTCCCAGGAGGGTTTGATAAGGAATCGACGTCCAATCCGCAGAGGTTTAAAATATTTCTTCCACTCGTTAGCCCAGTCTTCTTCTTTCACAATCATACTATCAGTTTCAATACTCCAATCGGGGTTCATTTCCTGGAGGGATATTAATTCTTCCCTTAACAAGACGGTTTTGGCTTCCAAATTCTCATCCTTGGGAAAATAAGCTTTAATAGTGCATTTACCTGTATCTTTAATTTCTCCAAAGTCATGGTAATCCCAGACCCCAGCTTCTATATAGTCCTTAATTAAACTTTCAGACTCCACAACAACACCTTTAGAACCGAGCTGGTAAAAAATATGGGTAACAGCTTCTTCTCCTGCCGAAGAAACCGTCACCGCCACTTCCATCCAATCCATTTCTTTTCTCCCCTTATCGCTGGAATAGACCCCGTCCTATTCTTAACCGATAGCATCCTTAACATTTTCTTTAACCTTATCCCAGAATGATTTTCTACCTAACTGTTGATCCTGAGTTGTAATCTCCCCGAATTCTCTAAGCAGTTTCTTCTGTTTTTCGGAAAGCTTCGTCGGAGTAGTGACAATAACCCGAACATGCTGGTCGCCATTGCCGCCTCCTCGACGGTAAGGGAAACCCTGTCCCCTGAGTCTAAATACTTTCGAGGTTTGAGTTCCTTCAGGAATTTTCATTTTCACTTCCCCGTGCAAGGTAGGAACCTCGATCTCATCACCAAGAGCAGCCTGTACAAAAGTAATCGGGATCTCACAGTAAATATCGTTCCCGTTCTTTTCAAAAAACTCATGAGGTTCAACATGGAGGACTACATAGAGGTCGCCAGAAGGGCCGCCCCTTAACCCCGCCTCTCCTTTGCCAGAGTAACGGAGGCTTAGACCATCCTCAGAACCCCTGGGGATATTGACTTGAATCTTTTTGACTTCCCGGACTTTACCATGTCCTCGACATTTCTCGCAGGGATTCTTGATCACCTTACCTTCCCCATTGCAAGTACCACAAGTGCGAGTTGTTGCCATTTGACCAAAAATAGTCCTTTGGACAGATCTTACCTGCCCGGAACCGCCGCATTGAGTACAGGTGGTCGGATGAGTGCCGGGGGCAGCGCCGCTGCCACCGCACACGGAACAATCTTCCGAGACGGGCACTTCAATTTCTTTCTTGGCCCCAAAGGCGGCCTCCATTAAAGTAATTGACAAATCATAGCGTAAGTCCGCGCCCCTTACAGGGCCACTTCTGCGAGCGGTTCCACCCATCCCCCCGCCAAAGAACATATCAAATATATCACCAAGACCAAAATCGGCGAAATCTCCAAAATCACCAAAACCACCGAATCCCTGGCCGTTAAAATCAACTCCGGCATGACCGTACTGGTCATACTTGGCTCTTTTCTCCGGGTCGCTTAACACGGCATAAGCTTCGGTTGCTTCTTTAAAACGCGCCTCTGCTTCTTTATCATTTGGTTTCACATCGGGGTGGTTTTCTCTAGCTATCTTACGATAAGCTTTTTTAATTTCATCAAGACTGGCTGTTTTGCTTACATTCAATACTTCATAATAATCCCGCTTCATTGGCTTTGCCGAAACTCCTCCCAATAATCTGTGTGAAAATATTTTAGCCCAGAGCCGAAGTGGGCCCAAAGATAACTTTGCGCCCCTCCCCGGCAAATCTCCATTTTATATTATACACCTTCTAAGCAACTAATGTTATAAGGAGTTATTCTTCCTTATCAACCTCTGTATATTCCGCATCAACCACATTATCATCAGCATCCCCGGTTTTATCCTGCTCAGGATTAGGGCCGGTATCCTGGGAAGCATTTGCCGTTCCCTGTTGTTTATACATTTTCTCTACAAAAGGATATAGAATTGTGGTCAAGGCTTCTATTTTGGCCCTAATATCCCCAACATTATCCTGCGCTGCAGCATCCCTAAGGTCTTTAACTGCGGTTTTGATTTTTTCCACTTCTGCTGGATCGCCTTTACCCTCGAAATCCTTCAGTGTTTTTTCTGCCTGGTAGGCCAAAGAATCGGCCTCATTTTTGGTATCCACTAATTCTCTTTGCTTCTTATCCTGTTCGGCATGAGCCTCGGCATCTTTCCGCATTCTTTCGATTTCTTCTTTGCTTAAACCTGTGGAATCAGTAATCGTAACTTTTTGTTCGTTACCTGTTGCCTGATCCTTAGCTGAAACATGCACTATTCCGTTGACGTCAATATCAAACTTAACTTCAATCTGGGGTACTCCGCGCGGAGCAGGCGGTATCCCGGATAGTTGGAAACGCCCCAAGGTTTTATTGTAACGGGCCATTTCCCGTTCTCCTTGGAGAACATGAATGTCGACTGTGGTCTGGTTATCCGCAGCAGTAGAGAAAATCTGGGATTTCGTGGTTGGAATTGTGGTATTCCGATCAATAATTCTCGTAAACACTCCCCCTAAAGTTTCAATACCCAAAGATAGCGGAGTCACATCAACCAAAACAATATCTTTCATTTCGCCGCTTAAGACCCCGCCCTGAACAGCAGCCCCGAGAGCAACCACTTCATCAGGGTTAACCCCTTTGTGTGGCTCTTTACCGCTTACTCTACGAATCGCTTCTTGGACAGCCGGTACGCGGGTCGAGCCCCCTACCAAAATAACCTGGTGTATATCATTAAAGGTAAGTTTTGCATCGTCCATAGCTTGGCGGACCGGTCCTAAGGTCGATTCAACTAAATCGCCGATCAGTTCCTCAAATTTTGCCCTGGTGATGTTTAGATCCAGGTGAAGAGGTCCCTCGGCGGCCATAGTGATAAACGGCAAGTTAATATTAGTCTGGGTGACCCCGGAAAGCTCGATCTTAGCTTTTTCCGCTGCCTCTTTCAAACGCTGTAAAGCCATACGGTCTTTAGAGAGGTCAACACCGTGACTTTTCTTAAACTCGGAAACGATATAGTCGATCAAACGTTGGTCGAAATCGTCCCCGCCTAAGGTGTTATTCCCGCTGGTTGCTTTCACTTCTACCATTCCCTGGCTTAACTCCAGGATGGAAACATCAAAAGTGCCTCCGCCCAAATCATATACTAAAACAGTTTGATCAGCTTCTTTATCCAGACCATAAGCTAGAGCTGCCGCTGTGGGCTCGTTAATAATCCTTAAAACTTCCAGACCGGCAATAGTACCGGCGTCTTTTGTAGCCTGCCTCTGGGAGTCAGTAAAATAAGCCGGAACAGTAATTACAGCCTTGGAAACCGAAGTCCCCAGATACGCTTCCGCATCGCTTTTTAGTTTTTGCAAAATCATAGCTGAGATTTCCTGGGGGGTATAAGCCTTACCCATAAGAGTAACTTTATAATCCGATCCCATATGGCGTTTTATAGAGTGCACCGTATTATCGGGATTGGATACAGCCTGCCTTTTGGCCACCTGACCAACTAATTTTTCACCGCTTTTGGAAAAACCCACAACAGATGGGGTTACTCGAGCCCCTTCCGGGTTAGGTATAACTACGGGTTCTCCCCCTTCTAATACTGCAACACAAGAATTTGTAGTTCCTAAATCGATACCGATTACTTTGCTCATATTTTAAGTTCCTCCTTAAACGCTTAATTATAATTCAAAAAAATCTAATCGGAAAGCTTGCACGAAACTTTCACTCTACTAGGTCTAATAACTTTATCCTTTAAAAAATATCCTTTTTGAAGTTCCTCTAGAACAATGTTTTCCTCTTCAGAACTTTCTTCCCTTATAAAAGCTTCGTGTAAGTTAGGATCAAAAGGTTTTCCTTCCGCTTCAATGGGTTTCAGCCCTTCCTCCTCTAAAACTTTTAACAACTGCCTGAAAATCATTTCCACTCCTTGACAAAAGGAGTCAAACTCCTGGTTATTTTGGGCTGATTCCAAAGCTCTCTCAAAATTATCTAAGATGGGCAATAAAGAGAGGATAATGTTTTCCGAGGCGTATCTAGCGATCTCTCCCTTTTCTTTAGCGGTTCTTTTTCGGAAATTATCGAATTCCGCTTTTAACCTTTGTAAATGATCGTAATATTCCTTCGCTTTCAATTTCGCCTCCTCTAATTCCGTTCGCAGTTGCTGGGAATCGTCATTATCCTCGATATCAGTCTCTAAATCTGTGTTGTTTTCAGTTTCTTCACAAAGAGATTCTTCAGCGGACGAAGTTTTGTGCTCACTCACAAAATTAGCCTCCTTCCTGGCCCCGGGTTTTGTCGCCATATCTTTCACTCAACAATTGAGTCAAGCTTTTAGTCATATAATCAACAATTGCTACTGCTTTGCTATAATCCATCCTCGTGGGACCTAAAACTCCAATTGTACCAATCTGTTTACCATTTATCTGGTAGTTAGCTGAAATCACACTAAAATCCTTAAAAAACAGGTTTGGGTTTTCAGAACCGATAGTAATTCTCAGACCCTCTTGTTCCTCAGCAGGATATAAGAGGTTTTTTAACTGCGCATTTTCTTCAAATACCGAAAAGAGACTTTTAACCTTTTCGATATCCCGAAATTCCGGTTGATTGAGCATGTTCAACGTACCATCCAGATAAACCCGATCTTTTTTGCTATTCTCCGAATCTGCTAATATTTTTTCCAAAATCGAGATTACTCCATCAATCATTTGTCGTTTTCTAGAAAGTTCACTAAAGATCTCTTGGAGCAACCCCTTCTTCAGATCTTGCACTCGAGACCCGCTTAGTTTTTCATTAAAGATATTGGCTAGAACCTGCAACTTCTCGGGAGTAGTATCTTCTCCGATCTCCACTATGCTGTTTTCTACCTTGCCATTTTCTTTGACCAAGACCATTATAGCTTTTCCGATTTCATACGGAAGAAAATATAATTTACTCAGGATAGTGTTTTCCTTGCTCCTCGGCCCGGTTATTAAACTAGTAAGACTAGTAACCTGCGAAATCAGCTTCCCGGTATATTCAATAAGGTCTTGAACCTCATCCAATCTTTTAGCAATTTCCCGATTGATTGTTTGTTTTTCTTCTTCATTGAGAACCAAGGGGCTCATTAGGCAATCCACATAGTAACGATAGCCTAAATCCGAGGGTACTCTGCCCGCTGAGGTATGGGGCTGCTCAATTAGACCCATTTCCTCCAGATCCGCCATTTCATTGCGGATCGTTGCCGGCGAAACCCCAAGCTTAAACTTTTTAGAAATGGTCCGTGAACCGACGGGTTCGACTGTCGCAATATAGTCCTGGATAATAGCTTTTAAGATCTTCTTTTTCCTTTCGTTCATTTTCATGGAGGCCACCTCCAGGCGAATAGAAATATTAAAGTTTTCTATTGTTAGCACTCTGTTGAGGTGAGTGCTAATCGCTTGCTTTTACATTAACAAATTAGAAAAAAGTTGTCAAGGGAAAAAAGGAGTTTCCTAAAGCAATAATTTCAGGCCCGGTAATTAACGAAGGAACCCGCTGATAATCGAATTGGCAACAAAATAATAAGAAGGATGAATTCTAATTCTTCCATCTTCTTCAAGTAAAAATTTCTTCTTCTTATAGTCTGACAAAACTTCACCGTAAATATCCCGAATATCGCAACCGAATTTCCGGGCGAACAACTCCTTATCAATACCTTTTGCTGTTCTCAAACCCAACATTATATATTCAAAGAGAATTTGATCCTCAGATAGAGTTTCGCTGCTCTCGATAGGCATTACTCCTTTTTTAAGTCTTGCCCAATACCCATAAATATTTTCAATATTTTTAGTCCTTGTTTTCTGTTGGGAAGAAACAGCCCCCGGCCCCACACCGATATAGTCTTTAGCCTCCCAGTAAGATAAATTATGCCGGCATTCATATCCCGGGAGGGCAAAATTAGAAATTTCATAATGAGAATAACCCCGGCTTTTCAAATATTCAACGGCTAAATCATACATATCGGCCTGCAAATCATCATCCGGAATCTGGAGTAAATTATTCCGATCAGCATTAACCTGGTGCCAAAGAGGAGTCCCTTCATCCACAGATAAAGCATAAAGGGAGAGGTGTTCGGGTTCTAAAGCCACCGCTTGACGCAAAGTTTTTTCCCAGTCCAGGATATTTTGTCCTGGAAGACCAAAGATAAGATCTAAGTTTAAATTATCGATCTTGTGGTCTCTGATCAATTTCACACTTCTGGTAATATCCGAGGCCCTATGAGAACGACCAATTGTTTTAAGCACAGAATCCGTGAAACTTTGAGCTCCCAAGGAGATTCTATTTATACCATACTTTTTTAAGACTGCTAACTTTTCGCTTGTTAAGGTGCCGGGATTAGCCTCGACTGTTTTCTCTACGGCTAAATCCGGGGGCGCAAATTCAAAGCGGGCGTGGATAGCTTTAAGTATCCGTTCTAATTCTTCCGTTTCTAGAACGGTCGGTGTTCCACCACCTATAAAAAGAGAGGAAACTCCCGCCAAAACTTCCTTAAATCGCAACTGTATTTCGTATTCTAGACCTTCTAAAAATTTTATTCGTAAAACTTGTTCTGTACGGGGAACAGAAAAAAATGAACAGTAGCTGCATTTTTTTAAACAAAAAGGAACATGGATATATAAACCTAACATTCTAATCACTTTTATATGCTATTTCTCAGGCAATCT
>JBMNOZ010000024.1:0-18951 GCA_050943335.1 Desulfitobacteriia bacterium | reverse complement strand
TTATTTTATACCATTTCTGGATATTACATAAATTAAAACAAACAATTACCTGAGTAATAAAGCAAGAAAATCAAATAATATTAGCGACTCCAAAAATAAAATATATTTACTTTCAAGGAGGGAAACGACATGCCTAGTGGAAGAAGTTCAAACCAGCCAGCAGTTCAGGAAGCTGGAGTGGAAAAAGGCTTAGAAAGACTGAAATATGAAATTGCCAACGAACTTGGTGCAACCCTCGGTGGGGACCGCACTTCTCGTGAAAACGGGACAGTCGGTGGTTATATGACCAAGCGGATGGTAGAATTCGCAGAAAAACAGCTTAAAAACGGTCAACAAATCTAACTAAGATTTTGCTAACGTGATTATATGATTTCAAGAAGCATTCCTTAATCGGAATGCTTCTTGTTTTTCCTTTACCGCTATATTATTCAACCTATTTGCTTTTTACTTATACTTTTAAAACTCTTATCTCGCGAAAAATCTTTCATCTGTGTGCAGGAATAAATAATGATCGCCACCCAGATGAAGGAGAAGGCGATGGCCTGATGAACAGTAAAAGGCTCTTTATAAATAAACACGCCGATCAACAAGCTTATTGTCGGGCTTAAATATTGGATAAACCCTACAGTAGTTAAGGGTATGATTCTGGTCGAAAAAGCAAATAAAAGCAATGGGACCGCTGTAACAACTCCAGTACCTAAGAGCAAAATCCACTCCCAAGCAACCAAGGAAGGATACACTAATTGGCCCTTAGTCTGTAAAAAAACTAGATATCCTATTGCCAGCGGTAAAACAATAAATGTTTCCAAAGTTAAACCAGGTAGGGCTTCAATTTGAATTTTTTTCTTCATCAGTCCATAGACAGAAAAAGTAAGGGCCAAGGTCAAGGAGATAATAGGTAAGGAGCCATGACTAAAAGTTAGAACAGCCACTCCCGCTGCCGCCAAAGCCACAGCTACCCCTTGCAATCCTGTCAGTTTTTCCTTTAGAACTATCCGGGCTAAAAATATAGTAAGCAAAGGGTTTATATAATAGCCTAAACTAGCTTCCACTATCCGATTTGTAAAAACCGCATAAATAAAGATAAACCAATTAAAACTGATTATAATCCCGCACAGATATAGTAATAAATTATCTTTTTTTAAACGAAAAGGATTAACCTCTTTCCATCTTCCCTGACCGATTATTATTAGAGCAACAAAAACAAAGGACCAGATTATCCGGTTGGCAAGCACTTGATCAGGTGAGATGCGATCTAAAAATTTCCAGTAAATGGGCAAAATCCCCCAAAGGGTATAAGCGATAAATGCTGCTAATATTCCTTTATACACTTGACGTTCCCTTTTATTCTTTCTGCCCTTTGTTAATTTTTGCCCAACTATCCCGTAAACCGACTATTTTGTTAAACACCGGTTTTTTAGCGGAATGGTCTTTTAAATCAGCGCAAAAATAGCCCTGCCTCAAGAACTGAAATTTTTCCTCAGGTAAAGCTTGAGCCAATAAAGGCTCAACCTTGCAATTTTTCAGTACTTTCAAGGAATCGGGATTAATTTTGGCTATAAAATCATCATCGTTACCTGATTCATCTTCGTCTTCCTGGTCCTCTTGTACTTCTTTAAACAGATAATCATAGATCCTGACTTCAGCATCTATAGCATCCATAGCCGATACCCAGTGCAAAGTTCCTTTTACTTTTCGAGAAGCTGCTGGACCTCCACTTTTGGTGTCCGGATCATAGGTACAATGGATCTCGACTATCTCCCCGTTTTCGTCTTTTATAACCTCAACACATTTTATAATGTAGGCGTATTTAAGCCGAACCTCTTTCCCAGGAGAGAGCCGGAAGTATTTCCGAGGAGGGTTTTCCATGAAATCTTCTCTTTCAATATAAAGAGTCCGCGAGAAATTTATTAACCTTTCTCCGGCTTCCGGATCGTTGGGATTATTCTCTGCCCGTAATTGTTCTACCTTATCTTCAGGATAATTAATCAAAACCACTTTTAGAGGATCAAGCACTGCCATTACCCGAGGAGCCTTGGCATTTAAGTCCTCTCTAATACAGTGCTCTAACAAAGCGATATCGACCACGCTATTGGTTTTGGCAACCCCTATTCTCTCACAGAAATCCCTTATTGACTCCGGGGTGTAACCTCGACGGCGAAAACCGGATATCGTCGGCATCCTCGGATCATCCCACCCCTGAACATAACCTTCCTCCACGAGCCGGCGCAACTTCCGTTTACTGGTTATCGTATTTGTTAAGTTCAGACGAGCGAATTCATATTGTTTCGGTTGATCTTCTTTAATCAGGTGTTTTATAAACCAGTCATACAACGGGCGATGATCCTCAAATTCCAAAGTACAGATAGAGTGGGTTATTTTTTCAATAGCATCGGATAGAGGATGAGCAAAATCATACATCGGGTAAATACACCATTTATCACCGGTTCGATGATGCCTCTCGTGCATAATCCGATAGATTACCGGATCACGCATATTTAAGTTAGGAGATGCCATATCGATTTTAGCTCGCAAAACCCGAGATCCGTCAGGAAACTCCCCTTGTTTCATCCTTTCAAACAGCATTAAGTTTTCTTCCACCGAACGCTCCCGGTAAGGGCTATTTATCCCCGGTTCCGTTAAGGTGCCCCGATACTTTTTAATCTCTTCAGCCGAAAGATCACATACATAGGCTAACCCTTTTTTTATCAACTGAACAGCAAAATCATAAAGCTGGTCAAAATAGTCTGAAGCATAATATAGTCTATCATCCCAACTGAAACCGAGCCAACGGATATCTTCTTGGATCGATTCAACAAATTGGCTTTCTTCCTTACTGGGATTAGTATCATCAAACCTAAGGTTACACAATCCCTTAAAGTCTTCCGCCAAACCAAAGTTTAGACAAATAGATTTAGCGTGACCGATATGTAAATAGCCGTTGGGTTCAGGGGGAAAACGGGTATGCACTCGACCACCATGTTTATTTGTTTTTAAGTCCTCCCTAATGATGTTATAAATGAAGTTTGAAGTAGAAGCTGAGTTTTTGATAATCGTTACCCCCCAAAGAAATAATTTCTGAACACTTCGCCTCATAAGATACTACATTTTAGTATAGTAGATTTTGCCGAAATAGCAATGTTGCTTTACTATTATTTCAAATTTATTGGTTTTAAAACCCATTCCTCTGGACTCAATTGCACCATTTTCTCAAGCTCCCCATTGCCCCTTCTAAACAGATATTGTAATATATACTATGAAATATAAGCTCCCAAGAGGACGTTTTTTACCGTCTCCAAAGAATATAAATTAACAGGGTGGAAAAACTAGGGAAACAAACCTTTTGAGAATGCAGTCTAGTATTTTGGTGCAAAATGTTTTATTACCAAAATAAGGGAGAATCAGTATGAAAATATTGTTCCTACCGTTTCTGCAAATAAAAACAGGGCATCATACCGTCGCAGATGCTTTGATAAGCTCTTTAGAACGAAGACTTACAGATGTGGAATACACTAAAATAGATTTCCTAAGTTATGCCGATAAAGTTCTAGAAAAAGCTTTCCGGTTCACGTATTTGACCTGGATTGACCATGCTCCTCAGAGTTTTAATTTACTTTATCGCCACTTTATTTACCCTTCAAAATCTTCCAAACATTTCAAATGGTTTGAGTTTAAGTTCCTAGATAAGATGAGAGATCTTATCACTGAAGAAAATCCAGATTTAATTGTTTGCACCCAAGCGCTGCCTTCTTTTCTTATTGATAAATTGCGACTCGGAGGAATCGCAACCCCGCCGGTAATAAATGTGTACACGGACTTTTTTATCAATAAATTGTGGGGTCTTAAGGGCATTGATTATCATTTTGTTCCTAACAAAGAGATCCGGGCCGAATTAATAACAAAACATCAGATTAAGGCCGAGAATATCTTTATAACCGGAATTCCCGTTGATGAGTGTTTTACTCCCCGCCCTTCCTACAAACCGGAGCCGCCTTATAATATTTTGATTTCTGGCGGAAATGAAGGGTTAGGCGATATGGATAACCTTATTTCCAATCTCTCTGAAAACAGTGACTATTCTTTTACTATACTCTGCGGCAAAAACAAAAAATTATATAAAGAAGTCAGCTCTCTGCAAAAAAATAATATCAAACCTTTGTCTTATATTTCCTCTCGCGAAACCATGAACTTATTATATAACAAAACAGATGCCCTGATCACCAAACCCGGAGGAGTAACCGTGAGCGAAGCTCTTTCGAAAAGAATCCCTATCTTTGTTCATTCTTCCCTCCCCGGTCAAGAAAGAATAAATAAACGGTATTTGTTTAACCAAAAGCTAATTTATCTTCTAGATCCTAATCAAGCTGTACCCGATCAACTAGACCAGTTTTTCAAATCCCAAAATGAACACAAACTATGGCGAAATAGAGTAGATTCTTATTTCGAACAAATTGAAGGTCCTGCTTGGCAAAAAATTATTGACATCTTAACGCAGTTGCCTGTTAAAACCAAGTCTCTTTCAGAGGAAGTTTCTTTGTCGTGCGGTACTAGATAAGGAGAAGAGCAGATGTTCCCAGAGCTTTTATATCTTTTCTTAGCAATTGTTTTCGGGGGCCTAGCCCTCTATTTACTTTTACCAGAAGTTTTTCTTCATTTTTTAGGCATTGGCTCTTGGAAACGTCAGTACTCACCGGGAGTGGTACTTACTTTTGATGATGGACCCGATCCTAATTACACGCCTCGGTTATTAACGATTTTGGCTCGGCAAAATATCAAAGCTTGTTTCTTTCTAAACGGTGAAAAAGCAGCTCAATACCCTGAAATTGTAAAAAGAATTTTAGAAGAAGGACATTTAATTGGCTCCCATGGCTATGTCCACAAACATGCCTGGTTAATGTCACCCTGGAAAACTTGGGCTCTTTGGGATCGAGGAATTAGCACTTTAGAAAACATTACTGGGCAAAAAGTTCATTACGTTAGATCTCCGTGGGGCAGCGCCAACTTAGCCTTTTTTTTCTGGTGTATTAAAAGAAAAAAAAGGTTAGTAGCTTGGAATGTTCACGGGATGGACTGGTTAAAAAAAAGATCCCCGGCTCAAATCATCAACAGGATCATTAGACGCACCAAAGAAGGCTCGATTATCCTCCTCCACGACAGTGGGGGGCAAGAAGGGGCCCCAGAAAACACTCTTTCCTGTCTAGATGAACTCTGTCATAAAATTAGGGAGGATCTCAAGCTCCCAATTGTTCCATTGACTTTTCCCCCTTGGTCCTGGCGCAGGCGACTGACTTTTTCCCTTTGGGAAAAATGGGAGCAACTGTACGTCAAAATTTACAATATCGAGCGCATCGACCACCTTAATCTATTTCGGTTAAAAGTATCCCGTTATCGAGGACCGGATTTAATCCACCCTGACGGACAGGTTATGGCCACAAAAGGGGACCTGGTTGGGGAAATCCACTTCGATAACCTCAGATTTCAATCTGTTGGTCCTGATCTGCAGAAAACCGGCTTACGGGCCCTAAAGCTTGCTCTCCGCTCTCTACCCGACTTGGCGAAGTATATTGCAAATAACCCCAAACATCAAAATATCAAAGTCTACCTTGGGTTGACTTTGATCAATAGAGGAGTAAAAAAACTGGGCTTTAATGTTCAGGAATATCCCGGCCGGGACGGGCGTCTAGTCGCTCTTTTCCAAAAAATAATTGTTCATATCTATCACCCATCTGGAGGAAAAAGAAATACCGCTAGCCTTGGCAAAACCCCAAAAATTGTTTGGATTAGCAAAAAAGAACTTCTCGAGAGGTATAATGTTGAAAAATACAGTTAGACTAGAGATCATCCTCCTTAACTGCCCTTGTTTTTTTAAAATACTCTATAACTTCTTCATCATCTTCCTCGCCGATAACATTGTTTAACAGAAAATCAAGACCGGGCAAGGGACTTTTATCCCTCGCCGTTGAGATGGGCAAAGACTCTTCCATTGCAGATAAATCAAAATCTAAGGACTCTGGGGCTAGGTCTAACCCCAACTCTTCCAAAGCTAATTCTCCCACCGGACTTTGATTAACGTAACTTTCAGGCAGCTTTGTATAAGCGGCCTTTTTTTCCGCCCTTATACCGGCCTCTTCTTGCAACAGCCAGTTCTGAAGCGCAGCTTTCACAGTAGCAGCTCTTTTTTCCGGCGGGATTTGGCACAAAGCACGCCATAGTTCAAAATCATCATTCTCCGATATGTATAACACTAAATAACCTGAGGTTTTCATTGGTCAATATTTACTTTCCTTGTTAAGTTATTTACCAAATTAGCGGCCATAATTCGGAATCCGGTAGCATTTCCGAACTGAGGATCTTCGATTAAGACTTTGTTATCCAAATTGAGATAATCGAAAACCATTTCCCCGACTTTGCCCCCTACTAAGATCGTGTGTATTCTACCAGCCATAGGTTTTAAAGTTTTCATAATTTCTCTGGAAATATCGGCCGCCAACTGGGACAGCATTCTATTTCTAACGGGGTTAAGATCAATAGCCCCATTGTTCCAGGGGTAAAAACCTTTGTGAACTCTAAAGACCTTATCGAGTTCCTTATCATCAGTTTCTATAGGATTCGTATGATTAGAGGTCATTTCCTTAAGCTTTTCTGCCACGCCAGCATAAACCCATTGCAACCCTTTTTCCATACTGAAAGAGTTGGGGGGATCAAGCATTATACCATCATAAAAAGTAGCAATGTCGGTAGTTCTAAAACCAGGATCAATAGCAACTACATATCCTCCGAATAAATTCGGGTCTTTAGGCTCCCCGCTTTCATTAAGGGTTTCCTTAATAAAAATACCATAACTTTGAGGGAGGACTCTAGATCTTAAAATATTCATACTGCGATTCTGACCTTTAAAAGGTCCTGATAAGAAAGTAACTGAAAAAGAACCCTTTAATTCGGCTTCGTATTTATCTTTAAGGGCAGCGTAGTATTTGACTGGCACTCCAGTTCCTAAATAAATGTTCGTTTTAGAATAAGGCTGGGCCAGAGCAAGAGCTACGATTAATAACGACATCGCTTCTTCATCGGTAGATTTGTCCTCGTCCCAACAATAATGAGCTTCTTTAGGATTTAAGCTTTCGGCCAAGCTCCCCATAAAATAATGCCTTTCCACTCCTGTTGAGTTATTCCTCACAATTACATCCAAAGAAGCAATTTGTTTTTCGATATCGCTACCCTTCTCTTCCTCTCCTCTGCCCAGAGTCGAGAAAATTCTTTCTCCTCCATTACAAATTATAGCCGGAAATAAAATCTTTTTATCTCCAACATCTAGTTTTATGGCACCAAATCCGGGGTCAGCCCCAGCAACAAGAATGTCGTTCTCAAACACCAATTTTCCCCCTCATCATCCATTAAATATCAATATTTGATATTAAATCTTTTTATTCATTGTATACTAAAACCCTGCTCTTGGGAAGAATGAAGTAGGAATTATCCAGGATTTAGGTATAATTCTCCTAAACAAGGAAAAAATAACGAAAGGCCCAAGCCTTTTTCAAACCTGCTTAGAATTTTTTGCCTCCAGGCAAAAAAGAATGGAGGAGTTTTTTTCTTGTTTGTAGCTATTTTAAGGACCATCATTCTTTATACAATTGTCGTCTTAATTCTTAGACTGATGGGTAAAAGGCAGGTTGGCCAGCTTCAACCTTTCGAATTGGTTATTATAATAATGATTTCCGAGCTAGCAGCCATTCCTAGCGAGGAATTAGGCACCCCATTGATTTCCGGTTTAGTCCCCGTTTGTGTCTTATCGCTTTTAGGGATCACAATATCCCTGCTCTCCCTAAAAAGTGAAAAAGCTCGAGGGTTTATTTGTGGTCGACCGACAATACTTATTAATAAAGGTCATATCCTGGAAGATGAACTTCGAAGACTCCGCTATAACCTAAGCGACCTTCTAGAACAGCTCCGTTCTAAAAACATTGCTAGCCTTGCTGATGTAGAATACGCCATTTTGGAAACCAACGGACAATTAAGTGTGTTCCCAAAGGCAATGAAACGTCCCGCCACACCTGAAGATCATAATTTGCAGGTCCCAGAAGAAAACTTTGCTTATACCCTGATCATGGACGGAAGATTGCAACGAAAAAACTTCCTCGACGCCAATGTCACAGAAAAATGGTTGCTTGAAGAATTGAAAAAAGCAAATATTGAAGATCCCAAGGATGTTTTTATTGCCACCTTAGATACAAACGGAAAAATATTTGTTCAAGCCAAGGCTAAGTAACAACGGGAGGCAAAAAGATGAAACGTTCTTATATTATTGTTATCTTAGGATTTATAATTTTGCTCAGCGCTTCGTATTTCATCACCGGCCAGGTCAAGAAAACCACCCACGCTTTGCAATCTCAAGTGGGGAAAATCGAAATTCTAATTGAGGAGGATCGATGGGAAGAAGCTTTTTATGAAATAAAAAACACCTATCAAAACTGGGTTAAAAAAGAAAAATGGTTAGCCATGGTCCTGCATCAAAATGTACTTACAAACATCGAGATTTCTTTCCAAAAACTATTCCAATTTGCGGCTTCTGAAGAGAAAGGTTTGAGTTTAGCGGAGTTAAATACTCTTATCATTTTGCTAACCGACATCCATCAATCAGATGATATCTCCCTTGAGAACATTCTTTAGATTTTTTACTAATGGTTTTCCTTCGGAGGGACTCTTTTGAAATGGCGAGAATTTTGGTTTGAATTTTGGAAGCTAATCAAAAAAAACGAACTCCTAGCTTTGGGGGGACAGGTAACTTATTATTTAATCCTGTCCTTCTTTCCTTTAATGCTCTTTCTTTTCACCTTAGCAGGCTTTGCCGATCTCAGCAGCGAGCAGATCTTTAATGATTTAAAATATTTATTTCCTCCTGATATATATCAATTAGTGGAAAACATCGTTTACGAAATCTTCGCTACTCGTAAACCTTCCCTGCTCTCCATCGGAATGATCGGAACCCTTTGGGCCTCTATGAACGGAATCAAAGCTTTAATCAGAGGGATGATCAAAGCCTATGATTTAAAAGAAAAACGCAGCTTCATCAGTTTAACCCTGACTTCAGCTGCTGCTTTAGTAATTGTATCCTTCACTTTAATACTCTCAATAATAGTCCAATTTTTCGGTGAGAAACACGGTTTTTTAAGGACCGGATTCCGATTTCCGTTTCTCTTTGTCTTTTTGGTTTTTGCTTTCATTACTTTAAACCAGATAGCGACAAAAGCCAAATATACCCCGCGAACAGTTTTACCGGGTTCTGTTCTATCAGCAGGAGGCTGGTTGTTTATTTCCTTTGCTTTTTCAATCTATTTTAAACATTTTAATTCCTTCACCCTTGTTTACGGTAGTATCGGTGGAATAATGATCCTCTTGCTATGGCTATATTGGAGCTGTGTAACAATCCTTTTGGGGTGTGCCTTTAACGCTGTTTTAATTAAAAGAAGGAATTATAATTTGGGAAAATCCAAGGTCGCAAAATAATCTTCGATGGTCTCCGCTCTACGGATCATTTCCACTTGCCCGTCAGGTTTCAACAAAAGTTCCTTAGAGCGCAGTTTTCCATTGTAGTTAAAGCCCATGGCATGGCCGTGCGCTCCGGTATCGTGAATAACAATAAGATCGCCAATTTCAATTTTGGGGAGCATCCGATCAATGGCAAATTTATCATTGTTCTCACACAAGCTGCCCGTGACATCATATTTATGATCATGGGGCCAATCTTCTTTGCCGCTTACTGTTATATGATGGTAAGCTCCGTACATCCCGGGCCTCATTAAATCCGCCATACAAGAATCCAAACCTACATAATTTTTATAAATATTTTTTTTGTGCAGGACTTTGGAAACCAAATAACCGTAGGGCCCGGTAATTACTCGGCCGCATTCCATTACTATTCGCACCGGATGTAAATCATTGGCAACTAATATTTCTTTATAAACCTTTTCGACTTCCCGCCCCAAGTACTCTAAATCAACGCTCTCTTCCTCCGGGCGATAAGGAATCCCGATTCCCCCGCCTAGATCAATAAATTCTATTTTCAAACCTAGCTTTTTCTTAATCTCCACTGCGAGTTCAAACATCATTCTGGCTGTTTCCACAAAATAATTAGGGTCTAACTCATTGGAAATTACCATGGTGTGGAGGCCGAATCTTTTAGCTCCCAAACTTTTGGCCTGTTGATAACATTCGAAGATCTGCTCTTTGGTCACCCCGTATTTTGCTTCTTCCGGATTACCGATAATGGAATTTCCACCTTGACCTAAAGGACCGGGGTTGTATCTAAAGCAAATCATCTCTGGCATTCCTGCTTCCCGAGCTAAAAAGTCAATATGGCTGATATCGTCTAAATTGATTATCGCTCTTAATTCTTTAGCTTTTCGATATTCTTCAGCCGGAGTATTATTGGAAGAGAACACTATTTCCTCCCCGGTTATCCCGACTCTTTCCGCCAAAATCAATTCAGCCATGGAACTGCAGTCCGCACCGACTCCCTCTGCGGCCAAAAATTTCAGAATATGAGGGTTTGGTGTGGCCTTGACAGCAAAATACTCCTTAAATCCAGGCGCCCAGGCAAAAGCTCTTTTCAATCTACGAACATTATCCACAATAGCTTGTTGATCATAAATATGGAAGGGCGTTCCAAATTCCTCTACAATCTCCTGTAACTTCTCTGCTGAAAAAGGCAGTATTTTTTTTGCCACAACCTTATCCTCCTTTAAAAATCATTAGTCCTTAAATAAAAAACGGGTATTCCTCTACCCGCAAATTTCAACATTCCGATCGCTTTAAAATAGCCCCAAGTTTTCGAAAAAGCACTAACTTTAAATTATAATATCACAAGGTAGAGGTTATTTCAATAATTTCGGGAAGCAAAAAAACATAGCTACTGGTCGGTGTTTTCCTTTTCGAGGTTAATTTCCAGCTTCGGCAATTCTTCTAGTGATTTCAAGCCAAAATGGGCAAGAAACTCATCGGTTGTACCGTATAACATCGGCCTGCCCGGTCCGTTCTTACGACCAATCTCCTTGACTACTCCCTTTTCTATTAATGTTGTCAAAGCGCTATCTGATTGCACTCCGCGGATAAAATCAATTTCACCGCGCGTTACGGGCTGTTTATAAGCAATAATAGACAACACTTCTAGGGCGGCCTTAGAAAAAGTCTGGGCCGGTAATTTATATAAATCTTCTATATAGCTGGACAACTCAGGTTTTGTTCCCAAGCGGAAACCGCTTTCCAGCTCGACAAGCGTTAACCCATTTCCAGGGGAAGCATAGCGCTCTTTCAAAATTTTAAGCAGTTCAGAAACACTTTCTGGGGATATCTTAAGAATCTCAGCGAGTTTGCCAATACTTAACGGTTCTTTAGCCACAAACAATAAAGCTTCCAAAGCAGCAGTCTCTCGTTCCAAAAATAGCATTATACCGACACCTCGTTTTCAAATTCCCAAGCCCTAGCTGTCGGAACCATAAAAATTTCCTTGGTCTTATTGTTTTGTTCAGCGCGGATTTTTCCCTGCTTAAGTAACTCCAGCACTGCTAAAAAAGCCGCTACAATCTCAACTCTCGACTGGTAATGAAGTAATTGATCAAACTTTATACCTTGAGGACTGAATACCATTCTCCTTAAAATATCCCTAGCCAGGAGTTCGATCGAGATATCTTCTGTTTCAACATAATGAATCTCCCGGCTTTCATCAATCCTGGCTATTATTTGTTTTAAAACTTGGAGCAAATCTTCAATTTGAACACCGCTCAGAGGGTTGGAAGGTTTCATTTTCGAAAGTAAGGCTTCCAGGTCAACTTCCCGAAAATATTTAGAACCCGAAGATTCGGCCTTAGAACCCAAATAATCGGCAGCCTCCTTAAACGCCTTATACGTTAAGAGCTTGGCGGCCAAATCTTGTTTCAATTCCTCTTCTAACTCCAGTTCTTGCTCGCTCTTTTGGGGCCGGGGCAAAAGTTGACGGGATTTAAGAAATAAAAGTTGAGCCGCTAAAACTAAAAATTCAGTGGTAACTTCCAAGTCCAATTCTTCCATTTTCCGCACGGTGGCCATAAATTGATCGGCAATGGTGGCGATAGGTATATCGTAGATATCGACCTTGTTTTGTTGTATAAGATGTAAAAGCAAGTCCAGAGGGCCTTGAAAAACCGGCAGTTCAACATAGGGAGTCTTTATACCGTCAGGCATTAAATTCCCATCGCTTTCCGAACTTCGTCCATGGTCTGGGCTGCAGTTACCCGAGCCTTCTCGGCTCCTTCTTTCAGTACTTGTTCGATTTTTGATTCCTGTTCCCATAGTTTTCTCCGCTCCCGATAAGGGGCAAGCACTCGATCCAGATTTTCAGCTAGATATTTTTTACAAGCGACACACCCAATCCGACCCGCAATACATTCTTGCTCAATTCTTGAAACATCAGGGGTATAAATATTATGAAATTTTGAGACCACACACACTTCAGGGTGTCCGGGATCGTCTTTTCGGATTCTCTGCGGGTCGGTTATCATCTGTTTGACTTTGGAATTTATTTCTTCTCTAGAGGCCGAAAGAGATATAGTGTTATTATAACTTTTACTCATTTTCCGTCCGTCAACACCGGGCAAAAGCGGTATTTCACCAATTAAAGCTTGAGGTTCAGGAAAGGTTTTCCCGAAAAGATGGTTAAATCGCCTCCCTATCTCCCTGCTCAACTCAATATGCGGAAGTTGATCTTCTCCTACCGGAACAGCTTCAGCTTTGTAAACCAAAATATCAGCAGCTTGAAGTAATGGATAACCGAGAAAACCATAAGTACGAAGATCTTTACCTTCTTTGCCAAGTTGTTGGACTTGATCCTTGTAAGTCGGAACTCTTTCCAGCCAGGATAAAGGTGTAAACATTGAGAATAAAAGATGGAGCTCAGCGTGTTCCTTAACTTCAGATTGTACAAAGATAGCACTCCGAGAAGGATCCAAACCGACGCTCAGCAGGTCTAAAGCCATTTCTTTAATTAATCCTTTAAAGTCCAGCTTGTCCTCATAACTTGTAGTCAGAGCGTGCCAGTCTACAATCCCAAAATAACATTCATATTCGTCCTGCAAAGAAACCCAATTCTCCAGAACACTCAAATGCCCAATATGAAGCGAGCCCGTAGGCCGCATACCGCTAAAAATTCTTTTTTTCAACTGTTTTTCCCCTTTCTAATTCTGTTTCCGATTCCAGTGGTGAAGATATTTTTTAGGACTTTAATTGTTTGATTCTTTCTTTTAGGTACTTGTTTTCCTCAGCTCTGGACTTTATTTGACCCTCGAGCCAAAGTCCCCGGATTTCTCGTAAGAGATCGCCAACAAGCGGTCCCTGTTTTAAACCAGCATTAATTATATCGGTTCCTGTAACTTTCATATTCATAGTTTTTAAACCAGCTCTATATTTTTCCAAAGCAGGAGCAAACTTTTCATGTTCCGCTAAAACTTCCAACAATACTTGGGGCTGGTCGGCAAGTAAAGCATCTATTTCCCGAAGACTATGAATAACCCCAGGTAATTTTTCTCGCACCCGTAAATAATCAGTGGTCAGTTTATGAAGGTGTTTATTAAGTCTTAGCCGGTCCAATATCTTTATTATTCCATTATAGTCAATGTTTTTTATACTTGCCAGCCACCTTTTCTCCAAGGGCAGACAATCAGCATTACCTGATCCGGAAAAATCCCACGCCCAATCCTCGCCAAACCAATTTTTAAAGATCCCCATTTCTATTAGCATCCGCCCCATAATCCGGTATTGAGGTTCTGAATATATTAGAATCAATTCTTCGGTAAACCTTTCCACGCTGACCTTTCTAAGAGCGTCGGTTTCCAAGGCCATAGAAATAGCTTCCGAAGTCATTCTCGTCAGTTTAAAACCATATTTCCCGGCAAAGCGGATTGCTCTCATCATTCGCGTCGGATCATCTATAAAACTTAAATTATGTAAAATACGAATAAGGCGCTGTTGTAAATCACGCCAGCCTCCGTAATAATCAATTATTTCTGCAAAACAATCTTCGCCTAGACATAAGGCCAAAGTATTGATGGTAAAATCCCTGCGAAACAGGTCATCTTTTAGGGTTGACATCTCTACCCGGGGCAAAGCTCCGGGATAATCGTAATCTTCCCGCCTTGAACTAGCAATATCAATACAGATCCCGCCTTCTAATTCCAACTGGGCTGTGCCATAAGACTTATGAACGGTATATTTTATAGGTTGCAACTCCGCTTTTAAACTCTCGGCAAAAGCAAAACTATCTCCCTCAACAACAATATCTAAATCCGTACAGGGAATGTCGAGCAGCAAATCCCGCACAAATCCACCTACTAAATAAACAGCAGAACTTGAATGAACAGCCTGTTCTTTAATTTTTCCTAATAAAGATTGCAAAACAGGAGGGAGTTTTTGAATTTTTTTCAGAACTTCTTTTTTGCGAGCCACACTCCTCTGCCTGGCAAGCTCAGCAGCCGTAGGTATTACTCTTTGATATAGCTGACTGAGAATATCGGAACGGGAAACAATCCCTACTAACTCCCCGTTGTCCAGCACTGGGAGCCTGCCAATATCGTGTAGGACCATAAGCCTTTGAACCTCTTCCCAGGTATCCTCGGGCTTAACCACAACCAGCTCTCTACTCATAAAACCTTTAACTGGGGCATGCATTAACCCGTGCTTCAAAGCTTTATCCACGTCCCGACGAGAGATTATCCCTACTAACTTATTACCCTCTACAACCGGTACACCGGTATGCCCATATTTTAAAAGGACTTCGCTTACTTCTTCCATTGTTGTTTCGGCGAATACGGTTTTTACCGGATAGCTCATAATATCTTTTACTAAATAGGGCTTCTTGACAGTGTCTTGGATTTCTTTTCTTAATTTATCAAGCACAGTTTCAATAGTTCCATCTTTTATTACCGCTGAGGCAGCTCTCCTATGACCTGCGCCTCCAAAACTCCGCATAATAATATTGACATCGACCTTGTCGCTCGCTGCCCTACCTATCAAAAAGATTCGGTTTTTCATTTTGAGAATAAGAAATCTAGCCTCCGCCTTTTCTAAATCAGCAATTCTATGGGCTAAAAGCGCCATTCCACCAATATACTCTGGATAATCAGCGTAAGAAAAATAGATAGACAAACCATTTATTCTTTCTATACGGCCATTATCCAGCAACTGTTGAAAAATTGCGGTCTGGTCTTTTGTCAAAGGGCGCCGTAAATAATCAGCCAAAATACTGAGCCGAGCCCCTTGCTCTAAAAGATAAGCAGAAGCCTTCAAATCGCGAGGCGTTGTATTCTCAAAAAGTAAACTGCCTGTATCGTCATAGATTCCTAAAGCCATGATTGTAGCGTCAATATTGCTGATTTCTAAACCTCGGTTAATAATCTCTTCAACTAATAAAGTGGTGCAAGCCCCTACCGGCTCAATGGTTAAATTTTCACTTTTCGGTCCCTGATAAGGGTGATGGTCGATAATTCTGAGTTTAGCCCCGGATAATTTTTGAACCCGTTCTTTATTCCCTAAAGCCCTTTCAAGATCGTTGGTATCAACAAGAATTATTTCTTTTACCCGGCTTAATTCTATATTCTTAAAGCGTTCAAAGGGAATGTGCTCCTTGGCCAAAGCCAAGAAAGCCCTCACTGCAACTTCGGTTATTTCCTCCAGAACTATAATCGCTTCGGGATTTAACCTTCGAGCTGCCACCATAGAGGCTAAAGCGTCAAAATCAGGGTGACGGTGAGAGAGAATGATTTTCATGCCAATTCCTCAAAAAAAGTCTAAAACGCCCACTCCACTACTATTCTTCCACTTCCATAGTCTTGTTTATTTCTTCCATTAGTCTATTAATTTCCTTTAAATCTAACCCTTCTTTTCCCAGGCGATGGTCAATGGCTTCGACCCAAAAAGCGCACTTCGCTGCCATTTTTTTAAAAGCTTTACCGTTAATTTTATTCCCCCGGGCCCGGCTTTCCGCATTGACTTTTATAGTATTGCATATATAACGGGCCTGTAAACGAGCCTTTTGATCCAACTCCGAGTAGTTTTTATTAAGCTCTTCAATTACCTCGGTATAAAACTCTTTATATTCTGCAAAAGGTAATAAAGAGTCCATATGCAGGTATTCTTTCAGCTTCAAAATTTTTTCTTCCATCGCATCCTCCGCATCCTTTAAAAGTCCTATCTGTTTATAGCTGGATTAGCTATTCTAATATTATAATCCGTTTTTGGAAAATTGAAAATCTAATTCCCTCCATAATCCTTCAGGAATATCCTTTTTCTCTTCCCTAATTATATTTGCGAGTAGAGCAAAATGTTAGAATTGATTGAAGATTAAGTTTTCCTTTGCTATAATTGCCATAAGCGTCTAAAAAGCTATTTTTTTATGTTTGGTTACTGGAGAAAAAACAAGTAAGGGAGGAGTTAAATGGAATTCACACCTGTTATGACTTTGTCCACAGTTATTTTTGTTTTGGCTTACGCTCTTATTGTTATTGACAAAATTGATCGAGTTATTGTAGCTTTAAGCGGCGGAATACTCGTTTAAGGGGGATTTTTTTGCCGCCATAAAACAATTTATTATAAAATACAACAATAATTAAATATTTGGAAGGAGGAATTAAATTGGAATTTACACCACTGATGGTTTTATCAACAGTAATTTTTGTTCTAGCTTACGCCCTTATTATTATCGATAGAATTGATCGAGTTATTGTAGCTTTAAGCGGCGGAATACTTATGGCTTTGGCTAGACTTTTAAGCCAAGAAAATCCCTTTGAAACCGTAGATTTTAATACTCTCGGTCTGTTAATCAGTATGATGATTATCGTTATGATCACCAAGAGAACCGGAATTTTCCAATTCATAGCTGTTAAAGTTGTAAAGATCGCCAAGGGCGAGCCCTGGAAAATCCTGGTTTACCTTTCTTTAATCACCGCCGTTTGTTCTGCTTTACTGGATAATGTGACAACAATCTTATTAATTCTGCCGATAACACTGGACGTTTGCAAACAGCTAAAACTCAAACCCATTCCTATTATTATCAGCCAAATTTTCGCCTCTAATGTGGGAGGAACAGCGACCTTAATCGGCGACCCACCAAATATAATGATCGGCGCCAGCGTAGGATTAAGTTTTATGGATTTTATAGTCAACGTAGCTCCTATTATTCTACCTATGATTTTTATTACTACTTTTATATTTGTGCTTATTTATAAAAAATACCTGTTCGCTACGGAAGAGGATAAGAAAAAAGTTTTGGCTATGGATGACCAAGGGTTGATAACAGATAAAGTTTTATTAAAAAAATGTCTTTTTGTTTTGACCCTGACAATCATCGGGTTCTTTCTCCACGGAGCCCTGGAATACCAGTCCTCAGTTATCGCCATCACCGGTGCCGTTCTTTTACTTTTCATTTCTAAAGTTCCCGCTGAACAAGTCTTTAAGGAAGTGGAATGGAAAACAATCTTTTTCTTTGCCGGGCTGTTTATGATGGTCGGCGGCTTAGAGAAAGCCGGCGTTCTAAAATACCTGGCTACTACCATTGTAGGGGCAACAGGAGATAACATGTTACTCTTAGGTTTAGCAATTCTATGGGTTTCAGCTATCGCTTCCGCCTTTGTAGACAATATTCCTTTTACAGCCACCATGATTCCTTTAATTAAAGATGTCGGAGCTTTAACTGGGTTAACCATTACCCCCTTATGGTGGGCCCTATCCTTAGGTGCTTGTTTAGGAGGCAACGGCACAATTGTCGGCGCCAGTGCTAATGTGGTAGCCTCCGGAATGTCAGAAGAAGCGGGACATAAGATTACCTTCATATCCTACTTCAAGGTTTGTTTCCCGATAATGTTGCTTACAATTGTTATCAGTACCGTTTATTTAGTACTTCGCTATTTAATGTAAAGATTGGATATTATAACCTTTTGAAAAACCGCATTTAAAGCGGTTTTTCTATTCTATTAACTTCGAATTCCTCCAGTTTTTTAGACAAGGAAATCTACAAGAAGCAGGTTGAGAAGTGTTTGAAAACACTAGTCGATTTTTGCTATACTAAAAAGGGCGTTCTGCATCCGATAACAAGCTTTTATTAAATAATTATTTGCTTCCGGCTCAAGGCTTGAAGCAAATATACTTGTTTAAGGGGGAATTTTTATGCCGCCATAAAGCAATTTATAATAGAATACAACAATAACTAAATATATTTGGAAGAAGGAATTAAATTGGAATTTACACCACTAATGATTTTATCAACAGTAATTTTTGTTCTAGCTTACGCCCTTATTATTATCGATAGAATTGATCGGGTTATTGTCGCCTTAAGCGGCGGAATACTTATGGCCTTGGCTAGACTTTTAAGCCAGGAAAACCCCTTTGAAACCGTTGATTTTAATACTCTCGGCCTCTTAATCAGTATGATGATGATCGTTATGATTACTAAAAGAACAGGGGGCTTCCAATACATAGCTGTTAAAGTTGTAAAAATCGCCAAGGGTGAGCCTTGGAAAATCCTGGTTTACCTTTCTTTAATCACCGCCGTTTGTTCTGCTTTACTGGATAATGTGACAACAATCTTATTAATTCTGCCGATAACACTGGACGTTTGCAAACAGCTAAAGCTTAAGCCCATTCCTATTATTATCAGCCAAATCTTTGCTTCTAATATTGGGGGAACAGCGACCTTAATCGGCGACCCACCAAATATAATGATCGGCGCCAGCGTAGGATTAAGTTTTATGGATTTTATAGTCAACGTAGCTCCTATTATTCTACCTATGATTTTTATTACCACTTTTATATTTGTGCTTATTTATAAAAAATACCTGTTCGCTACGGAAGAGGATAAGAAAAAAGTTTTGGCTATGGATGACCAAGGGTTGATAACAGATAAAGTTTTATTAAAAAAATGTCTTTTTG
>JBMNOZ010000008.1:0-82820 GCA_050943335.1 Desulfitobacteriia bacterium | reverse complement strand
ACACAAAAAAACCGCCAAAGGGAATGAACCCCCTGACGGTTGGCGCTTGCGATAAGCAAACTTTGTAATTGTAAACAAACTCGTGTGTAATGAAACAAGAAATTAACGTTTGGAGAATTGCGGGGCTTTACGGGCTTTTTTAAGTCCGTATTTTTTACGTTCTTTCATCCGCGGATCACGGGTTAGAAATCCGGCTCTTTTTAAGGTCGGACGCAAACTAGGATCTGCTTTTAATAGAGCTCTAGCAATGCCCAGGCGCAGAGCGCCGGCCTGACCAGTTGTTCCCCCACCGTGAACCCGGGCTAGTAAATCGTATTTACCCAGGGTTCCAGTTATTTCTAAAGGCTGCTGAACAATCATTTCCAGCGTCTTTTTACCAAAGTATTCATTGAGTTCCCGATCATTAATTAAATATCTTCCGTTACCCGGCACCAGTCTAACCCGGGCTATCGCACTTTTCCTTCTTCCGGTTGCTTGATATTGAAGCTGTGCAGACACGCTTTAACCTCCTTTAAATCTATTTAATCGTCCAATTTTCCGGTTTCTGTGCCGAATGGGGATGTTCAGCTCCCCTATAAACTTTGAGCTTCTTATAAATCTGGGCGCCCAGTTTATTATGAGGAAGCATTCCTTTTACAGCGTGCTCCATCGCTCTTTCGGGGTTTCTTTTCATAAGAACCCGATAGGTCATTTCTTTTAGACCTCCTGGATATCCCGAATGGCGACGGAATTTTTTATTATCGAGCTTGTTGCCGGTTAAGACAACCTTCTCAGCATTGACTATTATTACAAAATCACCTGTATCCACATTAGGGGTAAAGATTGGTTTGTGTTTACCTCTGAGCAGACGTGCGGCCTCTGCTGCAACCCTGCCCAAGGGTATGCCTTTAGCATCAATGACATACCACTTACGTTCCACCTCATCGGCTTTCGCAAATTGAGTGGTCATACTGTTCCCTCCATTTATCGAATCAATCAAGATTAGTTTTCAAGTTCTATTCCAAGCCAAACGTGAGGGGCTCTTTCACGTTTCGCCAAAAAGAATCGCCTTTGAAATTTTATCGAAAATTGCTATTTAAGTCAATGTTTTGCGGACCTACACGACGGCCCCATCGTAATGTACATAACTTAAAATTAAACCTTGGGGCGGTACTGTAATCCCAGCTTTAACACGGTCTTGAGATCTAATAATTAACGGTATCTCCTCTGGCAAAATTTTTCCCAACCCCACATATAAAAGCGTGCCGACGATAATCCTCACCATGTTATATAAGAAACCATCGCCGACGCAAGTGACTCTGATAAAGTTCCCCTGCTTGCTAACTCGACAATGATAAAGGGTGCGGATAAAGCTTTTGGCCGAAGAACCGGACGCCGTAAAGGCTTTGAAATTATGCCGCCCTTCTAAATAGAAGGCTGCCAATTGCATTCGGTTTACTCTCAAAAGTCTGGGTTCGTGTAAGGAGTAATGCCTGGTAAAGACGTCCGGAATCTCACTATTATTTATCAGATAATCATACCTCTTCCATTTAGCAGACAGACGGGCATTGAAATCCCCGGCCACCTCCTGGGCCTTATATACCCTGATGGCTGTGGGGAGAATACTATTCAAGGCCATTGGGATCTTTTCTTCGGGAATACGGGCTTGAGTCCAAAAATTGACCACTTGGCCAGCGGCATGAACCCCAGCATCTGTTCTACCGGCGGTTGTGATTGAAATTTCTTCGGCAAAAAGCTTCTTCCAGACCCTTTCCAGTTCTCCTTGAATGGTTGGCCCATGTTCAGCGGGCTGACGCTGAAAACCGTGGAAATTAGTACCGTCATAGGCTAAACGCAAAGCGATGTTCCGCATCTGTTCACGCCA
The DNA here is from genome assembly GCA_050943335.1 of Desulfitobacteriia bacterium. GTDB lineage: Bacteria > Bacillota > Desulfitobacteriia > Desulfitobacteriales > Syntrophobotulaceae > JBMNOZ01. Next base: position 80,956 of record JBMNOZ010000008.1, on the reverse strand, counting down.
CCTCTAAAACTGATTCTTAGGCGGCCAGGTTCTATGCTCAAGCAACCTGACCGCATAAGTTTAATCTATCAGTTCTACCAATACCATTTCCGCAGCATCTCCACGGCGAAAACCCTTTTTTATTATTCTGGTATATCCTCCCTGCCTGTCGGCATATTTGGGGGCAATGCTTTCAAATAGTTCTTTGACTACTGTTTCATCTAACAAAAATTCCAATGCTCGTCTCCTGGCGGCCAAATCTCCCTTTTTGCCAAGAGTGATCATTTTTTCCGCCAAGGAACTCAATTCTTTAGCTTTTGCGGCAGTGGTTTCAATCTGTCCGTGCTTAAACAATGAGGTGACAATATTTCTTAAGACAGCCTTTCTGTGGCTTGAGTCCATTCCTAGCTTGCGATACGACAACTATGCTCCCCCCTTTATAACTTAGTCTTCCGAAGTGGAAAATCCTAGGTTTAACTCTTTAAGTTTATTCTGGACTTCTTCCAGGGATTTACGTCCGAGATTGCGGACTTTCATCATATCCTCTTCTGTTCTTTGAGTAAGCTCTTCAACAGTATTAATCCCAGCCCTTTTCAGACAATTATAGGATCTGACGGATAAATCCAGTTCTTCAATGGTCATTTCTAAGACTTTATCCTTAGCTTCTTCTTCTTTTTCGACCATGATCTCAACGCCGTCTAGGTGGTCCGTTAGGCCAATGAACAGATTTAAATGCTCGCTCAAAATTTTAGCGGCTAAACTTATAGCTTCTTGGGGTGTAATACTGCCATTGGACCAGACTTCCAGGGTTAGCTTGTCAAAGTCAGTCATCATACCAACCCGGGTGTCTTCTACAACATAATTTACTTTATATATTGGTGAAAAAATCGAATCAACCGGTATGACGCCTATGGCATGATCCGGTTTTTTATTTCTTTCCGCTGGCACATATCCACGAGAACGCTCCACGGTCATTTCCATATAAAGCCGGCCGTCTTTATCAAGAGTTGCAATTTTTAAATCAGGATTTAAAATTTCTATGTCAGGTCCGGTAATAATATCTCCCGCAGTAACAACCTGTTCTCCTTCACATTCTAAGCGCAGAACGCGTAATTCATCGGTATGGGCCTTAAGCGCTAGGGATTTAATGTTGAGGATTATCTCCGTTACGTCTTCCAAGACTCCTGGAATGGTTGAGAACTCATGAAGAACGCCTTCAATTTTTACTGAAGTTACCGCTGAACCCGGCAAGGAAGAGAGCAAAATTCGGCGTAACGAATTTCCTAGGGTAATACCATAACCTCTCTCCAAGGGTTCAACAACAAATTTGGCATAAGTATTATCTTCTGACCGCTCAACACATTCGATATTGGGCTTCTCTATTTCTAACATTGATGCACCTTCTTTCTCGGAAAAGTTTAACGTGAGTACCTCTCAACGATAAGATGTTCTTCGATCGGAATCTGAACATCCTCACGAGACGGCATTTGAATTACGGTCCCTGTAACAGCCTCAGTGTCAAGGCTGAGCCAAGCGGGCACTGTCCGATCTGCAAGAGCCTCAGTCAATTCCTTAATTCTATTTATCTCCCTACTTTTTTCTTTAAAAGATATAACTTCTCCGACGTTAACTAAGTAGGAAGGAATATCAACTCTCTTTCCATTAACGGTAATATGACCGTGAGTTACAAACTGACGAGCTTCTGGTCTGGATGCTGCAAACCCAAGACGGTAGACCACATTATCCAAACGACGCTCTAAGAGGCGGAGAAGATTTTCCCCAGTCCTACCTTTTTGGCGAGCGGCCTTTTTAAAGTAGCCTCTGAATTGTTTTTCCATAACGCCGTAAATTCTTCTGGCTTTTTGTTTTTCTCGCAACTGAATACCGTATTCGGTCGGTTTTTTACCCCTGCTTTGTCCATGCATTCCGGGCGGATGGGGACGACGATCCACTGCACATTTATTACTATAACAACGGTCGCCTTTAAGGAATAGTTTCTGTCCTTCACGCCGGCACAACCGGCACACTGGTTCTGTATATCTTGCCATGCCTACACCTCCTTATACTCTTCTACGTTTGGGCGGACGACAACCGTTATGAGGAACTGGAGTAACATCCCTGATAAGGTTTACATCAAGGCCTGCGGCCTGAAGGGCTCTAATAGCTGCTTCTCTCCCAGCGCCAGGTCCTTTAACAAAACATTCTATCGATTTTAAGCCATGTTCCATAGCCGCCTTTGCAGCAGTTTCAGCCGCCATCTGAGCTGCGAAGGGCGTGCTTTTTCGGGAACCTTTAAATCCGAGTGCACCTGCACTGGCCCAGGAAATTGCATTTCCAGAGGTATCAGTAATTGTAACAATAGTATTATTAAAGGTAGATTTGATATGCGCTACGCCACTTTCGATATTTTTGCGTTCTCTTCGTCTGGTACGAGCTACTTTACGTGCCATTCCTTAATATGCCCTCCTTTACTTTTTCTTCTTGCCGCCAATTGCCCGAGACGGACCTTTTCGAGTTCGAGCATTAGTTTTTGTTCTCTGCCCCCGGACAGGCAATCCTCGGCGATGACGTAAACCCCGATAGCAACCGATTTCTGTTAATCTTTTGATGTTAAGGGCTACCTCGCGACGCAAGTCGCCCTCAACAATATATTCTTTATCAATTGTTTCCCTGATTTTGGCAATTTCGCCATCAGTAAGATCTTTGACTCTGGTATCAGGATTAATCTGATTTTTGGCCAAAATTTTTCTAGATTGAGAAGCTCCAATTCCATAAATATACGTAAGAGCCACCTCAACACGTTTGTCTCGGGGTATATCCACCCCTGCGATACGTGCCATCTAAAATACACACCCCCGTTTTTTTCGATACTCGAAGTTCGATGTTCAATATTTTAATTAACCTAAGATTTTGATTATTATATCCGAAACATTTCGTGCTTCGTGTTTCGCACTTCAATTTTACCCTTGGCGCTGCTTATGCTTTGGGTTTTCACAAATGACCATCACTTTTCCATGTCTTTTGATAACTTTACACTTTTCGCATATTGGTTTCACAGAAGGCCTTACTTTCACCTGTAATCCCTCCCTCTACTTATATCTATATACAATGCGTCCTCTGGTCAGGTCATAGGGAGAGAGCTCCACGGTGACCCTATCCCCTGGTAGAATCCTAATAAAATGCATTCTTATCTTTCCAGAGACATGTGCTAAGACTTTATGCCCATTGTTTAATTCTACTGTAAACATCGCATTTGGCAACGGTTCTATTACTTTTCCTTCAACTTCAATAACATCTTCTTTTGACATCAGCATATCCCTCCTTTGACTTTTTTTCCGGTTTTAGACTTATAATCGAGTTAGTATTTCAGGGCCATTTTCTGTTATGGCCACTGTGTGTTCGAAATGTGCCGAGGCTTTTCTGTCCTTGGTTACTACTGTCCAGTTGTCCTCAAGGACTTCCACCTCATAGCCTCCTAAATTGACCATAGGTTCTATCGCCAGGGCCATTCCTATCTCGAGTCTAGGCCCTCTGCCGGGTTTGCCAAAGTTAGGGATCTGCGGTTCCTCATGCATTTTTGTGCCGATTCCATGTCCTACATAATCTCGCACTACTGACATTCCGTTTTGCTCCACGTAACTTTGAATAGCATGGGAAATATCAAAAAGGCGCTTCCCCTTCAAGGCTTGGGCAATACCCAACTTTAATGATTCTTCACAGACTGCTAAAAGTTTTTGACGCTCCGCGCTTATCTCCCCCACTGGAAGAGTAATTGCTGAATCCCCATAGTAACCGGAGTAAACAACACCGCAGTCAATACTGATAATATCTCCATTTTCTAAGACCCTTAAACCGGGAATTCCGTGCACTACTTCTTCATTGATGGAGGTGCAAAGAGTCGCCGGGAAACCATTGTACCCTTTAAATGCTGGGATTGCTTTCTGCTTCTTGATATGTCTTTCTGCTGCTCTGTTTAGTTCTGAAGTGGTCACTCCCGGTTTAACGAGTTCTTTCATTAGCTCCAGTACTTCGGCTACTATTTGACCAGCAACCCGCATTTTAGCAAGCTGTTCCTTATTTTTAAGCTCAATCATTGATTATACTCCAAAGCCTTAAGGATATCGTGGAAAACCCGATCTATCCCTTGGTTTCCGTCTATTCTTATTAATAAGTTTTCTTTATGGTAGTAGTCAAGCAAAGGTTGTGTTTGATCGTTGTAAACTTGCAGGCGGTTTTCTACCGTTTGTAAAGTATCATCATCTCGTTGATAGAGTTCTCCACCGCATTTGTCACATCTTCCTGAGGTTATAGGAGGAGCAAAAACGATGTGGTAGGTTGCGGAGCATTGTTTACAAACCCTTCTGCCGGTTAATCTTTCTAAGAGAATATCGTTATCAACGTCAATATAAATTACTCCGTTGAGGTTTAAATCCATTTCGGTCAGAATCCTAGCCAAGGCATCCGCTTGGGCAGCCGTACGGGGAAACCCGTCCAAGAGAAAGCCATTTTGACAATCCGCCTTTTTTAATCTTTCAGCTACAATTCCAATTGTCAATTCATCCGGAACCAAAGACCCGGAATCCATGTATTCCTTAGCTTTTAACCCTAAAGTGGTTTGTTCTTTTAAAGCGGAGCGAAACATGTCTCCTGTTGAAATGTGAGGAACTTTGAAATGGTTCGCCAGGGGTTCGGCCTGAGTTCCTTTGCCTGCTCCAGGAGGCCCCATGAGTATGAGTCTCATTAAATAAGCATCTCCTCTATTTTAAGAATCCCTGATAATGACGCTGTAAGAGTTGGTTCTCCATTTGCTTCATAGTATCCAAAGCCACACTTACCACAATCAGCAGAGAGGTACCGCCGAGGTAAATATTTTGGATTCCCGTTAACCCTATTATCAGGCTTGGTAAGACAGCGATTATAGCTAGGAATAGTCCTCCCGCCAAAGTGACTTTCCCAAGAATCTTAAATAAATAGTCAGATGTGGGGCGCCCGGGTCGAATTCCCGGTATAAATCCACCATATTTTTTAAGATTATCGGCAACATCAATGGGGTTAAAGGTTATTCCCGTATAGAAGTAGGTAAAGAAGATAATTAGGAGGGCATAAACAATCAGATACGGAATGGATTTAAGTGTCCCATTCATCGTCAACCACGTTGCGGCAAACATCGCAAACGAAGAATCCTGAGGCAACCAAGTCGCAATAGTGGCAGGAAAAGCCATAAGCGAGATTCCAAAAATAATAGGAATTACCCCGGCCTGGTTGACTTTTAAAGGTATATGAGAACTTTGACCTCCATAGACCTTCCGGCCTACCACTCTTTTAGCATATTGAACAGGAATTCGTCTTTGACCTTCTTGAATAAATACTACGCCGGCGATAATGAAAGCTCCAATAACCACCAATCCGGCAACTGACATCCAGTTAATCTCCCCTACTTTTAAGAGACTCACTAAATATTTTATGCCGTCCGGTACAGCAGCAACAATACCGGCGAAAATAATCAAAGAAATACCATTGCCGATTCCTTTTTCCGTGATTTGTTCACCAAGCCACATTAAAAAAGCTGTGCCTGCCGTTAAAACTAAAGCAATCATCAGGTAGATTGGAATTCGATAAGAAGGGTCAGGGATAATCAAGGCACCCCTAAGACCGATGGTAAGCCCAAATCCATTGATAAAACCAAAAATCACGGTGCAATAACGAGTATATTGAGCTATCTTTTTTCGCCCTTCTTGGCCCTCTTTAGCTAACCTCTCCAAAGCTGGAACAACTGCAGTAAGAAGCGTGAAAATAATTGAGGCTGTAATATAAGGCATGATACTTAAGGCAAATACTGAAAACCTTTTTAAGGATCCTCCAGAAAAGGTATTGAAGAAATCAAATAATCCCCCACTACCCATCATTTCTTGCAATACCGCACGGTCCATAAAAGGAATCGGGATATGGGCCCCGATCCTGAAGATCAGAAGCATTATTAGAGTAAACCCTATTTTGCTTCTAATGCTGGGGACTCTCCATGCATCTTTCAGGGTCTGGAGTATCATTTATTCCACCTCAACTTTTCCGCCGGCTGCAATGATCTTTTCAGCGGCCATTTTACTCACCTTATTAACTTTTACGGTCAGAGCCTTAGTCAATTCCCCATCTCCTAGTACTTTAACACCGTGAGGGGCCTTTTTAACCAAACCGGTTTTAAAAAGCGATTCGATTGTAACCTCTGCTCCATTTTCATATCTTTCTTCCAAATCAGAAACATTAACCACTGCATATTCTTTCTTAAATATATTTGTAAATCCTCTCTTTGGTAGTCTACGGATTAAGGGCATCTGACCCCCTTCAAATCCGGGACGAACTCCGCCGCCAGAACGTGCCTTTTGTCCTTTATGGCCCCTACCGGATGTGTTTCCTAATCCAGATCCATCACCGCGTCCAACACGTCTGCGTTTCCTGGTCGAACCGGGAGCCGGCTTAAGTTCATGTAGTTTCAATTTGGACACCTCCTTAACTTTTCTGTCCGTTCGCCATTACTTACCATTTATGGTACTAGGTTAAAATTTCCTCAACTGTTTTACCGCGCATTTTGGCTACTTCTTTATCGCTTTTTAGTTCTGTTAAACCAACCATGGTAGCATGGACAACATTATGAGGATTGGCAGATCCAAGGGATTTGGTAAGTATATCTTGAACTCCCGCCATCTCTAATACGGCACGAACCGGGCCACCAGCAATAACACCAGTTCCTGGGGAAGCTGGTTTAAGCAGCACTCTTCCCGCGCCGAATTTCCCAATTATCGGATGAGGAATAGTTGTACCTTTTAACGGAATGCTAATCAAGTTTTTCTTAGCATCCTCAATTCCCTTACGAATTGCTTCCGGAACCTCCGTAGCTTTACCAAGTCCGGCCCCGACAATACCGTTCCCATCGCCGACAACTACCAGGGCACTAAAACTAAACCGTCTTCCACCCTTAACAACCTTAGCGACTCGGGAGATGTGCACAACTCGTTCACTTAACTCTAATTTGCTAGGATCGATATTGGACAATTATTTTCCCTCCTTTTTTAAAGTTTAGAACTCAAGTCCCGCTTCTCGGGCTGATTCTGCCAGGGCTTTTACCCGTCCATGATATAGATTTCCGCCCCGATCATATACTACTTTTGTTATCCCTTTATCTAAAGCTTTTTTAGCTACGAGTTCTCCTACTTTTTTAGCTCCCTCAATATTACCTCCGGATAGACCTGAAGCTTTGAATTCCGGGTCAAGGGAAGAAGCTACCGTTAGCGTCCGACCTAAATCATCATCTATGACTTGAGCGTAAATATGTTTTAAGCTCCTAAAGACTGCCAGCCTAGGTCTTTGGGCCATACCATGGATTTTTTTACGCACACTTTTGTGTTTCTTTCTTAAAACTTTCCGCCGATCGGTTCTTTTAATCAACCTTTTCACCCTTTCTATGCAGCAAGAGATTTTGCCCTTACTTTTAAGCTTTTACGCCGGCTTTGCCCACCTTACGCCGGACAAATTCTTGGTCGTATTTAATTCCTTTACCTTTATAAGGTTCAACTGGACGCTGTTTACGGATATTAGCAGCGAAAATACCGACTTTCTCCTTGTCAATTCCCTTAACAATAATTTTATTCGGGGCTGGTACTTCTATTTCAATTCCTTCCCAAGGTTCCATTTCTACGGGGTGAGATTTCCCAACGGCAAGCACCAATTTTTTGCCTTGTAAAGAAGCCCGGTAACCTACCCCTACTAAATCTAGACTTTTGCTAAAACCATTGGTTACTCCCTCTATCATGTTGAATAACAGGGACCGAGTTAAACCGTGGAGGGAACGATGCAGGGGCTTATCGCTGGAACGAGTGACGTTGATAATATTGTCTTTGATCTCAATAGTTATTTCCGGTCTAAATTCTCTGCTTAAAGTCCCTTTTGGCCCTTTAACCGTTACTGTTTGACCTTCCATTTTGACCTCCACCCCGCTGGGAATGGGAATGGGGTTTTTACCAACACGAGACATTTCCTACACCTCCACTCTTACCAAATATAGCAGATAACTTCTCCGCCCAAGCCTTCGCTACGGGCCTGTCTGTCGGACATAATACCTTTGGAGGTGGATATTACAGCTACTCCAAGACCTCCAAGCACTTTTGGAACTTGATCTTTCTTGGCATAAACGCGCAAGCCCGGACGACTAATTCTTTTTAAACCGGTGATGACTCTTTCCCGATTGGGACCATATTTAAGATACAATCTTAAAATTCCCTGCTTATTATCCTCAATATATTCGTAATCCCTGATATAGCCTTCCTGTTTTAACAGTTCTGCCAGGGCTTTTTTAATCTTGGAGCCGGGTATTTCAACTTTATCGTGATATACCATTCCGGCATTACGGATACGGGTCAAGAAATCAGCAATGGGATCAGATGTTGTTGACACAAGAGTTTCCCCCTTTCTCCAATAATGCTTACCAACTGGCTTTGGTTATACCGGGCAATTCACCCTTATAAGCCAGTTCTCTGAAGCATATCCTACATATTCCAAATTTGCGCATATACGCATGTGGCCGACCGCATAGTTTGCAGCGGTTGTGCCAACGCACGGAATACTTCGGTTTGCGCGATTGCCGAACTATTTTTGATTTTTTGGCCATATTTTATAAGCCTCCTTACACACTAGTCACGAAACGGCATTCCGAATCCTTTTAAAAGCTCTTTCGCTTCCTCATCAGTGTTAGCTGTTGTCACAAACACAATGTCCATACCCCTGATTTTATCAATTTTGTCGTAAATTATTTCCGGAAAAATCAATTGTTCTTTGATTCCCAGGGTGTAATTTCCCCGACCGTCAAAAGATTTCCCCGAAACGCCTTGAAAGTCCCTTACTCTGGGAAGGGCAATGTTCAAGAGTCTATCCAAAAACTCATACATTCTATTTCCTCGTAGGGTAACTTTGACTCCTACGGGCATACCCGTCCGCAATTTAAAAGCAGCGATGGATTTTTTAGCGCGATTTATAACCGGTTTCTGTCCCGAAATTGCCATTATATCCTCAACTGCGGCATCAATGGCCTTGGGATTTTGAATCGCCTCGCCTAAACCGACATTGATAACTATTTTCTCCAGACGCGGAGTTTGCATAATACTTTTATAGTTAAACTTCTTCTGAAGCGCAGGAGTTATTTCATTTTTGTAATATTCTTTTAAACGGGCCACCGGAGTACCTCCCTTCCAGGATTATTTCTTATTTTGATCTGGCAAATTGTGTCCACACCTTTTACAGACCCGAACTTTTCCTTCTCCGGTCTCTTTAATACTTCTTCTGGTAACCGAATTGCATTCTGTGCAAAAGAGCATCACATTAGAAACATGGATCGGTGCTTCCACCTCTTCTATTCCGCCTTGAGGGTTATCTCGAGTAGGTCTTTGGTGTTTTTTAACCACGTTAACTTTTTCTACGACTACTCTATTTTTCTTAGGAAAAACTTCGAGAACCTTACCTTTTTTCCCGGCATCCTTTCCGGTAATTACCATAACTGTATCGCCTTTTTTGACGTTCATTTTTGTTTTTACAGCGGACATATATTTTTCACCCCCGTCCGTCTTTCATGCTAAAGTACTTCTGGTGCCAGAGAAATAATTTTCATATAATCTTTTTCCCTTAGTTCCCGCGCCACTGGTCCAAATATCCTTGTCCCCTGTGGGCTTTTATCATCTTTGATAAGAACAGCAGCATTTTCTGAAAACTTGATATAAGAACCGTCTGGTCTTCTAATTTCCTTTTTGGTACGAACGACTACGGCTTTAACAACATCACCCTTTTTAACCACGCCACCTGGCGTTGCTTCTTTGACAGAAGCGACTATAACATCACCGACAGTTGCGTAGCGGCGGCCTGATCCACCCAATACACGGATGCATAGCAGTTTTTTAGCTCCGGTATTATCTCCAACTTTAAGAGTTGATTCCGTCTGAATCATTGGGCGGAACCTCCTTTCTCGGACTTGATATTTATGGAGTCTTAGAGAGCAACTGATTTTCTTACTATTTTGACCAGTCTCCAGCGTTTATCCTTACTTAAAGGCCTGGTCTCCATAATGGTAACAATATCGCCAATTTTTGCTTCGTTATTCTCATCGTGTACTTTGTATTTCTTGCTCTCTTTGACGATCTTTTTATACAAGGGATGTTTTTTTGTGGTTTCTACGTTGACGACAATGGTCTTATCCATTTTATCACTGACAACTTTTCCGGATCTTATTTTGCGTAATTTCCTTTCCAACTTTTATTTCCTCCTTTCCAGCCTTAAGCACGCTTGATCTCGCGCTCTCGGAGAATGGTCTTGCCTCTTGCAATTCCCTTCCGAACTTCTCTGATCCTCATTGGATTATCGAGTTGTCCGGTAGCCAGTTGGAAACGCAAATTGAAAAGTTCTGTTTTTAATCCGTCGATTTGCTTTAAAAGCTCTTCATCAGTCATATCACGGAAATTTTTATACTTTGCCATTTGCGCCACCTCCACCCTGTTCAGCGTCTTGGTCAGCTTTACGGACAAACTTGCATTTGATGGGTAACTTGTGAGCCGCAAGCCGGAGCGCCTCTTTAGCTACATCTTCGGAAACACCGGCCAGTTCAAACATTATTCTATTTGGCTTAACCACTGCCACCCAGTATTCAGGAGTCCCTTTTCCGCTTCCCATCCTAGTCTCCGCGGGTTTAGCAGTGATCGGCCTATCAGGGAATATATTGATCCAGACTTTACCACCCCGTTTAATATAACGAGTCATTGCAATACGGGCCGCTTCAATTTGACGATTTGTAATCCAAGCATTCTCTAAAGCCATTAACCCATAATCACCATAAACAATCTTGTTCCCTTTATGAGCAATCCCCTTCAAAGAAGGCCGATGTTGTTTACGACGTTTTACTCTAGTCGGTACAAGCATTTTATAATCCTCCTTCCTCCTGGACAGGATTCTTGGCCGGAAGAACTTCGCCTCTGTAAATCCAGACTTTTACGCCAATTTTCCCGTAAGTGGTATTGGCTTCCGCAAATCCATAATCAATATCTGCCCGCAAGGTATGAAGAGGAACTTTCCCTTCGTTATACCATTCAGTGCGAGCAATTTCCGCACCACCGAGCCGTCCACTGCAGGAAATTTTTATCCCCTGAGCACCAGCCCGCATCGTCCGTCCTACGGTTTGTTTCATAGCCCTGCGGAAGGAAACACGTCTTTCCAACTGCTGGGCAACGTTTTCCGCTACTAAGGTAGCATCTAATTCGGGTTTTTTAATCTCAATAATATTTACTGCCACTTGTTTGCCGGTCAGGGACTCGAGTTGTTTGCGAAGGTTTTCTACTTCCGATCCGCCCCGGCCGATAACAATACCGGGTTTTGCGGCATGAATCGAAACTTTCACCCTGTTAGCGGCTCTCTCTATTTCAACTTTAGGAACTCCGGCGATTTTTAGTTTATCCATAACATATTTTCGGATTTTTAAGTCCTCGTGAAGGAGCTCACCGTAGTTCTTATCAGCATACCAACGGCCTTCCCAAGGATAGATAATACCAATTCGAAGACCTTTGGGGTTTACTTTTTGACCCATACTTTGACTATTCCTCCTTCTTATCACCCACAAACACAGTAATATGACTGGTTCTTTTACGAATCCGGTCTGCTCTTCCCTGTGCTCGAGGTTTAATTCGTTTCAATGTCGGTCCTTGATCGACAAAGGCTTTCGTTACATATAACTCATCTGGACTTAATTCCAGATTGTGTTCGGCGTTTGCAACAGCAGACTTCAGAACCTTGCTAACAGGTTCGGTAGAACCCTTGGGAGTGTATTTTAAAATCGCCATTGCTTCGTCTACCTTTTTACCGCGAATTAAATCTATTACCTGACGCACCTTGCGAGGGGATATTCGAACATATTTTGCAACTGCTTTTGTTTCCATGTCTTTTACCTCCTCTCAATTAGCGTAAGCCGCTTGTTTTTTCACTACCGGCGTGTCCTTTAAAAATCCGAGTCGGCGCAAACTCTCCCAGTTTGTGTCCTACCATATCTTCTGTAACGTAAACTGGAACATGTTTACGGCCATCATGGACAGCAATTGTATGTCCAACCATCTGCGGGAAAATCGTTGATCGCCTGGACCAAGTTTTCAATACTTTTTTCTCGCCTGTTTTATTCATTTCTTCAATTCGTTTCAACAGGCGAGCATCGACATATGGTCCCTTTTTAAGAGATCTGCCCATTTATGGTTCTCCTTTCCTTCACTACACTACTTGTGTCTGCGTTTCACAATAAACTGATCGCTTGAATTTTTCTTTCTCCTGGTTTTAGCTCCTAAAGCAGGTTTACCCCAAGGAGTAACCGGGTTTCGACCGATAGGACTACGCCCTTCACCACCACCGTGAGGATGGTCAACCGGGTTCATAGCAGTACCGCGAACTGCAGGGCGTTTACCTAACCATCGACTACGACCCGCTTTACCGATCTTGATATTCTCGTGGTCAAGATTACCGACCTGACCAACTGTAGCTCGACATTCAAGATGAATCATTCTCATTTCTCCGGAGGGAAGCCTTAAAGTTGCATAGTTTCCTTCCTTGGCTATCAGTTGGGCAGCACCTCCGGCTGAACGAACTAATTGTCCACCTTTCCCCGGTTTCAATTCGATGTTATGAATTAAAGTACCTACCGGGATATTTCTGAGTTTCAAAGTATTACCTATTTTAATATCGGCTTTTTCGCCGTTCATAATTTCCATGCCGACTTTAAGACCCTGGGGAGCAATCATGTAGGCTTTGTGCCCGTCTGCGTAGTTGAGCAAAGCAATATTTGCTGAACGATTCGGATCGTATTCAATACTTGCTACCCGAGCAGGGATGCCGTCTTTGTTCTTTTTGAAATCTATTAAACGATAACGTCTTTTATGGCCTCCGCCCCGGTGTCGAACTGTTATCCGTCCCTGGCTGTTCCGCCCCCCTTTTTTATGCAATGGAGCGAGCAAGGAACGCTCCGGTTCTGTTCTAGTAATTTCATCGAAAGTTAACCCCGTCATCTGTCTCCGCCCTGGGGATGTCGGTTTGTATATTTTAATAGACATTTTTTCACCTTCCTTTGCCTAAAGTTTACAGTCCGGCAAAACCTTCAATTGTGTTTCCTTCTTTGAGTTTAACAATTGCTTTTTTTCTAGCCGCTGTCTTTCCTGTGTAACGTCCAACTCGTTTTTCTTTTCCTTTTACATTGATAGTTCGAACATTTTCTACTTTCACATTAAACATTTTTTCAACAGCAGACTTTATCTCAATTTTGTTAGCTTCTGTATTAACCCAAAATGTATATTTGTTTTCTTCAATTGCCCCGACTGATTTCTCGGAAATAACAGGAGAAATTAGCACATCACGTGCATCACGCATTTTTTAGCACCTCCTCTGTTCTTGCAACGGCAGATTTGCTGAAAACAACAACATCATATTTCAAGAGGTCAACAATATTCAAACTATCAGCTCTGGCCGTAAGGACGTTTTTAATATTTCGAGCCGAAAGCTGAACGTTTTGGTCGTTATCTTCGAGAACCAGGAGTGCCTTTTTCTCGATTTTCAAATTATCCAGGAAGTTAACCATATCTTTTGTTTTCGGCTTTTCAAATTTTATTTCATCGACAACAATTAAATTGTTTTCTTTGACCTTGCTGGAAAGTGCCGAACAGAGTGCCAATCTCTTTACTTTTTTCGGCAGGTTTTTGCGATAATCCCTGGGCTTAGGACCAAAGATCACTCCACCGCCTCTCCAGAGAGGAGAACGAATGGATCCAACCCTGGCCCGTCCTGTTCCTTTTTGTCTCCAGGGCTTACGACCTCCGCCCCTAACCTCACTACGTCCTAGAGTGGAGTGAGTGCCAAGCCGAGCATTAGCCAGTTGAGCCACAACTGCAGAGTGCATGACATGAACATTAGGTTCAATACCGAAAATTCGTTCATTTAGTTCCAATTCTCCTTGCGGAGTACCTTGCATATCTACTACTTGTACCTTAGGCATTATTTCATCCCCCTTTCTTTTCGGTTTATTGTGCTTTTACTGATTCTTTTAAGATTAGCAGGCTCTTTTTCGCCCCGGGTACACATCCCTTGATGAGGATGATATTTTTATCCGCATCAACCCTGACGACCTCTAGGTTTTGGACTGTTACCCTGTCCCCACCCATGCGTCCGGGTAATATTCTTCCCTTAAAAACCCTGGCTGGGCCCTTGGCACCCATGGAACCTGTACCGCGATGGTATTTTGAACCATGGCTCATCGGTCCACGGTGTGCGCCATGCCGCTTTTGCATCCCGGCGAAACCTTTCCCCTTGGATGTACCGACAACATCAACTTTGTCCCCAACAGCAAAAACATCTGCTTTTATTTCCTGTCCAACTTCATAGGAATCGACATCTTCTACCCTAAACTCACGCACGTAACGCATTGGTTTGAGTTCAGCCTTTTTAAAATGCCCCAGTTTTGGCTTTGTAACCAAGCTCTCTCTTATCTCTTCAAACCCCACCTGTATGGCGTTATATCCGTCCGAAGCCTCTGTTTTCTTCTGTAGAATAAAACATGGTCCGGCCTGAACAACAGTCACCGGTATAACTTTTCCGTCTTCTGCAAAAATTTGAGTCATCCCAATTTTCTTTCCTAGTATTCCTTTAGACACGACGCCACCTCCTATACACTTTGAAGTGCGTCGGCAAACGCCGAAGCACGAGAGTGTCTAAAAATATTAATATTCCATGGGTGTTCTATACTCCACCCGAAACACACCACACCTCCGGGTGTTTCATAAAACAAAACACAAATATTTTAACACATACATGTTCTGATTACCAGTTTTTTTATAGTTTAATTTCAATATCTACTCCTGACGGTAAATCCAGACGCATCAAGGCATCTACTGTTTTCGACGTGGGGTCAAGAATGTCGATCAAACGTTTATGGGTCCTCATTTCAAATTGTTCCCGGGAGTCTTTATTGACATGAGGGGATCTTAAGATTGTATAAACATTTTTTTCCGTCGGAAGCGGTATAGGACCGCTTATGCCGGCTCCGGTTCTTTTCGCCGTCTCTACTATTCTTTCCGCCGATTGATCAAGGGTTTTATGATCGAAGGCTTTAAGTCTAATTCGTATTTTTTGATTCATATATGTTTCCCTCCTGAATTTTGTCTGTTTAACAGACCCTTAAAGCACAAAAATTACCTGCAGTTAAGTGGAGTGCTTCCCGCAGCAACCTTTTATGCCCCACCTACAGGTTTTGGCTTTCAGCCAAAACCTTACTCTCAGCTAAAGGGAAGCCTTTTAGAGGCTTCCCAAGCTCATAACTATGCTAGTCAATTATTTTTGCTACAACGCCAGCGCCTACGGTCCGTCCGCCTTCACGAACTGCGAAACGTAAGCCTTCTTCCATAGCAATCGGAGTAATGAGTTCGCACTCAATTGTTACCCGGTCACCAGGCATAACCATTTCCACACCTTCAGGAAGTTTGATTACACCGGTAACGTCAGTTGTTCTGAAATAGAACTGAGGACGATAGTTGTTAAAGAACGGAGTATGACGACCGCCCTCTTCTTTACTTAAAACGTAGATCTCACCAGTAAATTTGGTATGGGGTTTAATTGTACCAGGTTTCGCTAAAACTTGACCGCGTTGGATTTCAGTACGCTCAACGCCACGGAGGAGAACACCTATGTTGTCTCCGGCTTCAGCCTGGTCGAGAAGTTTGCGGAACATCTCTACGCCGGTGCAAACAGTCTTGCGGGATTTTTCTTGCAAACCAACGATTTCTAACTCGTCCCCAACTTTGACCACACCACGTTCGACTCTTCCAGTAGCAACTGTGCCCCGGCCAGTAATTGAGAAAACGTCTTCCACGGGCATTAAGAAAGTTTTGTCTGTCGCCCGTTCCGGTTGAGGAACATATTCGTCAACAGCATCCATTAAAGCCCAAATTTTACCGCACCATTCACATTCCCTACTTCCACAGCCGCATTCTAAAGCTTTAAGACCCGAGCCGGCTACGACTGGGATATCATCACCTGGGAATTCATACTCACTTAAGAGCTCGCGAACTTCCATTTCTACCAGTTCTAATAATTCAGGATCATCAACCATATCAATTTTGTTAAGCCATACTACAATGTACGGTACACCAACCTGGCGAGCAAGCAGAATATGTTCTCTTGTTTGTGGCATAGGACCATCTGCTGCTGAAACAACTAGAATAGCACCGTCCATTTGAGCCGCGCCAGTAATCATGTTTTTAACATAGTCAGCGTGACCTGGGCAGTCTACGTGAGCATAGTGGCGTTTTTCAGTTTCGTATTCCACATGAGAAGTTGAAATAGTAATGCCGCGCTCCCGCTCTTCCGGAGCTTTGTCAATTTGATCAAATGCTGTAGCGACAGCACCGCCAACTTTAGATAATACACTAGTAATAGCAGCCGTTGAGGTAGTCTTACCGTGGTCAACGTGGCCAATAGTACCGACGTTAACGTGAGGTTTTGTACGCTCAAACTTTTGTTTTGCCATTTAAATTTCACTCCTTAAAAAATATATTAATTGATATTTTTTATTTAAGCCCCTTGCCTTTTGGCAATTATACCTTCGGCAATATTTTTAGGCACTTCTTCATAATGGTCGAATTGCATTACATAAACCCCTCGACCTTGGGTACGGGACCTGAGATCGGTTGCATAACCAAACATTTCTGCCAGGGGAACAAAGGCTCTAATAACTTGAGCTCCTGACCGGGAACCCATGCCCTCGACTCTACCCCGCCGAGAGTTCAAATCTCCGATAACGTCGCCCATGTATTCCTCAGGAACCGTGACTTCGACTTTCATCACCGGTTCTAAAAGAACCGGGTCTGCTTTGACCGCCGCATTCTTAAAAGCCATGGAACCAGCAATTTTAAAGGCCATCTCCGAGGAATCAACATCGTGGTATGAACCGTCATAAACTGTGGCTTTGACCCCTAGCATGGGATAGCCGGCCAAAATGCCGTTTTGTAAACCTTCTTGAATTCCAGCTTCAATAGGAGGGATGTATTCCTTCGGGATTACTCCACCGACTATTTTACTTTCAAATACAAATCCCAAACTAAGATCCAAGGGTTCGAACTCAACGAAGCAATGACCATACTGACCACGGCCGCCGGATTGACGTACATACTTACCTTCAGCTCTAACTGTCCGGCGAATGGTCTCTTTATAGGCAACCTGTGGCCGCCCCACATTGCAACCCACTTTAAACTCTCTTTTAAGTCTATCCACAATTACCTCTAAGTGGAGCTCACCCATTCCGGAGATAATTGTCTGTCCGGTTTCATTGTCCGTATGCATTTTAAAGGTTGGATCTTCTTCCGCCAATTTTGCCAGGGAATCACTGAGTTTTTCCTGATCAGCCTTAGTTTGAGGCTCGATAGCGATATGAATAACAGGCTCAGGGAATTGCATGGCTTCTAAAATAATCTTCGCGTTTTCGTCGCACAAAGTATCTCCAGTGCTAACATCTTTAATGCCTACGGCCGCAGCAATGTCACCGGCCCTGATTTCAGAGACATCTTCCCGGTGATTGGCATGCATTTTTAGAATCCTGCCGATCCGTTCTTTTTTACCCTTAGTGGAGTTAAAAATATAAGAACCTGTAGTAAGGGAACCAGAGTAAACTCGGAAAAAAGTGAGTTTTCCCACGTAGGGATCGGTCATTATTTTAAACGCCAGAGCTGAAAAAGGAATATTATCATCGGAAGCTCTGGTCTCTTCTTCTTTAGTTTCCGGATTTATCCCAGTTATGGCCGGTACTTCCAAAGGAGAAGGCATGTAATCCACAATAGCATCAAGTAAAGGCTGAATACCTTTGTTTTTAAAGGAAGATCCACAAAGGACAGGAATAAACCGCAATCCAATTGTTCCCTTGCGAATAGCGCGTTTTAATTCTTGAACTGAAATTTCTTCACCCTCGAGATACTTAAGCATTAGTTCTTCATCTACTTCGGCCACGGCCTCAAGGAGTTTATCGCGATATTCCTCAGCAAGGGAAAGCATATCCTCGGGAACATTCTTTGTCTCGCTAACATTTCCTAAATCATCAGTATAAATTTTTGCTTCCATGGTTACTAAATCTATCATCCCTTGGAAGTTTTCCTCGACTCCAATCGGAATTTGAACAGGAATAGGGTTCGCTCCCAAACGCTCGGAAATCATGGAAACTGCACGGAAAAAATCTGCCCCTACCCGGTCCATTTTATTAATATAAGCAATTCTCGGAACAGAATATTTGTCAGCCTGCCGCCATACCGTTTCCGATTGAGGTTCTACACCAGCTACGGAACAAAACACGGCAACAGCTCCGTCTAGGATGCGCAAAGAACGTTCTACTTCGACAGTGAAATCAACGTGCCCGGGTGTATCAATAATGTTTATATTGTGATTAGCCCATTGACAAGTCGTCGCCGCCGAAGTGATAGTAATCCCTCGCTCCTGCTCCTGAATCATCCAGTCCATGGTTGCTGCTCCGTCATGAGTTTCACCCATTTTATGAACCCGGCCGGTATAAAACAAAATGCGTTCTGTCGTCGTTGTCTTACCGGCATCAATGTGCGCCATAATTCCAATATTTCTAGTTTTCTCCAAAGGGATTTCCCTTGCCACTAATTATCAGCCTTTCTCTCCAGAAAAATAAACTCAAAACCAATCCCCATAAGACGGCAAACTCAATGACTACCAACGATAATGGGCGAAAGCCCTGTTTGCTTCAGCCATTTTATGGGTATCCTCTTTCCTTTTGTAAGCACCGCCTGTATTATTAGCGGCGTCCATTAGTTCGCCCGCCAATCTTTCCTTCATGGTTTTTTCTCCACGTTTACGAGCATAATCTACGATCCAACGAATACCGAGCGTTTGACGACGCTCAGGGCGAACTTCAACCGGAACTTGATAGTTGGCACCGCCTACCCTACGAGCTTTAACTTCCAGGACCGGCATTACATTTTTCAAGGCCGTCTCAAAAACCTCGATAGGGTCTTTCCCGGTTTTCTCTTCAATGATTTTAAAAGCGCCATAACAATTAGCTTCGGCGACGCCTTTTTTCCCATCCAGCATAATCTGATTAATAAATTTAGTTACAACTTTATTTTTATAGATGGGATCCGGAAGGATCTCTCTTTTTTCTACATATCCTTTTCTCGGCAACCCCGTCCCTCCTTTCTGTTCCAGGCTGTCCACTTGTCTTTTTGATAGATTTTCCTAAAAAATATTATTGATACACAAATTTAATTTATTTCTTCTTAGGTGCTTTTGTTCCGTATTTAGAACGGGCCTGACCTCTGTCCTGTACACCACTTATATCCAGGGCACCCCGTACAATATGATAACGCACACCCGGAAGATCCTTAACCCTACCCCCGCGCACCAGAACAACGGAGTGTTCTTGGAGATTATGTCCAATGCCGGGAATGTAAGTTGTCACTTCAATACCGTTGGTGAGACGTACACGGGCTACTTTTCTCAACGCCGAATTAGGCTTCTTCGGAGTTGTGGTATAAACCCTGGTACATACCCCTCTTTTCTGAGGAGATCCGCCCGAAGGATAATCCCTGCGCTTAAGAGCGTTATATCCCCACTGCAAAGCAGGAGAACTTGTTTTCTTGGTAACCTTCTTTCTTCCTTTGCGAATAAGCTGGTTAATTGTTGGCATAACCGCACCTCCTTTCTCATACATTGAATAACAAAACAGACTAATCAGAACTCGAGAATGGCCGCCACAGAAGCCCCGACTTTTATGCCGCAGGCCCGGCCTAATTCACTCATGCTCTGAACTTCATAAATCTCTACCTGTTTGGAATTCGCAAGTTCTAAAACTGGTTTTATAAGCAGGGCATCAGCGTCCTTAGCAAAATATATTCTCTGAACTTCATCATTTTCCAAAGCCCTAAGAGTTTGTTTAAGGCCCACAACTATTTTTGCGGCCTTTTTTATAGAATCATCAAGCATTTTACAATGCTTTCCTCCTCTATTCCAAAATCAGACTACATTATTTTAACAGCAGTGTATAGGAGTGTCAAGCATTAGAACAAGCTGTCAGCTTATTCTAATGCGCAACCCCTAACGGGCAAGCCAAGGTTGTTTTCTACTCGCTTGTCACATCAGCATATTCTTCATCCCCGGCTAAGTTTTCATATACTTTCAGTGAACGATACCTTGACATTCCTGTTCCGGCTGGAATAAGTTTGCCAATAATGACATTTTCCTTAAGGCCGATGAGAGGATCGACTTTCCCTTTAATGGCCGCTTCAGTAAGCACGCGTGTAGTTTCTTGGAAAGAAGCCGCTGAGAGGAAAGAGTCTGTAGCTAGAGAAGCCTTGGTAATGCCGAGCAGCACCGGACGGGCCACTGCAGGTTTTCCCCCTTCAGCCAGAACCCGTTCATTTTCTTCTTCAAATTCAAAGACATCTATTAAGCCCCCTGGTAGAAGTTCAGTATCCCCAGCATCTTCTACTTTTACTTTTCTCAGCATCTGTCTGACCATAACTTCAATATGCTTATCGTTGATGTCCACTCCCTGTAAGCGATAGACCCGCTGTACTTCCCGAAGGAGGTAAACTTGAACCCCGGTTATACCTTTAATTTTCAAAGTGTCATGAGGGTTGACGCTTCCTTCGGTAAGTTCATCTCCGGCGGAGATGACCTGCCCCTCACTAACTCTGAGGCGGGAACCGAAGGGTACTATATAAGTTTCAACCTCGCCATTTTCCCCACGTACCTCAATCTCCCGGCGCCCCTTGGTCTCCTTAATACTTACCGTGCCAGCTATTTCGGATATAACGGCTTGCCCTTTTGGTTTCCGGGCTTCAAACAGCTCCTCCACCCTGGGCAGTCCCTGAGTAATATCGTCCCCAGCAACTCCTCCGGTATGGAAAGTCCGCATAGTAAGCTGGGTTCCCGGCTCCCCGATGGATTGAGCAGCGATAATTCCGACGGCTTCTCCAATCTCAACTAGACGACCGGTAGCCAGGTTACGGCCGTAACACTTTTTACAAACTCCGTAACGCGTCTTGCAAGCTAGGACTGACCTTATTTCTACTTCCTCAAATAAGTCGGAGATTATTTTTGCTTGTTCTTCGTCAATTTCCTTATCCGGCGTTGCTAAAACTTCTTTGGTTTCGGGATGCAAAATCTCCCGGACCGGGAATCTCCCCACCAGACGTTCTTCTAATTTCTCGATCATTTCACTGCCTTCTTTTATATCCTCCACAACAATCCCGTGATCCACTTGGCAGTCGTCCTCGCGAACAATAACGTCCTGGGAAACATCGACTAATCTTCTGGTCAAGTACCCTGAATCAGCAGTTCTTAGAGCTGTGTCAGCCAAGCCTTTCCTTGCCCCGTGTGATGATATAAAATACTCCAAAACAGTTAACCCTTCTCGGAAGTTAGCTTTAATGGGGAGCTCGATTGTCCGCCCGGAAGGATCAGCCATTAGACCCCGCATTCCAGCCAATTGACGAAGCTGCTGAATATTTCCTCGGGCTCCCGAATTAGCCATCATATAGAGGGGATTAAATCTTTCCAAGGAATCCATTAAAGCTTTTGTGACCGCATCATTTGCTTTGGTCCAAATTTCAATAACTAAGGCTTTGCGCTCCTCGTCCGTTATGAGACCGCGGCGGTATTGTTGCTCAGTTTTCGTAACATTAACATCCGCTTCAGAGAGAATCTCTTTTTTGGCCTCTGGGATTTGAATATCCTCAATGCCGACCGTCACTCCCGCCTGGGTAGAAAATCTAAAGCCTAGATTTTTTACACCGTCCAATAGTTTTGCCGTTTTATTATATCCGCAAAGCCTGTAAGTTTGAGCGACAATTCGATCCAAAGTTTTTTTATTCACCGTTTCATTTATAAAACCAACTTCTTCGGGAATAACGGTGTTTAGGATTAAGCGACCGGCTGTAGTCTCGATGAGTTTACCATCTTTTCTAACTTTAACTATCGCCTGGAGATCGATTACCTTTAAATGATAGGCTAAAATTGCTTCGTTAATATCTTTAAATATCTTGCCCTCACCTTTAGCCCCGGGTTTTTCCATAGTAAGGTAATAACAACCCAAAACCATATCTTTTGTCGGCGAGGCAACTGGAAGCCCATCTTTGGGGTTAAGAATATTGTGCGAAGAGAGCATTAGCAACCGGGCCTCGGCTTGTGCTTCCGCAGATAAAGGAACGTGAACCGCCATTTGGTCCCCGTCGAAGTCCGCATTATAGGCTGTGCAGACTAAAGGGTGGATCTGCAAAGCCTTACCCTCCACCAGGACCGGCTCAAAAGCTTGGATACCCAGCCGGTGAAGTGTTGGAGCTCGGTTTAGAAGCACGGGGTGCTCCGAAATAACTTTTTCTAAGACATCCCAGACTTCCGGACGAACCCTTTCTACCATTCTTTTAGCACTTTTTATATTATGGGCAAAACCCTCATTAACAAGGTTTTTCATCACAAAGGGTTTGAACAATTCTAAGGCCATTTCTTTCGGAAGACCGCATTGGGAAAGTTTCAAGGTCGGGCCGACCACAATAACAGAACGTCCGGAGTAATCAACCCGTTTTCCAAGTAAGTTCTGACGAAAACGTCCCTGTTTTCCTTTGAGCATATCACTTAAAGACTTTAACGGCCTATTACCCGGTCCCGTCACTGGACGTCCACGGCGTCCATTATCAATCAAGGCGTCGACCGCTTCCTGCAGCATTCTTTTCTCATTGCGCACAATAATATCCGGCGCGCCGAGATCTAATAATTTCTTTAGCCTATTGTTCCTATTTATTACCCGCCGATAAAGGTCATTTAAGTCCGAAGTTGCAAATCTTCCTCCGTCAAGCTGAACCATGGGCCTAAGTTCTGGCGGAATAACAGGTATAGTGTCAAGGATCATCCATTCTGGTTTATTACCTGACTTTTTAAAAGCTTCGGCTACTTCAAGTCTTCTTATCGCCCGAATTTTGCGCTGGCCGGAAACTTCTTTTAATTCCGTTCTAAGTTCCTCGTTCAGCTTATTAAGATCGATCTCACATAAGAGTTCTTTTATCGCTTCCGCTCCCATGCCGGCTTTAAAATCATTACCGTATTTATCTCTAGCCTCGCGATACTCGGTCTCGGTTAAGAGTTGCTTTTTCATTAAGGAGGTCTCTCCGGGATCGATCACAATATAAGAAACAAAATAGAGCACCTTTTCTAAAGAACGGGGTGACATATCGAGCAAGAGCCCCATCCGACTTGGAATACCCTTAAAATACCAAATATGGGATACTGGAGCCGCTAATTCGATATGCCCCATTCTCTCCCTACGGACTTTAGATCTCGTTACTTCTACTCCGCAGCGATCACAAATAATTCCTTTATAACGAACTCTTTTGTATTTCCCGCAATGGCATTCCCAGTCACGAGTTGGACCAAATATTTTTTCGCAAAACAATCCATCTCTTTCCGGTTTTAAAGTCCGATAGTTAATGGTTTCCGGTTTTTTCACCTCTCCAAATGACCAATTGCGAATCATATCTGGAGAAGCCAAACCGATACGCATTCTCTCAAAGTTATTAACATCAAGCACGATGTCCTCTCCTTTCACCGTCGACCGCCTTAGGCATCGCCCAACCCCTGGCCATTTTCTTATTCATATTCCTCATCGTCGTTCTCAATCCCGTCCTCATCGGGATCCTCATCAAAATCATCTTCATCTTCTTCATCTTCTTCAGGTTCTTCAGCTTCAACCACCGCGAATTGCTCATCCATACCCAGTTCTTGGGCAACGTCGCCTAGATCATCTTCATCTAAGTCTTTAATCTCAACCATTTGATCCTCTTCAGAAAGCACCGAAACATCCAGACCTAGACTTTGCAATTCTTTAATCAAAACTTTAAATGATTCAGGAACCCCCGGTTCGGGGATGTTTTCGCCTTTAACAATAGCTTCGTAGGTTTTTACTCTACCGACAACATCATCGGACTTGACAGTTAGAATTTCCTGGAGGGTGTAAGAAGCCCCATAGGCCTCTAAAGCCCAAACTTCCATTTCCCCGAATCTTTGCCCCCCGAACTGAGCCTTACCGCCCAGAGGCTGCTGAGTAACTAACGAATAGGGACCGGTAGAACGGGCATGAATCTTATCATCGACTAAGTGATGGAGCTTGAGCATATACATATAGCCGACTGTAATTTCATTATCAAAAGGCTCTCCGGTTCGACCGTCATAGAGAATAGATTTACCGTTCTTAGGCAAACCCGCTTTGTCTAAAGTTTCAAAGATATCCTCTTCCCGAGCTCCGTCAAAAACCGGGGTTGCAATATATATCCCTAGAGCTTTTGCTGCCCATCCCAGATGGGTCTCCAAAATCTGACCGATATTCATTCGTGAGGGAACACCTAAGGGGTTGAGTACGACCTCGATCGGTGTCCCATCGGGCATAAAGGGCATGTCTTCCTGCCTCATTATTCTAGAGATTACCCCTTTGTTTCCGTGGCGACCGGCCATTTTGTCGCCTACTGATATTTTGCGTTTCTGGGCAATATAAACTCGAACCAACTGGTTTACCCCTGGGGCTAATTCATCGCCGTTTTCTCTTTTGAAAACTTTTACATCCACAACTCTTCCCGCTTCCCCATGGGGAACTTTTAAGGAAGTATCCCTTACCTCTCTAGCCTTCTCGCCGAAAATAGCTCTTAAAAGACGCTCCTCAGCCGTCAATTCCGTTTCCCCTTTCGGGGTTACTTTTCCGACTAGAATATCGCCGGGACGGACTTCAGCCCCAATCCTAATAATTCCCTGTTCATTGAGGTCTTTAAGAACCTCCTCCCCAACGTTAGGAATATCCCGGGTAATCTCTTCTGGTCCAAGCTTTGTATCCCGAGCATCCGCTTCATATTCCTCAATATGAATGGATGTAAAATAATCATCCTTGACAAGTTTTTCGCTAATGAGAATAGCGTCCTCATAGTTAAAACCTTCCCAGGGCATAAAAGCGACTAGAACATTACGCCCTAAAGCCAGTTCCCCGTGATCGGTAGAAGGCCCGTCAACGATAACCTGTCCCGCCTCTACCCTATCTCCCTTGGCCACAAGAGGGCGCTGGTTAATACAAGTTCCCTGGTTACTTCTCAGGAATTTTTGCAATTTGTATCTAGAAGTTGTTTTATCATCATTTTGAATAATAATTTCATAGGAGGTTACCCTGGACACTGTTCCCGATTTTTTGGCTATTAAACAAACTCCGGAGTCCACTGCCGCTTTGTATTCCATACCAGTACCGATGTAAGGAGCTTCTGTTTTCAGAAGAGGAACTGCTTGACGCTGCATATTTGAGCCCATTAAAGCCCGGTTAGCATCATCGTGTTCTAAAAAAGGAATCAAAGCCGTAGCGATGGAAACCATTTGTTTGGGAGAAACGTCCATGTAATGCACACTGCTTGGAGAAACCCGAATAAAGTTCTCTCCGTGTCTGGCTTCTACTTTGTCAGTTAAAAACTCTCCATTTTCGCCAACAGGACTATTGGCTTGAGCAATAATATATTGTTCCTCCTCATCAGCGGTTAAGTAATGGATCTCTTCCGTAACTCTGCCGTCCACAACTTTACAATAAGGGGCTTCAATAAAGCCGTATTCATTAATTCGACCATAGGTGCTCAATGAGCTGATAAGACCGATATTTGGGCCCTCTGGAGTCTCGATCGGACACATTCTTCCATAGTGGGAATGATGGACGTCCCTGACTTCAAAACCTGCTCTTTCCCTGCTTAAACCGCCTGGACCCAAAGCACTGAGGCGTCTTTTATGGGTAAGTTCGGCCAAGGGATTTGTTTGGTCCATAAATTGAGACAGCTGACTACTGCCGAAAAATTCTTTAATGGCAGCGACAACAGGTCGAATATTGATCAGAACTTGAGGAGTGATACCCTCAATATCCTGAATCGTCATTCTTTCTCTGACAACCCTTTCCATCCGAGAAAGCCCGATCCGAAATTGATTCTGAAGCAACTCTCCCACTGAACGGAGGCGCCTGTTCCCTAGATGATCAATATCGTCTACCTGTTCTTCACCTTTAATAATTTTAAGCATTCGGGCGATGGAAGCGATTACATCCTCTGTAGTTAAGTGCCTAACCGTATTCGGAATGTCAAGGTTTAACTTCTTGTTCAGTTTATATCTTCCGACCCGAGCCAGGTCATAACGCCGGGAATCAAAGAACAATGATTCCAGTAAAGAGCGAGCACTCTCTACCGTGGGCGGTTCCCCCGGCCGCAGACGTTTATAGATCTCTACTAAAGCTTCTTCCGTTGATTCGGTGTTATCTCTTTCTAAGGTGTTCCGAATATACTCATTATCTTCAAATACTTCCATAATCCTAGCATTTGTGGAATAGCCCAGGGCTCTAACTAGAACAGTTACTGGAAGTTTCCGGGTTCTATCAACCCGAACAAAGATATTTTCGTTGGCATCGGTCTCAAATTCCAGCCAGGCCCCCCTATTGGGGATAATAGTAGCGGAAAAAACTCTTTTGCCACTGGTATCGATGGACTCTGAATAATACACCCCCGGCGAACGGACTAATTGACTGACAATTACCCTCTCCGCCCCATTGACGATAAAGGTTCCTTTGTCCGTCATTAGCGGAAAATCACCCATAAATACTTCCTGTTCTTTAACCTCTCCTGTTTCTTTATTAATTAATCGCACTTTTACTCTCAAAGGTGCCGCATAAGTAACGTCCCGTTCTTTACACTCGTCAACTTCATATTTCGGTTCTCCGAGACTGTAATCAATAAACTCCAATACCAAATTACCGGTAAAATCTTGGATAGGAGATATATCACGAAACATCTCCCGTAACCCCTCATCCAAAAACCAGCGGTAAGAGTTTTGTTGAATCTCAATCAGGTTTGGCATATCCAAGACTTCACGGAGTCTGGAAAAACTCCAGCGCTCCCTAGTCCCAACTTTTATCGGATAGACCATAAACTTCACCCTCTCATATATTTTCAGTTTCCGATGAATTCACTTAAAATATGTTTTTAGAAAATCACCCCAAAATATAAAAAATATCAAATATTTTATGGAATATTGTTCTCATTTGAGGTATTATATTAAGTAGGGAAAAATATAAATTTTAAAACTCATAAAGATATTCAAGGGCCTAAAACATCTAAAAGCAAGGCTTTTAGACTATAAAAACCTCGCTTTCTAATTATGGAGCTATTTCAGATGCGATGTAATACATCCACACTATTATCTCCCAACATTATTGTTTTTTCGGTTCATATTACACAGTAGCAGTTATTAATCTTAACAAGTTTTAAATTCCTTGTCAAGAGAAGAATTATTCCTTTTCTAATTTGAACATAAAAAAACAGTGTGCAAGTAAGCAACACTGTTTTTTTATGTTTAGAGCTATTTAATTTCTACCGAAGCTCCTGCTTCAGTTAGTTTTGCTTGTACAGTTTCAGCTTCTTCTTTAGATACTTTTTCTTTTACAGGTTTGGGTGCATTATCAACCAGTTCTTTGGCTTCCTTAAGACCCAGACCAGTAATTTCGCGAACAGCTTTAATAACAGCAATTTTGGCTGATCCGGCGCCTGTTAAAATTACATCAAATTCGGTTTGTTCTTCCTCTGCAGGTGCTGCACCGGCAGCAGGAGCAGCGCCGCCTGCAGCAACAACAGCAGCGGGCGCAGCAGCACTCACTCCGAATTCCTCTTCAAAAGCTTTAACAAGTTCTGCAAGTTCTAAAACAGTCATGCCCTTAACGGTTTCTAATATCTCAGCAATTTTGGACATTATTTAGATCCTCCTTAAATTCTTTTTGATCTCTATATTGTTTTTGTTAAAACATTAAGCTTGAGCTTCTTTTTGCTTCCGCACTTCTTCCAGAGCATAACCAAGCTTGCGAATCGGTCCCTGCAAGACATTGGCCATTCCTTGGAGAGGCGCTTGTATTCCGGCCAGTACCTGGGCCAACAGTACTTCTCTGGCTGGTAGATCGGCCAGATCTTTGATTTTCTCGGCAGTGATCACTTGACCTTCCAGAATCCCCGCCTTTATTTTGAGTTTCTTATTCTTCTTGCTAAATTCAGACAGTATTTTGGCTGGGGCAACCGGATCCGCGGAAAAAGTTACCGCTGTAGGACCTACCAGATAAGGATCAAGTCCCTCGATACCAATTTCGTCGACAGCTCTGCGAACCATGGTGTTTTTTAAAACTCTGTACTCCACATTCGCTTGGCGCAATTGCGCCCTCAGATCTGTAACCTGGGAAACAGTTAGTCCTCTGTAATCAGCAAGTATTACCCCCGTCGATTCTTGAATTTTACCCTTGATATTTTCCACAATCTTTTGCTTTTCCTCAAATCTGGACATTAACGCACCCCCTCTCGGTAAAGTGATAGGTCAATCCGAAATTAAATAAACCCCCGCAGTACACACGGAGGTAAGATTGCAACGCAACTTAGGTTGAATACAAAATCTTTCCTCCACCTCGGCAGGATATTAAGCTTTCGCCCCTGCTGTCTACAGCGGAATTTTGTTTATCCAATTTTTCTATTGACCTCTATCTTAACCTTCATCAGAAGATTCACCGATATTAAACAATCTTCAAAGGATTGATTTTCACTCCCGGGCCCATAGTCGAAGATACCGTCACATCCCGGACATATTGTCCTTTGGTAACCGCCGGTCTGGCTTTTAATACCGTATCGGCAATTACTCGATAATTCTCATTCAGTTTCTCCTGATCAAAGGAGGCTTTGCCGATCGGGACGTGAATGATACCAGCTTTGTCTGCCCTGTATTCTACCTTCCCAGCCTTAATCTCCTTGACAGCCCTTTCCACATCATTCGTCACTGTCCCGGTTTTAGGGTTAGGCATCAAACCTTTTGGCCCGAGCAATCTGCCAAGTCTACCTACGGTTCCCATCATATCAGGAGTAGCAACCGCAACGTCAAAACCGAACCAACCCTGCTGGATTTTTTCAACCATCTCTTCGGCCCCAACGAAATCGGCTCCCGCTTGTTCAGCTTCCTTAGCTTTCTCACCTTTAGCAAAAACCAAAACAGTGCGAGTTTTACCTGTCCCGTGAGGGAGAACGACTGCCCCGCGGATTTGTTGATCAGCATGCCGGGTATCGATATTGAGTCTAAAAGCGACTTCGATTGTTTCATCAAAATTTGCTTTCGCTAAGTTTTTTACAATACTTAAAGCTTCCTCGTGCTCGTATAAAGCTTGAGCATCATAAGTTTTCTTTAATTCAAGGTATCTTTTACCTCTTTTAGCCATTATTTTTTCCTCCTTGTGGTCGTCGGGCTTTATAACCCTCCCACATAATAACAACTCTGAAATTTAAATGACGTCTATCCCCATACTGCGCGCAGTACCTTCAATCATTAGCATTGCCGCTTCTATGTCGGCCGCATTTAAGTCTTTCATTTTTATTTCGGCAATCTCCCGAACCTGGTCTTTAGTCACTTTGGCAACTTTTTGTTTATGTGGCTCGGGGGAACCGGATTCAATTTTTGCGGCTTTTTTCAATAAGATTGAAGCCGGGGGAGTCTTTAAGACAAAAGAATAGGAACGATCCTCATAAACCGTGATCTCCACAGGGATAATCAAACCGGCTTGATCCTTGGTCTTTTCATTATATTCCTTACAAAAACCCATAATGTTTATCCCGTGCTGACCTAAGGCCGGACCGACGGGAGGAGCTGGGTTAGCTTTACCAGCTGGAATTGCCAGTTTAATAAATCCAATGACTTTTTTGGCCAATATTTGCACCTCCTTATTAGGACTATTATTGTTTCTTATTTTATTTAGTCAAATTTTTCAATTTGTCCAAACTCTAATTCTACTGGAGTTTCCCGGCCAAACATTGAAATCAAGACTCTGATTTTTTGTTTTTCCTCGATGATTTCATCCACAACCCCGATGAAATCTTTAAAAGGTCCGGAATTAACTTTTACCGCTTGCCCGATATCGACATCGACTTTGGTACGTGTTTTCTCTAAACCCATCTGACGCAGAATGGCTGAAACTTCGTGTTCCAATAAGGGGATCGGCTTACTACCACTTCCGACAAAACCGGTTACCCCAGGGGTGTTGCGAACCACATACCACGAATCATCCGTCATATCCATTTCCACCAACACATAACCGGGAAAAACTTTACGTTTGGAGACCTTTCTCTTGCCGTTTTTTATCTCAATTTCGTCTTCCATAGGGACCAAAACCCTAAAAATTTTATCTTCCATATTCATAGATTCAACACGTTTTTCCAAGTTTGCTTTCACTTTATTCTCATAGCCGGAATAAGTGTGAATAACATACCAGTTCTTCGTCATTAAGTAAAGGCCTCCTAAGCAAGTTTCTCCAAATTTAACCGCCAATAAGAACATTCATAAGATAAGCTAAACCGCTGTCTACAATCCATATAAGGAAAGCGATTATACCAACCGACACTAAAACAACGCCAGTGTAAATTAATAATTGGTGGCGAGTGGGCCAATGCACTTTTTTCAATTCCAACCACATTTCGCGGAAATGATTTGTCCTTTTTTTTCTAAACCTTGAAAACCTGCCCTCACCTTTAGAACGCCCGGTCTTTTTGGCCATTGCCATTCAATCACATCCTTAACGGTAAAAACCGAATAAAAAATTATCTTGTCTCTTTATGAATAGTGTGAGTTTTGCATGTTTTGCAATATTTTTTTATTTCTAAACGATCAGGGGTGTTCTTCTTGTTTTTATTGGTTTGATAGTTTCTATTTTTACATTCTGTGCATTCTAATGTAATTGCGGCGCGCATTCTTACACCTCCCTAGCAACAACCAAAACCTTACTGTTACAAGTCGTACAGAATAATTTAACACAATAATAAAGTTTTTGTCAAGGAAGTTTGCTTTCTGTTTCTAGATTTAATAACCTGGTAGATTCTTTGGCAAACCAGCGAATAGCATAGGTAATTAAAGATATCTCAGTCAGAACATGGATATAGAAACTCGCTGTTGAACTGGTCTCTTGCCATTCATTTAAGATCTTACTAAATTTACTCCACACCCGAGGTTGGGGATATATTTCCGACTTTTTCCCTCGAACCTTGTTTTGCAGTTCCATATTATAGCCGACAGCGTTAAACATCACGTCCAAAAGAAGTTCAATAATGCGGCTCAATTCCTTACTAATCTCCGGATTATTTGCTTCCTCTCTCCTGATATTTCTTTCCTGAGCTAAAAATATTATATCTTTAGACCTGAGCCACAAGCCTTTGCTGTAGTTCAAGTATTCCTTATACAATTGTTGCTCAGCAATATTCTTTTTAGGCTTCCTGTTTATAAAACCTAAACTCCACTCATAGCTGTAAAGATGATAAAGTTTTTCCGTCTCCGCAAATAAAGCATTGAATTCCGATTCTTTTTTTTCGATATCCTCTTCTGTGATAGGAGTTGAATAGAAATAACAATTAGCGGCCTTGATAAAAGCCTGCACACAAAAATTATTTAGATCAATCAATTTATCGACCAAATATTTCTGATGCTGCGGAGGGGCAATGGTTAAATTAATGATGTTTGCGATAATTAAGCCAATTAATACTGCCGCTGACCTAATAAGAGCATGATCTATAAATTGATCCTGGGGAGAAGCCAAGATGAAAATTGCCGTAATCACACCAATGACAATCTGTTTGGGAGTCTTTGTTACCTTGGTGCATAATAAGATTATGATTATGGTGGCTAACCCCATGCTTAAATAAGGTAAAGGCACTGTCAAACCTAAAACTAGGCCCACAATAACAGCCATAAGATTGGCAATTATCTGCTCTATGGCATTCGTTAAACTTTTCCCAATTGATTGTTGCATACTCACAACTGCTGAGGCAGCCGCAAACAGGTACGGTTCAATATTTAATAACATACAGACATAAATGCTTATGGCCACGGCTATACCAGTTTTTAGAGTTCGCGCTCCAATTTTCAACTTTCTCATCCTCTTGAAAAGCTAATCATTAGAAAGATAAAGGCTTTTTCTGGATTATACCACACCCTCTTTAGAGGTTGAAGAGAAGTGCATTTATAAAGGGATTTCCTCCTTTCTCCTTTCGTTATTGACAAAATAATTTTTTTGTGGAATAGTATTTCATAAATAAAATAACTTAAAGAATGTCTAAGGTGCTTCTTTGTAGAAGATAATAGGGAAGACCGTATAAAGCGGCGCGGACCCACCACTGTAGCGGCGACGAATTCTTAAAATGTCACTGGAGCTTAGGCTCTGGGAAGGCTAGAAGGAGGATGACCCGTGAGCCAGGAGACCTGCCTTAGATATTAGAAACAAAAGCATGGGGAAATGCTTTGTTTCGCTCTTCATTGGACTCAAAAATGGGAAAGTCTCTTGAAAAAGAGGCTTTTTTTAATATTAAATACAAATACAATTTATAAGGAAGGAAAGATGAAGATGAGAAAAATATTGCCAAGATTTCTAGTTTTGATACTTATTTTAGCCTTTATGGTCAGCTGTTCTAGTCAGGGAAATGAAAACTCCCAAGGAAAAATCATTAAAGACACTTTAGGCCGAGAAATAAACATCACTTCTCCTCCAGAGAAGATTGTTTCTCTTTCTCCCGCTCTTACGGAAATACTTTTTGCTATCGGGCTCGATCAGGAAATCATCGGTGTCTCTGAATATTGTAACTATCCGGCTGCTGCCAAAAACAAACCTACAATGGGCGATTTTTCAACCCCTAATGTAGAATTAGTCACTTCTAAGGATCCAGATATGGTCTTCGTGGCAGCGGGTGTTCAAGAAGATGTCATTGAAAAGTTTGAAAGTTTGGGCATTACCGTGGTCGTTCTCGACGCCGACACCATTGAACAGGTGATTGACAATATCGAATTGGCCGGAATTCTAACGGGTAAAGAGAAAGAAGCAGCCCGAGTAGCAGAGGATATGAGAAAGAGATTGGAAGCCATAACCGCTAAAGTACAAAATTTAGAAAAACCAAAGGTGTTTTTTGAAGTCTGGGATGATCCTTTAATGTCGGCCGGGTCCCAAAGCTTTATCCATGATATAATTGTCACTGCCGGAGGAGAGAATATCGCCGGGAAAAATACGGAACGTTATTACAATTACAGCGTTGAGACCTTGTTAGAGGAAAATCCAGATATCTACCTCATAAATTCCCATAGTCATACTCCTTCTGATATTAAAAAACGTAACGGCTATCAAGTTTTACAAGCTGTGAAAAACGACAAGATCTTTGTAATTGACGATGATCTTATTAGCCGGCCCGGTCCCCGGGTAATCGAAGGGTTGGAACAGCTAGCCAGATATTTCCACCCTCAAGCCTTTAAAGAATAAAAACCTAAACCAAGGGAGAATTCCCCATGATTTTTTTTAAAAAACAATATCGAAAACATTTAATAATAATTAATTTTTTTCTCTTAATAATAATTAGCATTTATTCTTTTACCCTCGGCCCGGCAGATATACCCTTTTCTGAGGCTCTGATCATAATTCTTGCTAAAATCCCGATCCTAAATAAAGCCCTTGATACCGCTCAGTATTCTGCCGTTAATGAAGCTATCATTTGGTCTCTTAGAATGCCCCGAGTTGTTTTGGCTGCCTTTGTGGGAGGTGCTCTGGCAGTTGCCGGAGGGACCTACCAGGCTTTTTTCAAAAACCCTTTAGCGGATCCCTATATTATTGGCATCTCTTCGGGGGCGGCTTTAGGAGCAACTATCGGCTTCATCACCACTGTCAATTTTTTAGGCTTGATGAAAATCCCTTTCTTTAGTTTTTTAGGAGCCTTAATTACAACTTTGATAGTTTATAATATCGCCCGTGTCGGGAAAAAAATCATTGTGGCTACCCTCCTGCTTGCCGGAGTGGCTTTTAATTCTTTCCTATCCTCCTTGATGTCCTTTCTCATGGTTATGAACACAAACAAGCTGGATAAGATATTTTTTTGGCTGATGGGCAGTTTTTCAAATCGTACCTGGCAACATGTTCAAATTACCGTGCCGTTAATTTTAATAGGTGTCCTGGTTTTAATGCTTTGCGCTAAAGAGCTTAACGCTCTGGTTTTTGGTGACAGTACCGCAATGCACTTGGGAATTGATCTCCTAAGACTACGGGCCCTCCTGTTAGGAGCCTCCTCGATAACCGCAGCCGGAGCAGTGGCCGTTTGCGGAACCATCGGTTTTGTGGGCTTAATAATCCCGCATATTGTCAGGATTCTGGTCGGCCCTGATCATCGAATCTTACTACCCCTTTCCTTTTTAGTCGGCGGTATCTTCATGGTCGTTGCAGATACCCTATCCCGTACTCTATTTGCTCCTATGGAAATTCCAATTGGAATTATCACCGCTCTTTTTGGCGGACCGTTTTTCATTTATCTCTTAAAGAAGAAGAAATCCGTTACTTTTTCAGGAGGTTCGTAATGGAGCGTTATTTGACAGCCGAACAACTTTCTTTTAGCTATGACCAAAACCCGGTCTTTAAGGATTTAAATCTGGAAATAACCAAAGGTAGCTTTATAACGATTATCGGACCCAATGGTTCAGGAAAGTCAACCCTGCTTAAAAATATTTCTGCTGAATATACTCCTCAAAAAGGAGCTGTTTTTTTAGAGGCCCAAAACCTTCTTGCGATCAACAAAAAACACTTAGCCCGGGAAATGGCTGTTGTTCCTCAGGATAGTACAGGGGAGTTTTCCTTTTCCGTTTGGGAAACGGTTTTGATGGGAAGAATTCCTCACCAAAAAAAATTCCAGCCCGATTCCAGGGAGGATTTAGCAATTACCCGTCGTGCTATGGAACTTACTAATGTCTGGCATCTCAGAGAAAGATTCATTAATGAGTTAAGCGGAGGAGAGAAACAACGGGTTATAGTAGCCCGGGCTTTAGCCCAAAGCCCTAAAATTATCTTACTCGATGAACCAACCTCCCATCTCGATCTTCAGCACCAGTTGGAGCTGCTGGAACTACTGAGCAATTTAAACAAGACTCAGGGCTTAACAGTAATTGCCGTTTTGCATGACTTAAATCTTGCTGCCCAGTATAGTCAGAAAATCATTTTGCTCAACCGCGGGAAAATCATAGCCTACGGGGATCCGTCCCAAGTATTGACAACCGAGAATATTAAAGAAAGCTATCATATCGAAGTGGCGATAGCGAAAAATGAAATAACGGGCCGTTTTAATATTATCCCCCTCCGCCTAGAAAAAGAGACATCTAAGCACCGCAACCTAAAAATCCATTTAGTTTGCGGAGGCGGGAGCGGGGGGTATCTTATGGATCAGCTCGTACACTCCGGCTATACGGTAAGCTGTGGGGTTTTAAACATCGGAGATTCGGATTGGAAAAAAGCTCGGGAATTAGGCTTAAAGATCGCTGAAGAAAAACCTTTCGCTCCTATTTCCACGGAGTCCCAAAAAGCAAACGCTGCATTAATCGCTCAAGCCGAAGTCATTATTATCCTTCCCGTCCCCTTCGGTGTGGGAAATATAGCTAATCTTAAACAAGTAGTGAATGCTCTACAAGAAGGGCAGAAAAAAGTACTAATCGTCGAGCAGGATGATTTCTCTAAACGTGACTTTACAGGTGGTGCCGCTGAAAAACTTTTAGAGGAACTTTATTCTAAGGGAGCTCTCGGTTTTCAGAACTTAACAGATGTTATAGAAAATATTGGAGGGAACTGATTTGCACTTGTACACCCTTCCCAATGGAGATAAGGTGAACCGCTATAAGGAGAGTATTGTTATTAATCTGGAACAGAAAAACAAGGTCTTGAGTACCTCCCACTTAAATGGAGGTTACCAAGAAAATCTATCTGCGGTATTCAACCACGATATCACTTCCGGTCTCGGACCACGCACTGAAATAACGCCTGCTAATTATGAACAACACTTAAGCCTTCTTGCCGAAGAATTGGGATTGGACCCGCAAACCACTGCGGGACTTATAACCTCCGCCTCGATGGAGAATGTGGCTATCTGTTCTGAAAGCTTTCGAGAACTGAAGGTAACAGCGTTGGTGACAGGAGGAATTGAGGTCAACGGCGGCCGGGTCGGTGATCCGGCCTTTTTCTACGAACAGCAGGGCCAAATCTTTTTCCTCCCCCCAGGCACAATCAATATCATCCTGCATATCAATGCTGATCTGCCGGCGGAAACAATGGTTCGATCTCTAATAACCGCCACGGAGGCCAAAACAGCCGCTCTGCAAGAACTCGGGGCTGGCAGCAACTATTCCTCCGGACTGGCTACCGGAACAGGTACTGATGGCGCAATTGTCATTGCTAACCCCCAAGCAGATTTAAAACTTTTCTATGCCGGCAAACATAGCAAGCTAGGAGAGTTAATCGGCCTTGCTGTTAAAGCGGCTGTGAAAGAAGCCCTGCATTTAGAATCCGGCTTAAGTCCCCGGTCTCAATTCAGCGTACTTAAGCTTTTTAAACGTTTTGGCATGGGAGCAGAGGATTTATGGAGGAGCTATCTCCAAAACTCTGATGCCAAACTCGGAAAGGAAGAATTCAGATCAAAGCTTACTGTTTTGGAACGAGAAGAGAGCTTGGTGATCCAAACCTCTCTTTATGTTCACCTCATGGACCAAATGATGTGGGGACTCCTATCTCCAGAGCAGGCCATAACCGCCGGAAAAGAGATTCTTGCTAAGCTTCTCTTAAGGCACGCTCCTGATCAACCTAAACCTGCGGCTCTGACAAACTCCTTGTTGGATTCAAAGAATCCTTTGGAACAGATGGTAGAGTTTTTTAAGCTTGTAATGCTGGCGATTTTGAAGCAATGGTTGCATAAGTAAGATTCTTTCTTCAAACAATAATTTCGAAGGGCTGAAAATTACAGAAGGAGGCTATCTTGCTTATGAAACATAATCCGGATGATCGGAGAAACAATGTGGATAGGATTCAGCATAATATCAATCACACAATTCGCAATATGGAACTAGCGGAAGAGATGATCGAAAAAACCAGCGATGAAAAAACACGAAAAGAGCTTCTGGAAAAGAATCGCCGGCGACGGGAAGCCTTAAATAGTATGCGATCTGAAATCCGGGATGAAGCTCTTGACAAAGAGCACGGTTATGAGGATTATTAATTCCCAAGGAAGATCGCCAGCTTTTAAAAAGAACTTAGGGGTGCCGACCGCATCCCTATTTTTATGTCCTAAAATTCCTGCCCCTAATAGTCAATGAAAAACCTTAAGACTTTTTTACTAAAATAAAAACTTCTAGGGTTTACCCTAGAAGTCTGGTTTGCCCACAACGTGCCGTGTTCAAATTTATTTTTCCACGTGTTGTATAAAATCGGTATATGATAATCCCTCAATATAATGTTTAATCTTTTCAGTGCAATCAAGGATATGTCCTTTTGGATTACGTATTTTAAACAAAGAATGGCTTGCGGACTATTCTAGCCCGCAAGCCATGAATTTATCTTAGTCCTGCTTTCCTACCTTTGATGTATTTATTTCTTTCGTAAGAATTTTATTAAGAGATATACTAAATAAAACACAAGGGCTATTAGTATTATTATAACTACCTGAGCTGCAAAAGTTAAATCTAACATAAACCCTCCCTAAGTTAAAGGTATTTGCAGTTTGACTAATTCGAGGTTTCCTTCTTTCTTTACGCAATTATATGCGAAAAGGTCCTTCTATAATTAACAACGAATCTACATTACATGTTGTAACACTTATTTTTAAATATTTAGATCTTTTTTTGAGAATAAACAATGTGCTGGAGATTAGCTTGCATGAAGGAGCTTATCAATAAATATATTGGAAATATAAAAATCGCTGACGATTGCATTGGAGTCAACGCTATCAGCGATTTGGACACAAATGGTTGCGGGGGAGCGATACATCTAATATCCACTACCGGTTTGTTGAAAAAGTAATAATAAAGACCGATACGATTGAACTTCGCACGGTCGTGTATATTACTGGTTGCGGGAGAGGGATTTGAACCCTCGACCTTCGGGTTATGAGCCCGACGAGCTACCGCTGCTCCACCCCGCGATATTATATAAAATTGAGATTTTAAAACTTTAAAGTGGTGGGTAGGGATGGATTCGAACCATCGTACCTCTCGGAACAGATTTACAGTCTGCCGCCTTTAACCACTCGGCCACCTACCCTTTTATTTTCTGGAGCCGACGATGGGACTCGAACCCGCAACCTGCTGATTACAAATCAGCTGCTCTGCCAATTGAGCTACGTCGGCATGTTATCGGACACCATTGAATTATAGCAAAACAGGCCTATCTTTGTCAATAAGAAAGTTCAACTTTTATGCTCTAAAGCCTATGTTAAACGCTTTCGATGCTCAAGATATCGTTCTAGTTTTCGCTTCACTCTTTGCAAAGCATTATCAATGGATTTGACATGCCTTTGGAGGTCGAGAGCGATCTCCTGATAGGATTTACCCTCCAAATAAGCCATAAGAACTTCCCACTCCAAAGAGCTTAAGATCTCCCCCATCTTTTCCTCAATATCGTCAAATTCTTCTCTACTGATAATAAGCTCTTCCGGGTCAGTAATCTTTGATCCGGAAATAACATCCAGCAGTGTCCTGTCTGAGTCCTCATCGTAAATAGGCTTGTTTAAAGAAATATAGGAATTGAGAGGGATGTGTTT
The DNA here is from genome assembly GCA_050943335.1 of Desulfitobacteriia bacterium. Lineage (GTDB taxonomy): Bacteria > Bacillota > Desulfitobacteriia > Desulfitobacteriales > Syntrophobotulaceae > JBMNOZ01. The sequence goes on along the minus strand of JBMNOZ010000008.1, from coordinate 42,260 downwards.
TTGCCTGGTTGCAGTCTTAATAGCGGTGATAATTTGCCTCGTAATACATAGTTCGGCAAAAGCTCGAAAAGAGGAGAGCTTGTCCCCGCGGAAATCTCGAATGGCCTTGTATAGACCGATCATACCCTCTTGGATAATGTCCTCTCGATCCGCCCCAATTAAAAAATAGGAGCGGGCCTTAGCCCTAACAAAATTCTTGTATTTATTTATCAAATACTCCTGAGCTGTGGCGTCACCAGCTTTTGCTAACTCCACCAGTTCCTCATCAATCAGAGTTTCGTTAGCTTCAAATTCTTCCGGCGTCTCCGACTGGAGAGTAATATTCAAATCTATCCCTCCTGTTATTTAGCCCCGAAAAAGCGGTGGCGCACTTTTGTCTTGATGTATAATTATACCCTAAGGTTTTGAATAGCGTCAAGGTAAACATAGAGTTTACATACCAGTTAAAGCTTGGATTCTTTGCCTTCTAACCTCGTAGAGAATAATTGAGCCGGCCACACTGGCATTTAATGAGGAAATCTTCCCAAACATAGGCACCGAAACAATTTCATCACAGGTTTCCCGCACCAGTCTTGCCAAGCCTTTCCCCTCCCCACCGATAACAATAACTCTAGGACCGCTTAAATCCGCGCTAAAGAGATCTTTTCCGCCGACCTCCGCCCCGGACACCCAACATCCTTGATCTTGAAGTAGTTTTATTGTTTGTACCAGGTTGGTGACCCGGGCTACGGCTACATATTCAACCGCTCCAGCCGAGGTCCGACTCACAACGGCCGTATAACCCACGCTTCGCCTTTTAGGGATAATTACCCCATGCACACCTGCGGCATCGGCAGTTCTTAAAAGGGCCCCAAAATTATGGGGATCTTCAATCCCGTCCAACATTAAAATTAAGGGTTCTTCACCCTTTTGGCGGGCAATCTCCAAGATATCCTCAACTTCAACATAATCTTTTCCGGCTGTGAAAGCAAGAACACCTTGATGTTTTGCCCCTGCGCTATATTTGTCTAAAACAGTTTTCTCAACAAGCTGATAGGGAATAGCCCTCTTATTAAGCAAGTGAATAATATCAGAGTTTCTTCTCTCATTTTGGCTTTTTAACAAAAGCACTTTGTTAATGGAATTACCTGATTTTATTAACTCTAGAACAGCATTTCGGCCACAGACATAGTTTATTTCCGCCATTTACCCCTTAAAATCCTTTCTTTGTCTATCCTTCCTTGCTATACTTTGTGAAACAATAACGGGTGCCTTCCCAGATTTTCCAATCGCTTTGGGCAATAAGTTTCCACTTTCCCGTCCGGTCAAGGTTAGGGAAAAACTTATCTGCCGGGTATACCCGGTCAATCTTTGTAACATAAGCCTCCTTGCAAAAGGGGAGCAGATCCTTATACACCTTTTCCCCACCGATAACAAAAATATTATCCGAAGGATATTTTTTTAACTCCTGCTGTAATTGTTCCCAGGAAGCACAGATAATAATGCCCTGTTCACAGAGCTTTCCACTTTGGCTTAAAACTATATTTACTCTATCGAGCAAGGGTTTTTTTTGAGGCAGGGATTCAAAAGTCCTCCGTCCCATCACGACGACTTTACCCATAGTCATTTTTTTAAAAAAACCCATGTCCTCAGGTATTCTTTGTAAAAGTTCGCCTCGATAGCCTATCCCCCAATTTTTATCTACACAAACAATCGCTTTCATACTATCCCCTTTCTCTTAAATAGCGACCGGAATCTTGATTTGAGGACCGCTTTGATAATTTTCCAGAAGAAAATCTTCCTCTGTAAAAGCGTAGAAATCCCTAATTTCCGGATTGATTTTAAAAAGGGGAGCTGGATAGGTCGGCCTAGCGATTAGTTCCTCAACTAAAGGAATATGGCGATCATAGATATGGGCATCAGCTATAACATGAACTAACTCTCCCACTTCAAAACCGCTGACTTGAGCTAACATATGAACTAAAACAGCGTATTGGGAGACATTCCAGCCATTGGCCACCAAAATATCCTGAGACCGCTGATTTAATAAAGCGTTCAATTTATTTTCAGTGACATTGAATGTCACGCTATAGGCACAAGGATATAGGTTCATCTCCCAGAGATCACTATGATTATACATATTAACCAGGATCCTGCGGCTATAAGGATTGTTTTTCAAATCATAAAGTACCCGATCCACCTGATCAAATTGCCCCTCAGGGTAATTATGTTTAATTCGGAGCTGATAGCCATAGGCTTTGCCGATTGAGCCCTCTTTATCAGCCCAGCTATCCCAAATACGACTGTTTAAGTCTTTTATATTATTAGATTTTTTCTGCCAAATCCAAAGCAATTCATTAATAGCCGCTTTTAAGTTTATAGGTCTTAAAGTCAAAATCGGGAATTCTTCGGCTAGGTTGTAACGATTTACTATCCCAAATTTTTTTATGGTATGAGCGGGAGTCCCGTCTTCCCATTTTGCTCTGACTACTTGTCCTTGAGAGGAAACACCGTTTTGCAAGATATCCTTGCACATCGCAATAAAAATAGTATCTGCCTTACTCACAGCTATTTGCCACCTTTTCCACAATTTCATCTAAGCTGGAGAATATTTCGCTCATTCTGGTTTTTTGTTCTGTTAAATACCAATAACCGACTAATACTTCAAATGCGGTAGCGTGTCTATAAGTTATAACATCCACATTACGCGGGTAATGCCCCTTGGCATTGCGTCCCCGCTGAACAAGCTCCTTCTCGGTCTCACTTAGCACCGTCATCAGGTTTTTTAAGATAAAAGCCTGGGTTTTAGCTTGGGCATAAAATGTTGCTCTTTTATGCATCTGATCTACTTTCGCTATCCCTAATTCCAAAAGATGCTTTCTTACCCAGAGTTCATAAACAGCATCTCCCAGGTAAGCTAACTGCAACACATTTATTTCTTGCCAACGTTTTTTAATTCTCACTGGCTCTAAGCCGACAAAAGTATTCAAATCGGTTTACCTTCCTCATTGCTTTTACAGCTTTTTTCTATTTAATATACCAACGAGCGCCATCAGGAGTATCTTCAATTGTGATACCAATCTCTTTTATTCGATCCCGGATCAGATCGGCAGTTGTCCAATCCTTGTTTTTCCTGGCTTGGGCTCTAATTTCCAGGATTAAATCCATAACTTGCGACAATTTTGAGCTTTCTTCGGAGGAATTTTCTTCCTCTGCCTCTAAATTAAAGCCCAACACCTGAGCCAACTCCTGCAAGGTATCTTTAGCCTTAAGCAAGGGAGCCGCTTTAAAGTTTTTTTGCTGGAGATAAGTATTGATTTCTTTGGCCAGTTCAAATAAAGAAGCATAGGCCTGAGCGGAGTTAAAATCATCATCCATGGCTTCTTTAAAGGAACGGCGAGCTTCTTCTTCCACCTTAAGCAAGGCTTTATCATGTTCTGTGAGTTCAGGACCCTGAGTTTCTTTAAACTTAACAGCTAGCGCTTCCTTCGCCAATCGAATGCTGTTTTTTAAGCGGTTTAATCCCTTGGCAGCCATTGATAGTTTTTCCTGGTCAAAATCTAAAGGGCTACGATAATGAGTTCCCAGAAGATAAAAGCGAATCACCTCTCCAGAAAATTTTTCCGTTATCTCTCGAACTAAGAAGAAATTTCCCAGAGATTTAGACATTTTTTCCTCATTGACAGTGATGAAAGCATTATGCATCCAGTATTTAGCAAAGATTTGATTTTCTAAACAGCCCTCGGCTTGAGCAATCTCGTTTTCATGGTGAGGAAAGATTAAATCACCGCCCCCGCCGTGAATATCAAAACCCGGACCTAAGTATTTTAAGGCCATGGCTGAACATTCAATATGCCAGCCTGGTCGCCCTTTTCCCCACGGGCTTATCCAATAAGGCTCCCCTTCTTTAGCCTTTTTCCAGAGGGCAAAGTCTAGAGGGTTGCGTTTTCTATCGTCCACCTCAACCCTCGCTCCCGCTTTTAAATCTTCAAGAGTCCTCCCGGATAATTTCCCATACCCGGGAAACTTTTCGACGGCAAAATAAACATCGCCCTCAATATTATAAGCGAGACCTTTTTGTTCCAATTTCTCGATCATTGCTATCATTTCGCTAATATGCTCTGTAGCCTTAGGGTGGACATCAGCCGTCAGAATGTTCAAACTTTCCGCATCGACGAAGTATTCCTTAATATATTTTTCCGCTAGTTCAAAAGGATCCCGGCCTTCTTCCCGGGCCCGGTTTATAATCTTATCGTCCACATCAGTAAAATTCTGAACATAAGTCACTTCGTACCCGGAGTACTCCAGGTATCTTCTTATCATGTCGAAAACAACCAACATGCGGGCGTTTCCGAGATGAAAGAAATTATAAGTTGTCGGTCCGCAAGCATATATTGAAGCTTTGCCCTGTTCCCTGGGTTTAAACTCTTCTTTTCTACGAGTTAAAGTATTATAAAGTTTAATGGCCATTACAATTTCCCCCAATTTACAACGTTCAAAATTTAACTATTTATTAAGGACCAAAGCCATAGACTGCGCCAAACGCGTGGAGATATTTTGTTTCCCTAAAAGGGCAATAATCTTATCCAAATCCGGTCCCTGTTTTTCTCCAGTTAAGGCTACTCGGATGGGCATAAAAACGTCCCGACCCTTGAGTTTTAATTCCTTTGTAATTTCTTTTAAAATTTTTTTGGCCGTCGGGGCATCAAGAGCAGGACATTCGAGAACCTTAGTTTGAAAAAGGTTGAGGACCTCTCCCACCGTTTTCCCCTCCAAGACCTTCTTGGCTTCTTCGTCCGGAGGATTGATTTCCCCGCCGGAAAAATAGCCGATGAAATCCTTTATTTCGCTTAAATTGCTGATTTTTTCTTTGATCGCCTCAATAAAGGTTGCGATCCAGGCTCTTTCGTCAGAACTAAGTGAAGAACCCGTAAACAAACCCTTTTCTTGGAGGAAGGGCAGAGCAAGCTCCACTAGCTCTTCACCAGGGGTTTGTTTCAGATAATGAGCGTTAATATAGTTTAATTTATGAAGGTCAAAGACAGCCGGGCTTTTGGAAACTCTGCTTAAAGAAAACTCCCTCTTAAGTTCCTCCAGACTGAAAAACTCCTGTTCCCCAGTAGGAGACCAGCCTAAAAGAGCGATGAAATTGATTATCGCTTCCGGGAGATAACCTTTCTGAAAATAATCTAATACTGCTGTGTCTCCGTCTCGTTTGCTCATTTTACGCCCTTCGGTGTTTAAAATAAGCGAAATATGAGCAAAAGCAGGAGCCTCTAGCCGTAGCGCTTCATACAAAAGTATTTGCCGTGGAGTGTTAGATAAGTGTTCTTCTCCCCGGATCACATGGGTTATTTTCATAAGGGCATCGTCGATTACTACAGCGTAGTTATAGGTAGGAATACCATCAGATTTGACAATAATGTAGTCTCCGATGCTGTCGCTATCAAAAGTAACTTTTCCTCTGATCATATCATTGACCACAATTTGTTTTGCGGCAGGGACTTTAAATCTTATTACCGGTTTACGGCCTTGCGCCTCTAAGGCCTCACATTGTTCTGGTGTCAAATCGCGGCATTTGCCGAGATAACGAGGAGTTTCACCTTGAGCGCTAAGAGCTTGCCTTTCTTGTTCCAGTTCTTCTTCTGTGCAGTAACAGCGATAGGCCTGGCCGCTTTTGAGAAGTTCAGCGGTGTAGTCTCGATAAGTATCCAATCTCTCAGTTTGTCTATAAGGACCATAATCGCCGCCAATTTGCAGCCCCTCTCCCCAGTCAATACCAAGCCATTTCAAAGCCTCAATAATGTCCTGTTCAGATTCCCGACTGGATCTTTCTTGATCGGTATCCTCTATTCTAAGAACAAAAGTTCCGTTCCTCCCAGCGGCAAACAAATAATTAAATAAAGCCGACCGCGCCCCCCCGATATGTAAAGGTCCTGTTGGACTGGGGGCAAACCTGACTCTTACAGTCATGTTAGCACTACCTCATTTCTTACAGCAAAAATTTTAGATTACTTCATTATAGCAGTATTAATCGGTTTAAGACAAACAATAGCCTGGGCGCTGATGCCTTCCCCCCGGCCTTCAAAACCTAAATGCTCAGTAGTTGTAGCCTTAAGGGCAATATTTCCCAAACTGGTATTTAAGGTTTTGGCAATATTTCTTCTCATTTGCGCTATGTAAGGAGCCAGTTTAGGGTTTTGGGCTACGATTACAGCATCTAGATTGGAAAGCTTATAACCTCGGCTTTCTACCAACTCCTTAACTTCTATCAAAAGTTTTAGACTAGATATTTCTTTATACCGTTCATCGGAATCTGGAAAAACCTTTCCAATATCACCCAGGGCGCAGGCTCCTAGGAGAGCATCCATAATAGCATGGAGGAGTACATCTGCATCTGAATGGCCTTGTAAGCCTTTGGAATAGGGAATTTCAACTCCGCCAAGAATTAGTTTGCGCCCTTCCACAAAGGGATGAACATCGTAGCCTAGTCCGACTCTCATAGTTTTTCCTCCCCCCGTCTTTTCAAAATAGCTTCCGCCAAAATTAAGTCTTCCGGAGTGGTGATCTTAAAATTTTCATAACACCCTTTTAAGACCTTAACAGGTAAACCCTGCCACTCAAATAAAGAAGCATCGTCTGTTGAATAGAACTTTTGCTCGCGAGCAACCTTGTGAACCTTTTCTAAAACGAGGCGATCAAAAACCTGAGGAGTCTGAACCGCCTGTAATTCTTCCCTATCTAATGATTGTTTTACCCAACCATCAGTACTCACTTTCTTTATTGTATCTTTACAAGCCACAGCCATAATCGCAGCCTGATATTCAAAGGCCTGTTCCAAAAATTTATTTAAGACCTCCAAAGTTAATAAAGGTCTAGCTCCATCGTGAATAACAACTTTCTTTGTTTGAGGATTAACAAACTCCAAAGCTTTGAATACCGAGTCCTGCCTTTCTTTTCCCCCGGGGACAATCGCTTTAACTTTATCTATTTTGTATTCCTGGACCAGATTTTCAATAGTTGGAATATCACTTCTGGCTGCGGGAATAATAATTTCTTTAATATAAAGACACTTATTGAAAATTTGGAGAGGAAAAAGAAGAACAGGGTACCCGGCAAGTTCAAGCAAGAGCTTGTTGCCCCGAGCCCCCATCCTTTTTCCCATCCCCGCCGCGGGGATTATGGCACTTAGTTTATCCAAAAGCATTATATTCATGGGAGAACTCCCCCGTAGCCTTTTCCAGAGTTCCTTTCGGCTTCGCGAAAATCATCCGCCCGGCTGCGGTCTGCAAAACAGTAGTGACTAAAACAGTCGCATACTCGCCGATATGTTTTTGCCCCCCGTCAATAACGACCATAGTACCGTCGTCAAGGTAAGCAACCCCCTGACCAGCTTCCTTACCTTCCTTCATAACTTGAACGTACATTTCTTCACCGGGTAAAACTACCGGTTTGACAGCATTAGCCAATTCGTTGATGTTTAAGACCTTGATACCCTGCAACTCTGCAACCTTGTTCAAATTATAGTCGTTAGTTAGGATCGGAGCCTCCAGAACATGGGCCAGGCGAATAAGTTTGCTGTCCACTTCGGCAATATCCTCGAAATCCCCTTCATAGATTTCTACTTTTATAATCTTGTCTTTAGAAATCTGATTAAGTATATCTAGCCCCCTGCGACCTCGATTGCGTTTTAGCATATCTGAAGAATCAGCAATATGCCTTAGCTCTTCGAGAACAAAACCGGGAACTAACAGCACTCCGTCTAAAAAACCGGTCATGACAATATCAGCTATTCGGCCGTCTATAATAACGCTAGTGTCCAATATTTTATATCCCTCGGAGCTTTGTTTGTCCCGCAGTCGACCTTCCTTGCCTTTTTCTTTTTCGTTTTTATCCTTTCGTCGAGACAGGAAGTTCAAAAAATCCTCTTTACGCTTAATCCCCACTACTAAACCAACGTAGCCGAAAAAGATACTGATTATTACTGATAAAAGAGGCCCGATAATAGGTACCCCTAAAACAGAACCGCTTAGCAATCTGGCTATCAATAAGCCAACGATTACTCCTATGGAACCACCAATTAAATCATGAGTGGGCATTTTGGTAATTCTGCTTTCCAACCATTTAAAATGTCTATAAGAAAGCCTGATGCAGGCTGGAGCAATAAAGAAACCTAATACTGCAAAAATAATAAATGAAATAATATAAGTCCAAAACAAATTAATAGAAAAGCCGAGTCGTGCACTCAAATTTTCAACTCGGATGACGGAAAATAAAGCATAATCAAAGTACAAGCCAAAGAAACCTACCAATAAAGTTATAAGTCCGCGTAATACTTTTTTAAACATGGCACTACCTCCTTTCTATATTTTGGCTAAAAACATCCTTTCTTATACTTTCTTTTAAATATCTTAAAAAATACTCAACAATATTATAACAGTTAGAATTATTACATTCAAAGCAAACGACAAAATAAGTGCTCAAAATACGTACTGAACAAGGGGTTTGGAGAATTGTTTAAATTGACAATTGCTATTCTGACTGTCTATAATTGAGGTAAGGGAAAGGAGTGTCTGAGGGAATGAGTTCTACAAATGATAACTTTCAAAAAACTGTAGATTCCATGCTTATCCGTCACCAAAGTATCCTTGATATTCTTTCCAAAATCCAAGAAACCTCTGCCCGGGTCAACCGGGCGGTAATAAAAGCCGTCACTACTTGCGGGTGTGTTGCAATTGAGGCCCAAAAAACTCCGATCCCTGAAGATGCTACCCTTGCTGATCTAAAAAATTTTTTTAACAGTCACCTTCGTGGAACTATTTGCCTTAGCTGTCAGGAAATGGTAGAAGAGGAGCTTGGTAAACAACTATTCTATATTGCTGCTCTAGCCAATACCCTGAACTTATCTATAGAGGAAATTTTAAAGAAAGAAGATATGAAATTAAAGACCCTTACCATTTATAATTTTAGATAGTATCTAATTATAATTTTAGATAATATCTAAAGCAAAGTCTATTAAGATTTGCTTTTAAAGCAGATCTTTTTTTATGGCTTGAAAATTTTAAGTACTTCTTGAATTGTTTTTACTCCTTTAACCCCCGGGGTTTTTGTCCCGAGTTGGCGATAATTAATCTCGGGGATGATTATCTGTTCATAACCAAACTTTTCCGCCTCTCTCAATCGGGTTTCAATATGAGAAACCCCCCTGATTTCACCGGTCAGTCCCAATTCGCCAATAAAAGCGGTTTTACCAAAAGGCAGATCCCTTAAACCAGAAATCAAAGCAGCCGCTACTGCTAGATCCGTAGCAGGCTCATGGATTTCCAACCCTCCAGCAACATTAATAAAGACATCCTTCGTTCCCAAACTATAGCCGGCTCTTTTATCCAGAACCGCTAAAAGCATTAAGAGCCGATTATAATCCATACCGTTTACCGTTCTACGGGAGGGAGGGTAGGTTGAGGGAGTGGCTAAAGATTGAATTTCAACCAGTAAAGGTCTCGTCCCTTCGATCGTTACTGCTACTGCCGAGCCAGCAGCGGCGTACGGACTTTCTCCTACAAATAAAAGGGATGGGTTTGTAACTTCACGCAGCCCGTCACTCTTCATCTCCAAGACCCCGATCTCATTAGCCGGTCCAAAACGGTTTTTCACTGCTCTTAGCAAGCGAAAAATATGGTGCTGATCCCCTTCAAAATACAAAACCGTGTCCACCATGTGTTCCAAAACCCTTGGACCGGCAATAGCCCCATCCTTAGTAACATGACCAGCAATAAAGACGGTGATTTCATTTTCTTTGGCTAAACGCAAGAGTTGCGCCGCGCTTTCCCTGATTTGACTGACACTTCCCGGAGCTGATTGGAGCTCATCGAGAGTCATGGTTTGAATAGAATCTACAAACAGAACCCGATAGGAGCCGTTCACAACTACCTGGCAAATCGTATTTATTGAGTTCTCAGCCAAAATATCCACCGTGGAGGATGTCAACCTCATTCTATCCGCTCTAAGCTTTATTTGGGGAGCGGATTCCTCACCGGAAACATAGAGTACAGAAGTGTGGGCAGCCAAGGCTTCCGCTATTTGCAAAAACAAAGTAGACTTGCCAATTCCCGGCTCTCCACTGAGAAGAATAAAAGAACCGGGCACTACTCCCCCTCCCAAGACTCTGTTTAATTCTGAACTGCCAAGGTCTATTCTTTTGTTTTCCTGGGTCTCTACTTGGTTTAAAGGGGTCGCTGAAGCGGCCCCTTTTCGCTTTTCTCTAGCCGGAAGTTTTTCTACTATCTCTTCTATAAAAGTGTTCCACTCTCCGCAACCCGGACACCGCCCCAGCCAGCGAAGACTTTCTTGCCCACATTCCCGGCAAAAAAACAGGGTTTTAGATTTGGACAAAGGTTTTACCCCCTACTATCTTAAAAGCAATTCTTTTATTCTATTCCACCCGGTTTTTTCCCTTTTTCTCAGTTGCTTTGGCGGTGGATTTTTTTCCGGTTACCGCTTTTTTTCGGGCCTTGGTAAAAACCATTTTCCCATCTGTAAACCGAACTTGAATTGCATCCCCGACTTTGAATTTGCCCTCCAAAATTTTTTCTGAGAGCGGATCTTCAATTAGTTTTTGAATAACTCTTCTCAAGGGTCGGGCTCCGAAAGCCGGATCATTGCCCTCTTCAACTATATGCTCCAAAGCCGACGGAGCAAGCGTCAGTTGGTAACCCTGTTCTTCCAACCTTTGACCGATCTCATTGATCAATATTTTCGTGATTTGGACTAGATCTTCTTTTCGCAGTTGATGGAAAACTACAATCTCATCAATCCTATTTAAAAACTCCGGTTTAAAAGTTTTCTTTAATTCATCCATTATTCGGGAGCTCATGGCCTGATATTCACTTTGCTCATTGTGACCGGAAACAAAGCCTAAAGTTTCCCTCTTCAGATACGAAGCCCCGACATTGGAGGTCATAATCAAAACACAGTTGCGAAAATCAACAACCCGACCTTTAGAATCAGTCAATCTGCCGTCTTCCAATACTTGCAGGAGAATATTGAATACCTCCGGGTGAGCTTTTTCAATCTCATCGAAAAGAATCACACTATAAGGTTTCCGTCTAACTAATTCTGTAAGCTGTCCACCCTCATCATGGCCTACATAGCCTGGCGGGGAACCTACCATTCTTGAAACGGCATGTTTCTCCATATATTCGGACATATCAAGCCTGATTAGGGTGTTTTCATCCCCAAATAGAGCTTCCGCCAAGGTCCTAGCGAGCTGAGTTTTACCCACACCAGTAGGACCCAGAAAGATAAAGGAACCGATAGGCCTCTTAGGATCTTTAAGACCGGATCTAGCCCTTCTTACAGACCGGGCCACAGCACCGACGGCCTCTTTTTGACCGATCACTCGCTCGTGAAGGATTTGTTCCAGTTTTAAAAGTCTTTCACTTTCTTCTTCAGCTAATTTGCTGACTGGAATTCCCGTCCAACTGGAAACAATAACGGCAATATCCTCCGGAGTCACGACCATTTCTTTCTTCTCCCTGTCGGCTTCCCAGTTTTTACGGATCTCCGCCAGTTCCTCCCGTTTCCGCAGTTCTTCATCCCTAATAGCTGCAGCCTGTTCAAATTCTTGCCTTTTAACAGCATCTTCTTTTTCTTTCTTTAGATTCTCGATATCCGCCTCCAAATCTTTGATTTTGGGCGGAGCTGTGAAACTGTGGATCCGTACTCTTGACGCCGCCTCATCAATTAAATCGATAGCTTTGTCTGGCAAAAACCGATCCGAAATATAGCGGTCTGAGAGCTGAACTGCCGCCTGAATTGCCTCGTCTGTGATCTTTACTCTATGGTGAGCTTCGTAACGATCCCTTAAACCCTGGAGGATCGCCACCGCTTCCTCAGTGGTAGGCTGATCAACAGTAATCGGCTGGAATCTTCTTTCTAAAGCTGGATCCCGTTCAATGTGTTTTCGATACTCGTCAAGGGTTGTCGCTCCTATACACTGCATTTCGCCCCTGGCGAGAGCCGGTTTCAAGATATTGGCAGCATCGATTGCTCCCTCAGCCGCCCCGGCTCCAATCAAGGTGTGGAGTTCATCGATAAAAACTATTACATTACCGGCTAGCCTGATTTCTTCCATCACCTTTTTCATCCGCTCTTCAAACTCTCCGCGATATTTTGTACCCGCGACCATTGAAGGTAAATCAAGAGCGATAACTCTTTTATCGACAAGTATTTCCGGAACCTGGTTATCGATAATCCTTTGCGCTAAACCTTCTGCAATAGCTGTTTTCCCAACTCCCGGTTCCCCGATCAACACCGGATTGTTTTTGGTCCTCCTGCTTAAGACCTGAATTACTCTTTCAATTTCATTTTCTCTGCCAATAACAGGGTCAAGCTTACCTTCAGAAGCTAAGGCAGTTAAATCCCGGCCAAACTCATCTATGGTCGAAGTATTTCCTTGCTGGCTCGCACCTTTGAAATTGCCAGGGGGCCCAGGAGAAATAGGTGCTCCCTCGGCCTCTCCCCCCAATAGGGTCACAACTTGTTCCCACACCTTTTCAGGTTTGACTTTTAGATCTGCCAACACCCGAGCCGCAATCCCTTCTCCTTCCGCAAGAAGGCCTAAAAGAAGGTGTTCTGTACCGACATAGTTTACCCCTTGGCGAGCAGCTTCCTCGATTGCAAGCTGAACAACTCGCTTTACTCGCGGGGAAAGGGAAACTTCACCGGTCACCGGCTCCTTAGTCCCCACTAATTTCATTATTCTCGCTTTGATAGCCTCTGGATCTAAGCCCAGCTCTTTAAGCGCCTTGGCAGCAATACCTTCCCCTTCTTCAATAAGCGCCAGTAAAAGATGTTCGGTACCAATTATTTTATGACCCATTTTTCTTGCCGTATTTTCAGCAAGCATAAATACTTTTCCTGCTCTTTGGGTAAACTTTCCACTCATTTCTATCTATCCTTCCTTTCTCTGTATAATTTGCGCAAATAATTTGCTCTTTCTAAATTCATTGCCTGCCCGTCCAGATTTTTTTTGGTTCGATATTGTAAACAACCCGGTAAAGAATTAACAAAAAGGGCTACGAAACCAATCTGCACCCTGGGCAGAATATCCATTTCAATACCTAAGCGATCTTCAGAGAGTAGACTCAACATTTCCTCTGCAGTTAAGAGTCTGGCATTTTCTAAAACCCCTCGTGCTCGCCAAACTTTATCTTCAATGAAAATTGAAGATTCTTTTTTTAAGATTTTTCTGGCCTGCATTTCATGTTCTACTAACTGTTTTGCTACAGCTTCCAGATGAGTAAGCGAGTCCTCCTCACTTTTACCTAGGGTGATCTGATTCGAAATCTGGAAGATGTTCCCGTAGGCTTTAGAGCCCTCCCCGAATATCCCCCGGACAGCCAAGCCCAGTGGAGAAAGGGCTGCTAAAACCGATTGCGTTTGGTTGGTAAGCGCCAGGGCAGGTAAATGAACCATTACCGAAACCCGAAGACCAGTCCCCACATTAGTTGGACAAGAAGTGAGATAGCCAAACTTGTCCTTATAAGCTACATTTAAACAGCTGTCAAGATGATCATCTATCACCCCGGCTAACTCCAAAGCTTCTGACAAGCGATCCCCGGGCAAAAGAACTTGAATCCTTAAATGATCCTCTTCATTAACCATAAGGGCTACTTTGTGACTTTCGGAAAGGACTATTCCCCTCCCAACACTTCGATCTGCAAATAAAGGACTGATAAGGTGTTTCTCGACCATTACCTTTTTCTCTACTGGCGACAACTCACTCAACGGAATATAGATTAGTTTTTCATCCTCAAGGGTAAAATTCCGGAAACAATCAGCGACCTTTTTTTCAACATCCTTAGCCTCTGCTTCATTCATAACCTGAGGAAAAGGAATATCAGCAAGGTTCCTTGCCAATCTGACCCGCGTGCTAAGAATAATGGGCAGTTGTTCATCCTTCATCCAATAACTATCTGTAGCTAAAAGGTCATAGTTGCTCACTTTTCACCACCCCCGATCAGTTTCTCTAAATCCCTGATCTTATCTCTTACCTCTGCTGCCTCCTCGAATCTTTCCTCTTGAACCAAAACCTGCAATTTTTTGCGTAATTGACTAAGTTCCTGTTTGTTTTTAATCATCTGGGCTCCTCGAGCAGGTACTTTTCCAATATGAAATACTCCCCCGTGGATCTGGCGTAAAAGCTGTTCGATTTGAGGTTCAAACTCACTATAACAGTGGCTGCAACCCATTCTTCCTGCTTTTTGGATTTGGGAGAATGTTCTACCGCAACCCGAGCATTTTTCTTGGTTCAGTGACCCGACGGATTGCCCTAGTTGCTGGGAATTCATACCGAAAAGGGCCTGTAAAAAATGAGCAGCCATTCCGGGGTAGAGATTAAGATTAAACCCTTGTGCCTTCTGGGCACATTCCGGGCATAAATGCATTTGTATGCCTTGCCCATTTACAATCCTTGTCAAATGGACCGTTGCTTCTCGCTGTTGACAGTTTTGGCAAATCATACTCATTCCTCCTGGAATTACAAATTGGCTTTCTGTTAGTTAACGTCTTCACGACATAGATTAGCCAGTATTTCTTTCATCATCTTCGCTCTTAAGACCGAAGGGGACAAGTTTTCGCCGGCAAGAAGCTTATCGGAAAAAATACTTTTAATTATTATGGCTTCCCGCTTAGTCAAAATTTCTTCCTCTTCCAACCGGTCAATTAAATTACTCGCCCTGCTAAAAGTCATTTCTTCCCCTATCAATTCAGACATCAATCTTTGGAACTTGCCTTCCGGATCCAGTCCCAATCTGATAATCCTAAGATATCCACCGCCTCCCCTTCGACTTTCAACCAGGTATCCTCTTTCAGCAGTAAACCTGGTAGTTAAAACGTAATTAATTTGGGAAGGAGCGCATGAGAAGAACTCTGCTAGAAGTCCCCTCTGCAAAACAACATAACCCTCTTCTGCTTCATCCAAAATTGATTTTATATACTTTTCTATTCTATTAGCCAAACTACCCATATCTCATTCCTCACTTTGCTGTTGACTAATATTGACCTTGTGACCTTCTCTGACCTTCGTCTATATTCTAACCTATTTTGACCTTTTTGCCTACCCTTTTTTTAAAATTTATTACAAAAAAAAGGCAAAAAGTTATTTCCTTTAAGCCTTATTCTTGCCAATTCTGCAAATAAACTTCATTTTTATTTAATTTCACATTAAAAAATAATACCAAAGTCCAAAAGTTAAGGCGGCCACGATAGCCATGAGCAGGAGAAGTCTCCATCCTCGCCAAAATGGTTCCCGGAAATCCTCTATTTCCTCGTCAAAAATATCCCCTGTCTCGTCATCAGCATACATGGACTTTATGTACTCCGTAAAACGATCTTTTTCCTCCTTATTTATTTCCGTGTCTATTCCAGGACTGGCATTGTTTCCGGTCGTCTCCTCTGTAGACCTCGACCTCTCAGCAATAATCGGATCGCGTTCCTCGGGATAAGTGTCTTCCAAATCCGTAGAAGCCGCTTGTTCTCGTAAAGGTTTGGCCAACTCTTGGATCTGAGTCAGGTCGATCTGACGATCCTTAAGAATCTCTTGTTTTTCGCCCAGTAAGATATCTCTTACAGCCTCTTGTTCTACTTCTTCCGGATCCTTTTCTTCAAGTTTTTCAAAGGCCTTATTATGATACTGAATGTCAGAACCCATATCATCCTGACTTTCAGGACCCACTAAAGCCGCAGCTTCGTTAGCAGCGGTCTCTGGGAAAGATTCCATTGCTTTTCCCTTTTCTTCTTCCCCTAGGTCCAGCTTCCTCTTAACAGCCCTTTCTTCTACTTTTGTCTCTATATCTTTCCAATACAATCCCCCTTCTAGGAGCTGTAAAATTTCTTCCGGATTCAGTAAAATCTCCTTTTGATTTTTCATTTATTTCATCCTCCGCGGGTGAATATTCTCGTTAGCTGGCTTTCTGGTGTCTTTATGAATTATTTCTACAAGATTTTAGAGAATCCTTTCGAAAAAGACAGGAAATCTACCAGCTTTATTTTTATCCGTTCCCTATTTGGCATTCTATTTGTTTTTAGGGCTAAAATAAGGTAAGCTGAAAATCGCGAGGAGGGAAAGAAAAAATGCCGTTTTATAGAGTCCAATTCAATTTTTGTCCGGTTTGTGCCACCAAACTCGAAAACATTTTCTTAGGAGGAGGCCTGCGAAAGAAATGTCCCCAATGCAATTTCATTCACTGGGGAAATTATGCCCTCGGTGTTGGGGGTGTTGTTCTCCAAGAAAATAAATGCCTCCTAGTTCAGCGCGCCCATAACCCGGGGAAAGGAAAGTGGACTATTCCAGGTGGTTATGTAAATGCCGATGAAAAAATCGAGGAGGCTATCACCCGGGAAGTTAAAGAAGAAACCGGTGTTATTGCTGAGCCTCTCAGTGTTTTGGCTGTTAGAGATCGACCGGAGGACAATCCCAGCAGACGCCATGATATTTATATTGTTTTTCTTCTCCAATATTTGAAGGGGGAAATCAAACCCGACCCGTTTGAAGTTCTGGACTGTGGATTCTTTACCCTGGAAGAGTGCAAAAGATTGGACATCAGTTCTCAAAGTTACCACTCTTTTCTCATGGCCTTAAAATATGTTCAAAATGGAAACCCGCGCCCGGGTTTAGTCCGTAAACAAGGTCTCCAACTTTTTGGAGCCCAAACAGAATTTTATTCCTTGCCTTAATACTCCTATCAAATTATATCTTATTAAGGAACTACTCAAGAGTAACAGGAGTGAAACTTTCTAAGATAAAAAGTTGGTAATTCATCACGAAGAAGCAATAGGCACATATTCCCAGATCTAAATATTTCAACTTTTGACACACTATAAGTATGCTATACAGATTTTTAATTTATGGTCTTTTAGGATGGAACATTGAGATAATGTTTACGGGCTTGGATTCTCTGCTTCGGGGAGATCTAAGACTGGGTAGTTTTACCAGCCTCTGGATGTTTTTCATTTACGGTCTGGCCGTCTTTTTAGAGCCGATTCATGACCGTATCATCCGTTGGCCTTGGCCAGCGCGAGGCCTTTTCTGGCTATTTCTGATTTGGGGCATTGAGTATGTGTGCGGCTTAATTCTAGTAAACCTCCTCGAAGTTTATCCCTGGCATTATACTGATGTATATGCAATTCACGGTTTAATAACGCTACGTTTTGCCCCCTTCTGGTTTGCCGGCGGTTTGCTGTTTGAAAAAATCCATCATTTTCTGGATTCTCTGCAAATAGTAAGGTCTAAAAAATAAAGATCTTTATCCCTCTCCGAGACACAAAAGATATAACCTTGTACTTAAATAAAAAGCCTGGGAAATAACTATTAAATAGTATCGCCCAGGCTTATATTCTTCCGTAACCCAGTATGTTTGTAGTTTTTTCTCGGAATAGTCCGAGACTCCGAAAATCGTTTCTCATATTAGGGGCATTTTTTTTAAAGCCGATAGAGAAGTAAAAACTACTCCACAGCCATAGCGGCATAAAAACCAGTGCGGATAGCATTACTTGCTTTACCGATCCGTTCAGCGTCCCCTAGAACTGTGGTCTTGATATTATACTTGGCTCTCACTGCATCCCCTAAAGAATTATCGCTGCACTGTCCAAAAGCTGTAATAACGGCATCAGCGCTGGTTTTTTCCTTTGTGCCATCTTTTTTCTCAATAATAACACCGGCACTGTCAATTTCAATTACTTTGCTATTTGCTAAAAGTGTCACCTTATTTTCGTTAAGAAGACGCATTAGGCTTATCTTGTTTATGGCCATAACATCGCGAGCAAATTCGCCCAGCATTTCAATAACAGTTACCTTTTTCCCATTCATCGCGAGCTCTAATGCTAAGTCACAGCCACTTAATCCCCCACCGCAGATAACGACATTCTGACCTTTGACCCCGTTTTTGTGAGCATCAACAACATCCACTACATTGTTACCGTCTATACCTTTTATTGGTGGAATGATCGGCTTAGAACCCGTGGCGATAAATATCCTGTCCGCTGCTTCCAATACTGGGTCATCAGCCTTGATTTCTGTGTTGAGGATTACTTTTACGCCTAACTTTTTAAGCTGTACACCGTACCAGTCAATCAGCTCGCGTATCCGTTTTTTAAAGGGAGCGGTCGCAATGGTGCCCAAGGTTCCGCCTATACAATCGTTTTTCTCGTAAATTGTAACCTTGTGGCCTTTGAGGGCTGCTGTAAGCCCCGCTTCCAGACCGCCGGGTCCCGCTCCGATAACAACGATGTTTTTCGGCTCCTTGGTTTTCTTAATTTCCATATAACTCTCAAAGCCGGCACTGGGATTGACGGTACAGCTTAATTGAGTCAACCGACCGTAAATTCTACCGATGCATTCCTCATTACAGAGGATACAAGGACGCAAGTCTTCCCGACGATTGTCTCTAAGCTTATTGGGAAAATAGGGATCAGCAATGCACTGGCGGCCAAACATAACAAAATCGCAGTTCCCGGAGTTTATAAGTTCAAGAGCCGTTTCTGGGCTGTGGTTACCGGAATTTAGAATTGGCACCTGGACATGTTTTCTCGCTTCTTCACAGACATAGGCCATACAAGCTTCGCCCAGATAGGAGGGCGGAAAGATATAATCCATGGTCTCATAAGCCCCGGCGTCGATATCAAAGGCATCCACACCCGCCTTTTCCAGAATTTTAAGTAAAGGTATACTGTCCTCTAAGGTGCGACCGCCTGGGAAGCGATGATCGAGGGCGATTCGAAACAGAATCGGCATGTCCTCGCCGACTGCAGCTCGGACCGTTTCGACAATCTCGACAGGGAATCGAGCTCGGTTTTCCAAACTCCCACCGTATTCATCAGTGCGTTTATTCCAGATCGGAGACATAAATTGGTCGATTAAATAACCAGCATGAGCGTGAATCTCAATAGCGTCAAAGCCAGCATTTTTAGCAAACAAAGCGGCCTTTGTCCAGTCTTTCATCATATCTTTAATCTCTTCTTTTGTTAGGGCCCGACATATTAGATTCGGGTCGTAAAAAGAAGGGATTTCCGAAGAGGATATCGGCACTCGCTCCCCAATTCCAGGCATTCCATTTCGCCCGGTACCAGGACTCATGGAAATACATATTTTAGCCCCCCAGCGATGGACCCGTTCGCAGAGGACCGTTGCCTTAGGTATAGCGCGCGTATTGTCCAAAGCAATTGTAGGTCCGCCTTGGGCGGTTACTTCGTTTAAAAACATGGAACCGGTAATAATCATTCCGATACCACCGCGGGCTCTCTCCTCGTAGTACCTAATACCTTCCTCACTTTCAGTTCCATCCTGCATGGGGGTGAATGTTCCCATTGGGGACATGACAAGGCGGTTTTTTCAGATACATATTTCCGATCTTCATCGGTTCAAATAATTTTGCATATTTGTTTCCCATGGTCATCAACCTTTCTAAAAGTTTAATTCCCTTTAACTTTAAGAATCTCCTTGTCTTAGTATGCCCCCAATGACTGAGGGATACCCTGAAATTATTCCTGTATCCCTCATTTTTCCTGCTCCTAAAACGAGTGCGATGGTTTTATTCGGCAGTTTCTTTTATTTATTTAAAAAGAGTCTGTGAAGTAGGCTGTTTAGATAGTTGATTTCCATAAACCGTGAAGGTTACAGTAGGCATAAACATCAGCATTTTTCTTATCACAAAATGTCGCTTTAGGCTCTTGCCCGGAGCCTAGGGAAATCCGCTCGGTCCCCTCTTCTCCAACCACTGCAATCCATTCAATCAAATGTTCTTCCGTCATCGGGTGCACTTCCGAACCGACTTCGACGCAAATCTGGGACCCTTTCCTTACAGCCACAGGGATATGTTTCTCTCGTGAAGCATTTTCAGTATTAGCTTCGAGCTTTAACATGGGTTCATCACAACAAACTAGTTTTCCTCCACCGTTTTTAATAAGACCGACCATGTTTCCACAGATCTCACATTTGAAAAAAACGACTTCCGCTTTCATATCCTTGGCCCTCCTCTTTTTTCATATTTAGTAGTTTTCTTTCCTTACTTCAAAAAACGCTTGGGGATGGGCACAAACAGGACAGATTTCTGGGGCTTTCTTACCTACTACAAGATGCCCACAATTCCGGCATTCCCACTTAATTTCCTCATCCTTTTCAAACACTCTATTGCTCTCTACGTTTTCCAACAACTTACGGTATCTTTCTTCATGAGCTTTTTCAACCTCAGCCACCATCCGGAATTGAGCGGCGAGCTCTGTAAAGCCTTCCTCCTCCGCATCCTTGGCAAACCTGGCATACATGTCCGTCCACTCGTAATTTTCACCTTCAGCGGCATTAAGCAAATTAGCCGTGGTATTGCCTAGCTCGCCAAGAGCCTTGAACCATAACTTAGCATGCTCTTTTTCATTATTAGCAGTCTCTTCAAAAATCGCTGCAATCTGCTCATACCCTTCTTTTTTGGCCGCGGAAGCAAAGTAGCTGTATTTGTTCCTCGCCATTGATTCGCCCGCAAATGCTTCTAAAAGGTTTTTCTCAGTTTTTGTGCCTTTGTACTTCATGTTCTCCTCTCCTTTAAGCATTTTATTTGGTAACCTTCCCTTCCTATACATACACCTGAATAATAATTATTCTTAATTTATAATACTAATAACTATTAGACCTGTCAATATCTATTTAAAAAACTTTTGAAGATAATGAGTTTTCAATAAATTTATAATCCTCTTCTGTCAGCCCAAAGAGAGCAGAAATCATAACATCCAATTCCCGATATACAGTCTCCCATTTTGCCGAGTCTTGGCAGACTAACAAATTATCTACTTTTTGAATTATCCGGGATTGGAGCTTGGGGTCAACTAGGGGGATGGGCAAATTCTCAAGCTGTGATCTAAGTATTTTTAGAGTTTTATATTTCATTTGAAAATAATATTGGAGGACACTGGAATTTAAAATCGCCAATATATATTTGATGCTCAAATCCGGTATTCTGGGAATAAGAATATTAGCACTATTTAGGGTCAAAAATTGATTGTTATCATAGGCGAAGATTAATTTATTGCCGATAAAGCGATAAATCAATTTCTCTGAAGCCCGATAAAACTTAAGAGGAGCTACTTGCTGGAACTTTTCCGGTTCCAGTTTCAGATAATTATTTTGAGGAATAAGCTTATATTTAAATACCTCGCTCCCTCTAAGAACCCGTTCCGCACCTTTAAAAGGAGTTTTGGAAACATAGACTGCGTTGGCGCCAGTTACTATGCCAAGGGCAAAGTCAGCCTTATCTTTTAGGTAGGTAACTGGTACAGATTTTTCAATCTTCCTTTTAAGGCTCAGCTCTGAATCTGTAACATTAAAATGCCAATTGTTTCTTTCTAAATTTCTAGAATGTTGAATAGTAAACTTTCTTCTATCAGTAACAACCTCCATGCCTGAGGTATTAAAACCAGGTCTCTTTTCCAGTACCAGCGTCATTGCCGGGCACTGTACTCCGTCAAAGATGTTCTCCCAATACCTAATTCGTTTCGGTCTACTAATACCTAATAAATAATCCCGGAGGGGCTGATGAATACCTACATTAAGCAATGCTTGAGGCAAAATAAAACAGATCAAGCCACCGGGTACTACTGTTTTCAAAGCGTATTCTGTAAAAACACAAAAAGATTCTATTGCTCCGGCTGGCACGGATTTATAGAATCTTCTTATTCTTTTCTCTTCTTCTTGGGTATATTTATATCCCCACGGGGGATTGCCGATAATAATGTCAAATTCAAAGTTTTCTTTACTCAACAAAGAGTTCTTACAAATAAAATTCTTATAAAGTAGCTCTATATTTGTGGTCTTACTAATAAGAGCCATATTTATTCTAGTGAGGGATATACTCAGGGGATTAATATCATAGCCGTAAATCCCCGCCAGATTCTTACTCTTTTCATAGGCCGATATTAAAAAATTTCCTGTTCCACAGCAGGGATCAAGTAACCTTGTATTGCCATTGAGTGTTTTGAGGTTCTCAAAAGCGTCTTGAACAACGGTCAGCGGAGTGTAATAAACCCCTTTGGGTTTACGTTCCCCTAAATTCTGCAGGGACATATATAACAAGCCTAAAAAATCTTGCCCCTTGTCAAAGCTTACAGGCTTGGATAACACTTTTTTTAAGCTCTCGATCTTCGCTTCCAGATCGGACACCGGGGACAAAATATCTGCAATTAGCTCTTTATAGGGACCAAGTTTTTCTTTGTCCGCAAGATACTCAGGTAATACAAAGAGATCAGGGCTTCCTTTTAAAGTTACCAGCTGCCGTTTAACCAGTAACTTCAAAGAATACTCCGCTAAAATAATTTCCTTATAACCCGGAAACAGGTTCATGTTTTCAAGTTGAGAAATGATCTCTTCTACGGTTTTTATATTCCCTGTATTGTGAAGATAAGCTTTCGGGATCAGAACTCCTGAAACATGATTTTTATTTCTTCGGCTCTTTAGTCTGTTTTCTTTTCCCTTTTTAATATCTTCGAGCAGGGATTCTATATCTTTTTTTAAAAAAAGCAATCCCGACCCCGAAAACTTGGGGGAGGTAAAAGGTCTGATTTTCTTACTTTTAATCCAATTTCTAGTTGTTGCTTTTGAGACTTTCAGCATCCTGCTTACTTCATCAATATTTATTAAATCTCTCTGTCTTGATTCCAATGTCAAAGGCTTTCCTCCTGAAAGTAATTATAATACTTTGGACAAAAAGGCTTTAGTTCTAGGATTTTGCGGATTTGTGAATATTTGTTCCGGGGTATTGTCTTCTACGATTCTTCCTTCGTCCATAAACAATACTCTGGTGGCAACTTCTTTTGCAAAGCCTATTTCATGGGTAACTATCACCATGGTCATCCCCTCATCTGCCAGTTGCCGGATCAAATCCAAAACTTCACCGACCATCTCCGGATCTAGGGCGGAGGTAGGTTCGTCAAAAAGCATTACTTTAGGGTTTACAGCCAAGGCCCGAATAATGGCTATCCTTTGTTTTTGCCCCCCTGAAAGTGTAGAAGGATAAACATCAGCCTTATCTTCCAAACCGATTCTTTTTAATAGCCGTAGGGCGTTTTCCCTGGCCTCTGCTTTTATCTCAGACTTGGTCTTTCCAAGTTCATACAATTCTTTTTTATTAGAAGAAAATACATTTCTAATCCTCAAAAAGAAATTCTTTATTCTTCGCCGCCTACGCTCCTGAGTGGCAATGAGAATTGGGGAAAGCATAATATTATCGATTACGGTTTTATTGTTAAATAAATTAAACTGTTGGAAGACCATGCCGATATGACGGCGATAGATATTGATATCGACGCTCATATCCACAATATCCACCCCTTCAAAGATAATGGAACCGCTTGTGGGATCCTCCATACAGTTGAGACAACGTAAAAATGTGCTTTTGCCGCTTCCGGAAGGGCCTATGATTGCAATTTTTTCGCCTTTTTTTATTTTGATGGTAATGTCCTTTAGGACTTCCAGCTTCCCGTAATTTTTCCTCAGATTAATTACGTCGATCACTTTTTCGCAAGCTCCTTTCCATCAATTTAACAAGTGTGGCCGCTATCGCAACTAGTACAATATAGATGATAGCCATTACGAGGTAGGGAACCATAAACTCATAGCTATTAGAGCCGATATAATTAAAGGCCACATACAGATCAGCGGCACCAACAAAACTGACTACCGATGTTTCCTTAATAAGAGCAATCAATTCGTTTCCTAGGGTAGGTAAAATATTTTTGATTGCCTGAGGAACAACAACTCTAATCATGGTAGTATTATAACTTAAACCTAAAGCCCGACCGGCTTCCATCTGCCCAGGATCGACAGACATAATTCCTCCCCGCATAATTTCAGACACATAAGCCCCGCTATTGAAGCCAAAAACCAAGACACAGACATTTAAAGCCGGTAAGTTAAACCCTAAAAGGGGAAGAACTACATAATAAGCTACTAGTAGTTGCACCACTACAGGGGTCCCCCGAAAGAGTCCCACATAAAAAGTGCAGATTCCGTCTAGAATTCTGGGTAATCTTTTATACTTGGGGTAAACTTTGACAACAGCTATAAGAGTCCCGATAAATATTCCTATCGCTAAACCGACAATAGCAATAATCAAAGTGTTTTCTAAACCGGTAAGAACTTTTGTATAACCGCCGTGTTCATAAAAAATCTCCCAGAATCTAGCTACTTTTTTATCAAAATTCCCCATTTTATTCTCCTTTAGAGCTACAATACTCCGCTAATCAAGGCGGAGTATTGTAGGTTTATAAAAGTCTAAAATATTATTATCTATATTTCTAACCTGGAATGTCAATTAAGTTCATTTATCGCTTTAGTGATAAAAAAGGCTGGGGCTTCATCAATTATCACGTAATTAATATTGCCATTGAGCATATCTTGAACTGCAAGGGAGCCGGATTTGAAACCGACAGGGGTCACATTATAGCCTTCAAATCCCCAGTCCTCGTCCCCTTCCACGTAGAATTGACCTGTTGTCCCAGTTTGGAAACCAATTTTGATATCTTTACCGAATCCTTTAAGAATTTCTTCTACATCTTCTTTAGTCTGGCAATTATCAAAGGTCGGATCGTTCCCTAAGGCAATTATTTTCTGGGTAGCATCATAGTACTTATCCGAGAAAGTGACATATTCTTTCCTATCTTCTTTAATAGTCAAGCCAGCCATGGCGATATCTGCCTTACCTTGGCCTACAGAAAGGCAAACAGCATCAAAATCCATGTTTTTTATTACCAGTTCTTTACCTAAACGCTCTGCTAAAAGGGCGGCTATCTCCATATCGATTCCGTAATACTTGTCCCCTTTTGTATATTCAAAAGGTTCAAAAGCTGCATTAGTGGCTACTACCAGTTGGTCTTTAGAACTGTCTAGTTCGGCAGATTCCACTGCTTGCGGTTCTCCGTCGCCAAAATAATTATTAACGATTTTCTCAAATGTGCCGTCAGCTTTTATCTCCGCAATTAATTCGTTAACCTCAGCTAGGAGTTCCGGTTGGTTTTTGTCGACCCCAAAAGCATATTCCTCTTCGTTTAAGGCAATGTCGATAACTTTTGTTTTGGGAGTTGCTTCTTTGCCTTGGTCTCCTTCAGACCCGCAACCGGTCAGTGCAAATGCGAATATTAAGGCGATACTTAAAGCTATAGCTATACCTTTTTTCATAATCAATCTTCTCCTCTGTAATATATAGTATATGAAAATTTATGCTCCGTTCTGTATAAATATAAGTTATCTATATTTTTTTGTCAACCTGGGAACCCGGATTAAAGCAATAAATTAAGTTTTTCATTAAAGAACAGCCCGATCATTGTCGATCGAGCTGTCCTTTTACAACAGTAATTTAATTCATTCTTTATATTATTATTTCTCGATATATTCTTCCTTGGGCGGGTCACCGTCGAAACCACCTTGAGGATTAAGGAAGATTTCACCAGGCTTACCAGGAAGCGGAGTGAGATAATCCGGTGCGCTCTGTGGGAAGATAAGGCGTGCTGCCCAGTGAATAGCAAAGTCTTCAGCTTTAAGAGGATATTTTTCGAACATCATATCGACCATTTGCTTACCATCTTTGGCATTAGCATAAACATAATCCCAGTGTTCTAAATAGTCAATTGACCATTGTACACAGTCGATATATTTTTTAGATTTATCGTTCTGAACTTCTTCGAGGATCTGGAGTTTTTCTTCATCATGATGCCCCGGAATAACAATGCGAGGATCGAAATCCAACATTCTAGCAATATCTTTACGCCATTTTTTACGACGCTCGACATTACTTTCAATTGGCCAGAGGTGACAATCATGGAAAGCTACGTCAGTAGCACACACGACTCTAAGAGAAGGTACCCATACAATAGTGTTGTTAACACTATCGCCCTCATAACCATCGTAGAACTCAATTCTTTCGCCTTCAAGCTCAAGATAAGGTTCTTCCAAAATTAATGGAACAACGGTCTGAGGCGGGATATCACCAGGTCCAAACCGGTCAATAGCCCACATATCTGTTTTGTCATTACTGGTGTCTACAATGTCATGAACTGATTGGTGTAACCCCACAACTTTTGCATTGGGGAAAACTTTTTTCAGGGCATTCACGCCGAAATGATGGTCGGGATGGAAGTGGGAAACATAGATGTGAGTAAGATTTACACGCATCTTGATGATTTCAGCGGCCATTTTGTAAGAGTCACTCATCAACTGTGAAGCGTCGATTAAAATCGCGTCTTTTTCACCGTAGAAGAGGGTTGAGTTACTGTTGAAACCCAAGTAGTCATGTAAAAAGATCCTGTACTTGATTGCCATTTCTCTTCCTCCTTTATAATTGAACACTATTGTGCAATATTACTAAAAAAAGATACTATTTTTAGTAACGCTGCACTAACTATAATTATACGAAGAAAAGTGCCTCTGTCAAGAATCAATCAAGATATTCCAAGCAATTAAAGTAAATTTTGGGAAAAACAACCTTAAAATCAACTCCGGAAGCAGTTCTTACTATGTTTACTTGGAAAAAGGTAATAAGTAATAGGGCTTTAGAGTGCCATCTCTAATATTCTCTTGTCCACGACTGCTAGATAAACGTCCATCTCTTTTTCTCGCAAAAAATCTTGAATCGCAGACCGCGCTACACGCAGAGCTTCTTCAACAGGGTAACCGAATATTCCCGAAGAAATGAGCGGAAAAGCAATGGACTTACAGCCGTGCTGATCGGCCAAAGCGAGGGAATTCAGGTAACAGTTGCGTAACAACATTTCTTCCCCCTTCTGTCCTCCTTGCCAGACAGGGCCAGGGGTGTGAATAATATATTTGGCCGGGAGATTGTACCCTTTGGTGATAACAGCCTGCCCTGTCTCACAACTACCTATGGTATCACACTCCGCTTGCAGTTCTTTGGCACCGGCAGCTTTGAAAATAGCGCCACACACTCCACCTCCCATTTTAAGGGAAGTATTGGCAGCATTAACAATGGCGTCAACTTCCATTTTAGTTATGTCTTTATGGACAATAGTAAAGGGCATCGTACTTACCTCCTTTATTCTCATTAGGAATATCCAATCAGCGATAGAGTCATGCCGTTCATTTTTTGATTTCCTTCCTTTTATATAATGTTCATTATATAAAATTTGCTTTTATACCGTAGCTCTCGTCTTTAATCGTCTTTAGATCAGAAATTCAGTAAAAGTTGCATTTTGCAGTAAGCGAACAACTCTTATATAATAATTATAAACATATGTTATCTAGTCGCTCAGAGCAGGTTATTCTTGAAGCAAGCAAATACATATCTCCGCATCCCAGCGTAGAAAACTGTCTAAAGAGGGAGGGTTTTATATTATGAGTAAATTCTGTGTTGCAACTGATTCGGGCTGTGATCTGCCTGGCGCGTTTTGCCGGGACCAGAACATTTACGCCTACCACATGAAATACACCATTGGCGAAAAACAATATCTTGATCAAATGAACCCTGAGGACTGCATTGCTTTCTATAATCAGATGAGGGAAGGTGCAGTGCCTCGTACCAGTCAAATGACTCCCTATGAGTTTGTTGACTTTTGGTCCGAATTATGGGAGAAATTTCAGCTTCCTATAGTTCACATTGCTATGGGAAGTGGTATTTCAGGTACATTTTCCAATGCTGTAATCGCCAAAGACCTTTTTCTAGAAGCTCATCCTACGGCTCAGATTTTTGTTGTAGACTCCACCCTGGCTTCTATTGGCTACGGGATGCTGTGTGTTTGGGCTGCTGAAATGAGGGATGCCGGAGAAACACCAGAAGCCTGCGTGAAATGGCTGGAAGAACACAAAATTTTTGTAAATACTTATTACACTTGTGACGACCTTCAATATCTCTACCGTAGTGGACGGGTAAGTAAGACTGGGGCAACCGTAGCTACAATTTTGAATATCAATCCAATTCTCAACCTTGATAAGGAAGGCCATCTTATAGTCCGCGAGAAAGTAAGGGGACGCAAGAAGGCCTTTAAACGTATTTACGAAATTGTTCAGGAACTAGTGACTGATCCTGCTGATCAAAAGGTATACATCTGCCATTCCGATTGTAAGGCTGAAGAAGTAAAAACTTTTTCTGAAACTCTTATAGAAAAGATTGGCTTCCAAGATTCTTTTATAAGCTACATAGGTCCCACCATTGGCTCTCATTGCGGTCCAGGTTTAATTGCCGCTTTTTTCTTAGGCAAGCCCAGGTTTTAAGTTAGAACATTATACAATTTAATTTCTAAATAAATGAACCCCTTTTTCAGTTTGGGTATTCACTTCGGCAATGATTTTATCCAACAGTATAAATATTTGTTTCGATAATTCCCTGGCGGTCTTATAATATTCTTCAGCTTGAGCCCGATCATTTTGGCGAACAGCATTTAAGGCCTTTTCTCCTAAATCATGAAACTCTTGATGAACATTATCTATCTCTTGCCAGTCGTCCTTAATTGCGGGATGAGATACCTGAATAGCATGGTAGAAGTGACCAAAAGCGCATTTCGAGCTATTAGTTTGTAAAGGATAAATTCTCATTTCATTGACAACTCGTTCTAAGCTCTCTAACCAGTTTTTATGGGCTTCTTTGGCTTTAGTTAGATGATCCAAAAATTCCTCATTGCTCATAGCATTAACCGAACCTTCTAACCCTTGGAGCATATCTTTCACGATTTCAGAAAGCTGATCATCTATTTGAGAAATGTGTTTGGCATAGTCAGCAGCTTTTACGGCGTCCTCATGAATGGTAACAGTCATATTGCTCAATCTTTCCGCATCCGCACTGGAAGCCTCCATAGCTTTATTGATCTCTGAAGAGGCTATGCTGATACTGCCCATGGATTTATTAATTTCGTAGACATCATCGACAGCGTTTTCCAGTAATCCGACATTTTCCTGGATTGTTTTTGTTACGGAATCAATTTTTTTGCTCATTCCCTCTGTGGAAACAAGAGTGTTTTCCATACTTTGCTTACCGTTCCTGGCTGCCTCTTGAATATTTTTCACAAAATTGACCATATCTATTAAGTTTTCTTTTGTTCCATCCGCTAATTTCCTAATTTCTTCAGCGACTACAGCAAATCCTCTACCATGCTCCCCAGCCCGGGCCGCCTCTATAGAAGCATTCAAAGCCAATAGATTTGTCTGATCTGCTATTTCTCCCACCCCGGCTACAATGTCATTTACTTTATTAGCCATCTCGACCAGCAGTTCTATTTGTTTACTCATCACATTAGCATCGTTCATTACCTCTTCTTTTAAACGATTAATCTCCTCGACTTCTGTAAGACTGCGATGGTTTTGTTGGATTAGTTCTTTTGAGGAATTAGACAATTGGCTCAAGGTTTCAGAAGTGACTTTAATAATATCATTTACTTGAGACATACTGGCGGTTATTTCTTCTACTATCGCCAGGTTGGACTGACTCAGGGAGGACATTTCTTCGGCAAAATCAGCCATTTGATAAGAAATACTAGACATTTCAACATCGAAATTGCTTAGGGACACATTGATGTTTAATAGTTCACGAGTTGAATTAGCCATTATCTCTTCGTTGCCGAAAAGCTTTTCAAAATTATTTAATATAGTTTTATGGATTGGGTATTGGATTTCCGGAGCAGGAGAATCAATACCCTTAGCTCGATTCTCGACATACTTGGTTATGAGAAACGCTTCCTCACATTTTGGTTTACCATGTTTTCCAAGCATTAATCTCATCGCCCCTTTATTTAAATAATTATTTCTTTATAACAAATCTATACACAAAATACATCTTAAAGTCAATGTTTTTCCACAATTTAGTTTCTTTCTCAACATTTTCATGCAACTATTCTCCACTATCTTTTAACGTTCTCAACCAGGGCTTTCAACAACTTGGCGATGGACTCCTGGGTTCTTTCATCAACAAGATTGCCTTCTTCATCAAATTTCTTATGAGCTTGAGTAATAAAAACTTCCGGCTTATTAATCGGAATTAAATTTAGGGAAACACAAACTTGGCGCAAATGATACTGAGCCCTAGAGCCTCCCAAAAAGGACGGTGAAGCACTCATTATAGCCAGAGGTTTCCCGTATAAAGGTAAAACTTCGCCCCTAGAAGCCCAATCAAGAGCATTTTTCAAAACCGGGGGGATGGAAAAGTTATATTCCGGTGTCGAAATAAGAATAGCATCTGCAAGGGACAGTCTTTCTTTGAACTCCGCTACCGAGGCAGGTAAACCTTTTGCTTCCACATCTTCATTTAAAAAAGGTATATCGGCCAACTCTAAAATTTCTAAAACAGCATTTTCCGGCACTAAATACTGAGCGGCTCTTAAAGCCGCTTTATTATAGGAATGACGTCTTAAGCTTCCGGTAAAGCCAGCAATTCTCACTATTTCTTTCATCTTTTTTCCTCTCCTCTTTTGACTTGCTTCAATATTATACATATTTATAAAAA
Source organism: Desulfitobacteriia bacterium (assembly GCA_050943335.1). Lineage (GTDB taxonomy): Bacteria > Bacillota > Desulfitobacteriia > Desulfitobacteriales > Syntrophobotulaceae > JBMNOZ01. Next base: position 11,799 of record JBMNOZ010000008.1, on the reverse strand, counting down.
ACGGCAAGAAAATAGTCTTTTAAAAAGAATATGCACAAGTTTTCCCTAGGAAAGCCATTTTGGTTCCCCAAACAAAAAAAGCCGGGTTGCCCGGCCTTTTTTTGTTTCCTTATCATTATAACATTTTTGCAATAGCGTATGCTTCCTGAACAGCATCAATAAATTTTCGAGGACTTACGCAATCCCCTATTTTATAAACCTCGTTAACCTGATCTAGCAATTGCTCATAAAGTAGGTTATTGGCTTTTAAGCCGGTGGCCAGAATTACTGTCTCCGCTTCAAGGTTTTCTGTCTTTCCTTGCGAATCTTCCACAACAACCCCCTGGGAAGTTACTTCTTTTAATTTCAAACCCGGTCTGCCTGCCACTCCCTTTTGCTCTAGCTCGTCTAAGAGTGAGAACCGTGCCATGTAAAGGACATCATGGGCAATCTCTGGGAGCATATCAATTAAAGTGACCTGCTTTCTTCCCTTTTCTTTTAAATATAGCGCCATCTCACAACCTACAAGCCCTGCCCCCACCACTACTACATTATCTCCCACATCTTCGGTGAAATTTGCAAAAAGCTCTGTAGCTATTTTAACGTTAGGTCCGTCAATCCCCGGAACCGATGGCACCAGAGGGACAGAGCCAGTACAGACTACTACGGCATCGGGTTTAAAATGTAACACATATTCTTCTGTCGCTTCTGTACCCAATTTTACTTGGATATTTAGCTTTTCCATTTGCCTCTCCAGCCACTCCAAATATCCTCTGGTTCCTTTTTTATAAGCAGGAACCGCTGCTTCTAAGAGATGACCTCCAAGTTTTGTTCCTTTTTCTACTAAGGTCACAGCATGTCCTTTTTCTGCCGCATATTTAGCCACAGTCATTCCCGCTGGTCCGCCTCCGACTACCAGCACTTTCTTTGGGTTAGAAGCCTTAGCGAGGTCTCCCTCATATTCCCGACCATATTGGGGGTTTACACTACAAGCCGAATACTGGGCAAAAAATACCCGATTTATACACTGCATGCAACGGATACAAGGAAGAATGTCCTTTTCTTTCCCCGCCCTAGCCTTTCGAGGCCAATAGGGATCAGTGATAAAAGGTCGACCCATACCGATGAAATCTGTTTTTCCTTCTTTTAAAAGTTTTTCACAGTATTCTACATCGGTCAGGTTGCCGTCGACTATAACGGGAATATTCACAGCCTTTTTCACTTCAGAAGCATAATCCACCGAAATACCATCTTGCATGTAAGATGTAGGTATGAGTAGATTCATAGCATCATAGCTACCACGCCTGAGGTGCAGAGCGTCAATGTTTAGCGGTTCCAGCTTTTTGACTATTTCTATGGTTTCTGCCAATTGCCTACCCTCAGGGAAACCGTGATCTAAGGCTAAGCCGACAATGAGGGGGAAATCTGCTCCCGCCTCAGCACGAGCGCTTTCAATGCATTCCACCAGAAATCTCATACGGTTTTCTAAACTGCCGCCATATTCATCCTGCCTCTGATTCCAACAGGAAGTGAGGAACTGATCCCCCAAATACGCCAGGAAGTGAACATAAAGAGCGTCAAAACCCGCCTTTCTAGCAAATCCCGCCGCCTTTCCATAGGCTTTTACCAATTGTTTAATTTCCTCTCTGGCAAGTTCTCTAGTTTTTACATCGGGCATCATCAGCAGTGAAATTTCCGAAGGTCCTACCGGTGGTTTCCCTGGGACAAGCTCATCAGCAAGTCTACCTGTCCCGGGGGAAAGTTCAATGGCAATCTTCGCTCCATATTTATGAACCCCTTCGGTGAGTTCGCTAAAATATTTTATCTCTCTGGCCGAATCCAAAGTAGGATAGCCAAAAGTTGTGGGATAAGGATCCACATCTACTTCCGCCATCACATGAGCGGTAATAATTAGGCCGACCCCGCCTTTGGCTCTTTCTTTATAGTATTCAATATACCTATCCGTATATTTTTCGCCAACCGTAAAGTTGGTATGCATAGGAGATAGTACTATTCGATTTCGCAAATTTAATAAACCAAGGGCCGCCGGTTCAAAAAGTTTTGGGTATTTCATCACCGAAACCTCCTGTTTTTATATTGTTTTTCTGAGCTTATTCTCTCTCTCTTTATTAATTCTAAACCTGTAAACTTAATTATCTCAGACTCCTGAACCTATTATTTGCTAAGAATACCCTTAAAACAAAAAAAAACCCTGTAAAAGAAAGACAGTAGGCTAAGTTCCGCTTCACCTTCTAATTCGTTTAGCCGCGGGAACTTTAGACATAAATAAAGCCGCCTCCTCAGTATTGGGGAAGCGGCATGTTTATTGAGCTCTTCTTTAATCTTAAGCATTGCGGTAATAACTCATGACTTTTTGGACGTAACTACGCGTCTCGGAAGGCAGTTTATAAATATCTTTTGGACTGTGCACCTTTCTAGCTTGCATTGTTCCGGGACCGGCATTGTAGGCCGCCAGAGCCATCTCCTTGGATCCATTATATCGATCAAGCATTTGACGTAAATAGCGGGTTCCTCCATCGATATTTTGGTGAATATCAAAGGGCTTAACACCCAAGCTAGCAGCAGTTCCCGGCATTAACTGCATCAAACCCATGGCTCCGGCAGAGGAAACTGCCAGGGGGTTAAAAGAGGATTCCTGTCGGATTACCGCTAGAATGAAGTCTTTCTCCACCCCATATTTATTAGAAGCCTTTTCTACAGCCTCCTGGATAATATCCTGTTTCGTTTTAACTCCATTATTAACTGTTTGAGCAAAACTCTGTTGAAGAATGCTTAATTGGGATGACGATAATGTTCCTCTTTCTTCTTCGGAAACAAAGGTCCTATCTTTTCCTTCCTGCATGCTCTTTAGTAAAGTTTCTAAAAGTACTTGAAAGGAATCGGAACCGCCATATGTACCAGAAGAAACAGGAGCCTCGGAATTTATTCTTAAAGCCTGGGACAGGATTGCTAGTTGAAGAATCCTGACTTCGCTGTTGTTTTCCATAAAGCATCCTCTCTGTTGCACCTTTGTACTTAATTTAAATGTTAGTGGAAAATTTGTATTTGTCAACTAATTTTGACCAAAGAAGTCGATATAAATTTCTAAATAGAAGTAAGTGCCTGTTTGACCCCTTAACTCCAGCCACCTTTATAGCCGGCAGGGTATTTTTTTGTCGATTATTATGCTTTCCGCTGTTACCAGACAGTCAAAGGCTACTACTTTAACTCCCGCCTTTTCAGCTGCTACAAGGGTTGTTCCAAATTCCGGATGGGTTTTGTTGTTCGGAGCGAAATACCTAGCCTCTTCCATCTGCGCCACAAAGATTACCTGAGCTTCATACCCTTGTTTCAAGCTGCCAATTAACTCTTGAAGATGTTTAACCCCCCGCTCTGTAGGGGCATCTGGAAAGAGAACCACCCCATTCTCTTCAAGAGTTACTCCTTTAATTTCTAAAAATATTTTGCGCCTTCCCGCCTCGATATAAAAATCAAACCGCGAAGTTCCGAATTTTGCTTCTGGTTTAAGGAGAGTAATATTTTCGATATACTTTCCGGACTGTAAATACTCTAAAAATACTTTATTAGGGGCTTGGCTATCCACATTAATAAGCCGCTTTCCCTTCCAAACGGCAATCAAATCATATTTTGTAGTCCGCTTAGGGTTTGAGGCCCGTTGCATAATAACCCTGGCTCCTTCCAGGAACAATTCCTTACATCTCCCTGTGTTTTTTATATGAGCCTTTTCAATTTTATCCCCAATAATGACTTCAGCAATAAAGCGGTTGGGACGGTTTAAAAAGATACCTTGGACAATATTTTCGTATTTCATAAATTTGATTGTATCATATTCCTACAAGGAAAAGATTTCAAAAAAAAGAAAACCGCCAAAGCGGTTTTTTTGTTTGAATCCATTTTCTTGAAAGAATTGAATAAAGACAGCTCTTATTAACCGTCTTTTATTATATACTAATATTGCTGAGTAATTTCATTCTTCGTTAGCTCTAGAATGTTGATTTTCATAGTCGCTATCCTTATAGTTTAAACCCTGCTTTCTTTTTTTCTCTTGATAAGAAAGCAAAATATATGCTCCATAGAACAAAAGGATAATTAATATTACCGGTAAAAACTGTATAAACTCTGCCACTTAACTTCCCCCTATGAGCTGTCAACCACTTAGGCGCTTCCTTCTATAATTATTAACGAATTTGATTCTAGTTTAGTTACAGTTACCCAGCATATTTTAAATTTTTAATAAAGTAAAATCTTAGATGCCCTATTTAAAAAAGCGGCTGAAGAAAAACGGGGTGAATATATTGAAAAAATATATTTTAGCATTTGATCAAGGAACAACTAGTTCCAGGGCTATAGTATTTGATAAGTCAGGTAGCATAATAGGTAAAGCCCAAAAAGAGTTTAAACAAATCTATCCAAAGCCCGGATATGTAGAACATGACCCTGTGGAAATATGGGCTACCCAAGCTTTGGTCGCAAGAGAGGCAATAGAGTATGCAGGTATTAAGAGCACCGAAATAGCTGCCATAGGTATTACTAACCAAAGGGAAACAACTATAATGTGGGATAAAAATACTGGCAAGCCCATCTACAATGCCATAGTGTGGCAGTGTAGAAGAACAACGGATATTTGCAATGAGTTAAAGCAAATGGGCTTAGAAGAATATATAAAAGAGAATACTGGTTTAATCCTTGACGCTTATTTTTCCGCAACCAAAATCAAGTGGATCCTAGATAATATTGAAGGAGCCAGAAAAGCAGCGGAAGAAGGGAATGTGCTATTTGGCACAGTCGATACTTGGCTGGTCTGGAATTTAACGAGAGGAAAAGTCCATGTAACCGATTATTCCAATGCTTCTAGGACTATGCTGTATAACATAAAGGAATTAAAATGGGATGACAATTTATTAAGGGCTTTAAATATACCGAAATCCATTTTGCCCCAGGTAAAATCCTCGGCGGAGATTTATGGGTATACAGATGAAAACGCCTTCGGGAGAATAAAGATTCCCATAGCAGGAATTGCTGGGGATCAGCAGGCGGCATTGTTCGGGCAAAATTGTTTTGAGCCGGGGATGGTTAAGAATACCTATGGAACAGGGTGTTTCATGTTAATGAATACAGGAAATAAACCAGTCTCATCTAAAAATGGCTTACTGACTACAATTGCCTGGGGAATAAATGGAGAAATAGAGTTTGCCCTGGAAGGAAGTATCTTTGTCGCAGGGGCTGCTATTCAATGGCTAAGGGATGAGTTAAAGCTAATTAGAACAGCAGAAGAATCCGAATACCTGGCTAAAAAAGTAAAGGATACAAATGGAGTATACGTAGTTCCAGCCTTCGTAGGCCTGGGAGCACCCCATTGGAACATGAAGGCCCGGGGAGCAATTCTAGGTCTTACAAGAGGTACAAAATCAGAACATATTATCAGAGCGACTCTAGAATCTATTGCCTATCAAACGAGGGATGTCTTAGAGGCCATGGAAGAGGATGCCAATATTAAACTTCAATCCCTTAAGGTTGATGGGGGTGCTGCAAAAAACAACTTTCTTATGCAATTTCAAGCGGATATTTTATCAACTATAGTAGAAAGACCAATGATTACAGAAACAACTGCCTTAGGAGCAGCTTATTTAGCAGGACTTGCAGTAGGATTTTGGAAAGATAAAAATGATGTCTTAGCAAATTGGCAAATAGACAATGTTTTTAAACCTCAAATGGAAACAGCGAGGAAAGAAAGATTATATAAAGGATGGAAAAGAGCAGTAGAGAAATCTTTTGATTGGAAGGATTAATGTGCTCACAGCCTCGTTAGTATCCTTGCTCAGAAATTCATGATAAAAACACACCTTGTTTTATTTAATTTATGTAATATAATATTACATACGAGGTAATATTATATTACATAGAAAGTAATCTTTCTATTGCGTCCGTTTATATATAAGGAGTTGATAAAAATGCCAGGTAGATTATTTCCCTTGGGTGGGCCGGTATCAGAAAGGGATATTGTAGATCGTGAAGATTTTATACAATCACTTGAAATTCGTCTGGGCAACGGACATAGTATCGTGTTGTCAGGCCCCCGGCGTATTGGAAAGACATCTATTGCGTTGGAGGTATTAAGGCGATTAAAAGCCAAAGGGTATTATGTGGGTTTTGTTGATCTTTTCCGACTAACATCCAAAAGAGAGTTGGCTGACGAGATCCTTAATGCCTGCTTGGAAAACCGCAGCGGTATCAGTAAAACTACAGCGGTTTTAAAAGATGGCCTAAAAAAAATAGCCGGTTCGGCTAAAATTAGAACTAAAATGCAGGATCTTGATATTGAGCTTGCGTTAGGGTTACAAAAAGATGATAAAAACGACGATGAACTATTAAGCTATGCTTTTCAACTACCAGAGAGGATGGCCAAAAGGGATAAGAAGAATTTTGTATTGGTATTCGATGAATTCCAAGATGTAATCCAGATCGCCGGTGAAAATACTCTGAAACTTATGCGTTCTTATTTTCAAATGCAGGAGAATGTTACTTATCTTTTCCTGGGTTCTAAACAAGGGATGATGAACACTATTTTCGGCAGTAAAAATCAGGCTTTCTATCGTTTTGCTACAAACTTACCTATTCCTCCTATCCCAACGGAAGCGTGGAGAAAATATATCAAGACTAAGCTCAATAAGAGTAATATCAACGTCAGCGATAGAATAATCAACGAAATATTAAATTTAAGTGGTGGGCACCCGCAAGACACAATGCTTTTATGCACTGAGATTCACTACGCTATGCTGGAGGTTGGGGAAAAAAGTATAAATTTAGACTTGGTTCAATTAGGATATGAGCGGGCCTTATTGACTCTATCCCCTGTATTTGATGAGCTTCTTGATGAGCTTGAGCAAACTGCTAATACGAAGCATGTTCTGATCTGTTTAGCGAAAGGCTTTCATATTTATAGAAAAGACAAAAATCCGAATGATATTAAAAGGGCGGTTGACGCATTGCTAGCCAAAGCTATTATCGAAAAGAAGGGCAGAGGTAAATATCTATTTGTTGAACCCATGCTGAAAGACTATTTAATCAATAAAGTCGAGGTGTAATAAACTTTTTTGTCTTCACCACAAGGAAGAAATTATATGCTTTAATTAAATTCATTAAAAAATAGCATTATAAATTAAATAAATAACCCTCCAGTGTTTTATCCTGGAGGGTTAAGATATTTATGAATATTAAAAAATAAAGGTAAAAATAAGTGTAACCAAACAATGGGTGATTTCGTGTTAATTATAGAAGGCCTCCCTATGTCTAATTAGTTGGAGGAATAGAGAAACTCCGGATTAGTACAGTCAGCAAGCCAGATCTAACCCGGAGTCTTAGCCCTACACAAATTGTAGATAACTAAATACATGAGTAAATTTTTATTATTTTTACCCATATTTGTTTGACATAGGTAAGAAATGGCTATAATATACCCATAAAGGGAGATGTGAGTAATGAGCCGAGAAAAATTACCTATGTTGCCACCAGAAGTTAATCTGGAAACAAATAGAGTGTTAAAACAGTTAGCTAAAGCTAATAGAGCCTTGGCTGAGCTGAAAGGTTATGCCGATACTATCCCGAATAAGCATATTTTGATTAATGCAATCTTAATCAAAGAAGCAAAGGATAGCTCGGAGATAGAAAACATAGTTACAACACATGATGATTTATATAAAGCAATGAGTAATGCAAAGGCAGTTACTCCTGCGGCTAAAGAAGTTCTCAATTACAGAACTGCTTTATGGCATGGTTACGAGTTGATAAAGGCCAAAAAAATGCTCACTACGAAAATGATCGTTGAAATCCAAGAACTTATAGAAAAAAATAATGCCGGCATTAGGAAATTGCCCGGCACAAAGCTATTGAACCCTAGAACGGGAGAAGTCATTTATGAAACGCCGGACAGGGAAGAGGAAATCCGACAGCTCCTGAGTAATCTGGAACGATATATTAATGAAGATAAGGATGGTGTTGATCCTTTAATAAAGATGGCGGTGATCCATTACCAGTTCGAATGTATCCATCCTTTTTATGACGGTAACGGCAGAACCGGCAGAATTATCAATGTGCTTTACTTAGTTCTAAAGGAGCTATTAGACAGTCCGATTTTGTATTTGAGCGGTTATATCATTCGGAATAAAGCAACTTATTATAATCTTCTTCAAGGAGTCAGAACCAAGGGAAACTGGGAAGATTGGATAGTCTATATCCTGATTGGTGTTAAAGAAACAGCCGAAGAAACTTTGACTTTAGTGAAATTGATAAATAATGAAATACAAAGAATGAGTGTTGATATTAAAGCAAAATTCCCTGAGTTTTATTCTGAAAAATTAATAGACTTACTTTGTTTTGAGTTTTATACGAAAACCAAGTATATTCAGAAAGGCTTAGAGATTAGCAGGAAAACCGCTGCAAAATATTTAAAAACCCTTGAAGCTTCAGGGTTCCTTGAGTCCATAAAAATCGGCAGGGAACGTATTTATCTCAATAAGCGGTTGTGTGAACTACTCCCACTTAAATCCTATAGATTTTGAAGTGGGAGCTTCCAAAGAAGATTGACTACTTTAAGCAATCCTTATTCTTTGAGGCGTGTCCACTTCGCAGCTAGAGCATAAGACATTCAGGTCTACAGTCTTACTTTTTTAAGATTTTAATACCGTGTCCTACAATTTAGGACACGGTGTCCTGATTTATGGGTTATCTTTTTTTCAAAGAGATACTCGATACCATATACAGGATGGTATGTTTTTAATGCACTAAGAACAAGAATTCTTTTATTCTAAGAATCTAATATTTTGTACCATTAAAAAATACAAATATTTAAAAATAATTTGGAAATAAGTGTAACCAAACAAAGGGTGATTTCGTGTTAATTATCGAAGGCCTCCTTATATAATGATTTGTTTTGGTGTTTATAAAATGGAAAGGCGGTTCTTTAACATGACTCGTGGATTTGCACTTACAAGTTGTTTGCATTGAGTGCGGCATGTGCTAATGGCGAAGACAATATGTGGGGGATTGCACCAAAAGCAAAAATAATGCCGATTTGTGCAGTAAACTTAAGTCTAGGAAAAGAAACAGATATCGGGGATTACCATTTTTCACAGTCTCCTATTTGCAATACAGTAGTTAGTTGAACCTAGAGAAAAACAGGATCTGGAAAAGTCGCGAAAAATAGCATTAATAATAGTAGTTTTTCCGTTATCGCAATGGAGGAAGATAAACATGGTGTTTTTATTATCAATCTTTCCCGATTCCAATAGAAAAAATAAACTCGAAGTCTTATATAGAGAACATGCTTTATGTATGTATAAGATAGCCTGCGAGATCTTAAAGGACGAACATTTAGCCCAGGACGCTGTTCAAGAAGCCTTTATTAAGATTGCCAATATTCTTAATAAAATTGACGAGAAGAATTGCAACAAAACCAGGGCTTTATTCGTTATTCTGGTTAGAAACCTTTCTATAGATATTTACAGAAAAAGAAAAAGACAACAAGGCTTATCAATACAAGAGCTGGAAATAGATTTGATCGACACCAATGTTTCCGATATTGAAGAGACTCTAATACGAGAAGAATCATTTGCTAGGATAGCAGAAAAAATAAAAGAATTACATCTTCCCTATGCTGATATCTTAACTCTGAAATATTTTTACTATTATAGTAATTCGCAAATCTCAGAAATGTTAAAAATCACACCGGAAAATACAAAAATTAGATTACATCGGGCCAAAAAGGCTTTTAAAAAATTATTACAACAAGAACAGGAGGGATACAGAGATGACTCAGCAACAATTTAAGAAAAGACAAGCTGAAAATAAAATACAAGAAGCGCTTTTAGAATATGTCGCCGCTTGTCATGTAGAAAATATATTATTAGAATATCCCCCTGAGATTAAAGAAGACCCTGAAAGTGTGCTCCCACAAGAATTCAATAAAAGGATGAAAAAATCAATCAAAAAGCTTAATAAATCACAAAGGCGGAAAGGCTTTAAAAACAAAACTATTAGCTATATGCCAAGGATAGCAATTGCTTTGTTGGTTATATTTGGGAGCCTTACAATTACGGTATCAAGTGTTGAAGCCTTTAGGATCAAAGCCCTAAATATCGTTTTAAATATTCAAGAGCAGTATACATCCTTTCGAGACGCGGATAATAGCCTTGAAGAAACAACGAAACTTCCCTTGGAATGGGAAGGGTATGTACCGGCTTATATCCCTCCTGGATTTGAGATAAATTCATACGAAGATTATAAAACGGCTAAATCTATTTATTATAGCAATGGGCAGGGACAAACTATACGATTCACCCAGTATAAGAGTAATGATATTGACCTTTGGTTGGACACAGAAAAGGCCGCAACGGAAAATATTATGCTAAATGCAACAGAGGCATTCTTAATAGATAAGGATGGCCTTATAAGCATTGTCTGGGCAGAAGACGTTACTTTTTGCATCCTAGGAGAAGGTAGTAAAGAAGAATTGATTAAAATGGCTAAAAGCGTTAATAAAAAAAAATTTCTTTAGTACATTCTATACAAACTATGGAACTATGGAGCACAATTGGTATGTCCTGAAGGGCTATGTCTATCGAATGAAAACAGTTGGGAGGCTTATGTGAATAATACCCTTGTCGAGCAAACCTCTTATATTAGTCCGCTACGCTACCATTGAGGTGGTCCTGCATCACCTCCCCTCGCATCTAACCAATTAACCAATTTTATCTCTTCCTCTGCTATAATCGAGTAGGAGGTGCCTAATTATTGGCACCTCTTACTCGATTATTTAAAAAAATAAATAAAAGCTAAAATCAAAACGCCGCTTAAAAATTTACCTTAATCTCCGCACAAGAAAAAGCTCTATTAAGAAATAAAGCTTTTATAATATTGACTATTTTAACTCAGACTACTGCCAATCGGGAAAATGGTAGCATTTAAAGCACGGTCGGAGAAAGTTACTTCTTCAATATTTGCTCCTCCGACTTCGGATACACTAAAAGTGTACGTAGAAATCCCAGCCGGAGGCGTATCTACCCAGGTTAAAGTAGCAAGCCTTGTATATCTAACACCCAAGGGCGGGTTATTTATCCCTACATCGTCAATCAATACCTCAATTACGATTTCAGTAGTCGGGGTATCTTGACCCAAAAGCAGTGTTGTCCTTGCTATTCGAAGTTCCGTTAAACGCGCAGCCAGACCATTCTCACCATCGGTTCGAATATTGATCTGAACCATAGCATCCAGCTTCACTCTATCTCCGACATTGGTTTGAAAAGGTACCGTAGTAAGAAGTGTCGGCAAGGCAAAGGGATCTCCCGGATCGAGTTCAATAGGATTCTGAGCAAATACAAATCTGATGCCTTGATTTGCTGCATCCCCACCACTACCATTACTGATAATAATCGGCGGAACAACAACGTTATTATTATTGGGGGCGTTATTGTTATTCGGTGCATTATTCAGGGCGTTATTTTTATTTTTCTTTTTGTCGGACATAACCATTCCTCCAATATTGCTTGTCTTTCAGTACAATATATGGAGATTTTTCAAAATGGTGCAGGAATATAAATCCACCTGGAACATTTCATTCACATTTATTATATATTCCATAATTTGCTATTGCTTACTTTCTTTTAAAATCATTATTTTCTTATAGATACCAAAAAAGCCTTAAGTTTAATAAAACTCAAGGCTCCTTTATTTTTGTTTCTATTGTTGATATTACTTTTTTAAATTCCTCATCACTCTTACCTGTAGGATCATCCAACCCCCAAT
>JBMNOZ010000036.1:0-3630 GCA_050943335.1 Desulfitobacteriia bacterium | reverse complement strand
AAACTTACGGTAGAATTAGAGTAGACCATCGGTTAAAACTCCTTTCTGGTTTGCTCATCACTTACCATTTTCGGAGTTGCCGATGGTTTTTCCTTTTTACTTTTGCGAACTTAATTGTACACTATCCCATTTGAAATGCATAATTTGTAGAAAAATTATAAGTTTTTTTTATTTTCTAAAAATTTACTAAGAAAATTTCTCTAAACAAGCCAGTTTATCAACAACTATTTTAACGATTTTTTCCCCGGCTTTGCCGTCCCCGTAAGGGTTAGCAGCCTTGGACATTCTATTATAAAGCTCCCTATCGGTAAGCAAATCAGTTAACCCTTTTACTACCCCATGATACCCAGTTCCTACCAGCAAAACCGTTCCCGCATCTACCGCTTCCGGCCGTTCGGTGGAATCCCGGGCTACGAGCACAGGTTTGCCCAAAGAAGGGGCCTCTTCCTGAATACCCCCTGAATCTGTAAGAATTAAATGTGACCGTGCCATTAGGTTTACAAAGGGTTCATAATCCAAGGGCTCAATTAAATAGACCCTGTCCTTTGCACCCAAGACCTCATCGACAATTTGTCGAATTTGTGGATTTTTATGCCTTGGAAAGATGGCATAAGTATCTGGGAATTTCTCTAAGACAGATTTCAACGCTTGGTATATTTGCCGCAGGGGGTCCCCCCAATTTTCTCGCCGATGGGTAGTCATTAAGAGGAGGCGCTTATCTTTATTGGCCTCTAAAATATTTTCCAACCCCTCCTCAAATCTAAACCCCGGTTTAACAGTAGCCAACAGAGCGTCAATAACCGTATTCCCGGTCACATAAATTTTTTCAGAAGGAATCCCCTCTCTTAAAAGATTATTTCTGGAGACTTCGGTTGGAGCAAAATGCAAATCGGCCAGAGAACTAGTTAATTTCCTGTTCATTTCTTCTGGCCAAGGCGAATACTTTTGCCCGGTACGCAACCCGGCTTCAATATGACCGATTGGAATCTGATGATAAAAGGCTGCTAAGGCAGAAACAAAAGTAGTGGTTGTATCCCCTTGAACCAGAACAAGATCTGGTTTTTCGACATTTAAAATTTGTTCCATCCCTGTAATAACCCCGGCGGTAAGGCTCGTTAAAGTTTGACCATGTTTCATTAAGTCTAAATCGTAATTAGGTTTTAGATTAAAAAGCCCAATAATTTGATCAAGCATCTCCCGGTGTTGGGCTGTCAAAACCATACAGCTTTCAAGATCTGGCTGCTTTTCCAGAGCCTTAACCACCGGTGCCATTTTAATTGCTTCTGGTCTTGTCCCAAATACTGTCATGACTTTGATTTTTTTATTTTTTACCACACCTAATCCTCCAGAAAAATATCTACTTAGTTACTAATTAACATATCCCGTTTATAGATCCCTAATCCAATTCCGTTATTTGCCGCAGATCCTTTCGCCAACTCTCTTTCTTAGGCATCTATCCTCCCAAAGCTTATCAGCCCTTAAGGCCCAGTTTTGGGAAGGTTTAAGACACTTGGCCGTTAAATCCTCGACTTTTTCTTCATCAATAGGCTGAGTTGAAAAAGCCCCTGATTTCTGAACCATCTCTTTCAGTTTTTCGGGATTATCCAGAAGAGGACAAGGCCGAAGATGGTTAGAATTAAAGGGCTGGTTTTCTTGATATTGTTTGAATAATGGATTTTTCAAAGCCTCAATTAAACTCATATCTTTAATATTACAGGTGGAATAATGGATAAAAGCACATGGTTCCACATCCCCATGAGCATTAATGTGCAAATAGTATCTGCCTCCGGCAATACAGCCTTTTATATATTCTCCATCATTCCAAAAGTCTATGATAAAAATTGGTTTTGTACTCCGTATTTCTCTGGCTCTATGATACATGAGCTCACGCTGCTCGGGGGTAGCTATAAGTTCCGGAACCGCATCCTTTCCCAATGGCATATAGGTAAAATACCACCCAAACATACAACCTTTTTCAATCATTAAATCGATATATTCATCGGAAGCTACTACTTCGGTGTTTTTACTGTGGTAACAAGTTGAAAAACCGTACCCTAATTCATATTGTTTCAACAAGTCCATGGCCCGCATAATTTTTTTGTACGTTCCTTGACCACGTCTCATATCAGTTTCTTCTTCAAACCCCTCAACACTGATGGCCAACAATAAATTCCCGACTTCTTTCATTTCCCGGCAAAATTCTTCATCTACTAAAGTGCCGTTAGTAAAGGCTAGGAACAGACAATCGTCATGTTTTTTAGCCAGTTTAATAATATCCTTCTTACGAATTAAGGGTTCTCCCCCAGAGTAGAGGTAAAAATAGATCCCTAATTCTTTTCCCTCGACAATAATTCGATCCAAAGTTTCAAGATCAAGATTATCTGACTTGTCATATTCTTGAGCCCAACAACCCGTACATTTTAAGTTGCAGGCTGAAGTTGGATCCATCAGTATTGCCCAAGGAATAGAACATTGGTGCTTTTCCCTTAGCGCTTCGTTATACGACCAGCCGAGAATTCCTCCTTGGATAATATAGTTGAAAAAAAACTTGTTTCTCACTTGAGGATCGAGCTCTGTAAAAATTCTTTGCAACAATTTAGTCCCCGCATTCTCCCGGTCAGCGGTAATTTCACGAAAAAATTGAACAGCTTTTTTATGGTCCTCTTTACGGGCTAACTTTTCTACCCATTTCAAAATTTTGGGGATATTCTCTTGAGGATTTTTCTCCAGATAATTAAGCCCCTCTTTCAAGATTAAAGAACTCATTTTTTTACTCATAGGTTTCATTAGTAACACCTCCCATTTTACACTAGAAACCTACATCTGTTTTAGACTAGTTTGTCTAGATTGAGCCAAAAATGCTTCCAGCCAGACATCCCTGTTAATCAGGAGTTCCAAAACGAATGTTCTTTTTTTCCCCTTTATCATCTAAGTAAACAACTCTTTTTAACATCGCATTTTTTATCATCCGCCGACATAGTAAACATGGTTCCGCCGAAGCCTGCGTCCCGTTTCTGGCATAACCAGCAACATAGATAGTTGCTTTTCTCATTTTCATCGGATCACCGGCAATTATGGCATTTTGTTCGGCATGAACGGCAGCACAAAGTTCATACCTCTCTCCTGGCGGTACATTATACTGTTCTCGTAAACATTGTCCTGTATCTATACAGTTCGGTTCTCCTCTTGCTGCTCCATTGTAACCGGTACTAACGATAATGTTATCTTTCACAATCACTGCTCCATAACAACGTCTAAGACAAGTGGAACGCTTCGCTACTAGGAGAGCAATATCTAGAAAGTATTCGTCCCAGGAAGGTCTGAACTCTTTTTTCATATTTCTCCTCCTTTCCTTAGATTATTTCTATATATATGCCCCTTTTCCGGTCAAAAATACAAATCCAATCTCCAAATCTATAAAGTAAAGAGCCCAGACTGCTTCCTTTATCGCCTTAACCGGAGGGAGGGTGGAGTACTCTATTTTTTTAAATCGCTCTTATAATTATTTTAGACCTAGAATCCGTTAGTGTCAAGTAATGTTCGCAAAAACCATCTAAAAAAATCCGTAATGGTTAGCGACTAATTGTGATCGGGAATCAAGGGCGAGCAAAGCGAGTTCATCTTGACCCT
>JBMNOZ010000007.1:0-90403 GCA_050943335.1 Desulfitobacteriia bacterium | reverse complement strand
AATCTAACCCTCCAGGCTGAAAAGACTTTAAACTATATTCTCTTCCCCTTTCCTAAAAGCATTCTATTTCTGTTTTTGAACGAATTTCTTCCCAAACATCTCTAAAGCCATAGTAAGTTCTTTCATTTTCAAAGCCCTAACGACTAAAACATAAACAACAATTCCGACTAAAGTACCGCTTACTAAAACTACAAGGGAACCTATTTTATCCACTCCGGCCCAAGGGGTAAGAACTTTAGCCCAGATAAAAACAACTGCTCCCATCATAGCTGAGGCAACCAAGGTTTTTACGGTAGTCGCTCCTATTTTTTTACCGTCGATCCGTCCCAGTCTGCGACGCAGCATATAAAACAGCAGAAACATTTGCAAAATAGCCCCTAGGGTGATAGCCAAGGCCAGCCCCCCGTGGGCCATCGGACCAACCAAAGCGTACATCCCAATAATGCTAGCTGCC
This sequence comes from Desulfitobacteriia bacterium, assembly GCA_050943335.1. Taxonomy (GTDB): domain Bacteria; phylum Bacillota; class Desulfitobacteriia; order Desulfitobacteriales; family Syntrophobotulaceae; genus JBMNOZ01. The sequence goes on along the minus strand of JBMNOZ010000007.1, from coordinate 89,949 downwards.
ATTGCTATTACTCCCAAAACTACTGGGAGCCAGGTATTTTGTAAAGCATAAAAAGCCCGGGGTAAGATTTGAATAACCGCTTGAGCCGTTACTCCTAAGGAAAAATATAATAAAGGAACAGCCGTTTCCAAAGTATCTTGCGCTCCGAACTCACCATGTTGAAACAGAACCCGGATTAGAGAAAACCGGAGGACAATCATCCCCACCGAAACCGGGACAGTAACAAAGATTATTAACCTGATGGCTCCGGATACTGTTCTTATAAACTCTTTTGTTTTTTTCAGGGCCGCCTGCTCCGATAAAGTCGGAAAGACGGCTACACCGATAGCTAAAGCGAAAATGCCCACCGGCAGTTGGAACAAACGATAGGAATACCAAATCGCCGAAATACTGCCGGAAACTAATTCCGAGCCCAAGTTGTTATTAATAATAACCTGGAACTGGTTTAGAGCGTACATAATGATAATCGGCAGAGAAAGAGCCAAAATCTTTTTTACTCCCGGAAGCCTTAAGTCAATAACGGGATAGTAGCGAATACCTACTCTTTTCAAAGCAGGAATTTGAACCAAAAAATTAGCTACCGCTCCAATTACGACCCCGAAAGCAAACCCAGCAATGCTTCGCACCTCACCGGAATTGGCAAATAAAGCTCCAAAGACAATAACACTGGCGTTATAAAGAACTGTCCCTACCGCCGAAGGCCAGAATATTTTATAAGAATTAAGAATCCCCATGGTAATTCCACTTAAAGCCAGAATTACCGGTTGAATAAGCAAGATACGAGTGAGGTAAACCGTGAGGTCCTTATTTTCAGGCGTAAAGCCGGGAACCAGAATCCCAATAAATTTAGGGGCAAAGATTAATGCTATAGTTACCAGTAAACACAAAAAAAGGAAAATCAAGTTGGTTACGGAACTTACCACCCGCCAACCCTCTTCTTCTTTTCCTTTGGCGATGTATTCCGAAAGCACGGGAATAAAAGCAGCACTTAAGACTCCTCCAACCAGAAGCCAGTAAAGCAGGTCTGGGAGGATAAAAGCTGTATTATAGGCGTCCGTCGCTTCTACCCTGCCGAAAAGTCCCGTCATCAAAGACTCCCGCACAAAGCCAAGTATTCTGGACACCAAATTTGCGGCCATTAAAAAACCGGCCGCTTTCATAACTTTTTGCGTATTGGACATATTCTTTAACGGAACAGGGGCCCGCATCTCCCATCTATAATTTTACTACTGTGAATTATATCATTTTTCCAGATATTCCTTCAATACTTCGGCCAGAGGTTCTACAGCGTCCAATGCTTCCTGAAGGGTATTAAGTTGACTGCCGACCTCAAAAAGTAACGCTCCATGGGTAAGGTGTTGGTTATAACGGGCTTCCGAGGCATATCTGATTTTTGAAAAGAAGAATCCCGGGTATTTTTTCTCCGCTATTGCAATAAGATCGGAAGCTATTTTACTGTTTTCTTTCCAATTCGGATTTTTCTGCCCGATAACGATCAGTATTTTCGCTACTTTCTTATCCCCCATTTTTACTACAGACTTGCCCACCTCCGGTGGCAAACCGTCCCTATGAATGTCAAGCAAAATTCTAATAGTCGGGTTTTCTTTAAGCATTCTCTCCCCAACCTCGTAAGAACTATCGTAGGCCCTCACATATAGAGCATCATTTATAGTTTTATCGTGCACGGTTGTAATTCCCTTTTCATTTAAGATTTCTGTAAGAAGGGAGCCAACTTTAACCACATCACCGCTCTGTCCGCCTCGCACTCTATCCTTGCCCCCGCCACCCGAATAACTTTCTGCGTTGTGGGTATGATAAATGCCCACTAAGGCGTCGTTGGCGCTGGTTATCGGAGCCGGTTCATTAAAGAAAGGGTTTTCCAAAGGTTCTAAGATCAAACCTTCCATTTCTGGATCATCGGGGTGATAGGCCCAGCCGGTCCAAGAAAGGCCTTCCTTAGGGGGGGCAAAAAAGTTCAAGAAATAAGTACGGGCATCAGATATATTGACCCCGGTCAAAGCGTACATCCCCAAAGCCGCAGTGTTCTTTCTGACCTCATCGAGATAGGCCCTTTCAGGCTGGGATAATCCCGGAGCGCCTTCCAATAAAAGCAATTGAAAGGGAAAGCTTTTTTCACTTAAGACCCTGATAATATAATTCGAACTGTCATGGGTAACACATAGATACATAAAAAATAAATAGGCAATAATAAATAGAATTACAGCCAATGTTTTCACCCAAGTCTGCCGGTAATACAAAATAAAGCCGCCCCCTTTCCATATTTAGGATTATGAGGGACAACCTTTTTTTAGAACATCTTTTAAAGGACAGAAAACACTCCGGTTTTAATTTTGTTGCATGTTCGGAGCGAAATATGATAAAATGAAGTCTGCGTAAAAACAGCCCGGCAAATTCCTGTCAAGGGGGTGAAATTCGTGCCAAATATTAAATCTGCAATTAAAAGGGTTAAGCTGAGTAAAATTCAGAATGCTAAAAACACCGCGGCTAGATCCGCCTTAAAAACTGCTATTCGCCGTTTTGAGGAAGCTGTAGAAAACAATGCGGAAAATGCTGCTGAAGCATTACGACAAGCTTCCCGCGCTTTAGATAAAGCTGCTGCGAAAGGTTTAATTCATAAAAATAAAGCGGCTCGCAAAAAATCCAGAATGACCAAAAAATATTCCCAGAAGATGAAGAATATAGCCGGCTAAATAATTATAGTAGTAACATAGGTTAGCATGGGATGTTATAGAATTAAAATTCTATAACATCCTTTTTTACTTACAAAAACGAATAACCATTAATTCCAATAATAAATGAGGATTACCTCCACTACTTTTTAGCGCCAGCTCGGTTCGCAGACAATCTTCTAAAGCCTTGCCCAGTTTTTGGGGAGAAAAACCTGCCGCCTGCCGGTAAATTTTTCGACCCTCAAAAAGAGATTTAATCCCTGCAACTTTCATTAATTCCTCTACCGTGCCCTTTTTCTTCCTGATAAAAACAGCCGCTAAAAGCAAACGAATCTGGCGGACAATCATTTTATGCACCCGAAGATAATGTTCCCGACTCAAAATTTCTTTCAATCTTTTCAGGGCCTCTTGAAGGTTGCCGACAGAAATAGCATCAATCATGGCAAAGACAGTGGTCTCCACCACCGGAACACATATTTTCTCAATTTCTTCTATTTCTATCCGGCGGTTGTCCCCTTTATAAATACTTAACTTATCTAATTCCTGTCCTAAAATTCCGGTAAAATGACCTACCCATTCCAAAAAAAAGGAGGCGGTTTTAGGGGTAAGTTTTAAATTGCGAAGCTCGGCTTCCTTTTGAATCCAAGCCACCCATTCTCGGTGATTTTTAGGATAAACGAACTCAAGAATCTTTCCGTTTTTGAGAAGGGTTTTATATAATTTCCGGGTCCGATTGATCTTTTCCGAAATGATTAGTAAACAAGACGCGGGGTTAGGATTTTGACAATAATTTACCAGGAGATCCATTTCCTTTTCCAAACTCGGTTCTTTCCCTTTCGAATCCCAGTTTAAATCGTCCAGAATCACTAAACGCCGAGAAAAAAAGGAGTAGGCATTAACTGTATCAATTATTTTTTCCATAGGAGTATCCCCGAAGCTAAAGAATTCGATATCACTTCCCGATGGATCCCCGGTTAAAAATACCTCCTTTAACCTCGCTAAAGCCCTATTAATGGTGTAACGGTCCTCCCCGTACCACAGATAAAGGGGTGGAATGAGTTCCTTTTCAATATCTATTTCTACAGTTTTTAAAGACATCTTTTTCCCCCGTATTGTTATCAACTCATTTTTGAAACCTCTACCAACACCTGACAGTTCTCGCTGACTTCTCCAACATTGGCCGTGATTTCCTCCGTAGCTGCTGCTTGGTTTTCAGCAATTTTACCAATTTCATTTATTTCTGAGGTTATCTTTTCCAAAGAGTTTTTCATTTCATAAAGGATCTCTGTCACCATCTTTGCTGATTCATTGCTTTGGGCCGCTAATTTCCTCATTTCATCAGCCACTACGCCAAATCCCCGCCCCTGTTCTCCGGCTCTAGCCGCCTCAATGGCCGCATTCAATCCTAATAAATTGGAATGTGCGGAGATATCGGATATAGCATTAATTACCTGGTTGATTTCACCGATCTTGCTCGCTGATTCGTTCACTGACTGGACAACTTCATTGATAGTTTGAGAAAGGTCTTGGGAACCGGAAGCAATTTCCTGAAGGGCAGAATTCAACTGTTCTATGTTCTCCGCTAAAACACTGGAGGCCTCTTCTACTTTGTGTTCTTTAGCTAAGCTCCTTCCTATCCCGGCACAGCCGACAACCTCCCCCTCTGCATTTTTCAAAGGGTAATTTATAGACAGAAAGGGAAAATGATATCTGCCGACAGGAACAATAGTAGCACTTCTCTGACCGGTTCTAATAGCTTCCACTATATGTTCATACTGGGATATTTCTTTACCTACCATTTGCTCTTTAATAGCCAGATCAATCCCAGGATGATAGTCCACAACATGTGTTTTATCAGTGATTAGAACCATTATATCCTCTTGGAGCATATCCTTTAGATTAGCCAGAACCTTCGAATAACATTCTATAACCTTCCTGTTTTCGGAATTTTCCACCTATCGCCACCCCTTTTTCCAAAATTGTTTATTTTTTCTATAAAAAACTTAATTTACCTTTATCTTACCATAATTTTAAAAATCAAAAAACAATGCTTTTTGAGCAGAAAAAAACCCCCTTCCCAAATGGAAGGGGAAAAAAGAAAGAGGAGGAGAAAAGAGATGTTCATTTAGTAGTATTTCCATCCCCTTCCTCATTTTATTCACGCTAGTTTAAATTTTTTTATTTTTCTTCCCCGACCTTCTCCGGTTTGCCATAAGAAACGCCTTTAGTATCCACGGTCATCGACCTAATTTTTTGTTCTAATATCGGCCGGTCCTGAAAATTTGTTTCTGCCGCTACAATTTTATCCACCGTCTCCATGCCTAGAATAACTTTGCCGAAAGCGGCATATTGGCCGTCAAGATGCGGAGCATCAGCGACCATAATAAAGAACTGAGATCCGGCCGAATCCGGCTCATTGGTCCGAGCCATGGATAAGACTCCCCGAGTATGTTTTAAATCGTTCTTAAACCCATTCGCAGAAAACTCGCCCTTAATACTATAACCCGGTCCTCCCGCGCCCGTTTTTTTCGGACAGCCGCCCTGGATCATAAAGCCGGGAATAACGCGGTGAAAAATCAAACCATCGTAAAATCCTTTTTCGATCAGGTAAATAAAGTTTCTAACGGTATTGGGAGCTATTTCCGGGTAAAGCTCCGCCTTAATAATCTCTCCATTTCTCATTTCAATGGTCACAATCGGGTTTTCTTTTGCCATAGTCTAAGCTCCTTTTAAAAAAATGTTTACATGTTTCTTGATTATATCACAACTTTGCTCAGATTTAGAAATCGAAGCCTATTTCCGCCCTGGGAAAATAGTGGCTCCCCGGTTATCAATTTCCAAAATGATGGTACCGTGGAGGTCAGTGCGGAAGACCGGTATTCCTCTTTCCTCCCAATAAGCGAGAACTTCCGGTGCCGGATGGCCGTAACTATTAGCCCCAACCGAAATGAATACCGCCTGCGGATTAGTTTCGTCAAACCAAAGGGGATCTAAAGATCCTTTACTGCCGTGGTGAGGAATCTTAAGAAAATCCGCATCCCAAGGGACACCTCGAGCCCTAATTTCTTGCATCTCCTCCATCTCCAGATCCCCGGTAAGCAAAATCTTTACTCCGAGATAGGAGAGGAGCAACACCAAAGAGCGCCGGTTGGGGTTCTCAGAATTCCCTCCCCTATACACCGGAGCGAGAACCTCAATATTCAAACCCGAGGAAAAATTAATTCTATCCCCTGCTTTAAGCCTCTTCAATTTATCTGGATCATATAAAATGTTCGACGGGATCCCTTCCTCCCAAGCTAAAATCTCCACTTCCGAGGTTAATTCCGGAATCGCCACTACCTGCACCGGCAAATTCGTTAGTAAGGATCTGGCGCCTCCGAGATGATCACTATCCTCGTGAGTAATAAAAACCATATCCAAAGAACCGACCCTGTTTTCCATTAAATAGGGAAGCAAAATTCGTTCCCCAGCATCAAACTTTTCAGTCCGAAAGCCGGTATCTACAACTAATTGTTCTCGAGCCGTCTGGATAATTATGCAATCTCCCTGCCCCACATCAAGAAAAGTAACAGTCATTCGGGCCGGAGTCCGTACAAAAGCTCCATAGAAGAAAAACAAGATTACCAAACCGAAGGCTAAATACCTCTGTCCCTTTTTACATTTTAATATCCCTGCCCCATTCTCCCTCGACAATCCTTCCCAGCGCGGGAAAACTTTCAGGAGTAGACCCTTAATCCTCCTAAGTTGAACCCTCAGAATAAACCCGAGTTTTTCTCTATCCTCGAGGAAGAAAAACAAAGCCCCATACCAGATAATCCAAAATAGAAAGCCCGGGTTTAAAACCCAAAAGTAAGCCCCGGGAAGGGAAGCAACAAAATCCAAGATTACATTTACAGCTTTCAACACCCAAAAAGCAGTTTGAAAGAAGATGAAACTTAAAGCAGGAAACCAAAGAAAAAAACAACCCAGAAGTCCTAGCTGGAGCACAATCCCTAAGAAAAAAATCATAAAAACATTTGTTATAAAACCCGCCAGCGAAACGCGGTGAAAGACTTCTATTAAGATCGGCAGAATAGCAATTTGAGCTCCCAAAGCCACAGCAGCGGCTAAATTAAAAGGCTGGGGCAGGCGGCGGAGACCTTTAAGTTTTTCCAAAAGCGGACCCAGGACCAAAATACCCCCGGTAGCGATAAAAGATAATTGAAAACTGACATCTTTTACATACAAGGGTCTATAAATTATCAATATCAGGGCTACATAAGTCAACCACCGTAAAGATGGTACTTTGCCCCGGCCAAGTCTCCCACTTAAGACAATCGCTCCCAGAATTGTTGCTCTTAAAATAGGAGGGTTTCCCTGACAAAGGGCAGCATAGAGAACCATGACTGCTAAGGTAGCTCCGGTTCGATATTTTTTGGGCAAAAAGAAAAATAAAGTCCAAACCAAGGCTATCACAAAGGCTACATTGGCTCCAGAAGCAGCAAAGACATGCATTACACCAGTCGCTTTGTACATTTCCAAAGCCTGGACCGGAATACCCCTTTTATCCCCGAAAAGTATACCTTCTAGGATCCCAGCTTCCTCAGGCCAATATTTCATCAAATTCTGCCGAATCTTTTGGCGGATGCTCCAAGCCAGATTGGTCCGGCCTCTTTCCAATATTAGAACTTCCCCGGTAGCGGTGATCGTTCCGCTTAGGCCCCGGACCGCATTATAAAGAGGAAGATCAAATTGGCCTTTTGTTCCAGGACGCGAAGGATGCTCCAGCTTGCCCCTTATTCTTAAGCGGTCACCAGCCTGAACTTGTTCCCATCCCTTTTCATAGCCGCGGTCGCTTTTCGGGAAAACCCTGAGGGTGTATTTATCACCCAGGGAGAATTCCTTTCTAAATTGCTCGTCTAAAACAATTATCCCTTGACCGCTTTGCTGATCGATAGACCAAGTGCTTAAACAGCCCTCCACTTGGATATTTTTTTGAATATAGGGTTTGAGAATTATCTTCTCTGCGCTTAGACCATAAAGAAATCCGCTCAGGACCCCGACTGCCAAGAGCAAAACCTCTGGTCTGGAGATCTTTCCCCAGAAATCCTTAGGCTTCCAAAAAGCGATTAATCCCCAAAATCCTAAAATTAATAAAGCCAGAACCCAAATTCTGACTTCCTGTTTACAGTATACGGCCATTACCACGCCGAGGATTATGGCAACTGCCGGGCGGGTTAGTTTATCCCTCACTCTCCCCAACCCCCTCCCAACTTTAAGGTCCGATGGTGATTTTCTCGACCAGCATTTCATATTTTTTAGGCCCAATACCGGATACATTTTGAATGTCTTCCACGCTGGTAAAGAAACCATTTTCCTCCCGGTAGTCAATAATCCGTTGCGCCAAAACGGGCCCAATTCCAGGGAGAGAGCTAAGCTCTTCCAAACCGGCTTTATTAATATTTACTCTGCTTGTTGAGCCCTCGGAGTTCTTTTTCGCTGGAGTTCCGGACAGATTAGAGCCGGTGTCCGATTCTAAATCTGTTTCCCGGTAGGGAATAACAATTTTTTGACCGTCCTTTAGCTTTTGAGCAGGATTTAGATTATCTCTATCAGCCTCAGCTTTTAGACGGGCCTCTTTTAACACATCATCCAGTCTAGAATCTAAAGGCAGGCGATATAGACCGGGCTTTTGAACCGCCCCTGTCACATAAACCACAATCTCTCTACTGCCCTGCAGCTCTTCAATGGTTGCCGTGGACTTCACCGGCAACATAAACTTAACCGCCGCTGCAGCGAAGAGAATTCCGAAAATCCCCCACCAAAGTATTTTTAGCTTGCGCTCCAATTGAGAAACTCCTTCCAGGTGTTTTCGATATTATTCTCCATAATTTTCCATTTCCCTGCTTTTGCATGGACTGGAAAATAAATAATATTCCTGAAAGGGAGAACAAAAAAAGAACCCCAGGGGTTCTTTTTTATGGCGCTTAAATTATGTTTAGATTAAACCTTTAGAAACCAGGAAATCCCGCGCTACCGTTTCCGCTTTCATTCCTTCTTCGTCTACTAAAGCGTTGAGTTCCTGCATGGTTGAATCATCGACTATTCCTGCCAAAAGTTTTAAGACCTCTTCGAGTTCGGGGTATTGCTCAAGGGTGTCTTGACGAATAATAGGCAGGCCGTGATAGGGAGGGAAAAATTCCTTATCATCTTCAAGTATTACCAGATCATGGACTTTCAACTGGCCATCGGTAGCAAAAGCATCGATAACATCTACTTGTTTTTCCTTTTGAGAACGGTATTTAATGCCGTGATCCATTCCTTTTACCTCTTTAAAATTCATATTGTAAACCCTCTGCAGTCCCGGGTAGCCGTCAGCCCGATCGATAAATTCAAAATCGCAGCCCAAAATAAGTTTTTCGGATTCCCGCGCTAAATCGCTGAAAGTTTTTAAATTATATTTTTCAGCGGTTTCTTTCGTTACTGCCAAAGTATAGGTATTATTCATTCCAAAGGGCTCCAGAAGTTTGAAACCCGATTGATTGGCCAATTCTTGGGCCCGTACTAAGGTTTCCTCGGCAGAGCTGGTTTCTTCTTGAAAATAGCCGGAAACAATTGTCCCTGTATATTCTGGATGGAGTTGGATATCGTTATTCTCCAAGGCCTTCCAGGCTACATTTGACCCGCCTAAATTCACTTTCCGCTCCACTGTGAGATCGGTTTTCGCTTCAATTAATTCCGCCATTATATGGGCTAAAACAATGTTTTCTGTGTAGTTTTTAGAGCCAACGGTGATTTTCCCTTCCCCCCCGCCGGCTGAACCACAGCCGCAGAAAGCAATAGCAATAACTGCGACCATAAACAAGTTTAGAATTTTCTTTTTCATAACCTACTTCCCCTTTCTTTACCACAAATAAACAGTATACTTTAGACCCTTAAACCCCGAGGGGTTGTTATTTTCTCCAAGCGACCGAGCAACCAATCTAAAATAAGAGCCAATACAGCCGCCGGGAAAGCTCCAATAAGTACCAGGGCGTCAATGTTTCGGGAAATGCCAATAAAAATAAAATCTCCTAGGCCTCCCGCCCCTATAAAAGCCGCCAGGGTTGCGGTACCGACATTTATAACCGTAGCTGTTCTGATCCCAGCCATGATGACACTTAAAGATAGCGGCAGTTCAACCTTTAATAAGATTTGTCTATTAGTCATGCCCATGCCTCTGGCCGCTTCAATAGTTGAACGATCCACATCTTTAATCCCGGTAAATGTATTTCGAATAATGGGCAATAAAGAGTAGAGAAACAGCGCTGCGATAGCTGTTTTGACCCCGATGCCGAAAATAGGAATCATAAACCCTAGAAGCGCCAGACTCGGAATGGTTTGCAGGATACCGGCGCCTCCTAAAACGACTCCTTCTAGAAATCTAACCCGGGTAATAAGTATCCCTAGCGGAATCCCGATCAGGATAGCTATCAGCATCGAAAAAGCGACGAGTTGGATATGTTGAAACAGGGCCTCTATTAAGTCCATCCAGCGCATTTGAATTTGGTGCGCAATTTGGGCCCCTAAGGATTGCCCACTCATGATTCATCCTCCTCATTCCATTGATTGACAAAAAAACTTAAGAGCGAACCCCGGGTTACTACCCCAACAACCTTGCCCGCTTCGTCAACCACGGGGATAATACCGAAGGGTGCTTGGGTGATTTTCATTAATGCATCTTTAGCCGTAGCACTGCTATCCAAGACCGGCTCGGCTGGTTTCATAATATCTTCAACGCTGGAGACCTTGTCCTTATTGGCCTGCAAATCAAATCCGGATACAATTCCTAATAGTTTCCCTCGGCCGTCGCTGACAATTAACGTATCTGTCTTGCGTTGACGCATAATGTTAATCGCTAAAGCCGGTGTTCTCCCGGGTAAAGTCGTGGCCGGATTATCCCGCATAATATCAGTGACGGGCACAAACTCCGGATTGTGATAAATCCTCTTTTTGCCAATAAATTCTTCCACAAATCCTAAAGCCGGGGCCCTCAAAAGCTTATCGGGGGTGTCTAACTGGAGTAATTCGCCATCTTTCATAATCGCAATCCTATCTCCCAGTTTTAGAGCTTCGTCCATGTCGTGAGTAACAAAGACAATGGTTTTCTTCATCTCTTCTTGGATTTTCAATAATTCATCCTGTAATTGTTCCCTGGTAATAGGATCAAGAGCCCCAAAAGGCTCATCCATTAAAATAATATCTGGATTGGCAGCTAAGGCGCGCACAACCCCGATTCTTTGCTGTTGGCCTCCAGAAAGCTCTTTCGGATAGCGCTGAGCGTAAATTTTTGGATCCAGCTCAACCATCTCCAGTAGTTCCTGGACCCGTTTTTTTATTTTACTTTCCGGCCATTTATTTAACCTTGGAATTAAAGCAATGTTCTCTTCTATAGTGTAATGGGGAAAAAGCCCAATCTGTTGAATTACATAACCGATTTTTCGACGTAAAAGAACCGGATCCCAGGTTTCAATATCTTTTCCTTCAATAAAGATCTTACCTTTGGAAATGGGGATTAGGCGATTGATCATTTTCATAGTGGTTGTCTTTCCACTGCCGCTAGGGCCGATCAATACCAATATCTCCCCCTTTTTTATCTCGAGATTTAGCGATTTAACCGCTTCAAAACCATCGCTATATTCTTTGCTGACATTTTCGAACCGTATCATATCCTTCTCTCCAAAAAATTAAAATCACTATACTATTTGCAATCGTTAACTAGTATAGCACTTTTTTTAACTTATGACAACCTGGCTATCTCCCTAGAGTTGGATGTTTAAACTCCGTTTTTCGTCATTTTCCGCAGATATAGAGAGCTATATTTAGATTACCACTCCTTAGAAATTAAATACATAAGAGATGAAAAAGTCGCTACCTAAATTAGATAGCGACCGAAAATCTAAAACTATTATTTTACTACCACATTAACCAGTTTCCGGGGGACTGTGATCACCTTTATTACTTCCTTACCGTTAAAATACGGCTCTAATTTCTTGGAGGACAGGACTAATCTCTCAAGTTCCTCCTTAGAAATTGCCGCCGGGACCAGCACTTTATCCCTTATTTTGCCATTTACCTGCAAAACAATAGTTATTTTATCTTCGACCAGAGCGGTCTCGTCAATTTGCGGCCAGGACTCCAAGTGAATACTATTTTCAAATCCTATCTGATGCCACAACTCCTCTGTAATATGAGGGGCAAAAGGAGCCAATAATTTTAAGGTGGTTTCAATTCCTTCCTTAAAAACTCCCCCGTCTAGATCTTTATTATCCCGATAGCGGTAAAGGGCGTTCACGAGCTCCATTATAGCGCTGATGGCAGTGTTGAAATTAAACCTGTTTTCGATGTCATTGGTAACTCTCTTAATAGTATTGTGAATAACAAAGCGCATTTTTTTCGCTTCGCTACCAGTTTTCTCCTTGTCTAATCTTGTTTGTTCTCTTCTTAGAAAGTCCGCTTCTTGGCTTACTAAACGCCAAACTCGGTTCAAAAAGCGGTAACACCCTTCAACTCCTTGGTCGCTCCATTCCAAATCCCGTTCCGGCGGGGCGGCGAAAAGAATAAACAAACGAGCTGTATCTGCTCCATACTTACTTATTATCTCTTCTGGAGTAACAATATTGCCCTTGGACTTAGACATTTTGGCCCCGTGCATACACACCATTCCCTGGGTCAAAAGGTTTTCAAAGGGTTCATCTACCTCCAGATAACCAAAATCCCGTAAAGCTTTGGTGAAAAACCGAGAGTATAGTAGATGTAAAATGGCGTGTTCCACACCACCAACGTACTGATCTACATTCATCCATTTCCCGACCTGCTCTTTATCAAAAGCTTGGGAAGTATTGCGCGGATCACAGTAACGGAGAAAATACCAAGAAGAACACATAAAGGTGTCCATGGTATCCGTTTCCCTTTTAGCAGTTCCTCCGCATTCTGGACATTTTGTATTAATAAAGCTTTCCGTAGTAGTAAGGGGATTTTTCCCGGTTTTAAAGACCACATCTTCAGGCAACAAGACCGGCAGTTCTTCCTTCGGCACAGGCACAGTGCCGCATTTTTCACAATAAATCATGGGAATCGGCGCTCCCCAATAGCGCTGGCGGGAAATCAACCAATCCCGTAAGCGATAATTGATTTTTCTCTCTCCAAGCTTTAATTCCTCTAGCTTGTCAGCCATCTTCTGCCAAGCAACCCAATTATCCAGACCGTCATACACCTCGGAATTAACCATGGTCCCTTCCCCGGTATAAGCGCTCTCCATAGGGAGATCTTTATCTGCAACGTCTATTCCGGGCTCCAGAATAACGCGAACAATAGGCAAGTTGTATTTGGTCGCAAATTCAAAATCCCTTTCATCGTGACCAGGAACCCCCATTACCGCTCCTGTTCCGTATTCATACAATACATAATTCGCTATCCAAATCGGAATTTTTTCCCCATTGAAAGGGTTAAGACAATAGCGCCCGATAAACATTCCCTCTTTTACAGCATCAACGGAGGTTCGAGCAATCTCATTTAAGCCTTGAATTCTTTCAATAAAAGCTAAAACATCTTTTTCATACTCGGTTCCCTTGACCAGTTTAACAACCAAGGGATGCTCAGGAGCCAAAACAACATAACTGGCTCCAAAAATCGTATCTATCCGGGTGGTATAAACTTCGATCTGGTCTGTGAAACCTTCGACTTTAAATTTCACTTCTACACCCTCGGAGCGCCCGATCCAATTACGTTGCATAACTTTTACTTTCTCCGGCCAACCGGGAAGTTTGTCCAAATCATTTAAAAGTTGCTCCGAATAAGCGGTTATTTTAAAGAACCATTGTTCTAAATCTTTTTTTGTAACCGTGGTTTCACAACGCTCACAAGCCCCATCTATAACCTGCTCATTGGCTAACACTGTGGCGCAGGATGGGCACCAGTTAACCGCGGCTTTTTTCTTGTACACTAAACCTCGTTTATAAAACTCGATAAAAATCCACTGGGTCCAGCGGTAGTATTCTGGATGGCAAGTCGCTATCTCCCGGTCCCAATCATAGGAGATCCCCATTTCGATCAGCTGGGTCCGCATTTTAGCAATGTTTTTCCAAGTCCATTCTGCCGGAGGCTTTTGGTTCTTAATCGCTGCGTTTTCGGCAGGTAAACCAAAAGCATCCCACCCAATGGGATGAAGCACATTGTACCCGCGCATCCTTTTAAAACGGGCTATTACATCAACGATGGAATAATTTCGAACATGCCCCATATGCAAATTGCCAGAGGGATATGGGAACATGGCCAAAGCATAAAAATTTTCCTTCGTCGGATCGTTATCAGTTTTTCCAATTTCTTTTTCCAGCCATTCTTTTTGCCATTTAGGCTCTATTTCCTGGAACAAATATTTATCCTGCACCTTCTAGAAACCTCCTGTTTTTGGATCACATTTTCTGGGCGTCTCCCCAAAGCCTTTCTAAACTATAAAAGTCCCTGGTTTCCGGAGTCATAATGTGGATCACTAAACTACCACAATCAATAAGTACCCAGTTCGCTTCGGGTAACCCTTCTTTCCTTAAAATCCGAATTCCCAGTTCCGGCAACTTTTCGTCCAGGTAGTCAGTTATTGCTCTGCTTTGAGTCACTGAATTCGCTGTGGCAATAATAAAATAATCGGCAATAATTGAAATCCCTTGCAGGTCAAGGGTCGTGACTTCGCTGCCTTTCTTGTCTTCGATTAAGGCCACCACTTGCTCTAACTGATCGTGACTGATTTCCAAACCTGGATCCTCCTTTATATTTCATGGTTTTTTAAAACCGAATAGGCACACCTTGTTAAGGGGTGAATAGCCTTCTGCCTTTGCTCAAGATACTTAATGGTATGCTCCATACAAGCTAAAGTCCCCTCTTTAAGGTCATGATACAACTTCTGACGTAAAATGTCTACTTCAGGAAAATCCCTCCCCGGCTCTGTTAGATCAGCACTATAGATCAACATTTCCAGACGTGACATGCCAGGGCGCCCCAAAGTATGGTTAGCAATGGCATTTAGAATATCCCGATCGTAAATTTCGTGTTTTTCCTCTAAAATTCGGGCTGCCAAGCGTCCGTGGAGTACCGCTGGAATAAGGAAGTCCTCTGGGAAATGAATCAACCCCCACTCGGATGCTTTTGTAATTTGCTCCTGGAGGGGACAATTCTTAGCTAAATCGTGGGCCAAGCCAGCAAGGCGAGCTGAATTCTCGTCTAGACCATGTTTTCGCGCCAACTCCACTGCCCAGGTCTCCACCCCTAAAGTATGTTTATATTTTTCAGAGTCGAGCTTTTCTTTGGCCAGGGCCCTAAATTTTTCAAAATCATAAACCATCTGCAAGATCCTTTCCGAACAAACAAAACTTGGTTCCCCAAGTTCTCAAAGGTTTGCGTCTCAGAGAGCAGGCCTTTTTAATTTAAAAAATACGGCACTTTTGATCGTACCGTATTATTAGGGGCTCCACTCGCAAATATAAGATAACGGATAATCATCAACACCAGTTCATCAAGACGGTATCATTGTATCACAATTTATCTTAACAAACCCCATCCAGTAATGAGTTCTATAATGTTTGACGGGGTCTGGCTTCATTTACAGTTAGAGAACGGCCATTAAAATCAGTGCCATTCAACGCTTCGGTCAAGCGCTCAGCATCTTCAGAAGCAACTTCAACGAAACCAAAACCTCTTGAACGTCCCGTTTCCCTGTCGGTAATAATTCTGCTACTGATGACATTGCCATACTGAGAAAAATGCTCAGTAAGCTCTTCCGAAGAAGTGCTCCAGGGAAGATTGCCCACATACAAGGTTTTCGTCATTAGATTCACCTCAATATTTTTTTGTTAATAGTATAAGCAACTTATACTATAGTATACCAATGTGCAACTAGTCAATATTTTATATAATTTTAGAAATCTTACAAAGAGCACTTCTAATCGGTCCAAAATAAGGAAACAATATCTTAAAATTTTCAATAGTAAGTACGAAAAGAGTCGCTGTTTTTTTTAACCTAGCGGTAAAGCTTATTTTCTTTTATAAACAGCCGAACTTCATCCGGTAGGAGATAGCGAATTGATTTCTTGGCCGCCACTTTAGCCCTAATATCTGTAGAAGATATCGCCAGGGCAGGAATTTCCAACTGGAGTATTCTTTCTTTTGTGAAAGGATATTGAGTGATAATTCGCTCTAATCTTTCGTCCCACTCATAGCCAGGCCTGGAAGCACCAATAATTTTTGCCAATTTAATCACTTCTTCCGGCTCCCGCCAACTTAAAATTTCCATTAGAGCATCGGTGCCGGTTATAAAATAGAGCTCCTGTTTCGGGAAAATCCTTGCTAATTCCTTTAAAGTATCGATGGTGTAGCTCGGTCCCTGACGGTCAATTTCCATCCTGGAGACTAGAAAGTTTTCATTACTCTTTATAGACATTTCAACCATTTTAAAACGAAGTCCCGAATCTGTTATCTTCCGCTCCGACTTATGAGGAGGGTCCCCAGTCGGCATAAACAGAACTTTGTCAAGCCCTAACTCCACTCTGGCAGTCTCTGCCGCCACCAAATGACCATAATGAATGGGATCGAAAGTCCCTCCCATAATACCGAGTCTTTTACTGTCTTTAAGGGCTACTATCTGTTCGGTTTCCATCTTCATCTCTCCAGTGAGTTTATGTTTCTACGGATTTAAATCCTTAAGGTAAAACAATTCTCTGTTTTTCCTGATTTCTTTTATAAAGCAAAAAATTGCGCCCCAATATTTGAACCAGCTCGGCTTGAAGAGCCTCGGCAATTTGGTTGGCAATGTTTTCTGGGGCCTCTGCGCAGTTTTGAAGAACGCGACCCTTAATCAATTCCCTGGCCTTTAAAGCCTCTTGCGCTTGTTTGATCACATTGGGAGTGATCTCATCTTTTCCGATAAATAAAATCGGTTCCATCTCCTGGCCTAAAGAACGCAGATATCTCTTTTGTTTTCCGCTCAGCAAGTGTTTATCCTCCTTCGGACCATTCAAGTTCCAGTTCCCCAATCAACACTTTATCGCCGTTTTGAATCCCCTTATCCCTTAAAGCTTGAGCCACACCCATAGCTTTAAGAATATGTTGAAAACGTCTCAGGCCGTCAGCCGTCTCCAAATAGGCCATCGCAGCGTGTTTTTCTACCTCTTTACCTTTTAGAATGTAGATACCGTCCTCCTGAGTGACAGTAAAACGCTGCTCTTCTATAGCTTGCACAACCCGGTGCTCATCTTGGTCGGCGGTAAATTCGATAGGCCCCACCTGGGGCAGAACTTGGATAACACGATGCAGTAGTTGTTGAATGCCGACCCCGGTAAAAGCAGAGATAGGAAAAATCTCATAATTATCTTTAATAAACTCTTTCAATCGGGCTAGGTTTTCATCGCTCCCCGGCAGATCAATTTTATTCGGGACAATAATCATCGGTCTTTGGGCTAGAGCCCGGCTGTATTTACTTAATTCTTGATTAATAATTTGAAAGTCCTCAAGGGGATCCCGACCCTCAGAACCGGAAATATCAATAATATGCAATAATAATCTCGTTCGTTCAATATGGCGCAAAAACTCATATCCTAGACCGGCTCCCAGATGAGCCCCCTCAATAATTCCAGGAATGTCAGCCATCACAAAACTTTCATCCCCAACTTTAACTACCCCTAGGTTAGGAATGAGAGTTGTAAAATGATAGTCCGCGATTTTGGGGCGAGCAGCAGAGACTTTGGAAATTAAAGTTGACTTACCCACATTGGGAAACCCAACTAAACCGACATCGGCCAAAAGCTTAAGCTCTAAAAGCAGCCACCTTTCTTCTCCCGGTTCCCCTTTTTCCGCAAAAGTCGGAGCTTTATTGACCTTGCTGGCAAAACGAGCATTTCCGCGCCCCCCTTGACCACCTTTGGCTATGATTACTTTTTGTTCATGCCTCGTAAGATCAGCCAGGATTTCACCGCTGGCTTCGTCCTTAACCAGAGTACCGACTGGGAGTCTCAATATTAAATCCTCTCCTCCCTTACCATGCCGATCCTTCCCCTGGCCATGCTCCCCTCTCTCAGCTTTATAATGCCGGCGATAACGAAAATCAACCAGAGTTCTCAACCCTTCATCCGCAATAAGTACAACGTCGCCGCCCTTACCGCCGTCGCCCCCGTTGGGTCCGCCAAGGGGGACATATTTTTCCCTCCGAAAAGACACTGCCCCCGCTCCGCCGTCACCGGCTTTAACATATATTTTTGATCGATCGTAAAACATTTAAAGAACCCCTTTATCAAACCGCTTTTAATCCTCAGAGGCTTGACTCTGGAAATCTTTTTCCACTCTCAGGTCCTCACCGTAAAAGAGTCTAAATTGGCAGCCAAATCCTTCCTCCAGGGTGATCAAGCGAACCCGGGCCCTAAGTTGTTCCGGATCAACTTCCCCCGGCAGGCAATTTAGGCAGTCTTTAGTGTAACCAAGAAAGCGCTCTCCATATTCCTCTTGCCACCTAGTTGTCCAAAACTCTTCTACCGCCATCTCTTCAGGAAATGAAAGAGTCATTTCAATTCCTCTAGCCCGCAGTTTAAAAAACCAGCTAAAGAGAATTGAAGACAATTCCGGACAGGATATCAAAAATATCTGCTGTTGGAAGGCCATGCTGTCTACAGCTTCCTCTATGTAAGCCGCCGCTTTGTCAGGCATTCCCAGTTGAAGGTAACCTTTAATCACCTGAAAGTGATTGAGGAAATCATGGCGTTGAAACCTACAGTTATTAAGCTGTTCTTTGAGCAGACACTTATAATAATCTGCTTTATTTTCCCATTCCATATTTAACTTCTTCCCCTATCAAACAAACAAGCCCCCGGCTAAACCCAGGGGCAAAAACAATCATGATTATTGGGCTTTTAATATGCCGTTTTCGGCATATACACTTACTTGTTTCCGGTATTTGTCTTTACGTTCAAATTTAACATAACCGTCTATTAAGGCAAATAAGGTATCATCCTTACCAAGTCCACAATTTTTACCGGGATGTATTTTTGTCCCCCGCTGTCTTACTAAAATATTACCTGCTCGAACAAACTGGCCGTCCGCTCGTTTTAGGCCTAGCCGTTGAGATCTACTGTCCCTACCGTTACGGCTACTACCCACACCTTTCTTGTGAGCCATGGACCTCACCTCCTAAACTCTAAATCAATCTCAAACCCTAAGCATTTATATTTTCTACTGCAATTTGAGTGTAAGGTTGACGATGACCTCTTTTAACTCGAACATTCTTTTTTGGTCGATAACGAAAAGCTATAACTTTAGGCGCTTTACCGTGCTCTAAAACCTTGACGACCACGGAAGCCCCATCTACAACCGGAGTGCCGATAGTCACTTTTCCGTCCTTTTCGACCATCAATACCTTATCCAAGTTGATAGTCTCTCCTACCGCTGCATCGAGCTTTTCAACCTTGAGAACGTCACCTTCCCGGACCTTGTACTGTTTTCCTCCGGTTTCAATGATCGCGTACATAATGTTTTTTGCACCTCCCAAACTCAGACTCGCCTATAAAGGTCGGTTTTTTTAACCTGTTATACCTCCTAAGAGCGGTTATAGCGAGAGTCGCCACAGATAGATATTTTAACATTTTTACTGCCTATCGTCAATTAAATGTCCTAAAAAATCGTTAACGCCAGAAAACTGCGTTTCAAAACCTTTTCGCTCCTCAAGACTGAACTATGCTCCCCTTGGCTCTAACTTCCTTTGGCAACAATCTTGAACTTGAATAAACCATTGGCTCAACTATGATCCAAGTCCAGTTTACCGGGAAGCCTGCCCCGCCCAGAACAATGGGGACAAAGATCGGTATAGCGGGCTTCTAAAGTCTGCCCTTCCTTTTTTCTGGTTATCTCTACTAAACCTAACTTTGTTCGGCCTACAATATGGCATTTAGTTTTTTTCCGCAAAGCCGTTTCTTCTAAAAAAGACATTAATGTCCGCCAATCCTCACTTCTTTTCATATCAATAAAATCAACTATAATAATACCACTTAAATTTCGAAGTTTGATTTGGCGTAAAATTTCCTCCCCCGCCTCCAAATTTAAAGCCAGCAGGGTATCACTTCTTGTTTTTTCCCCTGTATACTTTCCGGAATTTACATCGATAACAACCAAAGCCTCAGTTTGTTCAATTATCAAATAACCGCCGCTTTCTAACTCAACCTTAGGCCGCAGAGCATTTTCGATCTCCGCTTGAACCCCATAGCGTTCAAACAACCGGCCTTTGAAATCTGTCCACACCTTTTTAGCTGCCGAGCATTTTACTCTTTGCAGTTCGGCCCTTAATTGCTGCGCTAACTCCCCATCATCGATAATAATTTCATCCACAGAGTCATCAATACCCTCTCGCACCAAACGGGAGAAGGGGTCGACAGCATTATAGAGCAGACCTTTTACTTTTCCTCCCTCCATGCTTAACACGATTTCTTTCTGGATTTCACAAAGCCTATTAATATCTTCAAGCAATTCCTTTTCCGTAACCCCTGCCGCCAGAGTCCTTAAGATTAAGCCGGCTTCCCGAGGCTTTAATTGTTGCCCTAACTTTAAAAGGCGCTCTCTTTCTTCAACATCCTTAATACTTGCCGAAACGCCGAGATAATTCTTATTTTTAGGAAGCAAAACTGCAAAACGCCCGGCTAAAGAAAATCTCGTAGTCACTTTGGCCCCTTTATCTCCTACAGGTTCCCGGCTTACCTGGACGAGGACTTCCTGTCCCTCCTTAAAAGGCTTGTCCTTAGCTTCCTCTTCCGTAGATAGAAAAGCATTTTTGGAAAGTCCGATATCCACAAAAGCAGCCTGCATTCCCGGAACAACATCCTTTATCCTGCCCTTGTAAATGCCGCCTACAAACCGCTCCTCAAT
Source organism: Desulfitobacteriia bacterium (assembly GCA_050943335.1). Lineage (GTDB taxonomy): Bacteria > Bacillota > Desulfitobacteriia > Desulfitobacteriales > Syntrophobotulaceae > JBMNOZ01. The sequence goes on along the minus strand of JBMNOZ010000007.1, from coordinate 69,349 downwards.
TTCACAACCCTCAAAAACCTCTATTAATTTACCCTTTTCTAAAACCGCAGCCCTCAGCAGTTTGTTTTCCGTGGTAATTATAACCTGTTTCATAACTTACCCCTATTATTTTACGGTGCAACGGATCTAATAACTTCCCACTTTTAGTTTCAATATATAAACCTTCCCTTACCGTTTCCATTCCCTCCAAGTCCAAAACCAGTCCTTCAGACAGACAAATGTTTTCCAGTATTTCTTCCGGCCTGGTGGACCCTTCCCTGCCAATCCGAATCTCAAACCGAAGAACCAGTTCTTCGGATTCTTCCCGGTAGAGAACCTCTATTTTTTTCACAAAAGGGCGAATGTTTTTTTCTCTGGACTTTCCTTTCCGAAAACGGACCACAAGAGCTTCCGATTTGGCCATCCATTTTTTACAGGCCTCTTCAATCTCCCTGAAATTTGAGTTTAAGAATCTAGGGATACGCACTCTATATCTAAGCAGTGAGATCTCCGACATCAAAGCCCTGGTTTTTTCAGTCCGAAGGCCCGCTTTCAACAACTGAATCCCCGGTGGCAATTGGTTTTGCAATCTTTTTAATACTTCTCCAAGAAACTCCTCCGGCGGGAAGTTTTCAGGTTTTTTGATCTCGAGATCCACAAATTCCCTTTCCCCTTGCACCCCAACCGGTAAGGGCGGCCCAAATGAGATTTTAGGATGGGGATTAAATCCTTCCGAATAATGTACTGCAATTTGGGCCCGGCGCAAAGCTCTGTCAAACACCCTGGTTAAATCCAAATGAGCGATAAAAGCAGCTCTATTTTTTTTCGTATAAGCGAATCTAGTTTTCAAAAACAACCGTCCTTTCTGGAATTAGGCCTTAGAGGAATAAAAACAGTCGTTTACCCATCGTTGTACTATTACCTAAGCGGAATTTAGTAGGTGACTGTTTTCGCCAAGTCCGGACAAACCCCACAGAGACTGCAATGCCCGCGGCAATCAGAAGTTTTAACTTCTGACAGAGCTTTTTTATATTCTGCCAGCAAAAACTCTTTGCTTACGCCGGCACTCAAATGGTCCCAGGGAAGAATTTGATCGGCGAGGTATTCCCTATTAGCATAATAATGGGGATCAATTCCCAATTCCTTCATACCCTGCTGCCAAAGATCAAATCGAAAATGCTCGCTCCAGCTATCAAACTTACAGCCGGCATCTACCGCCCACTCCAACAGTCCAGCCAGGCGACGATCCCCACGCGCTAAAACCGCTTCCAAAAAGCTTGACTCCACATCGTGGTAGAGAAATTTAATCCGCTTATGTTTTAGTTTTTTCCGAAGATAATCTTGCTTTTCTCTTAAAATATCCATTGGCTCTTGCCCTACCCACTGAAAAGGTGTCTGGGCCTTCGGAACAAAGGAACTTGCTGATACAGTAACCCTGGCTCTTTTAAGTCCTAGCTGGGAGGCAATCTCTAAAACTCGTGCCGCTTGGTTAACAATACCATCCAAATCCTCATAGGTTTCCGTGGGCAAACCGATCATATAGTAAAGTTTAATGCTCTGCCAGCCGGCTTTAAAAACAGCTTCTGCGGTCCTAAATAAATCTTCATCCGTAACCCCTTTATTAATTACATCCCTTAACCTTTGGGTTCCTGCTTCCGGGGCAAAAGTTAGGCTCGATTTTCTCACTTTTTGCACCTCATTCGCGATCTGAACATCAAAGGAATCCAAACGTAAAGAAGGTAGGGAAACGTTGACCCCCTTGGCAGGCATTCTTTCCATTAATTCTTTTAAAACACCGCTGATAGAGGAGTAATCACTGCTGGATAGGGAGACTAGAGAGATTTCCTCATAACCGGTTGCAGAAACAGCCTTTTCTGCCTGCTCAATTATGGTTTCCGGGGCTCTTTCTCTTAAAGGTCGATAAATCATCCCGGCCTGACAGAATCTACAGCCTCTTGTACACCCTCTCATAACCTCCAACATAACTCGATCATGGACCGCTTCCAGATAAGGTACAATTACTTTTTCCGGAAAATAAGCTTTGTCGAAATCTTGAACTACGGCTTTTTTAATAACCGGCGGCGCTCCTTCTTTAACTGTATAACTTTTAATACTTTGGTCGGGATTATACTGAAACTCATAAAACTCAGGTATATAAACCCCCTGTAATTGACCCAGTTCCCGTAGAATCTCCGGCCTTGGCACGTTACTTTCTTTTCCCATTTTAATAATATCTAAAATTGCTGGGAATTGCTCTTCCCCTTCCCCTAGTAGAAAACAGTCTATGAAAGGGGCTAAGGGCTCCGGATTGAAAGCGCAGGGACCGCCCGCCAGAATAAACGGCCCGTTAGTCTCCTCTCTCCTTGCTGACCTCAAAGGAATCCCAGCTAGCTTAAGAATATTTAAGACATTAGTGTAACTTAGCTCGTACTGAAGAGTAAAGGCTAAGACATCAAAATCTGTAAGAGGGCGAAAGGATTCTAGAGCGTACAAGGGTAACCCTTCTTCCTTCAACCGCTCTTCCATATCCGGCCAAGGAGCAAAGACCCGTTCGCAGAGAAAATCCTCCCGGGCATTCAGTAAACCGTAAAGAATGCGCAAAGCCAGATTAGACATCCCGATTTCATAAACATCGGGAAAAATAAAAGCTGTTTTAAGTTTCACCTGATCCCAATCTTTGCGAATTTCATTCCATTCTCCCCCCACATAGCGACCCGGCTTCATCACTTTGGGAAGGATACGATCTAACCTTTTACGAATAGAAGTGCTATTTTTTATAGCCATGCTCAGAACCCCTTAAGTGTTAAATCAGAAACTAATTATAGCATGTCCCAAGAGGCGGGCGCAAAAATCTGTTTCTGTTTATTTCCTTTAATTTTTAAGCAAAGATCCGATTTTGCACTCCAGCCCTTGCTCAAACATCGCTTCTATGATCTCCGTCTCACTTAAGGTCCGACTGAGCTGATTATTATCTCCCAGTACATTTACCAAACAATAATGGTCAGTGGTAAATTCACTGACCACCCTGTTAAGGGGCGTCTCCCTACTGACAGTTAAACAAAAGCTGGGCAGAAGACCCTTCTTTAGGAGCATCTCTTTTTTGCGGCAGAGTTGTTTTAGAAACACAATTTGGGCATTTTTAAGCTCCTTTGAACTTCCTATCCAAAAAACAACTCCTAGAATGATAAGCGCCGCCGGCTCGAATTTAAATAAACTATAAGCCTGAAAAACAAAGCCGGTTATTATAAAGGTTGCGCCCAAACCCTTGCCTAAAGTGGCAAGGATTTTTGTTGTCCTTACAAAACCAAAACGGCCAGCGAAAAAGGCCCTTGCAATTCTCCCTCCGTCCAGTGGAAGAACCGGTAAGAGGTTAAACCCCGCCAGCCAAAAGTTTATTTTGGCCAATTCTAGAGTCCAGGGCCCTTGAATAACACCCTGCCAACGTAAAGACTGGATAAGAAAGAAAAGGAAAAAATTAAAAGCCGGTCCGGCAAAGGAGATAAGACTTTCTTCAAATTTTTTGCCTTCGAAAGTATCTTCCAAAATTGCAGTTCCCCCGTAGGGATATAACTCTATGCTTTTTACTTTTACACCCAAAGCCCGGGCCGTTAACATATGAGCCAGCTCGTGCAGGACAACCAGGCCGAAAACAAGAAGCGCCCTGCTTAAAAGGCCGGCAAAAGCTCCCAGAATTAATAAACCTATGAAAGTGGGGTGAATCCTAACCTTTATTCCTTTAAGCTGCATAATTGTTTCATCCTAAACCCTTATTCCTTGATTAAATAATTCAAAGGATTCACTGCCCGACCATCATGTCTGAGTTCCAGGTAGAGCCAGGGTTTTTTTCGCTGGGAACTTAAACCTACGGTTCCCAGCTCTGCGCCTTTAGCAACGGGGTCTCCTTTTTTAACATTAATCTCTCCTAGGTTTCCTAAAACACCTTCCCAGCCGTCGCTAAAATTTATTTTAATTACCTTCCCCATTTTCTCATCCTCATAGACTTCCATAATCACACCTTCCCGAGGAGAAAAAACCGGAGTGCCTAAAGCGCTTTCTATTTCGATACCTTTGCTAACCTCACCGGCCAACCCCTTTCCTAAAAACCCTACCTTTACAGCTCCTCCCACCGGTGGATAAAACAAACCCTCAATAGGAACATTCACTGCTATAGAATCGGAGGTAGAGAAACCTAAAGCTTCTTTAGCCATTGTATTTAAGACCGGATACAGGCTCCCTTGCTCCATCCCGCTCCGATAAACCGAATACACCTTTGAGGATAAAAAATCCTCCCCCTTAGAACTAAAAACAAGGGTCAAAAATAACAACGCCGACAGAAGAACCCTTTTCTGACTACCGCTCCATTTACCGATTAAGCCCGGCTCCTTCCTTTCAGAGAAGTAATAGTAATTCTCATCTTTTCTCCGATCTCTTAAATCTGCATAGTGATAATTATATTTTCTCCCTATGTCTTGAGCGGCTTTTTCCCATTCCCAATCATCCCAACGTTGTAGCGGATCTATTTTGAACACCACCTTTAGGGTTTTCTTTTAAAATTAGACAACCCTTATCAGGATATGAAAAAAATAAAAAAAAAGAACACTCTCGTGTTCATTTTTTATAAAATTTAACCCGCCTTAAAACATCGGTTTCTCCCCTTTTAAAGCGATATTTATAATTAAACCCATCGCCAACATATTGGCCCACATGGAACTGCCGCCAAAGGATATAAAGGGAAGGGGAATACCGGTTACCGGCATAATCCCTGATGTCATACCCACGTTGACAAAAACGTGGAAGGTTAACATCGAAGCTACTCCCGCAGCAATAAGAGCTCCAAAACTATCTCGAGCTTTCATCCCCACACTGATAATTTTTAAAATGAAGACACAGAAAACAAAAAGTAGAATGGAAGTTCCTAAAAATCCGAACTCCTCCCCGACAATTGAAAAAATGAAATCGGTGTGGCGTTCTGGCAAGAAATTATACTGCCCCTGAGTTCCTCCCATATACCCTTTGCCCCAAAGACCTCCAGAACCGATAGCCCAAATAGACTGGAGCACATGGTACCTGTCCCCTGAAGCGTCTAAAGAGGGATCCACAAAACTAATTAGACGTTCTAGCTGGTAGTCTTTAATAGGCAGCCAAAGCCCCTCTAAATAGCTTAAAGGCCAGGGCAAGTCTTTAGCCACATGAAAAAAGATGGCTAAAATAACCACACCCAGGGCTCCGAGAATTAATGCCCCAAATTTGAGGGGATGGGCCCCGGCAGCAAACATCATACCTACAAAAATCGCTCCGAAAACAAGAGCCGAACCTAAATCAGGCTGAGCGAAAATCAACATGGTAGGTGGGAGAATAAAAAGCAAAGGGGGAATAAAGTCCTTCACATTGTTTAATCTTCCCTTTTTATCGGCCAGAAACCTTGCTAGAGTAACAATCATAAAAACTTTAGCAAATTCCGAAGGCTGGAGTCCCTGGGTAGAGGTGATCATAATCCACCTTTGAGCCCCTTTGGAAGAAGAACCGAAAAAAAACACCAGGATTAACATAAGGAGCATCAGACCGTAAACCCACCAATGAGCCTTATACCAATTATTGTAGTCTATTAAAGCCACCGAAACAGCAATCACTACCCCGGTTAGAATCCAAACCACCTGCGTTTTTACAAAATGATAAGGGTTGGAGGGTATAAGATTGTAAGAAGCGGTACTTAGTATAACTAGACTGAAACTTAAGAGTAAAACCAAGGTCAGAATTAATACTGGATCTAAACCCCGGATTCTTCTATTTCGAAATCTATTTAACATTTATTACTCCACCTCAGGTATGTGTTTGAGCTTTATCTTGTGTTTTACGTCCCTTCAAAGTATAGCATAGAGCAAAAACTAAAAGAAAGAAAGAAATAACCGGTCTCCCGGTTATTTTAGCTTCCTCTCTTCAGAAACATAGGCAAGACTTCTCAATTGTAGCTCCTAAGTCTAAAAGTGCAGGTGCCACTGCACTGCGGCAGCACAATATCTCGGATACCGTTTTAATATTTTCACGATCTCCTTATTCTATTCTCCAATTCCTGAACCATAGCTAAAGGTCTCATTTTTAATCCTCAGAAGAAGGAACATCGTCTATTACAAAAACTCTATTACAAAGTGCTTTTCACCTTATTCATACAGTTTCTTTTAATTTTTTTGACGGGGATGCTTGTTTTTAGGGTTACCTCCCCTTTAGACTGGTCTAAAGTCACCTCCATCCCCTCTTCATTTATTAACATATATTTCGATATCACCTCTGCCAAGTCCTCCTTCAGGTGATTCATGAAAAAAGGAGATATTTTGGCCCGGTCATGAACAAGAACGAGGCGTAATCTTTCCCTCGCGTGGATACGACTACTCGTAGTTGTATTCCCCAGAAAACGATAAATGAATTCCCACAACATTATTACCTCCTTTTCCTACCGGGCTAACGCAGACCAACAATTCTTCTCAGCTTATCAATAATCCCCAGCGAAGCTTCGAGATTCATCAAAGGCACTTCCTGTCCTAGAACCCGGCGCGCAATTCGACGATATGCTTCTCCTGCTGGGGAGGTAAAATTCATCACCGCCGGTTCACCCCTGTTAGTCGACACTATAATCTTCTCATCTTCCTGAACCACTCCTAGGAGTTCCACGGCTAAAATATCCACGATATCCTCAATATCCATCATATCGCCTTGTCTAACCATTCGAGGATGAATCCGGTTGATAATCAATTTGGGATAACGAAGCTCAAAACTCTCTAACAACCCAATAATTCTATCGGCATCCCGGACCGCGCTGACCTCAGGGGTAGTAATAACAATGGCTTTTTCAGCTCCGGCAATAGCATTATAAAATCCTTGTTCAATTCCGGCCGGACAATCAATTAAGACATAATCGTAGTTCTCTTTTAACTCCTGGCATAAAATCTCCATTTCTTCTGGGGTTACTGCTGTTTTGTCCTTTGTTTGAGCAGCCGGTAATAGATAAAGGCACTCAAACCTCTTATCTCTAATCAAAGCCTGTTTAAGTCTACAGTTACCATTAGTAACATCTACAATATCGTATACAATTCTGTTTTCCAGACCCATGACCACATCCAAATTCCGTAGCCCAATATCAGTATCGACCAAGACCACTTTATACCCTTCCGCCGCTAAAGCCGTCCCAAGGTTAGCGGTTGTGGTAGTCTTGCCAACACCGCCCTTCCCTGAAGTTACTACAATTATTTCACCCATACTCAAGCCTACCTTTCTAAATAGTTCGCAAAACCGAAAAATAATTGCTGCTTAAGCAAATTATCAAGAATATCGCCGTGTATTCAAATCAGTATTCTACGATCTACCTTTTATTTCCTTTTTAGAAGCAAGAAAACCAAGGTTCAAATTCCTTGGTTTTTCTCGATTTTTCTTTAGTTTCCCAAATCTAAGGCTTGTTAACCACCTGCAATATTTTAATTCCAACCAAAATAATGTTTAAAGGCGGCTTTGGCGACATAACCCGCTGTTTCACTACCGTGCCCCCCATACTCTACAACCCCGGCAAAAGCAATCTCCGGGTCCTCATAAGGAGCAAAAGCGACAAACATTCCGTTGTATTTATCCCCTTGCGCCGTATTCTTAGAGCCTAGCTGAGCAGTACCAGTTTTTCCTCCCCCGGTAAATTGGGGCAAATCCCAAAAGAGCCAGGCAGCGGTTCCGTCACCGCTTGTTACTTTAGACATGGCTTCTTTTACAATCTTTAAGTTTTCGGGTGAAACTGAGACCTTCCCTTTAATCTCCGGTTTATTCTCAAAAACAACCTTTCCACTTAAAGGATCAATAACTTGGTCCACAACATAGGGCCTATACCGGTAGCCTCCGTTGACAATTGTAGCCACATAGTTTGCCAGTTGGATTAAAGTATAAGAATTATAACCTTGGCCGATAGAATTATTAAAACTGTCAAAAGGTATCCAATCCACATGAAACTTTATCTTAGCTTGATAATCAGCTTCAATAGCTACGATCTCTTGTTGTTTTTGGCGGTTAAGTTCGTTCCTTTTCTTTTCATCCTCGGCTTCGGCCAGGAGAGAATTATATTTTTGTTCCAACTCAGCTAGTTTTTTCTCTCGTTCTTTATCATAAATTGGTTTGAAATATTCCCTTTTCCAAGCCGGGGAAGGTGCCGTACCGATTGCCTCTCCAGGGATATCAATCCCGGTCGCTACCCCGAGACTGAATTCATTGGCAATTTTCTTAATCAGTTCCGGTTCCTTGGCGAATACCCTCTTACCAATGGCCTGGAAGTAAATATTAGAGGACTTTGCCATCCCTCGATAAAGATTGATGTTGCCAAAATGATTGCCTCCCCACTCAGCAATTCCGGTTCCACCTAAGGTAGAAAGAGAACCGTAGAAGGTCTCTTCAGGAGTTACAACTTTAGCATGCAATGCTGCCAGGGCGGTAATCATTTTAAAAGTAGAGCCCGGCGGGTATAAACCGCTGATCGCCCGATTAAAAGAGGCCCTGTCTTTGCTGACAAAGTATTTATCAGCTATGTCATCAGAAATTACACCGATCAATTCATTAGGGTCCATAAAAGGAGAAGAGGCCATCGCCAAGACCCTACCGGTTTTAACCTCTATTACCACCGCCGCCCCTGCTCTGGCATTGGGATGCTTTCTTTGAACCTCTTGGATTATGCGTTCCAGTTCGTTTTCGACAGCTTTTTGTAATTTGCTGTCAATAGTTAATTTAACTGTATGACCGGGTTGAGCTTCATAAATAGTTTTCCTCTCAATGAGGCGCCCATTACTGTCTACCCTGACCCGATCCAGGCCATGTTTTCCCCGGAGCCAACTATCGTAACTTTTTTCAACTCCCATTTTCCCTACCAAATCGCCCTGGTTATAGCGATCGCTATCTTCACTTTTTTTTGCCTGTTCATTAAATTGTTCCAACTCTTTTTCGCTTATTTCCCGGACGTAACCCAAGGTCTGACCCAACAAAGTACCTTGAGGATACTCCCTTACAGGAATAGGCTCAATACTCACCCCCGGCAGTTCATTGCTGTGCTCGGCAATTATGGCCTGCAGCTCAGCCGGGACATCCTCTAAAATTACAACTGGCCGGTAACTTTTCCACTGTTGGTTGCGGATCATAACAAGCAAATCCTCGGTGATTAATTCCACCGATTGGTTTTTATAAGGCCAGTAGGGCTTGATATAAACTGCTAATTTAGATACTACTTCTTTCCAATCCTTGTTCACCGCTTGCAGATCCGTATAATCCAAAGTTAAGGAATATTTAGGAACACTGCGGGCCAAGACCACGCCATTAGAGTCTATAATTTCTCCCCTGATAGCCGGGGTAGGAACATTTTTTATCACATTGCCCTCCGCCAGTTCAGCGTAAACTGTTGTACTGGCAATTTGCAACCGCCACATATTAACACCCAGCACACAAAAAAGGAGCACAAAAACAATTCCTAACCCTAAAAGTCTTCTGTTATAGAATTGTCGCTCTTTTTTTTCCATCCGTGTTCTCACTCCTGTATTTATTACCTGTCATATTTAAGTTTCGGAGCTAAATATCCATCGGTAAAAGAACGATGGATCAAAGGATAGGTGATGGGCACCAAGAGACAATTATAAAAAGCAATTCCCAGAATACCCTTAAAGACAGACAAAGAGAGCCAATTTAAGCCTGCAGTACTGGCCATTAAAAGCAACAGGATTTGCCCTAAGGCCGTTAGGCCAAAAACTAAGCCCATAGTCAGCAAGACATTTTCTTTATACCACCCTTTTTGTAAAACACTGACCAGTAAGGCCACAATGGCCAAAACTATAGCGTACAAGCCTATATAGCGGCCAATATAAATATCAAAAATTAAGCCCACAAAAAAACCATAACCGATACCCTCAAGGGTTCTATGGTGGAGAGCTAAGTAAACCACCCACAGCATGGGAAGGTCTGGTTTTATGCCGGCCCAGGAAAAATAATGAAAAACAGTACCCGGGAGAACAAGGCAGAGGACCGTAATTAGCAGCATGATTATAATCCTTCTCATCCTTCGGCCTCCGTCATCTCAATCACATATACTTCCTCTAGAGAATCAAAATCCACCACGGCCTCGATTAAAGCTGCTTTTTGCAGACCGGTAGAATCGATTCTCAGATCCTTTATCACCCCGATGGGAATTCCTTTGGGGTATACCCCCCCGAGCCCGGAGGTAAACACCAGGTCCCCAATATTAACTTCATCTTCCCGTTTAAAAAACATCTCCAAATGCCCTGAACTCGTTAATCTGGATTCTCTATTATAAGTCCCATTTACAATCCCGAAGATTGCTTTTCCTTGGCTGTCCCTTACAAAAGCTCCAACCTTGCCCTCTCCGTCCGGAATTAACAGAATGTCAGCGGTTGTTGCGGTTACCGAGACCACCTTCCCAACCAAACCTAAATTAGCTACCACAGGATCATTAACTTTAACCCCATGTTTAGTACCCTTATTTATAGTTATTGTCCGATACCAATGGAAGGGATCTCGATTGACAATAGTAGCGCCGATCTTATTATAGTTCTTTAAAACAGGACTGTTAAAAACATTTTTGTTCAATTCGTTGTAGCGAAGGGCTGCCAAAACCTGTTCTTTGAGCTGGAGATTATCCATTTTCAATTGGTCAATCTGGCGGCGAAGTTCTTCGTTTTCCGCCGCCACCCGATGAAAAGCAAAAACTGCTCGAAGGTTTTTCTTTATCCCATCTCCGATATTCGTAATGGTTTTCTCCACAGGGGACAAAATTCTATTCAAAGCGTTTCCTACGGGATTAGGAAATTCGCTGCCTGGTGCAGTAAGGCGAATAGCAGTCATCGTAATTAATAAGACAGCAAAGACCAAAACTGCTATCCCCAGATAATTTGTCTTTTTGCCCACCTAATTTCTCCTCCGCCCTTAGCTCTTCTGTAAAGCAGCTAATTTTTTCATTGTTCCCTCACTTTCCAGAACTTTAGCTGTCCCGAGTGCGACACAAGACAAGGGATCTTCAGCTATATGAATCGGTATTCCGGTCCGATCCGCAATTAGCTTGTCCAAGTTTCTAAGTAGAGAGCCGCCCCCGGCCATGATAATACCCCGATCCATAATATCCGCCGCTAATTCGGGAGGAGTTTTTTCCAAGCTGGTTTTAACCGCTTCCACAATAGCAGATACAGGTTCCGAAAGAGCCTCAACAATTTCCTGGGACGTGATATCTACATTTTTAGGTAAGCCGGTCAATAAATCCCGCCCTTTAACAGTGTAAAACATATCCTTTTCCGGCAAATAAGCGGCCCCAATTTCCTTTTTAATATTTTCCGCAGTCTGATAACCGATAGATAAATTATAGTTCCTTTTAATATAAGCAACAATAGCCTCATCCATCTCATCTCCGGCTACTCTAATTGAACCGGCGGTAACTATTCCGCCTAAAGAGATTACCGCTACTTCGGTTGTCCCGCCTCCAATATCCACAATCATGTTCCCGGTAGGTTCGCTGACCGGTAGCCCTGCCCCGATCGCCGCGGCCATGGGTTCTTCGATGATAATCGGGTCTTTGGCTCCGGCTGCCAAGGCCGCTTCTCGAACCGCCCTCTTTTCAACCGCTGTGACCCCGGAAGGGACACAGATCACAACCCGGGGCCGAACAAATTGAATTCTCGATCCCACAGCCCGGGTAATAAAGTATTTTAACATTTTTTGAGTAACATTGAAGTCGGAAATAACCCCATCTTTCAGCGGTCTGATGGCCACAATGTTGCCCGGTGTTCTCCCGATCATTTCTTTGGCCCGATCACCTACGGCTAAGGGTTCGTTCCTGTGTATATCCATAGCAACCACGGAGGGTTCCTGTAATATAATTCCTTTCCCTTTTACATGCACAAGGGTATTTGCTGTTCCCAAATCAATGCCTAAATCCTTGCTAAAAAACATGTTGGAATCTCCCTTCATCCTAATTTATCGGACTTTACTATTTTATCACTTGGTCTAGATTTCATGCTAGTGATAGTTAATTCTAGCTGTCCTTGATGTTACAGAATAACGATTTTCAACTACTGTCTGATTTTATTTCTTATATCATTCCCAGCTCCTTTAAGCTGACAAAGGCCTTGTCTCCAATAATAACATGATCCAGAACCTCTATCCCTAAAATTTTTCCGGCTTCCACTAATCTTTTGGTTATCCCCAGATCTTCCGTACTGGGAGTAGGATCTCCGCTGGGATGATTGTGTATGAGAATAACCGTGTTCGCATTGCGACGGATAGCCTCTTTGAAACACTCCCGGGGATGAACAAGGGAAGAATTTAAAGTGCCTATCGATACAGAAGCAATCCCCAATACATTGTTGCGGGTATTTAGATACATAATGCGAAAATGCTCACGGTCTAAATTACGCATCTCTTCCATCACTAAACCAGCAACATCAGCGGGAGAATTAATTGTCGGTCTGGTAAAAGGGTCCGAACTAACACTCCTCTTACCAAGTTCCAAAGCGGCTTTGATTTGAGTGGCTTTTGCTGGCCCCACCCCGTGGATCTGTTTTAATTCGGGCAGAGATATTTTACTTAAACCTCTAAGACCATCGATTTGAATTAAAATTCTTTCCGCCAGTTCCAAGACATTTTCACCCTTGGAACCGGTTCTTAAAATAATCGCCAGTATTTCCTTATTCGATAAGACCTCCGGCCCGTATAGCAGCAACCGTTCCCGGGGTTTAAGATCTTCCGGCAGATCCTTAAGGCGACGGTAACTCATTTGTTCCTTCCTCCGTCGAGGACAACCTTAAATCATTGACAACCGCCCTGAGGGAGAATCCCTTTCTCTTTCAGTTTAACCTCCAACAACTCCATCGGCAGTCCCATAACATTTGTGAAAGAGCCCTTTAGTTCTTTCACAAATTTTCCCGCTCCTCCCTGAATACCGTAGGCCGCTGCCTTATCCATCGGCTCCCCAGTAGCAATATAATCATAAATTTCCTTTAGACTTAAGCTTCGGAAAGAAACAATCGTCGTCTCGACCTCAGTTTGAATCGACATCCCGTGGTCTAAATCCTCCTGCGCTAAAGAAATGGCCGTCAAAACCCGATGAGTGCTGCCGCTTAAATCCCGAAGCATTCTTAAAGCCTCATTTTCATCTCTGGGCTTGCCTAAAATATTTCCCTTAAAAACAACAATCGTATCTGCTCCTAAGATCACATCTTGGCTAAACCCGTTTTGTTTTCGCCAGACCTTAAATCCCGCCTCTGCTTTTTGAGAGGCCAAATACTTAACCCCTGTTTCCGGCGAGACTTCGGGAGGCATTTTCTCTGTAATCGGAGCGTGGACAAGCCGAAAATCATATCCCCATTCTTTTAAAAGTTGACTACGCCGCGGAGACGCCGAGGCTAAAACTAACACTTAGATCACGTCCATGTAGTGCATATGAGCTGTTTTAACTATTCTTACCCCATTTAAACATCATTATTTCTTTAACATCTTGATATTTTCGACATCCTTCAGCTATATCCTTTTGCTATATTCTAAAATTATTTGAAATAACTAGCAACCTATAATCTATAGGTTGTCTTTTTAATTATTCCCCGCTCCCGAAGAATAACAATATACAAAGCGTCTAAAATGGCTCGGGAACTCGCCCGCAAGATATTACTGGATACCCCGACCGTTCCCCAGCTATCGGGTCCATGGGCGGTTTCGACGACGACCCGGACCACAGCGCCTGTACCGCGCGAACCATCTAAGACTCGGACTTTGTAATCTATGAGCTCACTTTCCTCAATAACAGGAAAGAAAGTGCTCAAGGTGTGTCTTAAAGCTTTATCCAAAGCATTAACCGGACCGTCCCCCTCTGCTGCCATATGCACAGATTCTTTACCGACTCTGACTTTAGTTACCGCCACTGAATCGAGCTCCCCTCTAAAGGGATCGCTCCAAACATGATAATCTTCCAATACAAAGGGCGGTTCAAACTCCCCGAGGATCTCCAAGAGTAATAGGTCGAGGCTTCCTTCTGCCGTTTCATACTGATAACCGCGGTTTTCCGCTTCTTTTACTTTGTTCATCGCCAGTTCAACCAAAGGGTCGTCTTTTTCGATCTCCGGTCTAAAAAGGCGTAACCTCTGACAGATATTGGCTTTCCCGGATTGGTCGGAAACAAGAATCCGCCTTTCATTTCCGACTAAAGAAGGCTCAATATGCTCAAAGGTTTTACTGTTTTTTAATACCGCATCCACATGCATGCCCGCCTTATGGGCAAAAGAACTTTTTCCCACAAAGGGTTGTTTGTCATCAAAAGGATAATTAATAAGTTCCGCTATATAACGGCTCAGATGGGTTAAACTGCGTAAATCTTCCGGTTCCAGCAAATCATAACCCAGTTTTAACTGAAGCCAGGGTATTAAAGTGCTCAAATTAGCATTGCCACAACGCTCCCCAAAACCGTTCCAACAGCCCTGAATCTGATTAGCGCCCGCTTCCACGGCCGCCAAAGTATTGGCAACAGCCAAGCCCCCATCATTATGAGCGTGAATTCCAAGTATGGGAGGGGCAAATTCCTGTTTTACAGCTTCTACTCCCCGAGCTATATCCTTAGAATAAGTACCTCCGTTAGTATCACAGAGCACCAAACCTTTGGCCCCTCCCTCCATAGCAGCTTGAAGGCAGGCTAAAGCAAAGGCCGGGTCGTCTAACCAACCGTCAAAGAAATGTTCGGCATCGAAAAACACAGTTTTACCAGCCGCCACCAAAAAACGTACCGACTCGCGGATTATTCGTATATTTTCTAAAGCCTCCGTCCGTAAAACCTCCTCTACATGCAGCTTCCATGTTTTACCGAAAATTGTGATGGTGTCGGCGCCGTAGGCAAGCAAGGAGGCTAGGATTTCGCTGTTTTCCGGCTCCTCGTTTACTTTACAAGTGCTGCCGAAAGCCACGATTTGGGTCTGTCCTTTCTCCCTGAACGGTAATTCTACCTGACCGGCGGATAACAATCTAAAGAGCTCATCGTCTTTGGGATTCGCTCCCGGCCAACCGGCTTCAATATAATCAAGGCCTCGATTAGCCAACATTTTTAAGTACAGACATTTATCTCTAACCGAAAAATGTACTCCTTCCCCCTGAGCGCCATCTCTTAGGGTAGTGTCATAAATACTTACTCTTTTCCCCGTCATTCTTTCTCTCCCCTCGTGGAATCATTTTATCTATTTTACCTGTATTCGGACCGTTAATAAAGATTAAAATAAATTCAAGTAAAAAAACCACCCTGACTATAGATGCGGGTGGCTTTTTACTGCAGTTTTGTCGGTCATAAGGCCATTCTCCCACTTAAATTAAAGGTTAATACCTCTAAATTAACTGTCAGATCGACATTTCGCAGCTCAATCTCCGGCGGCACATTCAAAGCGATAGGGGCAAAGTTTAAAATCGCTTTGATCCCGGCCTTAACCAATTTATCCGCAACTTCTTGCGCCGCATCAACAGGTACGGTAATCACGGCAATCTGGGTTTTCCTCTGAGGGATGATCTCTTCTATTCTATCTACAGCCATAATTTCAATTCCATTTACAAATTTACCGATTTTTTCAGGATTATTATCGAAAATACTGGTAATTATAAAACCGCGGTCTTTAAATCCCTGGTAAGAACATAAAGCCATTCCTAAGTTGCCTATCCCTATCAGGCTTAAATCCCAACCCTCACTGAGACCCAAAATTCTGAGGATATTTCTGCGCAGATCTTTAGCATTGTAACCTACACCCCGGATACCGAATTCCCCAAAATAAGCAAGATCTTTCCGGACTTGGGCAGGGCTTACCCCTACTCCTTCAGCTATATCCCCTGAAGAAATTGTAATGATCCCCTTACGATCCACTTCGGTTAAGTAACGCGAATATACTGATAAACGTATAATTGTTGCTTCCGGTATTTTTATTGTTTTCAAGAATAAACCTCCATTTCGGATTAAATCTCGGATTAAATCGCCCTTTTATTCTGATTATATCACTACCCTAAAAAAAGGCAATTAGCTCCGCATAGTATTTTTATTTTTTGAAAACCCTAAAACCTTCTTCAACTAGGAAAAAACCTGCTCGTAAAATTCTTATATTTAACGAATAGACCTAGTAGTTCCTGCTTATAGATCTGTTTATCATCATTTTTTTCATAGTTCTTTGTTAACAATGTAGCAAATCTATGTTCCAGTTCCTTAAAGTCTTTAGAGTAACCCTTTAGTTCCATCCCTGCCGGCAACTTAGCTTTAACCTCTTCTCTTTCTGCCCCCCGCAGTAAGGAATTGCAGAGGGATAAAATAAGGGTGGCTTCCTCTACGTTTTTACCGTTGGCTTTATAATGCAAAGCAGGATACTCTTCCTTTCGAACCCAGGCTTCAATATTGTTGGCCGCTAAAATCTTCTTAAAATCGAGGGCCTCTTCACGGGAAGCAAATAGCCCAATGGCAATAGTCTCGGGCTCCGTGTCGATTATTTCTGCCAGCCAACCCTGTTGCTTTAAATTTTCGATCTGCAATTCAGCATTCTCTTTTTTACTATAGACCCCTAGCTGGCAAACCCAAAATTCAAGATCAGGTAAATCCAAAATCTTACTGGCCGGTGCCTGTTTACTAGGCTTCGAATCTTCAAAAGAATCTGCGGAAGCTAAGCCGACAAAAACTCGTCCCAAATAGAGGGTAAACCAAATTACGGCACCTATCCCTATTATTACCACTAAGGCGCTAATCAAACATTTTTGATATTTTTTTTTCCTCATCTTAAACACCTTCTGAATATTATGCCTATCTAAACATATGTTTAAGATGAAAATTTATGTTGACCCCTATAATTTTAAAAGGAAATTTTTGTATCTTTGACCCTACACTTTTATGTGTGATGATATATAATTAAGACAAACACAACTAATATATTCTGGAAGCCACTAAAACGGGAGGCATAATGGAAAAACTCACTATTTTGATTGTCGATGATCAAGAGTTTAATCTTGTTTATTTGAAAAGCTTACTTACCGATTACAATTGTATTGAGGCCAACAGCGGCGCTGAGGCTTTGAAACTTTTAGAGTGCATTGCCCCAGATCTAATTTTGCTCGATGTTATTATGCCGGGAATAAACGGGCATGAAATGATCAAAATTCTTAAATCCGACGATCGAACCAGGGATATCCCAGTTGTCTTTATTACCAGTCTGGATTCCGATGAAGATCAAGAAGAGGGATATCGCCTCGGCGCTGTCGACTATATCACCAAACCCTTTCGACCTGTTATTATCCAAGCTCGGATCAGAAATATTGTTCAATCAATAAAAAAAGAAAAGCTCCTAGAAAAAATGGCCCAAATAGATTTCCTGACTGAAATCCCCAACCGCCGGTACTTCAATGACAATCTGACCAAAGAGTTTCGCAATGCCGCTCGATATAGTTTGCCTCTCACTCTCCTTATGGTCGATGTCGATTATTTTAAAAGATTTAACGATTTTTACGGCCATTCCGAAGGCGACAAAGCCCTAATAAAAATAGCGGCTGCGATCCAATCCTGCCTGAGAAGGCCAACTGATTTCGTAGCTCGCTACGGGGGAGAAGAATTTGCCGTGATCCTGCCCAATACTAAAGCCGGGGGAGGAAAAAAAATTGCGGAAGATATCCGCCGAAAAGTCTATGACTTAAAGATCGAACATAAAAACAGCAAGCTTTTGCCCTACCTGACCATAAGTATCGGTGGTTATAGTTCTGTCCCTACCAATTCTCAAACTGAGCAAAGCTTTATTGACAAAGCAGATATGAATTTATACCGAGCTAAAAACCAGGGGTGCAATTGTGTTGTCTGGAGCTGAAAATTCCCTTTTCAAATTAACTTATTTTTGACCTTTAACTCCAATAAGTGCTCCCGGATCGGA
This sequence comes from Desulfitobacteriia bacterium, assembly GCA_050943335.1. Taxonomy (GTDB): domain Bacteria; phylum Bacillota; class Desulfitobacteriia; order Desulfitobacteriales; family Syntrophobotulaceae; genus JBMNOZ01. The sequence continues at coordinate 51,440 of JBMNOZ010000007.1, read as the reverse complement.
GCGAGGAGATATAAGGAACCGGTAATGCAAAGTAAATCCTGTGGGCCGGTTTTTTTTAATCCCTCTTCTAAGGCTTTTAGAGGCTGGGGAAGAACCCTAATTTTGCTTTTCGGAAGATAGTTCTCCGCAATGCAAGCCAAGTCCTGCCAATTTCCAGCCCGGTCCGTGTCCGGTCTGGTGACAAGCAATTCATCTGCTAGGGGCAAGATTAAAGCCGCAGATTCTTCTACTTCCTTATCAGCTAGCATACCTAAACAGAGGATCAACCTCTTCCTTTGCAAAATACTTCCGGAATAATAATCCAAAGCCCGGATTAAACTTTTCATTCCCTCGACATTATGAGCCCCATCCAAAAGAACCTTCGGTTTATTTAAGATCAGTTCCAAGCGGGCCGGCCAGGTGACTCTCTTTAAAGCGCTCCTCACTGCCACTTCCTTAAGCTCTCCCAAGCTCCCTAAATCAATAAGTACTTCACAGACCGCCAAAGCACTGGCAGCATTAGCAAATTGATGTTCACCCAGTAATGAAAGTTCCAAAGAGTTAAAGCTAAGCCTAAGCCCCTGATAAGAAAAACTATCAGGCTTTTTTTGAGTCCTCCAGTTAAAATCCTCCGCGGCCCGAATTAATCTGCTGGCTCGAGCCGCCGCTTTTTTCTCAATGATACGTCTTGCTTCAGGTTTTTGTACCGCCGTGACAACGGGAGCTCCCCCTTTGATAATCCCGGCTTTAACCCCTGCAATCTCCGCTACACTCGCCCCCAAATAATCCTTATGGTCTATTCCTATTGGGGTCAGCACTACCACTAAAGGATTTACAACATTGGTAGAATCAATTTCTCCCCCTAACCCGACCTCCATAATCACGAAATCAGGTTTTTGGTGAGCGAAATAAACCAAAGCCAGCGCTGTGCTGACTTCAAATTCCGTGGGCTGTTCGAACCCTTCTTCCAGCATCCCCTTAATAGCATTTTTTATTCGCTCCAGACAAGCGACCAACTCTTCTTCCCCGATATAACGTTCATTAATTCGAATTCGCTCCCGGTAATCGTGGAGATGAGGGGAGGAAAAAAGACCCACCTGATACCCGTGGGCCATAAGAAGGGCTTGGAGGATGACGGCGGTAGAACCCTTGCCATTGGTCCCGCCAATATGGATCACTTTAATTTTTTTCTGGGGTTCTCCCAAACGCTTTAATAGTTCCGTGATCCGTTCCAAGCCGAGATGAATTCCGAATTTTGTCAATTTGTTTATATACGCCAAAGCTTGCAAATATTCTTGTCTTTTGTCCAAGCTCTTCCTACCTTCTTTAGTCTGAATAATCGCTCAAATCAGACAATCTAAGTTTTAAAGACTGGAGACGGGATCTTACAGCCTCCAATTTTTCTCTTTCTTTAGCTACCACCGCTTCCGGAGCTTTATTTACAAAGCCCGGATTGTTAAGCTTAGTTTCTAATCTCTGCTCTTCTTTTAAAGAGTTCTCGATTTCTTTTCGGACCTTAGCCATTTCCTTATCTAAATCCAAAAGTCCCTTAAAGGGCATATAAACAGTAACCCCGTTTAAGACCGCACTAGCCGCTTGGGAGGGCTTATCCGCCAAACTCTGGACGATTATGAGGTTTTCTCCGAGTGCCAGTTCACGGATATCCTCGCTTCCTTTTTTTAGGATTTCCACAGTCTCCAACTCCGGAGCCACTAAAATAATATCCGCCCGACGGCCAGGAGCCACATTCATTTCCGCTCTAATATTACGAACCGCACGGATAACATCCATCAAGATACCCATTTCTTTTTCCACACGTTCGTTATAGTAACCCTTAACTTCCGGCCAGGGACAGAGCATAATAGTTTTTCCCTTAAATTTAAGGTGCTGCCAGATTTCCTCGGTTATAAACGGAAGGAAAGGATGCAGAAGCCTCATAGTCCCTTCTAAAACTTCGAGCAGGACACTTTGAACCGTATTCCTTTCTTCCGGCTTCTCCTTAAGATAAAGCCTTTTCTTGCTTAACTCAATATACCAGTCGCAGAATTCATTCCAGATAAATTCATAAAGCAAACGGCCAGCTTCCCCGAGGTCGTAGCGTTCCAAAGCCGCGGTTACCTCAGCGCTTGTAACCTCATAGCGGGATAAAATCCACTCGTCAGCAAGAGTAAGCTCTCCCCGCGGTTTTTCTTCATAACCTTCGAGGTTCATTAGAACAAAGCGGGAAGCATTCCAGATTTTATTTAAAAAGTTACGGGTGGTTTCTAATTTTTCCATGTGGAATCTTAAATCGTTCCCCGGTGTGTTTCCGGTAATAAGCATAAATCTTAAGGTATCAGCGCCGAATTGTTCAATTACCTCCAAAGGATCAACGCCATTTCCCAAAGATTTGCTCATCTTTCGCCCTTGGGAATCAAGAATCAAGCCGTGAATCATCACCTTGCGGAAAGGAGGTTCTTTCTGAAACTCCAAGCCCATAAAAATCATTCTGGCTACCCAGAAGAAAATTATATCCCGCCCGGTGATCAAGACATTAGTCGGATAAAAATGTTCCAGTTCGGCAGTCTTTTCCGGCCAACCAAGGGTTGAAAAAGGCCATAAAGCCGATGAAAACCAAGTATCCAAAACATCTGGATCCTGTTCCAGGTTGGAACTTTTACAATTACTGCACTCCTCAGGAGCGGTGAGAGCGCAAATCTCTTCCCCACAATCCTGACAATACCAAACTGGAATACGATGACCCCACCAGAGTTGACGGGAAATGCACCAATCCCGGATATTTTCCAACCAGCCGATATAGATTTTGGCAAAACGCTCAGGAATAAAGGCCACTTCTCCTTGCAAGACAGTTTGGATAGCAGGTTCAGCTAAAGGTTTCATTTTGACAAACCACTGCTTGCTGACCCTCGGTTCCACAACAGTCGCACAGCGGTAACACTCGCCTACCGCATGGGTGTGAGGCTCAACTTTTACTAAAAGACCTAATTCTTCAAGATCCTTAATAATTTGCTTTCGGGCTTCATAACGATCTAGACCGTAATACCGACCCCCGTTTTCATTAATAACTGCATTTTTATCTAAGACGTTGATCTGGTCCAAATCATGTCTAAGAGCCATTTCAAAGTCATTGGGATCATGTGCCGGCGTAATCTTAACCGCCCCGGTTCCAAACTCCCGATCGACGTACTCATCGGCAATAACCGGTATTCTCCGCTCCATCAAGGGGAGTAGTACTGTTTGCCCCATTAAATGCTGATAGCGTTCATCTTCGGGGTGAACGGCAACGGCCACATCACCCAGCATAGTTTCCGGACGGGTAGTAGCCACCACAACCCCTTCTTCACCCTCGGGGGTGGGATAATGCACATACCAAAGATTACCTTCCCGTTCCTTATGTTCGACTTCAATATCGGAAATAGTCGTTTGGCACTTAGAACACCAATTGACAATATAATTTCCTCGATAAATTAAACCCTTCTCGTAGAGCTTAACAAAAACCTCCCGCACAGCTCGAGAGCACCCTTCATCCATGGTAAATCTCTCCCGCGGCCAGTCACAGGAAGCCCCAAGCTTGCGGAGCTGTTTGGTAATTGTCCCGCCGTATTCTTCTTTCCAAGCCCAAACCCGCTCCAGGAACTTTTCCCGACCTAATTTGTGTTTATTGGTATTTTCCGAAGCCAATTGTTCCTCCACCCTAGCCTGGGTTGCAATTCCGGCGTGATCCGTTCCTGGCAGCCATAAAGTATTGTAACCCTGCATCCTTCTAAAGCGGATCACAATGTCCTGCAGGGTGTTATCCATGGCGTGTCCAAGATGCAAAGACCCGGTTACGTTCGGTGGGGGCATAACAATACAAAACGGTTCCTTGTCAGGTTCCACTTGAGTTGTGAAAAAACCATTTTCCTCCCAAAATTTATACCACTTTTCTTCCACCAAACCAGGATCATAGACCTTGGCAATGTTTTGCTTATCTTCAGCCATTTTAAATTGAGCTCCTTTCCGTCCATAAGGAAACATTCCAAAAAGCTGACTATTTATTATACTTTCGGACGGAAAAAAAGTCAAAAAAAGGACAGAAAGACTAGCTAAAATGCGCTAACGAAACGCTCTCTGCTGCAAACATCTTTTTAATGAGATGGAAGGCGATTAAGTTCCCGTCTCCTTAGTTCATTAAAAATAAAGAAAACTATTGCTTATTTTCATTTCTCAAATTATAATGATTTTAAAATATTGGAAAAAGCTGTGGTTCTGCGCGCTTAAGGAGGGTAAAACTATGAAAGTCTGGATTTGTAAAGTCTGTGGTTATCGCCACGAAGGACCCGAACCCCCCGAAATATGCCCCTTATGTAAAATGAAAAAAGTGTTTTTCGAACATTGAGCACCGCAAACTTAAAAGACCTTCGGGTCTTTTTTATTTGAGGTTTAAAACTATTACCCCGGCCACAATAAGCCCCGTGCCGATAAGCTTAGTAAAGTAAAGACCTTCATTTAAAAAGTAAAATGATAAAAGCATTACAAAAACATAGCCTAGGCTTACCATTGGATAGGCAATGCTCAACTCCATCTTTTTTAGAACCAGGATCCAGAGCAGCATACTGGTCACAAAACAGGAAATTGCCGCTATCATCTTAATATTCAACAAAGAGAGTACAAATTGTCCTAAGCCGCCCCCTGTTTTTAAACCGCCGGCAACCAGTTTTAAAACAAATTGCCCTCCGGCACCCAAAAAAATGGAAATAAGCGCTAGCAAATAAATCATTTACTACCTCACTTTAGTCAGTAAAGAAAAATAACCTTTGACTGTCTTTGCGACTTTCATTTTGCTGGCTCCTTCTTTTAATTCATAATGGAGAATTAAAGGCACCTCTCCGGCCCGAATTCCCATTTTACTTAATTTTGCGGCAATCTCTGCCATGCAGTCAAACCCGTCAGTGGTTATTAACTCTCTCCATATTTCTGTAGCTTTTTTTATGGCGCTCACTCGATAAGCCCTAAATCCAGAAGAATAATCGTTAAGATTTTTAATGGGAAAAAACATTTTAAAAAAATACATCGCTCCCCGACTGTACAATTTACGCAGGGCCTTAAGCCCTAGCTCCCGCCCTCCTTGAGCGAATCTGGAAGCCACTACCATATCGAGATCTTTAGTAACCAGACTTTGCACCATACTTTCAATCAAAAAGGGGTTGTGAGTATTATCGGCATCCATGGTTACCAGAACATCAGTGTTTTCCAGACGCTTGAGCGTATATTTTAATATGGTTTTAACCGCCTCCCCGAGACCCTTATTCCGCTCATGGTTGATCAAGTTTATAAAGGCATGCTGTTCAACGTAGTTCTGGACAATTTCGCCAGTCCGATCCGTACTGCCGTCATTAACAACGAGGACTTCAATAGGATAGGAGCTTAGGTGGCGATAATTTAGGACACTGTTTAACACCTTCGAAATTCCGGTTTCTTCATTATAAGCGGGCAAAGCGATCAAGACTTTCATCCGGAAAACCTCTCCCCTATTTGTTCTGAGATGAATTCCGCAAAACATATACTGGATACCCGGGTTTAACCTCTATTTTTGGGAATTTCCTTTCCAAGTAATTTATTAAGCGGCCATCTTCATCCCCATATACTTTTCCCTGAATCGGGATAAAGTATTTAGCTCCTCTTTCAATGTAATAATCCAACTCCTGGTAAGGGTCCTCCGGTAGGGAAGCATAAATATTCAGGTTATACCTCCACCCTCTGCGATCTGTAAGGCTTAAAACACAGGGATCAAAAGAACCCACCACCAACAGATCATCCTCTGCAGTTACTTCCCGCACAACCTGGGTTTGGACAGCCATAACCTCATTAATACGAAACATCCCTTGAACCTGAATGTAGCTTTCCAGCATCATTCCCATAATTAACACCGTTAGAACAGCTTTCCCCTTTACCTCCACGAGCCGGTCTAAAAAAAGGCCGCTTAAAAGCGCACAAGGGACGGAGAAAAAAATAAGGTAATAGGTTGCCCTAATGGCCAAAACAATAAGGATTACTTCCAAGACCATAGCTGCCAGAAAGACCGGTAAAAAAAGATTTTTCTTCCGAACAAAAAACAACCCCCCCAAGGTTAGAATTAAACTTAAAAACCCAATGGTTTTAGGGATATTGGTCCTTAAAAACGCCCCAGCTTCCGGACTGTAAAAAGCATGCAGGGCCTCTTTCCACAGAATATCCTTCGTGATGCCGACAGCGAATTTATATTCCGCTATTTGGATGCTGAAATAATAATAAATTGCCGGTAGAGCAAAGATTAGGAGTCCATAAATCCAAAGTTCCGGGAGCTTCAGCCCTTTTCGCCCCCGGTAGAGAAGGCAAAGATAGAGCATCGGAATTAGAGCTACTACAACCGGGGGTTTAGTCATAAGTGCTAGGCTAAAAAAAAGAGCGCTTAAACCTAAAAGCCCCTTTCCCCTTTTTTCTATTCCCCGATCAAAATAGTAAATTCCCCCCAACCAGAACATAAGAGCTGCGGACTCTGGCATAATAGCGCGGGAATAATAAACATTGACCGGTAAAATCCCGTAAATTAACAAACTGATAATCGCCGCCCTCTTACTTAGATGGCGGCGAGCCAATAAATATAGAAACCAGGCGGAAACCAGAAAAAAGCTAAGGGGCACTAAGCGGGCTAAAAAATAGTGATGACCAAAAATTTTGTAGAGAATTGCAATTAAATAAGTCGTAACTTGAATTTCCAGAGCCGGTATATTGGGGAACGGTCCGTCATAATTCAGATTGGGACGGAAGGGGTTAAAATCATAATTAGCAAAATTCCAGGCCATAGACTCCGTATCTGCCTGACGCCAACTTTCCTCAATCTCCAAGGGCGGAACCCCTATCTGATAAAGCCGGATAACAACCAAGAATGTAAAAATAAAAAATAAAACCTTCTTTTCTTTATGCCCCATCTACCTTCTCCGTTCCGTTCAAACCTGTTTTTCTCCTCTTCAAAACTGTAGTTTGAGCAAAAAAAAAAGGTTTATTCAAATTCTTTGTAAAACCTTTTTTATTTCCCCCTTAACTGCCTTTCCGATTCTACCCTCCACCACTCAAAAGCCTCATCTTCCTCTTTTTCTTCCGGAGTTTTATTGCATAATTCCAAGATCCTCCGCCGCTCCTCCTCGGGATGAAATCTGGCCGCTATCGGATCCCGATCCGGAAAATCAGAGCGGGAAGCAAAAACACTGCGCTCCGGATTATCCCTATTTGTCCGCGGGTAACCGGGATATCTAACGCTCAGGCGTTCATAGGAATCACGCCCGGGACTTATGACCCCGGCTCCCAGTACCCCGGCCAGAAGCCCTAAACCAATTCCTTCGGATATTATTTTGACTGCTCCCAAGGTATCGATGGAAAAATACAGGGCTAATAATAAAATCCCTATAATCGCATAACCTCCAGCCGCCAAACCCCCGAGCAGAATACTTCCGGAACCCCGGCTCGCCCTGTAACCTGCTGCCAAACAGCTCAAAAGTAAACCAAAATCTATAAGGTAAGAAATAATATTTTTATCAATCCCGACTAGGGTGGTCCCCAAAACAGCGATCAGAGTCAAAACCGTAACCAATAAGCCAGTGGTGATCCCTTTCAGGACATTGGTACCCATTTCCAATCACCCCATAACTTTCCCATAATCCTTATTAATATATGGAAATGGTTGTCATATTTATGCCTGATCTACTATCTTTTTTTAGTCTTTTTAGAAACTCCCTCCCCTTAACACCAGAGCTATGAACAGGGCGTAGAAAACGCCCCCCATTAGCAAACCGGCCGGGAAAAGGCTCTTCTTTTTCGAGAGCACAAAATATTGTCCTAAAGCGGAGATTAAAACTAACAGGCCGCTGGCTAGAGCAAGCGGTTCCAAAACCCAAGGAGTAAGAGCAATCCCTAAGGCCGGTATTAAGGAACTTTGAAACACCATGGCGCCGGTAATATTGCCCATGGCCAAAGTATCTTTCCCCCGGCGGATCCATAAAACACTGTTAAATTTCTCTGGCAATTCCGTAGCAATCGGAGTGATAATTAAGGATAAAATCAAAACCGGAATCCCTGCTGCCAGGGCGACCTCTTGGACCGCATCCACAAAGATTTGTACCCCAACCACCATAATAAAGAGAGCGCTTAGAACCTGAAAACAAATCCTTAAAAAAGGGGGGTTTTGATTCCCTTTAGCAAAATAAAACGGAGGCAGGGAACCGCCCCCCAAAGGATTACTCCGGCTGGACCGAATTGTTCGATAAACGTAAATAAGATAAGCCCCGACCAAGATAACTGCCACCCCCATTTTGAAGGAAGAGGTGGGAAAAAAGGTCGCTAAAATGGCTAAAGTATAGACCAGGATAAAGAATTGCAAATCTCTTATTATTATGCCGCTATCAATAAATAGGGCCTTATTGGAACGACGAAAAATGAACGCCGCGCTTCCGACCATAAAAAAAGCCAGGGTACCGAGCATAAAAGGGGCTCCCAAAATCGCCCCGATCCCTACTTCGACCCCGCCTGTTCCTCTATGAAACAAAATCGCAATTACCGGAATCATTGTTTCCGGCAAGGCGGTTCCCACGGCAGCCAGGATACTACCCACCGCTCCTTCTCCTAGTTTCAGTTTTTTACCCAACCATTCGATGCCGTTAGTGAAAAACTCCGCTCCTAAAAGAATAATCGCCAGGCTGAAAACCAAGAAAACAATATTTTTCAAAACCCTTCTCCTATCAATTTTAAACTTTTACTCTCCGTAAATAATATGCTTGACAGCCTCGTCCAATTCCTCCAACCCGGTTCCATCCACGGCGGAAAAGGGAATAATGGTTTTCCAATCTTGTAATTTAAGGGTTTCCGCAATAATTTTTAAGTACTTAGGTCTTTGTCCCCGGGGAATTTTATCCGCTTTGGTGGCCACAATTAAAGCCGGTATTTGGTTATCCCAGAGCATTTTCACCATCATCCGGTCGTCCTCGGTAGGTTTATGGCGAATATCCACCAATTGAATTACCCCTCTTAAGTTTTCGCGCCTCCGAAAATAGGTATTCATCATTTGTCCCCATTGTTTCTTCATCTGCTGAGAGACCTTTGCATAACCGTAGCCCGGCAAATCCACTAAGTACCACTCGTCATTCATGTTGTAAAAATTAATTGTTTGAGTTTTTCCAGGAGTTTTGCCCACTTTAGCTAAGTTTTTACGATTAGTAAATTTATTGATCAGAGAAGATTTCCCAACATTAGAGCGGCCTGAAACCGCTAGCTCGGGCCAGTCAGCCACCGGATACTGATCGGGTCTGACTGCCGAGATTATATATTCCGCTTTCCGAAAGAACATAGAATTCGCCCCCTCATTGAAAAAGAATTAATTGTATATTAAACCACGAGACAGTGAGTTCCCTGGATTTAAAAATAATAGGATTGCCAAAAGGCTTTAAGCCTTAGACAATCCGTTATTGAGCAGTTTTAAGCCTTTTTTCTGTATTTTCAGTGAATCTAGTTTAAAGGATTTCCATTTTAAACTGGTCTGGGATCCGGAGGATCTAGTTCGTTGTAAAGAGTCATTCCCGGCAAAAAATTTCCGGTTTGAGCAAAAGGTAAGAGAGCAATCTCTGTTACTTCCTCCATTCTTTTCACAAACTTAAACTCCAGCTCCTGGCGAATTTCTTCCGGTATTTCCTCCAAATCCTTACGGTTCATTTCCGGCAAAATTACTGTCTTAATCCCCGCTCGGTGAGCAGCTAAAACTTTTTCTTTAACCCCTCCGATAGGCAAAACGTTCCCCCGTAGAGTTATCTCTCCTGTCATGGCCACATCTTGTCTCACTTCCCGGTTGGAAAGCGCGGAAGCCATTGCCGTAGCCATGGTAATGCCCGCTGAAGGACCGTCCTTGGGAACCGCTCCCTCGGGAACGTGAATATGGAGATCCACCCGATCATAAAAATCTTCTCTTAAACCTAAATTCTCGGCGTGGGCGCGGACAAATGTCAAACCGGCTTGGGCCGATTCTTTCATCACATCCCCCAGTTTCCCCGTCAGGATCAGCTTGCCCTTACCGCTTAAAGGAGTAACTTCAATTGTTAAAACATCTCCCCCGACCTCTGTATAAGCTAAGCCTATAGCAGCGCCAATTTCTGGTTTGGGGCCAGCTTTTTTATAATGATAACGCACCGCTCCTAAGAGCTCCTCGATATCTTTCCCTTTTAAGCTTTTAAATTGCCACTCCTCTTTAACAATCCTCACTGCCACTTTGCGCAAAACATTGGCAATTTCTCTTTCCAAGTTCCGAACACCGGATTCCCTGGTATAACCGCGGACAATTTTCAACAAAGCTTCCTTTTCAAACCGGACCTGATCTTCGGTCAGACCGTGAGCTTTCATTTGTTTAGGCAAGAGGTGATGGAAAGCAATATTAACCTTTTCATCCTCGGTATAACCGCTTAATTGAATAACCTCCATCCTGTCCAAAAGAGGCCTAGGAATATTTTCCATATAATTGGCCGTCATTATAAACATAACTTTGGACAAATCAAAAGGTAGTTCCAAATAGTGATCCGTAAAAGTATAATTTTGTTCGGGATCGAGAACTTCCAGCATGGCGGAAGCAGGGTCTCCTCTAAAATCCGAAGCCATTTTATCGATCTCGTCAAATAGAAAGACAGGATTTCTCGTCCCGGCTTTCCTCAGACCCTGGATTACTCTCCCGGGCAAGGCGCCGATGTAAGTTCGCCTATGTCCCCTTATTTCCGCCTCGTCTCTAACCCCCCCTAAAGACATCCTGACAAATTCACGGTCCAGGGCCCGGGCTACAGACTTGGCGAGCGAAGTTTTACCCACCCCAGGGGGACCGACAAAACAAAGAATCGGACTGCGGGTATTATCAGCCAATTTGCGAATAGAAAGAAATTCTATAATCCTTTCCTTGACTTTTTCCAAACCGTAATGGTCTTCATCGAGGATTTTTTCCGCATGATAAAGATCTATTCTATCTTTGCTCTCTTTTTGCCAGGGTAAAGCTAAAATCCAGTCTAAATAGGTTCTGACCACAGTTCCTTCGGCAGAAGCCGGAGGCATTTTATCCAGTCGGTCTACCTCCTTTAAAGCCATTTCTCTGGCTTCCTCTGGAAGGTCAGCTTTTTCAATCTTCTCTTTATACTCGTCTATCTCAGCTTGTTTCTCATCCCGATCGCCGAGTTCTTTTTGGATCGCCTTCATCTGTTCCCGCAAATAATATTCTTTTTGCGCCTTTTCCATTTGTTTACGAACCCGAAGGCCGATCCGCCTTTCCAGCTCCAGGATTTCTATCTCCCGCATAATAAACTCGGTTATTTTTTCCAGACGCTCGCTTATCTCCATAGCCTCTAGAAGAGCTTGTTTTTCTTCCATCTTTAGATTCAGGTGTGAAGCCACCAGATCAGCCATACGACCCGGTTCTTTCACATTCAAAATGGTTCCCACCGCATCTGGAGAAACCCTTTTGCTCAAACGGGAATACTCTTCGAATTGATGGGTAAGGCTGCGGATCATGTTTTCCATCTCTTTCTCAACTCGCTGATCATCGGTTATCTCCAAAACCTCAGCCTTGAAATAAGGTTCCTCAGCCAAAAACTTCTGCACCTTACCCCGGCAAATCCCTTCCACCAGAACCCTTAGGGTTCCCCCGGGAAGGCGAAGCAATTGTTTTACTTCAGCAATGGTACCGGTTTTATATAAATCATCTTCAGTCGGACTGTCGATTTCCATCTTCTTCTGAGACAGGAGCAGAATCCGTCGATCATTTAGCATTACTTCTTCAACAGCAGCCAGGGATCGCTCCCTGCCCACATCTAGGTGAACGACCATATAAGGAAAGACAAGGATTCCTCTAAGCGGAAGGATCGGATATTCTCTTTGCTTCATATTAATATCTCCCCTCAAAAGACTTGTCAGTGCTCTATTCTAACACGTTTTACCCTGCTCAGGCAAATTAGTGGCCGGCAGTTTTATCCTCTTTAAAACTTTATGCAGAGAATCCTTATTTTCGGTCAGGTTTATTTTGACAGTGGTCTGAGGCTTGACTTGATCAACGATTAAAACCTCCCTTAGGATCTCGTCTAACGTTTCTACCGGAATAACTTTTACCTCCGAATACTCAAATCTGACTTGCCAGTTTTCCTTAGGAATGAAAACCTTTTTACACCCGGCCTGCCAAGCAGCTTCGACCTTCGCCGAAACCCCACCTACGGGTTTTACCTTCCCTCTTATGGACAATTCCCCGGTTATAGCTGCGGTATTATCCACCGGGTATTTCTTAATAGCCGAACATATAGCTACGGCCATGGCTGTTCCAGCGGAAGGACCGTCCACCGGAATTCCTCCGGGAAAGTTAACGTGAATATCGTAGTTTTGGGCCTCAATTTTTAATTCCCGGCGCAAGACAGTCAGAACATTCTCAATTGAGGACCGAGCCATGCTTTTTCTCCTTGTTTTCCTACCTCCCTGCCCGGATTCTTCCTCCTCGACAATCCCGGTCACATATAATTCTCCCTTCTGCATCTTAGCCGGATAAGCGCTAACCTCGATTTCTAAGAGCATTCCCGAGTTTGGTCCATAAACCGCCAGCCCGTTCACCACCCCGATTAGCGGTGCCGGTGGGATTTTCTTCTCTGGTCTGGGCGCATATTGCCCGGTGGTCACAACCCACTCAATAATATCTTCTTCAATTTCCGTCCGGCCCTCATTTTCTGCCACCCCAGCGGCTAATTGAATAATGTTGACTGCCTCTCTTCCATTAGTGGCATATTTTTTAACCACTTCTAAAGCTCCTTCGCTAATTTTCATATTTACTTTCGCCGCTGAATTTAAGGCTATTTCCTTTACTTCCTCCGGTAAAAGGGGTCTAAAATAAATCTCCATACAGCGAGAGCGAACAGCCGGAGGTATTTCGCTTGGACTCCGGGTTGTGGCGCCGATTAACCTGAAATCTGCCGGAAGCCCGTTTTGGAAAATGTCGTGAATATGCGCAGGAATATTAGAATCTTCAGGGCTGTAATAAGCGCTTTCCAGCATCACCTTCCTATCCTCCAACACTTTTAAAAGTTTGTTAATTTGAATCGGATGCAATTCTCCAATTTCATCGATAAACAAAACTCCCCCGTGAGCTTTGGTTACAGCGCCCATTTTCGGCTGGGGGATTCCCGCCATTCCCATGGCTCCAGCTCCCTGATAAATCGGATCGTGAACCGAACCGATCAAAGGATCAGCAATACCCCGTTCATCGAATCTAGCTGTTGCCCCGTCTATTTCCACAAACTTAGCATCCTCTTTAAAGGGAGAAGAAACGTTTTTTTTGGCTTCATCCAAGACAATTCGAGCCGCAGCCGTTTTCCCTACTCCTGGAGGCCCGTAAATGAGCACATGCTGAGGGTTAGGCCCACAGAGGGCTGCTTTCAAAGCTTTAATCCCTTCCTTTTGACCGACAATCTCTTGCAGTTTAGCTGGCCTGGTTTTCTCTGCCAAGGGGATTGTAAGCGAAGTCTTGCGCATTTCTGCCAGCTTTTCCTTTTGTTTTAACGATTCTCTTTCCACTGAAGAGCGGTTCGAATACTGCTGACGGAGTAAATTGAAGAAGTACATCCCGATTACAAAAACAAAAAGGAGCTGACCGAGAATCAACAGCCCACCTAAGCTTTCCATAAATATATTCCCTCCTGCCCAAAAACTCTCTCTCTAGTATTTACCGAGGAAAGAAATTCAAAACATTTTTTTCAAATGTGGTATGATATAAGAGTTCTAACCACCATTCTTCGGGAGGGATAATACTTGGCCCACCATAACGTCCACTATCTTAAAAAAGACGATAAAGAAATAATACTGATCGGAACCGCGCATGTCTCTAAGCACAGTGTCGAAGAAGTAAAAGAGGTTATTGAAAAGGAAAAACCCGATACAGTGTGCATTGAATTATGCGAGTCCCGCTACAAGACAGTAACTGATAAGCAAGCTTGGAAAAACACGGATATCATAAGTATTATTAAACAGAAAAAGGCTTTGGTCCTGCTTGTTAATTTAGTTTTATCCTCTTATCAAAAGCGGTTAGCTAAAAAATTAGGGGTCAGCCCCGGCCAAGAAATGCTTCAGGCTCTGGAATCAGCCAAGGCAGTCGAAGCGGAGATTTGCTTAGCGGACCGCAGTATCCAAGTTACCCTAATGCGTTTATGGCGTGGGGTAAGCCTATGGGGTAAGATTAAACTCCTTTTCCAATTAATTTTTACAGTGATAAGTGGTGATGAAGATATTGGAGAAGAAGAAATCGAAGCCATGAAATCTCAGGATATGCTTTCTGCGGCTTTAAATGATATCTCTAAATCCTTCCCGGAGTTTAAAGGGGTTTTAATCGATGAACGGGATCAATACCTGGCGGAGAAAATTCAAAACGCTCCAGGGCAAAAAATTATCGCTGTCCTGGGGGCTGGGCATATACCGGGAGTTAAAGAAGAATTATTTAAAAAGCATGATTTAGCGGAACTAACAAAAATTAAGGCCCCCTCAAAATTAGCAAAAATAATTGGCTGGTCCCTTCCTCTGCTCATTTTAATCCTGATTGCTGCCACTTTTTCCGTGGACAAGTCCACAGGAATCGACCAAATCTTAAGCTGGATAATTTGGAACGGCGGCTTAGCCGCTCTGGGCACCCTTCTCGCCCTCGGCCATCCCTTATCCATTCTGGTCGCCTTTCTAATCTCCCCCGTCAGTTCTTTAAGTCCCCTCTTAGCAGCTGGATGGTTTGCAGGGCTTACAGAGGCTTTAATCCGCAAACCCAATGTCAAGGATTTTGAGAGTATCGCCGAAGATATTCATACCCTTAAAGGCTTTTGGAAAAATAAAGTCACCCATGTCTTATTAGTTGTTGCCCTTGCCAATATTGGAAGCAGTCTCGGGGCGGTAATTGGGGGCGCAGATATTGTCCGCCATTTTATTAACACCTTTATCTAATTGAAAGCAACCTGAAAGAAATGTCCTCGCTATGTTCAAGCTCTAAAATTATTAAAAAAAGCGTTTTGCCTTGTTTTTTTGTTATCAAAATGATATCATTTTAATATACTGATAGTATAATATACCTTTCAGAAAGGATGGTTGACATGAAAGAAAAAAAAACCCCTAAAATTAATGGCTTCCTAGGTATTCTCATTATTATCGCTGCCCTGGCGGTCTCGATCTTTAATTTTGTCCTGGGCTTTAAAACCGCTGATATTGCCAAAATCGTTTCCGCTGTTATTTTATTTTTGCTCGCCTTGGTACTTCTAAGCGGGATCCAGATTGTCCAACCTAACCAAGCTAAAGTTCTCACTTTCTTTGGCAGCTATCTGGGCAGCATTCGTGAGCCCGGTATTTGGCTCACTGTTCCTTTAACTAAAGCGAAGAGAGTTTCCCTCCGGATTCGGAACTTTAACAGTGAAAAACTTAAGGTTAACGATGTAGATGGTAATCCAATCGAAATCGCGGCGGTAGTGGTTATTAAGGTTGTGGACTCCGCCAAAGCTATTTTTGATGTTGATCACTATGAGCAGTTCGTCATGATTCAAAGCGAAACTGCCCTAAGACATGTGGCTACAAAATATCCCTATGATAGTTTTGATGAGAAAGGCTATTCTTTGAGAGGACATACAGATCAAATAGCATCAGAAATCGCCACCGAACTTCAGGCTCGTCTAGATGTAGCGGGAGTGGAAGTCATTGAAGCCCGGCTCACCCACCTGGCTTATGCCACAGAAATCGCCAGCGCCATGCTTCAACGCCAACAGGCCAACGCTATCTTAGCGGCCCGGGCTAGAATTGTTGAAGGTGCTGTCGGCATGGCTCAAATGGCCCTCGAACGCTTAGAGAGCAAGGGTACTGTAAAACTGGATGAAGAGCGAAAAGCAACAATGATTAATAACCTCCTTGTTGCCATTGTCTCTGATCGCTCTGCCCAACCCGTTATTAATACAGGTACCCTCTATTAAAAGGCAGCTTATGACAGCTAAAAAAAGCTTCCTACTACGAATAGATCCCAAACTTTACAATATCCTTGCCATCTGGGCAGCCGACGAGTTTCGCAGTGTAAACGCCCATCTTGAATTTTTGCTCCGGGAAAGCGCACGTAAGGCGGGACGCTTAACAAAAAATGTTGAATCTGAAAAGGAAAATAAGCCCGAATAAGAGTTTTTAAAAAAGAATCGGCTTTCTTTAAGCCGATTCTTCCTCATTAATTTTTTCTTCGTTTCTAACCAGTTCAGGATCAATACGTTTTAGAATGGTTTCTTTTGTAACTATGCATTTAGTAACGTCCGTTCTGGTCGGCAGATCGTACATGATATTCATCATGATATCCTCTATTATCGCTCTTAAGCCTCGAGCCCCAGTATTGCGGCGAATTGCCTCATCGGCAATGGCTTTCAGGGCGTCTTCCTTAAATTCCAGAGCTATTCCATCCATTTCTAATAATTTTTCGTATTGTTTAACCAGGGCATTCTTAGGTTCGGTAAGAATACTTACCAGCGCTTCTTGGTCGAGAGCCCCCAAGGTGACAATAACCGGAACCCGTCCTACAAACTCAGGTATCAACCCATATTTAAGCAAATCGACCGGCAATATCTGGCTCAGAATCTCTCCCACATCTTTTTCGCTCGGTTTTTGAATATCGGCACCAAAACCCATAACTTTTTTCCCGATGCGATTTTGAATAATTTTCTCGATACCGTCAAAAGCACCCCCTACAATAAAAAGGATGTTAGTGGTATCGAGCTGGATAAACTCTTGATGCGGGTGTTTTCTTCCTCCCTGCGGCGGAACGCTGGCCACCGTACCCTCCAGGATTTTCAAAAGAGCTTGTTGAACTCCCTCCCCGGATACATCCCTGGTGATAGACGGGTTTTCCGATTTACGGGCAATTTTATCTATTTCGTCAATATAGATAATTCCCCGTTCCGCCCTTTCGATATCATAATCCGCAGCCTGGATAAGTTTCAGAAGAATGTTTTCCACGTCCTCGCCCACATATCCAGCCTCAGTTAGAGAAGTCGCGTCGGCAATTGCAAACGGGACATTCAAAACTTTTGCTAAAGTAGATGCGAGAAGTGTTTTCCCCGATCCTGTCGGACCGAGCATAACAATATTGGATTTCTGCAGTTCCACATCATCTATCTTCATCCCGAGACTAATACGTTTGTAATGGTTATAAACTGCCACAGAAAGTGCTTTTTTCGCCAATTCTTGGCCAACTACGTATTGATCGAGAATGCTTTTAATTTCTTTTGGCTTGGGAATTTCACCTATTTCAACACCGCTATCGTCCTGAAGTTCTTCCTCGATAATCTCATTACATAATTCTATACACTCGTCACAGATATAAACTCCTGGACCGGCAACCAATTTCTTAACCTGTTCTTGAATTTTCCCACAGAAAGAACATTTTAACTGATTTTTCTCGTCGCTAAACTTCGCCATCTGCTCACCCCTTTACTCCGAAATTTCTAAATTTCTCGGAGTTTCGTTTAGCTTAGTCTTAATTATTCTTGTTTCTCATTTAAAGTATTCTCTATTTCCGAACTAGTATCCTCCTTTTCAGCAACGTTGTCAAGTATAAAATCGATGACCGCATTTGCTGTTAATCTTTGTCTAAGCCAATGGATCTCGCCACTAGCCTTTAACTTTTCTAATAATTCTGCTGGTTTCATATTATATTCTGAAGCTATCTTTTGAATTTCTCTTTCCAAATCCTCGTCCGATGCCTTGATCTGTTCCTTTTCACCAATAGCTTCTAGAACAAGTTCGGTTTTAATATCTTTAGCAGCTTGGGTTCGATAAGACTCTTTTAATTTTTCTCTGTTAGAATTAATATATTCAGTGCAATATTTCTCGGGTATTCCTTGAGAGGCTAGCTTGTTGCCCATGTCTTGAACATACATTTCGGCTCTCTCTTCAATCATACCCTCGGGAATCTCTACACTGGCATTATCAACTACTTGTTTTAAAACCTCTGCCCGGTATTCGCTCTCAATATTCTGCTGAGCAACAGCAAGCAAGTTCTGCTTTATATCCGCTTTTAACTCCTCTAAGGTTTCAAACTCACTGACGTCTTTAGCGAATTCATCATCTAATTCTGATAGTACTTTCTCTTTAACAACTTTGATCTTAACCTTGAACAGAGCCTCTTTGTCGGCTAGATCTTCTTTAGGGTAATCTTTAGGAAAACGAACCTTAATTTCAAGATCCTGCCCTCTTTCGGCTCCGATTAATTGTTCCTCAAACCCCGGAATAAATTGGCCTGAGCCGACAGTTAAATCATGGTTTTCCATCTGGCCCCCTTCAAAAGGAGCACCGTCAACAAATCCTTCAAAATCAATAGTAACAATATCTCCCTCTTCAACCGGTCGATCGACTGGGAGCAGCCTGGCGTACATTTCTTGCCGCCGTTTTAAATTTTCTTCCACCTCTTCATCGGTCACTTCAGCGGTCTTTTTCTCTACCACTAAGCCGGTATACTGACCAAGTTCAACCTCAGGCTTGACTTCTATTTCCGCCACGAAGATGAACTCCTTGCCCTCTTCGATTTGCATCACATCTACTTTGGGAGTGGATACCGGAATTACTTCTGATTCTTGAATTGCTTTAAAAAGAGACGACTGAATTAAAATTTCAATAACCCGATCCCTTAAATAGCCTTTATCAATGTATTTTTCTACTATATACCGAGGTGCTTTCCCTTTCCGAAAACCGGGAATATTCATCTCTAAAGAAGCCTTTCTAGCAACTTGATCATAAGCCTTTGTAACCTGTTCGGCCTCTACTGAGACTTCCAATGAGACCTTTCCTTTTTCCTTTTGTTCCACCTTAACAGCCATAACTGCTCCTCCTTGGATTCATATATATAATTTCGTTCTTAGGATATTGTTTCCAATCCGTCCATTATACAAACACAATCAAAAACATACTAATTCATATTAGCAAAACTTTTATAAAGAAGCAAGAAAAAAACCAGTCCAGTCCCTGTCTGATTAGACGGTTTGTTTACTTTGATATTCACGAATACATTTGCCTTCGGGCAGCAGGCTTAAAATAGCCTTAACCCCGTTTTCAGCGGAATGGCGGGGCACTAAATTGCGGGCCGCGAGACTCATTTCTGTTAGCTTACTCTGATCCGATAATAAATATGCTACCTGACTGACTAGTTCCTCATCGAAACTGATCATTTTGCCAGCTCCTCCCTGTTCAACAAAAACAGCGTTCCCCGTTTCGTGACCCGGGATGGGCTTGTAAATTATGACCGGCAGTCCTATTGTTAAAGCTTCGCTAATTGTCAGGGCTCCGCCTTTAGAAATAATCAAATCTGAAGCCGCCATGTATTCATGAATATTTTCAATATAACCCAAAATCTTAATCCCATGTTCCCGATCTGCGTAACATTTTAGAAAGGCAAAAGATTCCTTATCTGAGCCACAGATTACCACAAACTGAACGGGGATTGTATCTGCCAAATTAAACAATGCTTCTAAAACAGCGATTTTTTTTCTGGCAAAAATTCCAGTAACCCCCATGATTAAAACGGTCAGCTTTTCTGGGTCTAACTGGAGCCTTCGTTTGCAAACAGTTTTAGAATAAGTTTCTTCAAAACAGACCCGGACCGGGATTCCGGTAATCTTAATCTTTGAAGACTGTATACCCGCCTTTACCAATCTGGAATAGGCATCCCGACAGCCAACTAGATAAAGGTCGGTTCCTTGGCTAGCCCAGATCCGATGGACAAGGTAATCGGTGACAACAGTTACAAGAGGAACAGACAATAAGCCTCTCCTTTTCATCCCGCTTAAGATCCCCGCCGGAAAAAAGTGGGTACAAACTATAGCTTCAGGTTTACTTTCTCTAATATAAGATAAAAGATCCCTGGAATTAATTTTATGGATAATTTTATTATAACCTTCCAACTTGGAATCACTAGTCTTGTCATAAATCAAACGCCAAAGCCGGGGCGTTTTCCTGATCATGTTCATATAAGCCGAGCGCATGACAAAATCGGTTTTCCTAAAAAATAAGGCTCCAAAATCGAGATGACGGACGGCAAAGTTGGAACGTTCAAATATGGTTGTCAAAGCTTCGCCCGCTTTTAAATGTCCTTCACCAAATTTGGAAGATAATAATAAAACGGAACGGTCGGGCACTTTAACCCCCCTCCCTCTATCTGTAGTATACACAAAAAACAGGTCAGAGACAAAGAAAACGCAGAAAAACACAGAGGGTCGATTCTTTCGTGTCCTTGCACCCGTTCTTTTATTAATACAAGAAAATATTTACGTTTTAGTAAAGCTTTTGCAACGTATCTTAGTGCGGAAGAAGGGACTCACGCCATTCGCTTCGCTCATTTTCATGCCTGGATAACAATAGGACTATAGAAGGATTTCCCTCCCTAGCCTTCCCTCCGGTCAGGCGTAATAGGGCGAAAAATCCCCTTTTCCTAATAAATAAAGCTTTGCCATTTGACAAAGCTTTATTTACTTACAGGGTGGATGAACGCACAAACCCCAAAACCCGCAAAAACCTGGTTTCTTCCCCATTAAACCTTCCTGGATATTTGACCATAATATCACTGGATTGCGATTTACACAAGTGATTTATTATAACTTATTTAGAATGTCAGTATCTTGTTTATCTTCCGCAAGCGGATAATACTCTTTACTACGATAATCGATACCTAATACATTATTATCATTATGACCACGTAAAACAAGAAATACTTCCGTATTATCGTTTTCCCATGCAGCTAAATATGTTAATTCGCCTTTAGATATATGAAACCAAAGATCACTTTCGCTTTCAGCAACACCTTCATCCCAAATAACTTCGTCCTTGATTGGCTCTCCATATTTCTCAGTCAAATAACTTTTATTTTTCTCATATAAATCAATATAAGAATCATCAGCAACCTCATCCATTATAAGATATCCCGCCTCATATAACTTATCGTCAACAAAATTATACATTAAATAATATTCATCTCCTCCAATTTCTACCAGGTACATGAGCTCATCTTCATCACTTGATATAAATTCAGCTTCCTCAACCTCTTCAACTTCATCTTTACTCATACCCCATGTAACATCGCGGAAATCAGAAGTTTCATTTGTTTCTGCAATATCACCTTGACTGCAACCGACAATAAATAAAAATAAAACTAAAATCAAAACAATACTCTTCCTCATTTTTACCTCCAATAAGCTTTTTTTCCATTTTACCACATCATTCCTTATAAAAATCAAAAAAGTTTTACATTCCTGTAAAACTTCCATATCTTTGTTGGTGCGGAAGAAGGGACTTGAACCCCCACGCCTTGCGGCACTAGATCCTAAGTCTAGCGCGTCTGCCAGTTCCGCCACTTCCGCATGATAATTAATTATACAAAACCAAAACTTCTTTCATAAAATGGCTGGGGTAGATGGATTCGAACCATCGAATGTCGGAGTCAGAGTCCGATGCCTTACCGCTTGGCTATACCCCAAAACCTAAACAAACAACACACTGGATTCTATTTTCTGTACCTCACCGGATTGCACTGTTTTTAAATCATTTCAAAAACTTGCAAACCCTTGATTTGTACGTATTTTTTTATATTGGGGTGGATGATGGGATTTGAACCCACGCATGCCGGAGCCACAATCCGGTGTGTTAACCACTTCACCACACCCACCACGTTTATGGCGCGCCTGGAGAGATTCGAACTCCCGGCACCCTGCTTAGAAGGCAGGTGCTCTATCCAGCTGAGCTACAGGCGCATGTTCTTATAAAATTTTTGCTTTTAATACTTCCATAGGTCGCTACCAGTCGGTAGCCTTCCCTCCGGTCAGGCGTAATACTTCCATAGGGCGTATTACGCGTTCAAATCCCTAATTTTTAGTATCTGGTCGGGGCAGAGGGATTTGAACCCCCGGCCTCCTGCTCCCAAGGCAGGCGCGCTACCAAGCTGCGCTATACCCCGCCACTTTTGTGACAATGAATAGTATAGCCCAAGAAAAATTTCTAGTCAAGAAACATTTGTAGGAAAGATTCTAAATAGCCTTGAAATCTTTTTCCTTTTCTAAATATTATTGTTTCAAAATATTTTTGATTATCGGCACTGCCTTTTGAAAAGCTTGCGCCCGATGGCTGATTGAATTTTTTTCCGCCATTGTTAATTCCGCCATTGTCTTGTTGAATTCCGGAACGTAAAAAACAGGGTCATAACCGAATCCTCCGGTTCCTCTCGGTTTCGTTAAAATATAACCCTCTACGGTTCCTTCGACTAAGTGCTCCTCTCCCTCTGGGTCCACAATAGCCAGACAACAACGGAAACGAGCCCTTCTTTTCTCGGGACTAAAGCTTTCGCTGGGGTTTATTTCCTCCAGCTCGGCCAAAAGTTTTTCAATATTACGTCCATCATCTTTTGGTTCGCCGGCATAACGGGCGGAATAAATCCCCGGAGCTCCTTTTAGAGCCTCTACTTCCAGACCCGAGTCATCGGCAATGGTGAGCAAATTTGTTAGTTGAGCCGCTGTCCGAGCTTTTATAAAGGCATTCTCAGCAAAGGTCCTCCCATTTTCCTCAATCTCCGGCAACTCCGGAAAAGAGTGCAGGGATAGAACCTCAATCGTTGAAGTCTCCAAAAGCCGGCGGAACTCATTTATTTTCCCCTTATTGGTCGTCGCCAATAGAATCTTCATCTTCTTCATTCCCATCTGCCAGCGCTTTCCTCTGATACTCTGAAAGTTGTTCAATAGCTCGTCTTCCTAATTCTAAAAAGTTGTTTAAATCTGATATCCCAAAAGGCGACTCTTCAGCAGTCCCTTGAAGTTCAACAAATTTACCCGAACCGGTCATCACAATATTCATATCCACTTCTGCTTTAGAGTCCTCTACATAAGCCAAATCCACAAGAACCTCCCCATCTACCAATCCGACTGAAATCGCAGCGATACTGTCGGTTAAAGGATTCTCACTAATCAACTCGTTGGCTAATAAATACCTGACAGCATCCACCAAGGCAACGTAAGCTCCGGTAATAGCTGCTGTTCTTGTCCCCCCGTCGGCCTGTAAAACATCGCAATCGAGCCAAATTGTTCTTTCCCCCAGTTTAGAAGTATCCACTATGGCCCGTAAAGAACGCCCGATAAGCCTTTGGATCTCCATAGTTCTGCCGCTTAGTTTGCCCCTAGCCGCCTCCCTTTGGTTGCGAATCTCGGTTGCTCTGGGGATCATGGAGTATTCTGCCGTCACCCAGCCTTGCCCGGTGCCTTTTTGAAAAGGCGGGACTTTTTCCTCAATAGAAGCGGTACAGAGTACTTTTGTTTTTCCGACTTCGATTAAAACCGACCCTTCTGGAATCTCAGTAAATCTCCTAGTTATCTTTACCGGTCTTATTTCATCAAACTTACGTCCGTCAAATCTTAACATCCTGGTTATTCCTTCCCTTCCGAAATTTTTCTTAATTATTTAAGCCTCATCTTAAAGCCGATTATATTATCTTGTCCTAATTATTTTCAAAGCTATTCCTGCCAAAATTGCTATAAACAAGGCAACTCCTGAAAAAGATAACAAAACTCGGAATGCTAAATTATAAAAAAACTGTTCCGGAAACATCTGAATCAGGACATCTGTAGCGGGATCCAATCTCCATAAATCATTGGTAAAAAACAAAAGATGAAAATTAGTCCAAAACGTTGTAAAATCGCTCTTCATTCCCCAGAATAAGATCGCAGCTAAACCTAAACAGAGCACAAAAGCTCCTAAGTAACCCCGCGCCCAAAAACGCCAAAACTTCTTTCCCGCCAGCCACAAGGTTGTTATAAAAAGAATAATCAGGAGAGCTATTCCTCCATTTCTAACCATCATAGCTTGCCTATAGAGATCCCGGACATCAACCATATGAGCTATCTCCCGCTCACTAAGGAATTGCCTCTCCGTCCCCTTAACCACAGCCTTAAACCTAAGATCCTCCAGATCACCTTTTATATAAGCCAATAATTTTTCAGTTGAGCTCATTAATTCCTGTTCTGAAATGCCGACCTTGGCGCTGCTTTGCATTTTAATATATTCCGTGCGGTAAAAGTCAAGCCTAAAAACACTATGGTTTACAGAAGTCAAAAAAATAACAATGAGCAAGAGAAAGCCGCCACCCAGGGTCAACAAAGACAGCGCCCAGCCAGCCTTAGTTTTGCTACTGGTATTATTTTTTCTAGAAGACATTCCCTTTTGCCTGCCTCCTCTGTAAAGTATTGCTCATCGCCTTCTTTAAATCCGGCGGTATTCTTTTTTCCCGCGGACATATAAGTTTTCTCCTCGGCTATCGATTAAAACTATCGCCGGGAAATCCTTAATTTCTAAGCGGCGAATTGCTTCTGTTCCCAATTCAGGATAAGCGATCACCTCGGAACTTACAATAGAATCCGCCAATAGAGCACCGGCCCCACCAATAGCTCCAAAATAGACAGCTCTGTTTTTTACTAAAGAGGCGATCACCTCTCGGGAGCGATCCCCTTTTCCAATCATCCCTTTCAACCCCCACTCCAACAGAATGGGAGAATAACTATCCATCCTTCCCGCCGTGGTCGGACCGGCTGAGCCGATTACCTGCTCCGGGGTAGCAGGACTCGGCCCCACAAAATAAAGCACTTGACCTTGGAGATCAAAGGGGAGACTTTCCCCTCTATTTAAAGCCTCTATCATCTTCTCATGGGCCGCATCCCTAGCGGTGTAGACCGTGCCCCTTAACAAGACCCGATCCCCGCAGTTTAAACTTTCTATAACCTTCGAAGTAAGAGGCACTTCAATCCTTTTCACTTTGTCATTCACTGGCCGCCCTCCCTTCCAACACCACTTTCCGCTGTCTAGAAGCGTGGCAATTAAGATTCACCGCCACCGGCAAGCCAGCAATATGGGTGGGATAAACCTCCATGTGCACCGCTAAAGCGGTGATCCGACCGCCAAACCCCTGGGGGCCTATCCCCAACTTATTTATTTCTCGAAGAAGTTCTCCTTCCAATTTTTCATACTCAGGGTTATGGTGGGCTGTTCCCAAAGGTCTAAGCAAAGCTTTTTTCGCCAGCAGAGCTGCCTTCTCCATCGTACCGCCCACTCCCACCCCGACTATCACTGGCGGACAAGCATTAGCTCCCGCCTTATCCACGGTTTTAACCACAAAATCCAAAACCCCAGGCCAACCATCAGCGGGTTTAAACATTTGTAAAGCTCCCATATTTTCACTTCCGAAACCCTTGGGAGCAAAAACAAGGGTTAATTTATCTCCCGGCACCAGATTGTAATGAATAATAGCAGGGGTGTTATCCTCGGTGTTGATCCTTTGAAAGGGATCCTTAACAACCGACTTCCGTAAAAAACCTTTGCGGTAGCCCCGGCGAACCCCTTCATTGATAGCTTCCGTCAGACTACCACCTATAATATGTAAATCTTGGCCCACTTCGACAAAAAACACGGCCATCCCTGTGTCTTGGCAGATGGGGACTTTTTTTGCAGCGGCTAATTCAGCGTTTTCTAGTAAAAGTTTTAAAACCTCTCGTCCTTGGGGGGATTCCTCAGCGCCGAGGACCTTTTCAAGGGCTTGAACCACGTCTTCCCCCAGCGTGCAGTTCGTTTCCATACAGAGGTTTTCAACAGCCTCTGTTACTTCCCAAACCCCCAGTTGTTTTTGTTTTCCATGTTTCACATTTTTTCACCCCTTCAAGTATACCTCAAATCCCCCTTTTGAGGCCAATAAAAACCTAAGACTTAGAAGGGGTTTTAGAAAACCTCACAGAAACACCCCGCTTAAAGGGGTGCAATTAGACTTCCAATTTTTCAGCCAGAGTTTCCAGCAAGGAAATCAAATTTATCATTTCTTCTCTTTGGTAAGTTTTCAAAACGGCTTCCAATTCCAAAATCCTCATTTCCCTGGCGGATCTGACCAGTTTCTCTCCCCGAGGAAGAATCTTAAGCCTTACAATCCGGCGGTCCTTTTTATCCCGTACCCTTTCCACCAAAGCTGCCTTTTCTAATTTATCGACCAAATCCGTGGCTGTACTGCAAACGGAAGAGATTTCCTGACAAAGCTGACCCATGGTGATTTGTCCTTTATCGTAGATAATATTTAAAGCATCAAACTGTTGTCTGGTAATTCCGAACTCGTTGGCAAACAAATTTTTGCGATTTTCAGTTGCTAGGCTGAGCCTGCTTAGTAAAACATCCAAAAGACCGGCTAACTCTTTGCTCTCCAACATCTCTTTTACCCACTCCTCCTTTTTCTTTATTTCCGCTCTTTATTGAAAAATATTAATTGAGCTCGGGGACCCTTGAGCCGGTTCTCCTGTCTCGGCTATGTTTTCAGTTGACGAGCCGCTGGAAGCCCTGATTAAATCGCTATTAAATCTCAAATCTTTTAAGTCCAGCCCATGGAAACTGTCAATCTCCTGCCCTTCAACTCGAATCTTGACAATCTCCACTGTTGAAAACTGGGCAACAGTATTTACTAATCCGTAAAGAGTTGTTCGAGGCGAAACATTGCTGTAACTTTGCAGAAAATCCTTACTTAAATCCACCGTTGCGATTCCGTTTTTAAGATTAATATCCAATAACAAGGTCTCCGGGTTTACAGCCGGGTAAGCATCGGCTGTTCCGGGGGTCGGGCCTTTTAGCCATTGAGTAACCGTTTCTCTGGCTAAACTAAGGGTTTTAGGTATACTACGGTTTACCTCGATAAGACCCTGGCCATCTTTCTCCGCAAAGTACAAACGGACCACAGTTTCTCCTTGTGCCCCTTCGACATCACCCATTACCGGGGTAGCCTCCCTCTCGAGAGCTCTGCCTTTTTGCACGCGGTCTAAAAGCTGGGTCAAAGGAGCGTTGCGCTCATCGTTATCTTTTAAAACACTCTGCAAAGCATTACAGCCTACTAAAAAAATTATTGCTATCAGGCAGAAAATAAAAGTTAATAATAACCTCGCCTTCGGCATACCAGACTTCTCCTTTCATTTCTTAGGCACAAACTTTTTAAACTCAAAACACTACTATGCTCGTCTTTCCTTAATTAGAATCTTTTAGAACAGAAATCTTCCGAAAAAAAATCCTATTTTTTTGTCCTTATAGACTAATTCTCTTTTTGGTCTAGATTGCTTATCAGAAGATCCTTTTCTAACCTCGGCCTCCTCCATAGGAACCGGGTCTTTCCCATCCACTTGCAAAGTTGTGGACTCCTCTACATTGACGAAACAAAGGGGTGGGAACAGCACACACCACCAATTAGCTCCTTCCGCTTTCCCGATCTTAATCTTTACAGCCTCATAATTCCCCCCGGGCAGAATAATATTTCCGTAGGATTTAGTTGGGAAGGTGAAGACTCCATAATCGAAGGTTACTGGGTAATCAGCCCCCCAATCCTGGACAACTTCAGAAGCAATTTGCAAAATTTCCTCCTCCATGGCCAGTACTATTTCACGAGATTCAGCAAGCGATTTGGAAGAAGCAAGTTTGGGAGCCACTTGTTTTAAAATTTTATCCCGGACTGCATATTTTAAAAGCTGATCCTCTTCAGAATCGGAATTGCCGAGGACATGAAAGCGAATCAGTTCCTCAGGCTTATATGCTTCGGAGGTTTTAGAACCCGGCAAATCAGAAAACCCCGCTGAAAACGACAAAGACAAAAAAATTAGGCCCAGGCTCAAAATGAAAACGATAATACCTTTTTTCTTAAGCATTTCTTTAACTCCCTCTCAACAAAATAAGCTTCTTTACCGGTAATTATTACCAGCAAAGAAGCCTTTTATTCTAATCAGTAGCGAATATTTTAACGCCTTTAAAAATAAGATGGAGCAAGTGTCACTTCTTTCAATTTTTATTTCCGGAGGACGATATGCTTCTCTATCTGAGCACTATAGCGGGATTAGCTACCACTCTGGGCTGCTTGATCGTCCTTTTATTAGGCAACCCCTCGGAAAAAATACTAGCAACCCTTTTAGCGGGGGCCGGAGGAGTTATGCTGGCGGTAGTAACGCTTGACCTACTGCCTGCAGCCGCCAGCTATAAACTGCCCGGACAGCTAGTTATCGGATTTGGAAGCGGTATTTTCTTTATGGCCGCCTCGGCGAAAATTTTAAAATTAAAATATAAGAGCGTGCCCTCAAATCGCCGTACCCGCCTTAAAAGCTTAGGGTTTTTAATTGCCTCCGGTATTGCCCTTCACGATATCCCCGAAGGAATGGCCATTGCCGTAGGACAAGAAATGACCGCCCGCCTCGGTCTGGTTATCGCTTTTGGAATCGCCCTTCACAATCTGCCGGAAGGAATGGCTACTGCCACCCCTCTTTTGATGGCTGGTGTGCGTCGAAAAAAAATCCTCGCCCTAACCTTCAGTATCGCCTTTTTTACCCCCCTGGGGGCAATTCTGGGAAAATTAGCTTTAAACGCCGTGAGCGAAGCGCTCTGTTTCTTTTTGGCCCTGGCCGCTGGAGCGATGAGCTTTCTTGTGGCCACCGAGCTTTGGCCCTTAGCCAGAGAACAACACCCCCGACCGGCTTTCTTAGGAGCCCTATCAGGCTTCACAATATTTTTTTTAATATCGCTCTTAATGTAAGGGGGCTTTGGTCACCCGTCCTTATCAACAGCAACAGCAGCCGGAATTCAAATCCCTAACTCCTTGACTTTCTCAGCCATATATTCTCCCATGGCCTTATACCCTTCCTTATTGGGGTATTTACCATCATCGGAATATTTTTCGCTCATCTGCTCCCCACCGCTAAAGAGCAGTTCTTTAAAATCTAAAACAGTAATGTTTTTCTCCTGAGCATAAGCCTTTTCCCATTCCAGGTAAGCCTGATAAAGATCCTCCGTTCCCGGATAGGGAAGAGGTAGAATCAAAATCGGTTCTATTCCATTAGCCTCGGCTTTTTCCACCATCGAGATTAGGTTTTCCTGATATTCATTCAATGGCGTTCCCCTAAGGGCATCGCCAATACCAGCAAAAATTATCACTCTCCCGGGCTCTTCTTTGAGTACATCCTCCTCGAAGCGCCTCAAAAGATCGCCGGCATTTTGAGAAGCTTTACCGGCATTCACAACTTCAACCTGCAAAATTTCTTTCATTACTTCTGGCCAGGAATCCTTCTCATCTCCGGGCCAGCCTATGGTGTAAGAATCACCTAAACAAACAATTTTCGTATTTTTAGGGGTTTCAGTCTGGTTTTGTTCAGAAGCAGCCGGCGGAGTCCCGGCAGAGTTCTTTTCTGAGGGTTCTTTGCCGATTTTGCCAAGGCCAATATCAAAATAGCCTCCAACCATAACGAGGATTGTGAGTATTACCGCTAATTGAATAATTCTTATCTGGAATTTGTAAATGCGCACCCTCAAAAACCCCCTTTTCTCCTCATATTTATATATCTTCTACATAATCCGCCCTTTTCCTTCCCCGGCCTTAGGATTGAAAACCTCCCAGAACATAAAACAAAGCACTTCAACCTCGAAGCGAGCATAATTTGAGATAAGGAGGTGCCCTGAAAAATGGAATACATTTTAAAAGCACGGGAATTGGGCGAAGCCCTTCTCAAAACAGAGGAAGTTATTAAACTAAAAGAAGCAGAGGCTGAAATAAATAATGATCCGGAAGCCGCTAAGGCTTTTGCCGAATATCAAGAAAAGGAACGGGATTTATTTACTGCCCAGCTATTTAGCAAAATACCCTCTGAAAAAGATAACCTGGCGCTTATCGACTTAAAAATGCGTCTTATGCGCAAATACCCTGCCATTCGCAATTTTTTCAACCGCCAACAGGAGTTAGAAAAAATAATGGCTACTGTAAATCTGACCATCACCACAACTATCTATGGGATGCCTAAAGCCGACCAACTTCCCTTTCCTAAAGAGCTAAGAAATTTAGCTCAACAGCTTATGGAAAATATCGGTCTTCAAGACGCTCCCACCATGGAAATTCCGGAGGGATTTAAACTACCGGATAACCTCAGTGATCTTCTGAAAAAATAAAACCTCTAAAGGGGGAAAGGAGTAAGCGATGTCCTTCTCAAACAATAAAAATAACACCGATAACAAGGCCATGTTTACCGCAAATCCCAGAACATTCTCCCGGGCATGCGGATCTTCAACCTCTCCTTACTCCGTTCCCCTAGCCTTTTCCCTCCTGTTTTCCGAAAGTTTATTCACCCATCATTTAAGTCCGGCCGCCACCCTGATTATCCCTATTTTCCGACCAACAATTCCCTTTGGCTATGCAATTATAATTTTTCTGGAACTTATGACCGCTCTTTTCACCAAATGGTCCTTAGGACCTTGTTACAGTCTCTTTAACCCAGGGGGAATCACGGCTCTACCGGATTTAGAAGCTTTAAGGCAAATCAACGCTTTAGTGCCCCGGCCAAAAACTAAAAATCTTGCTCCTCAGGAAACTATTGACGTCAATTTACAAGGGGAAGAAGACTCCCCGCTTTTGCCTTTAGGGATGACCATAAATCTTTCTTTAAGTTCCCCGATTACAACAGCAAATTCCAAAACCGGAACACTTTTTGTTTATGAACTAAAACAAATTAAAAGTATTCCTCCTTATGTAGTACCCATCGCCACCCTTTTGTTATATCTCTTCTTGAAAGGGCTATTTGGGAATAGAATAAAAGAATAACCTTAATTTTTAGGAACTTCACCTGAAAAAAGAAAAATCAATCTCTTCCATTAAAAAACAAATCCCGCGTAACTTAAAATTCGCGGGATTCTTTAAGTAACCCTTATTCACTAATTTTCCCTGTTTTCTTGGGCCTCAGTCCCCGAATTGTTTTCCTCTTGTTCAACCGGAACATCTGTTACTTTTTCCTCAGCAGAACCGACTTCAGACGGGGGAGCAGAAGGAGCAGTTGGAGCGGAAGAAGGAGAATGATAATATTGCCGAGGCCCGCTCGTCTGATGAGGAACTTGGGGACTCCTTTGAGAATAGTCTTGATAAGGATCCCGCTGAGGGCTTTGATAGTTCCCCCTTACCGGACGATAACCCTGAGGAGGTTGGCGATATCCGTAGCCATAGGGCTGTCCTTGCCAACCTGCCGGCTGTCTGCCCTCACTTCCTTGCCAAGTACTGCTCGGCGGTACATAACCCCCTCCTTGAGGCGGAGCAGAGCTGTAATTTCTCTGACTGCCATAGCCTCCCTGGGCATAGTTTCCTTGATAACCTTGATAGCGCCCTTCCGGACGAAGATCACCAGCCATCGGTGGCTGTCCCGTTCCAGGTTGGGCAGGCATACCGGCGCTTTCCTCACCTGTTCTGTTGGCCACAAAACCTTTTAGCCTCCCCCACACATTACTGCCAATCTTTTTCACAGGACCTAAACCGTCTAAAAATCCTTCTTTGACTTTCATCACGATGGGTCCCTGGGGAGTTTGGGCAATAGTCTGAGGATTTTCCAGGGAGACAACCACTTTATCGTAATGAACCAAAGGTACTGGGCTTCTGAAATAAGCCTGATACATCCCATTACCGGCCGGCCTTAGAATACCGGCAAAGAATCCGTTTTTCCCCCTAGAATCCACCAAATATGCGGCATAGACCGCCGGGTATGGAGAAACCGCGTGAGGCGGAGGCATATGAGCCAATACTGAAAAAGTATTATCCACTCCAATAGTCGCTATTCCGTTCCCCGTAAACCCTTCTAGGGAGGTCAGATTAAGGTGCCGAGAACTCATAGGGGCCTCTTGGGAAAACAGGCCGCCAAGCCCTCTATTTTTTCCGAACATCCTTTTCCCTCCTATGTTCTTAAACTGCGTAACGCTAGCACTATAAACATAATATGAGTACTGCTCAAAGTTGGTTACTTTCCTGAATTATGAAACAAGGAGTCTCAAACCATTTGAGTACTCCTTTGTTTTTTTGCATATTTTTATTTGTCTGTCCTATTTTCAGGATTAGATACAGAAATTATGGTTTCCGATAGAACACACCACGTTGCGAGTTCTAATCCATTGGTCACGGGAAATTTTAGGGTTATAGTAGAACAGAGCTCCTTTAGTCGGATCTTGACCGGCCAAAGCCGCTTGGGCCGCCTTATAGGCCTTGCTATCCGGAGACAGTTTTATCTGTCCGTCCATAACGGCACTAAATTGACCCGGTTGATAAACTACTTCCCTAATAGTCTTTGGAAACTGAGGATGCTGCACCCTGTTAAGAACTACAGCACCCACTGCTACCTGGCCTTCAAAACTTTCTCCCCGGGCTTCAGCATAAATAATCCGCGCCAAGAGTTCCACGTCTTCCAGCCTGCTATTATGAGCAGTGCCCCGAGAAATGTTCTCTTTTTTAAGCTGTTTTTTCACTGGAGAATTATTTGCGGAAACAGGTCTCAATTCCGCAGGCTTTACTTCCTCATTCGAAGGAAGAGGTTGAGCTTCTTCATCTTTTAGAACCGTTTCCTCTTCTTCTGGTAAGTTAAGGATTGTAAAAGAAATATCCTGGCAATTTGTTTCTTCCTTAAAATCTTCCGCTTCTTCCCCTCCAAAGGAAATATATTTTAAATAACGGTTCCCTTTCAACTTGGCTTCCAACAGATCCTTAAGGTCCATTATTTCGACGCGCAAGCTTTCGTGCCAGGCTGAAAGCTGATTATAGAACAGATTAGCCGCTCTTTCAGGTGCCGCGTCAACCTTCTGGACAGCGACACTTAAGATGACTGCCGTGACCACTATTATTATCATGGCTTTACGGCATCGTCGATAACCCAAAAAAAATCACCTCTTGAGAACATAGATACTTTTCCTATACTTTCCCCAAGAGGCAGATTTTATACTTTATACTTTTTTTTGGATAAATTTTAACTTCCTAACGTTTGAATCCGAGCCACCCCGCCCCGTATATGCCGGCCATCGGCACTTTTTACCTCGGGATGGATAACCAGCCAATAATCAGTTTGAGCTTGCAACTCT
Organism: Desulfitobacteriia bacterium; assembly: GCA_050943335.1. Lineage (GTDB taxonomy): Bacteria > Bacillota > Desulfitobacteriia > Desulfitobacteriales > Syntrophobotulaceae > JBMNOZ01. The sequence continues at coordinate 18,497 of JBMNOZ010000007.1, read as the reverse complement.
TTTTGTGGTTTAGCTTTCAATCTAAACCTATCAACAGCGGTAAAAGTGCAGGGTAGCCTTTCCCCGGTATTGAGCTGAATTAGCTCAATACTCTCCCCGTTTATGGTTTCATAATCGATATAACAATTAAAAGTAATGGTAAACATTTTATTTAAAGGGACTTGGGTTAAATTGCCCACTTTGGAATAACCGGGGTAATATATATTCTCCCGTTCTTTCAAAAACTCTTCCGACACAGAACTCCAACCCTCTTCTGTTCCCAGCTTTAGATCCGCACTGCGGACAATATCGAACAGTCTTTGCCCCGCCTGCCAGTTTTTCTCCTGCCGCAGGTCCGCTAAAGAGAGAATAAAATCGTTCGGTCCGGCCTTTAATTTTAAATAGCCAGTTTTATCCTCAATCTTAGTGTTGCTATTTTTCAACAAAAGAGCAGCCAATTCTAAGCCCTCTGCTGAGACTAGGTTTAGATGGGGACTGACCCCTACCTGATCAATAGCCTTATTCCCCGGCGAGAAAAATCGCTGGATAGTCATCTTAAGATAGTCGCCGTTGGAAAGAGGCACTAAAGCCTTAACCCGTCCCGAACCATAGGTTGTTTTTCCTAATAAAGTTGCCCGGTTGTGGTCTTTAACCGCTCCGGCTACAATCTCCGATGCGCTGCCGGTAAAAGAATCTGTTAATAAAATTATCGGACCTTCTAACTCTTGATCTTGCTTTTTCGCCTGAATGGCGGTATATACATCCCCATTATCTTTTACAATAACCGCTGTTTTATTCCCTATCAGGTAACCCAATAGTTCAAAAGCCGCCTGGGTATACCCGCCTCCATTGCCTCTCAAATCAATGATCCAACTATTTGCGCCTTGGGCTTTTAACTTTTCAAATTGTCGCTGGAATTGAGCCGGCGTCTCTTCCCCGAAAGAATAAATCGCTAAATAACCGATCCGGTTTTCTAAAATCCTACCTTCCACTAAAGGAAGCACAATTTGTTGGCGAACAACGGCAAAACTTAAAGTTTCCGCTCCCCGGACTATTTTCAGATTAGCTTTAGACCCTTCCGGACCTTTAAGCTTACTCACACAAAACTCTAAACTTTTATCCACTAAAGAAAACCCATCCGCTTCAATAATAATATCCCCCGCTTTAAGGCCCGCTTTTTCAGCTCCGTATCCCGCTAAAATTTTCGTCACCAGCGCTCCTTGAGGCGCCATTTGCAGTTCAACGCCGATCCCGGAAAATGTTCGGTCCAGACCATCTAGGAAAGCCTCAAATTCTGAACCGGTTAAATACTCGGTATTTTCATCCCCAAGTTTGGTCAGCATCTCCTGGATAGTAGAAGCATTAAGAACCTCTTCGGAAAGGGGATCTACATAGTACTCCATTAAAAGACCTCTTACTTCGGAAAGAAGCTCGTCTTCGGAAGCCAAAACAGGCCCTGAGAACATCAAAGCCAAACCTAAGCTTAAAACAAGACTCAAAATAATGCGAATCGGTTTTCTGATTTTCATTTCCATTCCCCCATAGTAATGATTATACAACAAATAATTGGAATTGCATATTACCATGAATTCCTATAAAATGATTTTAAAAGTATGGAGGATAATCGATGTTGAGCTTATTGGATTACTCCAAAAGAATATTTTTAGCGGTCGTTATTATTATCGCTACCCTGCTCATCCCTTATTTGCTGTACAAGGTTTTACCCCATTTTGTCCCTTTTATACTGGCCTTTTTAACTGCTGTTTTCCTCGAACCCATCAGCCTCTTTTTTGCAAAAAAGCTGAAAATAAAAAAGACTTTGGCTCATACCGTTACTTACCTTTTGTTTTTAGGGACCATCTTACTACTCTCTTATTTGATTATCAATAAAATATACGTGCAACTCGTCGGTTTGTTATCCTTTATCCAGGATAATGGACCCTTAATTCAAGCTTGGGTTATGAATGTTACCCAGTCCGTTCAGGATACAATCAGTATGCTACCTTACAACGCCGGGGACCAGATCAATCAGATCATTATCGAATACATAGACGGGATCTCCCACATCAACGTTGCTTCCAAACTACTGGCTTACACCTACAGCCTTTCCACTGCCATCCCGAACTTTTTCCTCCTGACCCTTATTTATCTGATCTCGGTAATTTTGTTCAGTTTCCAACTGGATAACTTGCGGAGAGGATTTTACTCCTTCTTTAAAGAAAAAACTAAACAGAAAATCATTTTAGTTCTTAGGGATTTGCGCCAGGCCGCAATGGGCTTTATTAAAGCCTTGATCATCTTAAGCACTATTACTTTTATTTTGAGTTTTATCGGCTTAATGATCCTGCAGGTCAAATATTCCGCCATTATTGCTCTTGTTATTGTTCTCTTTGATATTCTGCCCATTATTGGCCCCGGCTCTATACTCGTCCCCTGGGCAGTGATAAGTCTTTTCCGCGGGGATATATTCACCGGTATAGGCCTCTTAATCCTTTTCCTGATTATTACCGTAGTCCGCAGATCTATCGAACCGAAAATTTTAGGTGAACGGATCGGGCTTACGGGCTTGGCTACTTTAATCAGTCTGTGGATTGGCTTTAAAGTCATGGGCGTACTTGGAATCTTCCTCTTCCCCCTGGCTCTGATTTTCTATAAAGCCTTGGTAAAAGCTAAAATTATCAATATTAATTATAAATTTTAGCGTTCTTCCATTCTATCGGAGTGTGGACGCAGGGCGCGCTTTTGGTCACTTGCTTTCGAACCTGGATCTAGGAAACTACATCCCCGTGGTAAACACGGGGATGTGCTTTTTTCTCTAGGTCTTTTTCCCTTCCGGAAAACAATTATAGCCTCCCTTTTCTGATCTCCGTAAAGGACTTTTCCGCCTATCGATAATATAATCATCGTCTTACGCTTCTTCTCACTTTAGCGCTTAAATCATCAAACATAGTGTAGAGCACCGGGATTACCAACAAGGTTACCAAGGTCGAAAGGGCAAGCCCCCAAACCACCACGATCGCTAAAGGAGCAGCCAGCGTAGCTCCTTCCCCAAGCCCTAAACTTAAGGGGATCATACCTAAAACAGTGGTTAGGGTAGTCATTAAAATCGGTCTTAAACGAATCGCTCCTGCTTTAGTAATGGCAGTATTCCGATCCTCTTTATAGACTCGCCGCCGGATATTAATATAATCCACTAAAACAATACCGTTATTCACTACTATGCCAGCCAGCATAATCAACCCGATTAAAGCCGGAACACTTAAGGGAGTGCCGGTAACAAAGAGTCCGAATATTCCCCCGGCAAACCCTAAAGGCATGGAAAACATGACAATAAAGGGATAGAGAAGGGATTCAAACTGGGCCGCCATAACCATATAGACGAGCACAACAGCTAGAACCAGTGCCAACCCTAAATCAGAGAACGCTTCAACCATCTCTTGCTGCTCGCCCCCTATCTCATAAGAATACTTATCCGGCATTTGGTATCCGGCCAGGGCAGTCTGGATATCCTTAGAAATACTGCCTACATCCCGGCCGGCAATTTGACTGGACACCGTCACCATTCGCTCCTGGTCAGCGCGGTTGATAGAGATCGGGCCGCGAACAATAGAGATATCCGCTACCTGCTCTAAAGCCACGGGAAATCCTAGAGAAGTATTGATGGGGATTTGTTCCAAACCTTGAATATTTTCGCTGAAGAATTCATCCCCTTTAAGGATGATATCTATTTCCCTACCGTCCTTCTTAAACTTAGTAGCTGTACTACCAGAAACAGCCCCTTTCACCCCTTGGGCAATCTGAGCAGTAGTTAAACCGTACTGGGCCGCCGCCAGCCTATCGATTCCGATTTCCACCTCGGGGATGCTGTCCTGATAGCTGGATTTAACCTCTCGAGTTCCTTCAATCCCCTGAACAATATCTACAAAATCAGCGCCGATTTCCTTTAGGGTTTCTAAATCCTCGCCATAAATACTAATACTGATCGGCGTAGTACTGCCCAAACTTACGGCTCCCATAGAGGAAACATTGATTTTCGCCCCCGGGGTATCCTGCACCTTGCTCCGAATCTCGTCAGTTATCTGCCATACATCCCGCTCGCGTTTTGCTTCCTCGAGCAGTTTGACATATATCACCCCTGAGTTAGTGCTGGAACTCATCATATTCCCGGAATAACCGGCTTCCAAAAACACAGTGTCTATTTCCGGGATCCCTTTCATTTTAGCCTCTATTTCATCCAGAAGAGCAACGGTGCTTTTTAAATCCGCGCCTTCAGGAAGAGTGACACTGACTTGAACAAAACCTTCATCACTGTCGGGGAAAAACTCCGTCCCAACAGTAACAATCGAGGCTAGACAGCCGATAAAAGCCAGAAACGCAATAGCGATCACCCTTTTCCGTTTTTGCAAAGTCCAGGCTAAAGCCGAGCCGTATGTCTTATAAACTCCCTGGAAGAAACGGTCAAACCTAGTCACGATTTTATCTATTATTTTCAGCCGCCGGAGAATAGGCTTTTTCTCTTTTTCCGGCAAAGCCGGGGAATCAATCAAACGCCCATCGACTTTAAGAAATTTAGAGCTCAGCATCGGAACCAGTGTTAAAGCCACCACTAAGGAAGCGGCCAAAGAAAAGCTGACTGTCATGGCTAATTGCTTGAAAATCGTGGAAGTTAGCCCTTGCACAAACACAATGGGTAAGAAAACCGCCAGGGTGGTACAGGTAGAGGCCATCAAAGCCAGGCTAACCTCAGAAGCAGCTTTTACTGCCGCCTCTCGCTGGGAAGTGCCCTCAGAACGGAAACGATAAATGTTTTCCAAAACCACAATGGAGTTGTCTACCAGCATCCCAACCCCTAAAGCTAAACCCCCGATAGTCATCAAATTCAAGGTCACGCCTGAGAAATAGACCAGACAGAAAGTGGCGATTATGGAGATCGGGATGGAAACAGCGATGATTAAGGTGGTCCTTAAATTACGTAGGAACAGATAAAGGATAAAAATCGCTAAAATACCGCCCACCCAAGCGTTGTTGTAGACACTCTTCAAAGAAATCTTAATATAATCCGCAGTATCGTAAATAACTGTAATCTGGGTACCGTTAATTTCCTTATTTAGGCGTTCAATCTCCTTTAACGCCGCTTCCGAAACTTTTACCGTATTACTACCCGATTGTTTGCTCAGCATCAAATCGATACTGTTTTTGCCATTAGCCTTCGCAATATTTGTCGGCTCGCTGCTCTTTAGATTAACCTCCGCTAAATCGCTAAGGGCTACGGTAGTGCCGCTGGGCAAAGGGATTACTAGCTGTTCGATTTCCTCCACGGTTTTAAATTCCGCGCCGGTTTTGACCGTCAGTTTCTGAGCTCCCTTTTTAACTTCTCCAGCGGGCAAGCTTAAGTTCTCGGCCCGTAAAATATTGGCGATATAATCCATTCCTATTCCATAGCCTTGGAGTTTGTCACTGCCGACCTTGATTTCCACAACATCCTTTAAGCCGCCGACTACCTCAATTCTCGCAACGCCTTCAGCTCTTTGCAGCCGGGGCTTAATGGTGTTTTCAGCCAAAGCCTGCAAATCAGCCAGGGATAATCTATCCGAGGAAAGGGAAAGCATCATCACCGGCATGGAAGAAGGATCGAATTTAAATACCATGGGGTCTCCAGCCTCTTCCGGCAGGAAACCTTTTACCATGTCTATCCGTTCTCTTAATTCCAGAGAAGCGCTTTCCATATCCGTACCGAACTCAAACTGAGCGATTACCATGGAAGATCCGGCACTGGAAATAGAATTGATACTTTTTATGTTTTCCGTAGTGCCTATTGCCTCTTCGAGGGGAACAGTAACCATTTTTTCCATCTCTTGGGGTCCCACACCCGGATAAGAAGTGCTCACCACCGCTACGGGAATCTCCATCTCCGGCATTAAATCGAGGGGAATTTTAGTAAAAGACACAAACCCTAAGATCAAGACAATAAAAATCATCATCAATATGGTTACAGGGCGCCTGACAGCTAATTCTGAAAGCTTCACTCTTTAGCGCCTCCTCCCTGGTCGACAGGGACCCCGTCTAATTCTATTATTTTAATCTCTGCCCCGTCACTTACAAAGTTCATACCCTTAATGACAATTACATCCCCGGCCTGAAGGCCCTCTAAGATTTCAATTTGCCGGCCATTTTCCAAACCCAGGGTCACTTCTCTTTCCCGGGCTTTATTATTTTCCACCACAAAAACCACGTTTTTGCCGTTCTGGAAAACTACCGCCTCAGCCGGTACAACAAGGGTGTCCTGTTTTGTCGCCGTGGCAATAAACACTTTGGCAAACATTCCGGGTTTAAGCACTTTTTCCGAGTTATTAATCTTAATTTTTAGCTCGTATTTTCCTGTTCTCTGGTCTGCCGCCGGACTAAGACTATCGATTTTCGCCTCTATAGTCTGGTTTACAGAATCGACTTCCACCAGCACTTTCTGGCCCTTTTGGATCTGATTAATCACCTTTTCACTGACACTCACGGAAACAAAAACATTATTCAAATCTACTACAGTGGCTACTGGAGCCGCATTAGTAGCCATATCCCCTACTTTTAAATTTAAGGCGGTCACTACCCCGGCAATAGGGGATTTTATATCCAAATCCTGATAAGCCTTTACTGCGGCTCGGTACTGAGCCTCGGCCTGAGCAAACTGGGCCTGGGCGCTTTTTAAAACATTTTCCGAAGCCAACATTTCCGCCTGTTCCAATTCTTGATCTGATATTCCGCCCAATTCATGAAGTTCCTTTAACTTTTCATAATTTGCTTTGGCCAGCTCATACTCCTTTTTCTTCATCTCATAGCCTGCTTTGGCTAATTTATAGCCCGCTTGGGCTTGATCATAGGTAGCCTGGAGATCTGATTTATCTAAACTGTAAAGTATTTGGCCCTCGGTTACATAATCCCCAACTTTTACCGCCACGGACTGGACTTGGCCCATGCTTTTGGGAAAAATTAAGGCCTCTTTTTCAGCCTGGATTTTGCCGCTGACCGTGATTTCAGCCGCAATGCTTTGTTTTTCCACAGTTTGAGCGTTGATCGGGATATAAGTCTGTTGTTCTGTACTTTCGAGCGGGGATTTAACTCCCTTCAGCCTGATAACAACCAATAATATTAAAAGAATAAGTACCCCAAAAAGAACAATTTTTTTCCGGTGTTTTTTCAGCCGCTCTTTAATACTCATTAATTTTTCCCCCTGTACGATTACTGCTCAAGGCTATTTACTTAATACTATTTTATCTTACTTCTTTTAACTATGGTGTTCAATCCCTTTTCAGTTTTCCAAAACCCTGCACCTTTAATAAAGAAATAAATATACTGAAAATGGACAAGGGTTAAGCAAGGATTTAGGTCCAAAAAACAAAAATCAAGGAGTGTGATTATTTCATGTCAATTGTCTCAGTCCCGCTGGGCTCCATCTTTGTTGCTCGTTATCAAGCTGGACTTACACCCGGCGGGGGACCGATAACCAGACAAAAAACTTTTACCAACGTTAAACCCACCGCCAGTGATGAAGATATTTATGAAGTAGCAGCCACCCTTTTTAATCTACTGGAATACCCCCTCCTGGATGTAAGACGAGATAATCGTTTTGCTTTAGAGAACGAGTAATTAAGGAGAGAAGATAAATGGCTATTACTACCGATAAAGTGTTAAGAATGACCTTTTCAACTGTTGGCGGCGGCAGCTCGAACCTGACTTTACCCGCTCCCAGAGAAGACCTTACCGCTGAGGAAATCCGAGATGCAATGCAGCTTATAATTGATAAAAACATCTTCCTCGCCAGTGGCGGAGAACTTATCGGAATAAAAGGAATTAAAATTATTGAGACCACAGTCAACGACCTTTCCGACTCCATTTAGAAACTTTTCGCATCAAACAGGCTAAAGAAGATCAGCAAAAAGGCATAGGGACAGCCTTATTAAAGGCTGTCCCTGTTTCAAAAGCTAAAGGGCCGGGCCCTATCCCTGTAACATATCCGCAAATAAAACATAATACCGTCCATAACTCCCGATATTAAAATCAATGACCTTAAGATAGTGACGCCCTGGATTAACTCGGTAAAGACGACTTTGAAAATCCCCATTTTTATTATATTCCATAGGGATTTGAATATCCCCGTAATCATCGTAGAAGGAGATCCCAAGATCGGTTAGATAAGAAGAGGCTTGCCCGGCAACAAATAAATAACCGGAAAAAGGTACAAATATTTCAACGATATCGTAAGGAGTTAGTTGAAATTAATCTGATTAATTATTCAAAATTATATTCTGTAACAATGGGTTTTCTGTCCTGGGACTTGTCATTGTAGTATTCGTAAAAAGATAAGCCCAAAAAGCTGCCGGAAACATTATAAACATTCTCAAAGCCCAAATGCTGTAAAGCCATTACCCCATAATAGCTTCTCTGCCCGGATCGACAGTAGAGGTAAACCGGTCTATCTTTGGGGATCTCCTCCAGCCGCTCCCGGATTTCAGATAGGGGTATGTTCTTGGTATTTATAATATGACCTTTGGCAAATTCTGCCGGGGTTCGGACATCAATTATACAGGCGCCCTCCTCTACCAATTTCCTTACTTCGTGAACATGAACCTGTTTATAACAGCCGTGCAAGATGTTTAAGCCTACTAAAGCCGCTATATTCACCACATCTTTGGCTGTCCCGAAAGACGGGGCATAGCAGAGTTCCAAATCTTTCAAATCCTCTAATGTACCGTTCAATTTAATTAAAGTCGCAATAACATCTATTCTTTTGTCCACATTCCCTTTTCCGATAGCCTGGGCCCCTAAAACCCTGCCGGTAGGGACTTCAAAAATCAATTTAAAGAATAGGGGGGCGCTGTCCGGCATTATCCCTACTTTATCATTAGGAATAATCAATACGGAATCATAATTGATTTGCATATTAGCCGCTTTTATCAGCCCTTCGGTTAAACCGGTAGAGGCCCCGTTGTAATCAAAGACTTTTATTACTGAAGTACCTATAACCCCGGTATTATTAACAACTCGCCCGTAAATATGGTCAGCCGCAGCCCGGGCTTGTTTTTGGGCCAGTCCTGCTAAAGCAAGCTTGCTGTAAGTGCGCAAAAGACTATTATAGACCTCGATCGCGTCACCGACTGCATAAATATCCTTATCCGAGGTTCTAAAGTTCTGGTCAACAGCAATAGCCCCAGTGCTTCCGATTTTTAAACCTGCTTTTTGCGCCAGAGTGGTTTCCGGGACAACCCCTATAGCCACAACAACTGCTTCCGCTTTTATTTCCCGCCCGGATTCCAGGATTACAGTATTTCTTTCAAATTTTTTGACTTTATCCCCGACAATGAGATCAATCCCTTTATCGATTAACTCCTTCTGGAATATTTGAACCATGTCGTAATCAAAAAATCTCAAGATCTGGGGCATAGCTTCCACTACAGTGACTTCATAACCGGCGAGCCTTAAATTTTCCGCCGCCTCAATTCCGATGAAGCCTCCCCCGATAACTGCAATCTTCTGGCAATCGTTTTCTTTTATAAACCTGTTTAATTTAGAGATGTCCGCCACATTGCGGATAGTAAAGACATTCACTAAGTCCAACCCTTCCCAGGGCGGGATTAAGGGATTGGCACCAGGGGATAGAATTAATTTGTCATAAGGTTCACTGTATTCTTCACCTGTTTCTAAATTCTTTACCCTAACCTCCTTTTTCTCCCGGTCGATAGCTACAACTTCACTGTTAATCCGGGCCTCTATTCTATAATTCTTATAAAAATCCTCCGGAGTCATTAAAACCAAGTCTTTATGATCCGGAATCAGGCCACTTAAATGAAAGGGAAGAGCGCAATTAGAAAAAGAAACATGGGGTCCTCTCTCAAACATAATAATTTCGCATTTCTCGTCCAAGCGTCTTATTCTGGCCGCTGCAGAAGCACCGCCGGCCACTCCCCCAACTACTAAAATCCGACCCGGTTTTTTTCTCATCTAGACTACTCCTTTGCAAAAACCTCCAAAGTTTCCTATATACTGATTACCGAATATCCTTCTTTAAGATAGTCCTTCATGCCAGCATGGCCATCCATGTCGTCTAAAAGAGTAAGTCCCGACTCTTGGTTTTTTTCCAAAACACCCAAAACTTCAGAGCACCCTTTACAGATACCGGCGATCAGCCCTAAATCTTTGGCTCGGAAGTAAAGTTCATGAGTTTCCTGTTCAAATTCCGGTACCAGTTTAACGGATAAACCTTCAAATATAATCTTTACCTCTGCTCCAGCCTTTGCTAAATCCAAAGCATTTAAAAGAATATGCTGAAAACTTCCTCTTTCTCCGGTCATAGCGTAAAACAATACCTTTTTCATTAAAAATTTCCCTCCTAAAAATCACATTCTTGTCATAGGAACCTAGTTTTTCTAAATTATATCATATCCGATAAAAATAGAACCTCTCGTTTCTTATGTTTTACTGGAATTTTCCGATCTAAAAATCACCGCTTAGTCCCCTCAGCCCACTATAAATTTAATAAAAAATACCCTTGTGAAAAAAAATATTTCTGATAACTGTAATATAAACGCTTTTTTCACGTTATTATTATTAGAACTCCTAAAAGATTCATTTGCACACACAGCCCCGGACTATCCTTCCCGTATTAATTGGATTAGTCCGGGCACCTTAATTTCTCTTAAATAACAACCGCAATCTAAAGGACAATTCTAAATAATTCGTCCTTTTTCTTAATATCTTGTACTATTAGGAAAAAAGAGGTTTCGGTAGATTTATGCAGAATAATAAGAGTATTTGGTTTGCGTAACATCATAAGGGAGGAGAATAGATGGTAGTTTTGTTATCCACTTTCTTTAATCTCGATCAGCAAAACCAACTTGAAGATTTATATATAGAACACGCTTCTATTATGTACAAACAGCTTGCCGTATCTTAAGGGATATCCATTTAGCACAAGACGTTGTTCAAGAGGCCTTTCTTAAAGTTGCCAATAATTTTGAAAAAATAAAAAATTTGGACTGCAACAAAAGGCAGGCCTTATTCGTTATTATTGTTAGAAACCTCTCTATAGATATCTACAGGGAAAAAAGAAAGCAACAAGAACTGTCCCTCCAGGAAATGAATCTTGATTTACCTGCTTCTGATCCCGGAGTTGAAGATATACTATTAACCAATGAATCTTTCTCCATAATAGCCGAAAAAATTGAAGAGCTACACCCCTCATATGCAGATATTCTAGCTTTAAAATATTTTTATCACTATACCGATCAGGAAATAGCAAAAATGCTGAACATTACCTTGGAGAATACAAGAACCAGGCTTCACCGGGCCCGAAGAAGTTTGAGAAAATTACTATTAGCCGACCAAGAGGTGGTTTAGATGAGTATACAACAGCAATTCTCGAAAAAGAAAGCCGAAGAAAAAATGCTCGAGGCCCTTTATGAATATGCCGCTGCCTGCCATGTGGAAAATATTCTCTTAGAAAACCCCGTTCACAAAAATGAAAACCCGGAAGATGTCCTCCCTCCTGAATTAAATTATAAAATTAAAAAAATCATTGCCGAACATAAACAAGCGGAAAGATTTAAACTTTTCAAGCAGAAAATGTTTAAGCTTATACCTAAAGCCGCAGTCTTCCTCTTAATTTTACTAGGGAGCTTTACAATTGCAGTAGCCACTGTTGAAGGTTTCCGAGCTTTTAATATAATTTTTAATCCTCAAAAAGAGTATACCATTATCCAGAATCAAGAAAAAAATAATCAAAGTACAATTTCAGAAATTCCGGAAAATTGGGATGGTTATATCCCCGGTTATATTCCGAAAGGGTTTAAAATAACAAATATTAATAACGTTGATAACCATAAGGTTATACTTTTTACTAACAACAAAAAGCAAACCATTCGCTTTAACCAACATTTAATCCATGATTTTGACTTTCGGGTTGATACGGAAGATTCTATTACCAAAACTATACTGATTAATAATAAAGAAGCCTTTGTTATCGAAAAAGAGGGAGAAACACATATTGTCTGGACTGATGATTATCTCTTTAGGATTATAGGAAATATTAAGGAAAATGAGCTTATTAAAATGGCTAAGAGCCTCTATAGAGAATAATTATTTACTTTTTTTCAAAAAAGTGTAATAAACCCCGCCCTTTTTCGTTTATATAGTGAGGAGAGCGAAAGGGGGTGAATAAGCGTGAAAAAGAAATTTACGGTAATTTTGCTGGTAGCCATACTAGCCTTTCTTTTGCCCATGCAGGCCTTGGCCGCAGAAGGTCCGGCAATAGATGACCCTATTAAGCCCAGCTGGATTGCTATCGACGCGTACTACAATCACTTCTCAATTAACAAGTATGGCCTGGCAAAACTGGGTACAAGTGTCGAATGTAATCCAAATGTAAACAAAATAGAAATCACTCAAAAGCTTCAACAGTACACCAATGGCCGATGGGTAACTATTAAAAGCTGGACGGAAGTCCACTTAGACAGCTGCATTGCAATTATGGAACGGCAATGGTTTGTATCACGTAACTATAACTACCGAATGACTTCCTCAGCAAGCGTCTATATCGATGGTACCTATATTGAATATGTCTCCTATACCAGTCCAGTACATTGGTATTAAAGCTATCTTTTTTCCTCTTTTCCCGAAATTACCCATCCATTTTTGCGGGAAAACAGATTCAAAATTAGAAAAGAAGAGAATTTAATATTTAATCAGGCTTTTTCAGCCTGGTTCTTTTTTTAATCAAGAGCTCATTTTTTCTCGAACTTGCGGCGGCTTATGGTATAATTAGGAAAATAACGGGTTTTTAGGGAGAGGTCATCTGTGGCTACCGTACTTAAATCCTTTGCCGTTGATGGGGTAAACGCTTACCCCGTACAAGTGGAAGTTATGTCCCTAGGGGGACTGCCAAATACAACAATCGTCGGTCTCGGGGATACCGCCGTCAAAGAAGCCCGCCAGCGGATCGAAGCTGGTATTATCTGTTCCGACGCCAGATACCCTCTTAACCGCCTAGTAATCAATCTGGCTCCCGGGGAAATGAAAAAAAGCGGCTCCCATTTTGACTTGGCAATGGCCCTGGGAGTTATTATCGAAACCAAACAGCTAATTCCCCTCTCCGAAAACCTTAGCCAAGCCGGATTTATCGGCGAATTGTCTTTAACCGGGGAGATCCGATCGGTACGCGGAGTGCTGCCCATGGTTGTAACAGCTAAAGAGATGGGGCTTAAACGCCTATACCTTCCCACCTCCAATCTCAAAGAAGCCTCCTTAGTCAGCGGAATCGAACTTTTGGGTTTTTCCCATTTAAAAACCCTTGTTGAATATTTAGGAGGAAAAAGCCTCTATATCCCCCATGTGGAAAAGGAAGAAACTAAGGCTGAAAACTCCCCAGCCACAGTTGATTTTTCCGAAATTCTGGGCCAGGATATGCTAATCGAATACATAGTTGCCGCCGCTGCCGGGGGACATAACATGCTCATGATCGGCTCCCCGGGCTGTGGAAAATCCATGATCGCCAAACGGATCCCCACCATCCTCCCTCCCCTTACCGAAAGCGAGGCCTTGGAAGTAACTAAAATTTACAGCGTCGCCGGTCTCTTAAAAGACCAAAACCTAATAACAGAGCGGCCCTTTCGCTCCCCCCACCATAACGCTTCCACTAATTCCCTGATCGGGGGAGGGAACCCTGTTGCCCCAGGAGAGATCTCCTTGGCTCATAACGGTGTTCTCTTTTTGGACGAAATTGCCGAATTTGAAAAGAAAACTCTCGATGCCCTCCGCCAGCCAATGGAGGACGGACGGGTTACAATCTCCCGGGTTCGAAGCACCCATACCTTCCCTTGCCGTTTTATGCTCGTGGCGGCTATGAACCCCTGCCCCTGCGGCCACTACGGACAGGAAAAATGCCGCTGTACCGATTATGAAGTCTTAAAATACCGGCAAAAGATCTCCGGTCCTATTCTAGACCGCATTGATCTTCAAAAATATGTCCATCCGGTAGATTTCTTAAACCTTTCCTCTTCTAAAAAGGGAAAATCCTCAGCCGAACTGAGGGAAAGAGTCCAGAAAGCCAGGGAAATACAGCTTAAACGCTTCCGCAATTTGGAGAATATCAACGCCAACGCCCAAATGAATGAAGCCTTGATTAAAGAATACTGCCGCCTGGAAGACGGGGCAAAAAACCTTCTGCGCCTGGCTTTTGATAAACTTCGCTTTAGCGCTCGCACTTATAATAAGTTTTTGAAACTGGCCCGGACCTTTGCCGATTTAAACGAAGCCAAAAATATCAGAGCGGAAGATATCTCTGCCGCCCTTATGTCCAGGGATCTGGATAAAGATCGAGCAGGAATGCTTGTCACTGGAGAGTAGAAAATGGATCTTTATTGGATTTGGTTAACCCTAATTAAAGGCCTGGGGCCGGTAACCCAAAAAATATTACTCTCCCATTTTCAGACCCCGGAAAATATCTATCACTCTTCAACTTTGGAGTTAATTAATATTCCTAAGCTCAATAAGAATCTGAACGCCGAAATTAAAGATCCAAATTATTTGGAAAAAGCCAAAATAATCTGGGCGCAAACTCAAAAGCTGAATATAAAGCTCCTTAAAATGAATAGTCCCGAATACCCTCCCCATCTAAAGGAGATCCGGGATTTTCCCCTGCTATTATATTACCGGTCTAACTCCGGCCTCAAAAGCGGTGGGGTAGGTATTGTCGGGAGCAGGAGATGTACTGATTACGGCAAAAGAGTTGCAACTGAAGCAGCGGAGTTTCTGGCCCATCACCAAGTGCCGGTGATCAGCGGTTTGGCTAAAGGAATAGACGGGTATGCCCATACCGCCTGCCTCAAAGCCGGAGGCTATACAATAGCCTTTGTAGCCCATGGCCTGGATATCTGTTATCCATCTGAACAGCGCTCCTTAAGGGACGCCATTATTGAAAACGGGGCCGTTATTTCTGAGTATCCTCCCGGGGTAAGGCCGTCACGAAATTATTTTCCCAGACGGAATCATTTGATCAGCGCCTGGTTGGATAAATTATTAGTAGTCGAAGCCGCTAAAAACAGCGGGACATTAATTACCGCTCATCGAGCCCGGGAATTAGGAAAGGAAGTCTACGCCGTTCCCAATAATATCTATCAAACAGAGAGCAAAGGGACCAATCGCCTTATCCAAGAAGGAGCGAAAATCTATCTGGAAAAGGACCAGCTTCTACCATCCGGTTTAGACTCGCCCAGCTTAGAGCAAGAAACCGATCCTAAAGAAAATATCCTGCCCAGGCCCAAAAAAGTACCTTTGGAAGGGACAGCGGAAAAAATTTATCAAGCCCTGGAGACACCGAAACGCCCAGAAGAGCTTCTCCCCTTAGTAGAAGGGGAATTTAGCAAACTCACAGCTATCCTTTCCTCCCTGGAGCTTCAAGGTTATATCCAAATTTTACCTGGGAACCTGATATCCCGCTGTCCTTAAGCCACAACCTGCACATTTTTTTACCCCTGTCAAGAGTTTTTTCAGACGCCGTCTCCGGTTTAGAACCGATAAGGGTTACAAAACCATACCCCCCTGACCTATCCACACTTTCCACAGAGTTATCCACATTTTTTTCACTTCGAAGCTCTGAATTATTTAAAATGAGGTGAACCTATGACAAAGACCATCATTAAAAACATTGGACAATTTGTTACCGGGGATATTAACCAGCCGCTTCTAAAGGCCGATTGTATTGTAATCGAGGGTTCTCAAATAACATATGTAGGCTTAGAAAGTAATCTGGGAATGCGAGTATTTAGGAAAAACCGCCAGGGAAGTCGCTTCTGTCGTTTGCCAAGACAGGGCATACCTTTGGGCGGCCATCGGAATTGATTTCAAGACCTGCCCAATGAACTTCGAGTATTGTTCATTCGGTGAAAAATGGGGAATTGTTAAAGAAGAGAAGGAATTTAGCGAGCAAGAAGTGATAGAACTTGCAAAGCAGTTTGTTGATCAGGGTGTCCGTTGGCTAGTGCTTAGAACAACGCAGTTTTACAGTCTGGATAAGCTGATTGAACTGGCAAGGAAAATTAAGCGGGAAGTACCTGGTGAATATGAGCTTGGCCTGAATACCGGTGAATTTGATGAAAATATCGCCAAAAGAATGGTAGACGCCGGATTGGAATTCGTATATCACACGCTGAGGCTCCGGGAAGGCGTAAATACCAGGTTTAACCCCGCAGAAAGGATCGCCACGCTGGAAACGGTTAACAGATCTACGCTCGATCTAGTATCCCTTATTGAACCACTGGGCATTGAACACACGAATGAAGAGATTGCGGATTCATTTCTAACGGCAATGAAATATGGAGCGGTTGTGACTGGATGTATGGAAAGGATTCCGGTTGTCGGGACTCCGCTCGGTAAATTACCTGGAATTTCTGAAAGGAGATTAGCCCAGGTTGTTGCTGTTACAAGGCTTGCAGCCGGTTTTCATGCCCCGGACATTTGCGTCCATCGGACATCAGAACTCGCTATTGAATGGGGTGCAAATGTTACGGTAGTTGAAAAAGGCGCTATACCGAGAGATACCCGCTGTACGCCAAGGGAAGAATGGAAAGGTTTTACACCGCAAATAGCAAAGAGATGGTTTGAAGCAAAAGGATATAAAGTATTAGTTCCCTGGTAGATAAGCAATCTTCTTTCCTTTAAGTCAGCTACGGTATTTGTCAATGGCCACTTGAAAATCAGCAATTGGGGGTGCGGATTACAAAACTTCCGGAATTATTAACATATTTTGCCGCACTCCTCAACCTGATCTGGCGGCGGATAACATCCATCCGGCAACTTAAACTTTTTTCAAAATCTCTTTTGTAGCGCGGTAAATATGGTAGTCATAAACCCTCCGAACTTTATGGAAATAAACCTGAGAAAACATCTGGTAACGTGCTAAAACTAAGCTTTCCGCTGTATACCATCCTTTTTCTTCAATCGCTAATACGGGTGCATCTGTTTCTGTTTTTCCTATGGTCATACAGCTTACAAGCCTGTCCCTATCGTAAATACCATAACTCACCCCTAAATGCAAAGAATCTCTAAGCAGGTAATCTGCTCTATCTGCGTCTAAGTAGTTTCCATAAATCGTGTTGTTTGGCGATTACGACGCTTACATTAAAAAGAATCCCGAAGGTTACTCTCCGAGATTCTTTTTATTGCTAGAGGCTAAGCCCCTTTTTCATCCATTCATACTGCCGGTAAGCTTTGAAAAGTTCGTCTTCAGCTGCTTGCGCCTTAAACCGCTGGTTTTCATAGGCAATTCGCTGTTCTTCAAAAGCTACTTTGGATATCATTCCCAATTTATGTTTAAGTGCCGCTTGATCATACAAGCTCTTTTGGTTTTCAAGCTTAAGTTTTTCCAACTCCAGGCTATCTAGTTTATCAGCTACATTTTCAAAGCTTTCTTTAAAAGCCAGCTTAAACTTTCTTTTCTCTGCTTCTCTTTCATAAGAGTCGGATTTAGCCCGGACATCGAAACTTAAAGCTACCGCTTTTTTATAATCTTCTTCCAGATTCATCGCATTTATAAGATCTAGGTCCGGATCGGGCGTAGCACCGATTTCCAAGTCTATATCATGATTTTGATTAAGCATTACATTAAGCTGCTCTTTCATAAACTTTTGCTGATCTTTCATCGCCTTGATAGCTAAGTCAAGTTCTTTCGCGCTTATTTCCACATTTTTAATTGTCTGACCGGTAATCATGCCCAGTTTTTTCTGAAGCTTCATAATATCTAATTGTTTATAAAGAAGATTAAGCTGGTTATTCTGCTGCTTTATCTGGTGGTTTAAAGAATTATAAGCAATAAATATTTGCTCCGCTCCCCAGATAATCTGTTTATTGCCGGCTTCAACCTGCATTATGGCTTGTGTTTGTGCTTCTAACGCTTTATTGCGGTTCTCGTCAAAGCTTTGAAGTTGTTTCTTTAGACTTTCTTTGTTCATTATACTTAAACCTTTTAAGAATTCGTAAATATCAATTACAGGCTTCTCAAATGGATTATCTCGATCAAGTTTCGCAATTTCCCCATCGTAATACTGTATTTGCGCATCAATGTCGTCAATTGTTTTTTGCAATTCTGCCCTATCGCTATCCGTAGGTACTTTTATATCCGCAACAGCCTTATTGTTGGAATAAATCTGAGTATTGTATGTATTGATATACTGTTCAACCTTGTCGAAAGTAAGCTTCTTTACATTTATCCTGTCACTTGCCGCAAAAACAGAAGATGGAAAGAGCAATAGCAAACTAATTAATACACAAGCAATTTTTTTTCTCATATATATCCTCCCTTGTAAATTATACCGTTAAAATTGGTATTCTTTGTCTATAAACTAAGTATACTTTCCAGTATATGCTGGGGTCAAGTAATAGTGTTTTTGGCAAGCAAAAAATATAGCATTCCGGAAGTTCAAATATGTAGCACCCCTGTTTCCATATTTAGAAATTAATGGTTGAATGGGTTAGTCGGT
>JBMNOZ010000006.1:0-93863 GCA_050943335.1 Desulfitobacteriia bacterium | reverse complement strand
GGGTTTCTGCGGGACTCAAGGGTCAAGATGAACTCGCTTTGCTCGCCCTTGATTCCCGATCACAATTAGTCGCTAACCATTACGGATTTTTTTAGATGGTTTTTGCGAACATTACTTGACACTAACGCTTTTTCCGCTTTTATTATGAAATGTTATATAATAGTGATAAATTATTATTAAAATTAGAATTGCAAAACAGCTTTGGACAAGAAAAAATTCCATCTTTGAAAGTAAGCAAAAACATGCTATAATACAGTCTGTGTCTTGCATTGCATAAATCATGGAGGGGTGTCCGAGTGGTTTAAGGAGCCGGTCTTGAAAACCGGTGACTCCGCAAGGAGCCGTGGGTTCGAATCCCACCCCCTCCGCCATACTAAAAAGTAGGATTCGAACGGGCGTTAAGAAAATGCGAAGCATTTTTAGCCCAGGCGTGATAGCGAACGAAAGTGAGCGGAGCGAATCCCACCCCCTCCGCCATACTAAAAAGTAGGATTCGAATGCGTAATGCGACTTATAGGGGCATTACGCCCGACGTAGTTGGGTTACCGATTGAGAATCAATGCGAAGCATTTTAGCCCAGGCGAGGCGTGATAGCGAACGAAAGTGAGCGGAGCGAATCCCACCCCCTCCGCCATACTAACAATATATTCGAACTTTTCATATTGAAACGAAGTCAAAACCATGGCCTCGTAGCTCAGGTGGATAGAGCGGGGGTTTCCTAAACCCTGACATGCGGGGGTTCGAGTCCTCCCGGGGCCACCATTCAAAATAGATAAAGAAAGTAAGGATTGCTAGAATATAGTCCTTTTTTATTCTTTTTAGGAATATGAAACATGAACACTGGATGCGCCTCGCGCTCCAAGAAGCAAAAAAAGCATTTTCTTTAGATGAGGTCCCGATTGGAGCGGTAATTGTTCAAGAGGGGCAAATCATCGCCTTAACTTGTAACCAGAAAGAACGGGATCAAGATCCTACCGCTCACGCTGAACTTTTAGCAATTCGGGAAGCTGCTGCAAAACTTGGGCACTGGCGCCTGACAGACGCAACTTTATATGTAACCCTTGAGCCCTGTCCAATGTGCGCCGGAGCGATTGTACAGGCCAGAATAAAACATCTGGTTTACGGGGCGGCTGATCCGAAAAGCGGCGCCGTAGATTCAGTAGTTAAGTTGTTACAAGATAATCTATGGAATCACCGGGTAGAAATAACAGCCGGAGTTTTAGAAGAAGAATGTTCTAGTTTATTAAAGGAATTTTTCCGGAGAAAAAGATAATATGGAGGGTTGTCCGAGTCTGGTTGAAGGTGCGTCACTCGAAATGACGTGTTGGTGATGAGCCAACCCGGGGTTCAAATCCCCGACCCTCCGCCAGAGAATAACGGTTTTCCAGAATGAGGGAAGCCGTTTTTTAAATTTTCTTTTAAACTGTCGATCGTATTATTTAAATTTTGCTGTTTAGCCATTGCTTTAGGGGGGAATATATAATACAATAGGAATACCCCATAGGGGTATAGCATATTAAGAGTAGGAGTGTTTAGAGTATGAATAGAACCGCCTATATTGATCCCAAAAAATGTGACCGCTCTCCAGCCTGTCCCCCTATGAGAAGGTGCCCTTTTCAGGCAATCTCTCAAGAAAAAGGAGATCATAATTATGGAGTTTCAGTAGTGGATCCGAAGCTCTGTACGGGCTGTGAACTCTGTTTAGATTATTGCCCTCAGGGGGCGATAAAAATAATAAGATAACAGCAAATCTTTTAGGGGTTTTTTGCCATAGGGAAGAGCTTTTAGTTTATCTACAGGAGGGTTATTGTGCGCCTTTTTATTGCGATTAATTTTGATGAAGAAACTAGACAAAAGTTTGTAGCCGTCCAGCAAAAACTTGAAGAAGTGGGAAAAGGTAATTTCACTCGCCCGGAAAATTTGCATCTCACCTTGGTTTTTTTAGGAGAGGTTTCCCCGACTCGGGTAGAAAGGGTAAGGAAAGCAATGGACAGGATCTCTTTCTCACCCCTGGAATTGGTATTTGATCATGTCGGCCAATTTAAGCGCCGGGGTGGGGATATTTGGTGGATAGGTCTAGAGGCTAATAAAGACTTGATCTTCTTACAAAGAGACCTTGTTCAACAGTTGGAAAGGGAAGGTTTCTTATTAAATAAAGGGCGTTTTACTCCCCATATTACCTTGGCCAGGAAAGTTGTACCAATAGATAGTTTTGAAGCCGGTGAACTTTTAAAAGACTCTATTAGAACAACTATCTGCACTGTTAGCCTTATGCTGTCAGAACGGATAGCCGGCAAATTGGTCTACACCGAACAGTATGCGATTAGCGCCAAGAGACTTGAATCTTAGAAAGGCTAATTAAGAGACTCATGGCACCTTATAAATCTCTAAGCTTTCTAAAATTAGTTCAATCGCTCCTCTGCATTTAGGAGCGATTTTTATTGTTAATAGGTTAACGATATCGAAGACATCGCGCAAGCAAAATAAAGAAAAAATATAGTACCCTGAGAAAATCTCAATATAAAACAACGTGTTTAAAAATGAGACGATAACCTATTATCTGATAGCGTAAGAGGCCGTCTATTTTTGCTTTAAAAATAAAACTACGTTGTTTCAAAATAGAACGATTCTTGCTTTGAAAAAAGCTGAATGCTCATTGTAAGTAGTAATAAGGAGTTTTTTTATACAGTGTGAAATTTAGATGTGGCCTAGATTTAATGAAATACTTTTTGAAAAAACAAAACCCCTTCCAGTTTTTGGCATTAAAGTTGCATTTGTTATTTAGTAACATCAGCAATGGAGAAACAATGTTGATGAACAAATAAAAAAAGAAAGGGGAAATGGCTTTTGGTTAAACAGCAAGGGAAGATGGGGCTTGTAGGCGCAGTTGCGACTTGTGTCGGACTCATAGTGGCGACAAATGTGTTTATGACACTATCTCAGGGTGTCGGGTTTGCAGGACGGGGAATTATTATTCCCATGGTCCTGGTCTGTATCTTAAATATTTTTGTGGCGTTATCTTTTTCGGAGCTAAACGGTTTAATGCCCGGTTCAGGAGGTATCTCCAGCTATACTCTAGCGGCAATGGGACCTTTTGTAAGTTTGGTTGCTGTTGTAGGTGGTTATTTAATTTGCCAGATTTTTGCCGCAACGGCAGAAGCGGCTTTAATCGGTTTTGTGATCAATGCAGCCTTTTTACCTAGTATTCCTCCGGTTGTTATCAGTTTAGCAATAGTAATTTTTCTGTTTATTGTGAATATTTTAGGAATTAGATCTTTTGCGATGACCCAGATAATTGTTACCGGTTTTTTAATTCTTTCAATGTTGGTTTTTGGTTTAGCCGGAGTATTAGGAATTAATGCCGGAACACCTGTAGTTCAGGAGTTTACTTCTTTTAATCACATGGGCTGGGGTGTTATAGCGTTGGCCCCCTTGGCTTTTTGGTTATTCATCGGGGTCGAATTTATCACTCCTTTGACTAAAGATTTAAAGAATCCTAAAAGAGACGTACCTTTAGCGATGATTTCTGGTCTGCTCCTTTTATTAGTAGTGCAGATAATTATGGCTTTTGCTCTTAACAAGTACTTACCTGCTGATGTCTTAGCGAACTCTACCCAACCTCATGTGGATTTTGCTCAGGCTCTCTTTAATAGACCCGGGGTGATGTGGATGGGCTTGGTCAGTGTAGCGGCAGCAATAAGTACTCTTAATACCGTATTCTCCTCGATTTCCAGACTATGTTTCGGGATGGCTGCTGAGGGAATGCTACCTAAGATCTTTACAAAGGTAAATAGATGGCGTTCTCCGGGTTGGGGTTTAACAATTCTCTTTGTTCTCTTCTTCTTTATCCTGGTAACTGGGATAACAACTGCTCAAGATATTACTTTCCTAATTTTGACCGGCTGTCTCTTCTGGATGGTCTCCTATGTCATCGCTCATATTGATGTTTTGGTTTTGCGAAAAAGATATCCGGATAGAGAGAGAAGCTTTAAATGTTTCGGTAAAGGTATACCTCAAATTATTGGGATTATTGGCACGGCGATTATGATCTTCAACATTCATCCCGAGCCGGATATGAGAACCAGGATATATAGTATGGCTGCTATTTGGGCTATAATTCTAATTGTTTATTCAGCAGTTTGGGTAAAATTAAAAATGAAAACCCAACTCTTTAAACCGGTTTCCATCGATGAAGTTCTGGCCAGGGAAGAGGAAGTTAGGAAACTTGAGGAAAAATATCTCGGTGATGGTGCCTCGCTCAGCTCATAAACCTGTAAAGTTATAAACGACAGAATCATCCGGGAGTTTGGAATTCGTGTTAAAATAAGCATGAAAACCGATCATCCGGATGTTTTTTTAAGGGAAACTTGAAACTGAAGACTAGAATTGTTACACTTAAAAAATACGTTTTCTATGATGCAGTAAATGATTTTTGAGGGGTAGTTTATGGCGGTGTTATTTTTTGTACCTGTTGGTGCGCTTGTGGGGACCTTATCGGGCTTTTTCGGAATTGGCGGTGGGATTGTCCTAACTCCCTTACTTCTTTTATTAGGATTTGAACCGGTTGTAGCAGTAGCTACTTCTTTAATGTTTACTCTGGGCACAAGTATGTCAGGGGCAATAACTCACACCAGAATGAATAATGTTGACTGGAAAACCGCAGCCCTGGTAGGAATCGCCGGGGCAGTGTTGGCCCAGATTTCAAGAGGAATAGTTTTTTATATTTCCGGACGTCACAATTGGTTCCTTAATATCTGTTTAATATTTATGTTGTTCTATTTTGCTTATTCTCTATACAAGGGTAATAACGGCCGAGGGACTAAAGCTGTTTTTAAAAGCAAGTATTTAGCGGCGCCCTTTATTGGCTGTATTGCCGGATTCTTAGCAGCTCTTTTGGGAATTGGAGGAGGATTTATTATTGCTCCTCTATTAATAAAATGGCTGGGTTTTGACTCCAAGAAAGCTATCGGAACCAGCTTAGCCTGTATTATTATTATTTCTTGCGGTGCTTTGATCGGTTATGGGTTTACCTTGAAATTGAACTATGCTTTAGGATTGTGTTTAATTATTGGGGCATTTATTGGCTCCCCCTTTGGAGCGAGGATGACTTCTCTTTATGCAGCCGAGGAAATCGGGAAAAAACTGGGGATCCTTTATTTTTTTTCTATGACTTCCATTGCTTTAGATTTGCTAGCTACCTTTACAGCTCCTATTCTAGGGTGGATGGGCCTAGGAGTTTTAATAACTTTCATGATTTATATGTTTTTTGATTTTTACCAACATCGAACTTTTACCAAAAAGTCATAATCTTAAGTTAAAAACTCGGTAAGCACAACTCCTACTGAGTTTTTAATTTTTTGACACAGGCAAGTTTACAGTTTTGTAAAATAGTATTATAAATATTATTTGGAATAATAAATAAGCGATCTTGCAGAAAGTAATAATATGTTATTATTTGGGATAAGGTGTTTATTGACAGATTAAGCCAGTTTAGATTATTTTTGTTAAGATGCAAATCCTTATTTAAGGAAACGGGGATGATAGATATGATGAAAATAGACATGGCTGTTATTCAGGAATTACTAAAAGCTAAGAAATATCCTCTTCTAAAAGAAAAACTTCTCAAGGAACAGAATGCCGATATTGCCGAGCTTATAAATGAATTAGACGCGAAAACTTCGGTTTTAGTTTTTAGGTTGCTGCCTAAAGAGGTTGCCGTAGATGTTTTTGCCTACCTGGCAGTAGAGAAGCAGACCGAGCTCTCTATGTTGGTCAATGAACAGGAACTCAAAAGTATTTTAGACGATCTATTTTTTGACGATAAAATAGACTTTTTGGAAGAAATGCCCGCTTATGTGGTGAAAAGGATTTTACGCAATTCTTCAGAAACGGAAAGAAAACTCATCAATCAATTTCTTAATTATCATGAAGACTCTGCCGGCAGTATAATGACAATTGAATTTATGGATTTGGAAAAAGAAATGACGGTAGGGGAAGCTTTATTAAGGATACGGAAAAACGCTCGGGAAAAAGTAACTGTCTATACCTGTTATGTGACTGATGACAGTCGCCATCTGGAAGGGATCGTTTCTTTAAGGGATTTAGTAGTCTCCGATTCAGACTTGAAAATAGAAGAGATCATGCGCGGGGAAGTTATTTCTGTAAAAACCTCAGACGACAAAGAGGATGTAGCCAGGTTAATTCAGAAATACGACCTCTTAGCCATTCCGGTCACAGATCATGAAAAACGCCTAGTCGGTATTATCACCGTCGATGATATTGTGGATGTAATTGAAGAAGAAAACACCGAGGACTTCCATAAGATGGCGACAATCGGGAAAATGAATATCAATCTATTAGATGCCAAGCCCCTTTTTCTTATTCAAAAGAGACTCCCTTGGCTTCTGGTTTTAGTGTTTATGAATATTCTTTCGGGAGCGGGAATAGCCCTTTTCGAAGAAACAATAAATTCAACTGTCGCTTTAGTCTTTTTCCTTCCCTTACTTATTGCTAGCGGCGGGAACGCCGGTTCCCAGTCTGCTACGTTGCTGATCCGTTCTCTAGCGGTCGGGGATGTTAAAATCGGGGACTGGTTCCGGTTATTGAGCAAGGAGGTTTTGGTAGCGGTACTGTTAGGGATAATAATGGGCCTGACGGTATCGATTATCGGTTATTTTAGAGCGGGATTAGACGTGGCCATAGTAGTGACTCTCGCCATGCTGGGGGTTGTTATTGTGGGTAGTTTTATTGGCGCTTCCTTACCCTTTATTTTTACAAAATTAAAAGTGGACCCGGCAACTGCCAGCGGGCCCTTAGTGACCTCCATGGTAGATATTGCCGGGGTAATAATATACTTTTCGATTGCCACTTGGTATTTGAACCTTTAAAAAGGGGATTAGTCGGTTCCCGGCTCTAATAATTCGGCTAAATCGAGAACCGGAAGATGGTTTTTGCCCAGTTGTTGCAATTTTTCTTTAAATATTGTCCGGCAGTAAGGGCAGGAAGAAACTATTAGAGAAGCCTCTGTTTCTAAAGCCTCTTTCACCCGCTTAGTGCTAATAGGGTTATCCTTTTCTTCCCGGGTCCAAAAACGTCCGCCTCCTGCACCGCAACAGAAAGAGCTTTCTTTACGGTTTTGCATTTCCAAGAGCGTAACTCCGGGGATTGCAGCTAGTACCTCCCGCGGTTCTTCGAAAATGTTATTATAGCGCCCTAGATAACAGGGGTCATGGTAGACAACATTTATATTTAAGTTGGAAGGAAGTTTAAGTCTTCCTTCTCGCCATAGATTAAAGAGGAATAGGGTGTGAGGAATAACTTCGTAAGAGCCCCCGTATTGGGGGTATTCATTTTTAAAGGTATTAAAACAATGAGGACAAGGAGTAATTATTTTCTTGATGCCGTGGGCTTTAAAGAGATCGATATTTTTATGGACTGTTTCTTGGAACAGACGCTCATTTCCCATTCTTCTGACTGTTTCTCCACAACACCATTCTTTTTCTCCCAGGACTGCAAAATCTACTTTTGCTTCTTTAAGAATACGAGTCAGGGACTTAATAATTTTTCGATTAGAGTTATCAATCCCCCCTTGGCAGCCGATAAAAAGTAAATATTCTGCCGAAGGGTTTTCAATAATTGACGGTAATTCTAGTTCCTCAACCCAGGATTTAGAAAGGTTTTTTTCGGAATAGGGGTTACCATGCTTGTTTATATTGACAAAGACTTTTTTCATCGCTTCCGGAACATCTTTGTCTTTGGCCACAATATTACGGCGCATATCAATTATTTTCGATAAATGATCGATCTTTAAGGGACAGGAATCATTGCACCCGTGGCAAGTAGTGCAGCTCCAGATAAAATCATAATAGAAGAGATCACCGGCGACTTGACGAGCCGTTTTTTTCTTTAATAGATTCCATCCTTCATCTTCAAGATAAGACCGGATAAAGCCATTGATCCTTTTGGGCTTTAACCGCTCTTTACTCCGTTCCGAAGGGCATTGACGGTGGCAACGACCGCAGAGAACACAACTGAAAGTATCTAACAGTTGTTTCCAAGTGAAATCCCTTACAGTTTCGACCCCGTCCAGTCGGTCGTTTTTTTCGTTGAGACTGGCTTGGAGCGCTCCTTTGGTCTGAAAAGACTGCCAATAAACATTAAAAGGGGCAAAAACAAGATGGAGGTGTTTGGAATTGGGGATAATAAAAAGAAAAGAGAAAATAATTAAATAGTGAAGCCACCAACTTGTTTCTCTGATGATTAGAAGGGAAAATGTATTCAAGCCTGCAAAAGCTTGGGTCAAGATGAGTACAAACCAGGAAGTTGGCAAAGCAGGCTCTATCAATAGGGCCTGACAGGTAAAGAATACTAGTTCTGTAATTACAATTCCAAAAATCATAAACAGGATACCATAATCTCTATAAGAACTATGGATCCAATTTTGTTTTTTATATTTCAGGATTAAACGGCGAAGAGTAAAACCGAAAACTCCTATTAGCACCAGAAGGCTGAAAAAATCTCTTAAAAATACAAACACTGGGGAGTCTAAAATAGGAAGATTTTTAGCAAAAAGGAATATAGAAGCCATATCCAGACTGCTGAGTACTAAAACAATAAAACCCCACATAATAAAAGCGTGTAAGATACCGGATAAGGGATACTTGGCAATGTTTTTCTGGAGGAAAATGGTTTGAAGTAAGCGTTGCCAACGCTTCCAATGGTGTCCGCGACGATTTTCTGGTCGGCCAAGCCGGATAAATTTTATTCGTTTATAAATTTCATAAAAAAAATAGCTAAAAGAGATGAAAGCTAAGATAAAAAATATGAAAATACGCATATTATCTTTATCCTCTTTCTAATATAGAATAAGTGCAAAAAAAGATTATCTCCTACAAAAGAATACTAAACAAAGAGCCTATAAAATTCAAGGGGGAAATACTGGGTTGCTGAAGAAAAAGAATAATAAACTAGTTCAAGTTTATACTAAAAAGAAGAAAAACTTTCTCTTTCCCAGGGAAAGTTTATAAAAGGGGTGTTAGCATGGCTAGAAAGTACAAAAATCTTACTAAGAATATCAGGGAAATTAAGAAAGATTTAAAAGAAGTTTTTGAATACGCTAAAGAAAGCACCAATAAAGCAGCCCATTATATAAAAGATAAAACTAAATAAGAAAGAAAGTTCTCCGGAAATAAACTGGAGAACTTTCTTTCTTGACTCTATTCAATTTGGATATCATCCGGATTCTTATCTTTGGCTGGGACACTGTCATTCTTTTTTGAAACATTAGCTGACTTCAATTTTTCTTCCAGTTTCTTAGTCTCTCGAGCAAAGTCGCTGAATTTACTCGCCATCCGGTAAACCCCCCTTACTTGGATAATCAACCGCGATCAGCCGCAAACAATAGCTTTATTTTAATTATGCCCCTTTTTCCTGGAAAACTATGCATAAAAAACTTAATTTTAAAAGTGTAAAATTGCACGGGCTAAGTATAAACCCCAGTTCTCATGGAAAAAATAGGAAACAAGGAATAGTTTTGAATACAGGGAGGAAGTTAAAATGTTCCCGTTAAAGGGAATTATAAAGCCGTTTCCTATATTTCCACTTTCACTGGCGGTGCTCATAGGACTGCAGATAATTCTAAACTCGGTGGGGTTTCTTACAAAGCAAGATTTTTCCGCTTATGCTTATTATCCTTACGGACTTAGTAAGATATCAGGCAGTGAAACCGTTTCTACCCCTGCCTATGAAGGACCTGTTATAGCGGAATCTATTCAGGCAGAACCTGTTAAAGAACAACCAGTTGCCGTAGAACCTGTCGAGGAAATTCAAATAGAAGGCAAAGCATTGCCTGCCTCTGAGGAAAATTTTTCGGAAAGGTTAAATAAAAAATTAACAAGCATAGCTCGTGATTATCACGCAGAACCCGAGTATTTAAATTATATTATTAAAGTAGAAAAAACTTTTGATCTCCTGCCTTGTGAACTATTGGCTTTAATAGCCCAGGAATCGGGCTTTAAACCACAAACCCGCATGGACGGAGGCACTTTATCCTATAGCACAACTCAGATGAAATTACCTTCTGCCCGTACCGCTTATATGGCAATAACTGAATATTATGGGATAGAGATCCCTCAACCCACTTCCGAGCTCTTAGATAAAAATAAGTATTATGCTACTTTTTTAGCCGGGGGGTATTTACGCTATTTAAATGATGTTTATAAAGATCGGTATGAATCCTATACTGCGTATAACCGGGGAATTGGAGGGCGTCTAACTTTTTATAAAAATCATGGCCATTACAAATCCGCTTATGCCTTAAAAGTATCTACTTTAAGTGAAACATTTAAGAATCAATTGGGTTCCGATTACCAATGGGCAAAGGAAATTAAGGTTTTAAACCCAGAGGATAGAAAATTTTAACCATTTTTATAAAATAATTAGAGACGGCATTCTAAAGTCTTCAGTAGAAAGAGGGCTTTTTTCTTTGTTTAAGCTGGAATTGGCTATTTCTTTTTGATAGGCTTACCTTAAGAGTTAAATTGATTTAGGAAAGGAAAACAATGAGCTCTAAAAAGTATATTTTTTTCGATTGTATGGAAACAGTTATTGATCTTTATAACCTACCAAAAGGAATTGATTATGCTCTTTGGGCCTATGAAGGTTCCGGAGTGGAACATATCTGGAAAAACAAGACCGAATTTATTGAACAATTTACTTTATCCCAAAGAACCTTTTGGGTTAGTACTCCTCCCTACAAGGAGCATTCCCTGGAAGATCGATTAAAATTTTTAGTTAATAAAAAACTGAAGTGGAGTAGCGAAAGTGAGCAAGTGGAAGTAATCAACAGCTTGAAAAGTAATTTCTGGCGAAATTATAGGAGTCAGTGTTATGTTTCGGAAGAGGTACGGAGGACTCTTGAGCATTTGAGAGTTAACTATAATTTACTTTTAATCTCAAATCTTATAGTAGAGGGAGGGATTGAGGATCTATTAAACATGACCGGTTTAGAAAACTACTTTAATATCGTTCTCACTTCCATCGGGGTTGGTTGGAAGAAACCACATCCTTCTATATATAAAAAGGCTTTGGAAAGGGCTGATGTTTTGCCTGAGGACACGATCTTTGTTGGCGATGATCTGGTCAATGATTATGTTATGCCTTCAAGAATGGGTTTTAGAGCTTATCTTTATGATCGCCAAAAAGTATATTCCTATGTTGACAACCGTTTCTCAAAAATGAGCGAGCTAATAGAAATTATTTAAGTTAAGAAATAAACGAGGTTTTAACTTACTATGGTTTTTCACTTAGGAATTTGAGCACACTTCTATTCTGGTGTATAATCGATTAAATAATGCGCTTTCTCATTCTCCGAGTTCATGGTTCTACGGGGGTTGCTAAGGATCATGAGCCTGAGCTATAAACTCACAGGGTACGACTGGAAACGGTGGTGCCTCCCGGATTGGAAAGGAGAAAATTTTGAGGGATACTCAAAATACCAGGAACATATTTTCCTTGCTTCAAAATTCTTGTTTCCAAACGGGAAACAAGAATTCTTTTTTGTAAGGAAATGGCTTAGGAAAACAAAACAGATTACTAGTTATTATTTGAGAAGAATCTAATAGTTATCTCTGAGCCGAAATAACCTAAAAATTAATCGATAGTAACCTAACGATTAGTTCATGGTTGTTCGGCCAGGGCGAAATGCTCTTGGGGTATATCCAGAAATGGTTATGCCTTCCCCTTTGAAAAGGAGGTGGATTTCAATGTGTGAATTTATCGAGGGTTTGACTTTCGCCAAAATGGAACTTTTTTGTGTTTTAACGCTGAACAAAACTGGAATCGATGAACAGAGGAGTGGTGAAATGATGAGATTGAGTGTTTTTTGTGGTTTGCAGTATGCTAGGGAGGAGAATAGACAATGGAGAATTGTAGAATGTTTTCAGGCTTGTCAAAGCAGCAAATCAAATTGGCAAAACAACAATTAGACGGGAGCATTCATTCTTACCGAGCGAAGGAACTGATTATCGCGGAAGATGCGATTGTTAAGCATATTGGAATCATTCTTAAAGGACAAGCTTCCATTGCGAAATTCACGTCTGACGGGAAGGAACTACTGATGCAAAAACTGGTTCCCTACTATCTGGTTGGCGCTGAAATCGCATGTACCAGAAAAAAGACTGCACCTTATACCGTTTACAGCGTAAAAGACACGGATATCTACTGGTTTTCTGCTGGTAAAATAATACGACAAGGTTTTATCGATAATACAATCAGAGACTTGTTATTTCGCAATATCCTGCATTATATTGCTGATGAAAATATGCGTAAATACCATAAAATTGAAGCTCTATCCCTTAAAGGTGTACGGGAGCGTATCGTCTATTACTTGGCCTTACAACAGAAAATGAAAGGAACTAACCGGTTTTATATCAAGTTTAACAGGGAGGAATTAGCCAATTTCCTTGGTGTGAACCGCAGTGTGCTTTCTCATGAATTAAAACAAATGGAACATGAAGGGTTGATAAAATTTTATAAGAACTACTTTGAAATTTTCAGATTGTAAATGTTGGTCCGGCAACATACTTTGGGCATAATCTTGTGTAATATTGGGCATGGGAGTCATGTTATGAGGCGACTATTATGGTGGAAGCAATAGTATTTTAATAAGAAACAGGACCCTGGTGGAGGCAATTTTGGGAGAAGAGAGGGACATGCTGACGGTAGAGCGAGTTATTTCCTAAGCCGTATTACGTGAAAATTGAGTTATGCGAGGAGGTGAATAACATATGAGCACGGGCCGAATAAGCAAAAAAACGTCTGAAAATATGTGGGAGATTTATGACTCATTAATTGCAGCCGTACCTTCAGAGTTGCGTGTTACAGACTGTCTCGTAGGGATTTCTTGGATTTTAGTTCGTTCCGAAGCAACTGGGATGGCGTTGACTATGCAGAATGGCATGGGTCCAGTTAAAAACTGCGGTTACCTGGTCGGGATGAAGGTGAGGGATTTGGCTGAATATGTCAAGTCGTGGAACAGCTTGGAAGCGGGTATTGGGTTGGCGGCTATCAACTCGGCTTTTAATACCATCGAAAATGTCGAGTGTTATTCAGGATGTAAATTAGAAAAGCATTCTCAAGGCAATGCCTTTGAGACTTACTACCCTGAACTGAAAGGTAAAAAGGTGTCTGTGATCGGCCATTTTCCTAAGTTGGAGAAATTAAGAGATTGGTGCAGCTTGACCATTCTGGAGCGTTGCCCTCAGCAGGGAGATCTTCCTGATCCTGCTTGTGAATATGTATTGCCTGATCAGGATTATGTTTTTATTACGGCGGCTACCCTGATCAACAAAACTCTACCCAGACTTTTGGAATTAAGCAAGAAGGCTAAAGTGATTCTGGTGGGACCCAGTACGCCTTTGCACCCGCTTCTTTTTAGCATGGGAATTGAAGGATTAGCCGGTTCTGTTCTGCAGAATGAAGTTCTTTGGCGGTATGTTCGGGAAGGCGGCTTGGGCCCCGGGATCTTCAAACAGGGATGTCAGATGGTAAGAATTGATAAAGAAGACAGGGATGGAAGATGAAAAAAGCCTTCGATTTCATGAGACGGATTACAGCAACAGAACAAAAGTCGTAGGCCGGATAGAAAAAACGGATGTTTGGTTGTTCGATACGGGTGCACCATATCAGGGTATGTGTAAAAACCCGCTGGTTTCACGGGATATCCTGGGTGTTGCAGCGATGCCTTAATTACAAACAAATCATTGCTAAAGGCGGTAAAAAATGAAACACACCGGTAAAGGTGCCTACATCGTTATGGGCCTGGGGTTTACTCTTTTGATTATCGTAATTATTTCTTTTCAGCTTGGTCGCTACCCCATACTACCAAAAGAAGTGTTTGGAATTCTTTTCTCTAAGGTCTTGCCTGTTGAACAATTCTGGGCCGACCGCCTTGAGGTTGTTTTCATCAACATTCGATTTCCCAGGATTCTTTTGGCTTGTTTAGTAGGCTGTTGTCTCTCGGCTGCCGGGGCAGCCTATCAAGGTGTTTTCCAAAACCCTATGGCCGCTCCAGACATATTGGGAGCTTCAGCAGGAGCAGCTTTTGGCGCTGCTCTGGCAATCCTTAACCATGGAAGCAGTACATTAATCACCCTTAGTGCTTTTTGCTTCAGTCTTCTCACGGTTGCCACAGTCTATTTAATAAGCAAAAAGGTCAAAGGGAAAAGTGTACTTGGATTGATCTTGGCGGGGATTATGGTCAGTTCGCTATTCTCGGCAGGCACATCATTCATTAAATTAGTTGCTGACCCCAATGATCAGCTTCCTGCAATTACCTATTGGCTGATGGGTAGCTTATCCGGAGCAAAGTTAAGAGATGTTGCTTTCGCATTTATCCCTATGGGCATTGGGTTAATTCCCTTACTTCTCATCCGATGGCGCTTAAATATTCTCACCTTTGGTGATGACGAAGCGAAAACTATGGGAGTAAATGCCCAACTAATTCGGTTGATTGTCATTATCAGTGCGACCTTTGTTACAGCAGCCAGCGTTTCAGTGAGCGGCATGATCGGGTGGGTTGGTTTGGTAATTCCCCATCTTGCCAGAAAACTTGTAGGAAACAATTACGATTCGTTAATGCCTGCCAGTATGCTTTTGGGAGCAATCTTTCTCCTTGTTGTTGATAACTTTTCTCGGAATCTTTTTGCTACAGAAATTCCTCTTGGAATTCTTACCGCTTTTGTCGGGGCTCCTTTCTTTATTTACCTCATTACCCGAAAGGGGGAAGGCTATTGAGCATCAAAGTATCCAACCTTACCTTTGGCTATGATGATCGACTCATTCTCAAGGATATCAGTTTTTCAGCCGAAAATAATGAATTGTTGTCGGTTTTGGGTCCAAACGGAGTAGGAAAAAGTACCCTTTTCCGTTGTATACTCGGGTTGCTCCAAGGATATAAAGGTCGCATCACTTTAAATAACAAGGATTTAAAACTAATGGGAATTAAAGAAATGGCAAGATATGTGGCCTATATTCCTCAGTCCCATTACCCTTCTTTCAATTACAGCGTATTCGAAATGGTGCTTATGGGAACAACAGTGCAGGTATCCTCACTCTCCAAACCCGGGAAAAGACAAGTCGAGCTTGTGGAAGCCGCTTTGGAAAAAATGGGAATTGCCCACCTTAAATATAGATTTTATACCCAAATAAGCGGTGGAGAGAGGCAACTGGCGCTTATCGCTCGAGCTTTGGTCCAGGAAGCCAAAATACTTATTCTTGACGAGCCTACTGCCAGTTTAGATTTTGGGAATCAAATCCGAGTTCAAAGCCAAATAAAGGCTTTGGCTAGAGAGGGATATACTGTTATACAATCGACCCACAACCCCGAGCAAACGTTTCTTTTTTCCGACAAAGTGTTAGCTTTAAAGGATGGTAAAGTGCTCGCTCACGGGGCACCTAACAAAATATATTCGGAGAACCTGATAAAAGCTCTTTACGGTGTGGATGTAGAGGTTCAGAGTCTCTATGGCGATCAAGTAAGAGTCTGTATTCCAAAGGGTATTGTTAAAACGGATTACCTTCATGAAAAATGCTCTTAAAATTGGAAAAAGGAGGCGACTTACACTATGAGGAAAAAACTTATCTCCATGCTCCTGGTTGTTTTATTCTTATTAACCTTTACAACTGCCTGCAGTACGAACACCGAAAAAACTTCAAACCAAGTCGAAACAATAAGCTTTACTGATTCGGCCGGACGCACTGTAGAAATCCCTAGCAATATTACCAGGATTGCAGCCTCGGGAACAATGGCGCAGATCGTACTCTTTCCTATAGCGGCTGATATGCTCGTAGGCTTAGCCAGTGAATGGGATCCCAGCGCAGAGCAATATATAGATTCAAAGTATTTTAACCTTCCGGTTCTCGGACAGTTTTATGGTTATGGTAAAGGCGATCTCAATCTCGAAGAGGTTGCTAAAGCAGATCCTCAGATCATTATTGACATTGGCGAATCAAAATCCAGTATAGTGGAAGATATGGATAACATCATGAACCAAGTAGGCATTCCCACAGTTCACATCGAAGCAACTACGGAAACTATGGCAGACACCTATAGAACTTTAGGAAAATTGCTTAATAAAGAGGCAGAGGCCGAAGTCCTGGCTCAATACTGTGAGGAAATATTGAGTGAAATGAAAGACATTATGACCAAGGTTGGCGACGAGAATAAAGTCAATTTAGTCTATTGTGTTGGAGAAGATGGTCTGAATGTCCTAGCCAAGGGCTCTTTCCACGCCGAAATCCTCGACCAGATTTGTAACAATGTAGCCGTGGTCGATGACATCTCCAGTAAAGGAGCAGGAAATCCTGTGGATATGGAACAATTTTTACTATGGGATCCTGATGTGATTGTTTTTGCACCGAACAGCGCCTATAGTAAAGTTTCCAAAGATAAAGCCTGGCAGGAATTAAAAGCCATTAGGAATGGCAAATATTACGAAGTACCTTACGGCCCTTATAATTGGATGGGGAATCCCCCTTCAGTTAATCGCTATATTGGTATAATCTGGATTACCCAATTACTCTACCCGAAGCATGCCCAATATGATCTTTATGAAGAAACTGCCCGGTACTATAAACTTTTTTATCATTGTGACCTTACTAAAGAGCAATATAAAGCATTAGTTGCCAATTCATTTCCGCAATAAGATCATCTCTATTTCATCAGAAAGAAAGAGGCTGTTGCTCGAAATACTTTTCGTTTTGCAACAGCCCCTCGTGCTCTTATAAGGTTAAGGAAACTCATGATATGTTAAGATTAGGCAAAAATTTGTCCCTAAAAGAAAAACCTGACTTATGGCGCATAATATAAAAAGATACTATCATAAACACATTCAAAAACGGGCACGTTTTATGCGGTTAATCAATTATAAACTCCGCTGCCAAATAATATTTGTCATAATCCCCTGTATTTCTAAAATCCAGTATATCTTTCACTATGCGGTATTCACCAGGATCCAAACTTCCGTAGAGCCAATCCCAATTGACTTTCCATTCTCCTTCTTTCCCAGAGGCCAAATCATATCCAATAGTATCAAAACCATAGTGACCGTCTATAACGACAGGTACTCGATACCATTTTTCATTAATTTTCTTTTCCAATAAAAAGTATTCACCATAGATACATTGCTTGTCAGAGTTATTCTTAAATGCCACCGTTAATCCGCTAGGGGACACTGTTCCTTTCTTTACAGTCATAGTAACACCAGCAAAGTTGTTGACAGTTTCATATGCTGTTGGTTCCCAATCAATTGTTTCCGAAGATTGATGGACATTTTTATTTTCTGCCCCCTCGGCTATCTTGCTGTTATTATAGCCACTGCATCCTGACAAGAATGTCAAAGCTATAACTATACAAAATGATAAATATAAATACTTTTTCATGCCATTTCCCCCTTCAATATATTATATACTGCTTCACACTTTTCTTCCAATAATTTGTAAATTTTAAACACTAAGCGCTTGTTCCGGATAAAACAAGAGGATTTCGAATGTTTTTCTTTCGTGAACATAGCCTTTTTATTGAGGAAAGAATTAGTGTTGACGTAGCCTACTTCAGCAATTATAATATCAGTTGTGACTATTTATGACTCTTAGATCTTAATTAAAAAACATGGAGAGATGGCCGAGTCTGGCTGAAGGCGCTCGCCTGGAGAGCGGGTACACGGGGAACCGTGTCGTGGGTTCAAATCCCACTCTCTCCGCCAGTAAAAGAAATTTAAACTTCATCGTGAGATGAAGTTTATTGATTAGAAGGAGAGTGGGATTTGAACGCGTGATGCGACTTATGGGAGTATCACGCTGTTTTAAAAAACGTGAGTTTTGTAAAACAGGTACCAATATTTCCCGCGCCCTATGGGAGGATTACGCCCGACGTTAGTCGGGGTACCGATCAATGGGCCCTCCTATTTTTATACTTTAGGTCGACACTCGAATAGCCTGCGCCTTTTGGAGTCTCTGTCCCTTACAAAGGGTACTATTTATCCATTGTGGAGGAAGAATTTCGCTTATTTTTTATTTTTATTATCTGTGGTATAATAACTTTGGCTGTGCTAGACGGGGAGTTAGCGGTTCCTTGTAACCTGCAATCCGCTATAGCAGGGTTTAATTCCTTTGTTGAGGGTTAAGTAGTCGGAGCAGTCCTTGTCTCCGGTGTGATGAATTTTCGGTCTTGCGCAACGGAACGCTTTGAACCGTGTCAGGTCCTGACGGAAGCAGCACTAAGAAGTTAGTTTTGTGTGCCGTGAGGCAGCCGGTGATGAGCATTGGAGTAAGGGTAACGTCCGGGTGCTTATATTCGATCAAAGGTGCACGGTCTTTATTTTTATAAGGTGGTTTTACTTGACCATCTTTTTTGGTCTACTAAAGGGGTGGCTAAGATGTCCTATCTAGCGCTATACAGGGAATGGCGGCCTAAAACGTTTATGGAGATGGTCGGACAAGAGCATGTTCGCCTGACCCTGATCAATGCTTTAAAATACAATAAAGTCGCCCACGCCTATTTATTCAGCGGCCCACGGGGAACCGGAAAAACCACGGCTGCTAAAATTTTAGCTAAGGCTTTGAATTGCCTCGACAGGGAAGAATTTGAACCTTGCAATAAATGCTCCTCCTGCCAAAGTATTGACCGGGGAGTGGCTCTTGATGTTCTAGAAATCGACGCTGCTTCGAACCGGGGAATTGACGAGATAAGGGATCTTAGAGAGAAAGTAAAATTCTCTTCTGCTGAGGGTCAATATAAAGTATATATTATCGACGAAGTTCATATGCTTACCAACGATGCCTTTAATGCTTTGCTAAAAACCCTTGAAGATCCTCCCAAAAACGTTGTTTTTGTCCTCGCAACCACAGAAGCCCATAAGATTCCTCTAACTATTCTCTCTAGGGTTCAACGTTTTGAGTTCCACCGTATTTCAACAGCGGATATTGCCGCACGATTAAAACAGATCTGTGAATTTCTAGGGCGGGAAATCGAAGATAAAGCAATTCAGGTTATCGCTCTCAAAGCTGAGGGAGGCTTAAGGGACGCTCTGAGTATTCTGGATCAATGCCTTGTTCAAGACGGAGTTATTCGGGAGGAACATGTTTTTCAGATTATTGGCATGGTTGGAGAAGTCTTTAGCGCCGATCTTACCGATTGTCTCCTAGAGCAAGACTATGCTAAAACTTTAAATAAATTAGAACAAGGAGTCGCGCTCGGTCGTGACCCGAGGCAGATAATTGCGGAGCTTCTTGATTACTTGCGTCAATGCTTGTTATATGCGGCGGGTAAGCAAGAACCTTTTTTATCTCCGGAACTTGTGCCCAGGCTAATTCATCAAAGTGAAAAAGCGGGATTAGGGAAGTTATTACAATGGATCGAAATCCTTCTGAAAGGAGAAAGCGAATTACGATTTGTCTCCAATGCTCGACTGGCAGCAGAAATGATATTGATCCAGGTCTTGTATCAGAAGGGTGATAGCCAGTCGTCCGCGGCAAATATGAAAGTTCCTGAGTCTCCAGAAAGTGTTAATTATCCGGCAGGAAAGCCATCCGATCGGAAAGATCTTTCGGTGAGGCCGCCAGTGGATACTGATAAAGAAAAACCTCAGGTAGTTTCTCAACATGAGCCTAATAACAACAATAACAATTTTTCGCAAAACAGAGCCGTGGCGGGGATGGAATTCCAGACGGAAGATTTTATCGAGATGATTAAAACTAAATGGCCTCAAGTCATGGAGGAAGTAAAAAAAATAAATGTACCCACTCATGCTTTTTTATTGGAAGGGACTCCCGCCGCTTTGAAATCCGGGTGTTTTTATCTAGTATTTAAAGAAAAATTCTCTTTTCACAGGGACAAGCTTGCGGAACTAGACAATACAAAAATCTTAGAACAAGCATTGGAGAAGGTTTTGGCTGTTAAGCTTAAGGTAGTTCCTTTAATGGAAAGTGATTATCAAGCTTTGATGGAGCAAGAATCTTCTGACGAAAGGGAACTCGGCGCAGACAGTAGCGCAGATTCTTGTGTTAAAAAAGCTTTGGATATTTTTGGTCCTGAACTTGTACAGGTTCGTAAAGACAAGTAAAATAATAATTAGTGAAATTAAAAGGAGAGATTACATATGAGTTTTAGACCACCGGGCGGCAGGGGTAATATGAACCAAATGCTTAAACAAGCCCAAAAAATGCAAGAGAATATGCTAAAAATTAAAGAAGAAGTAGAGCAAAGGGAAGTTGAAGCCTCTGCGGGCGGCGGTATGGTAGAAGTAAAAGTTAGCGGTAAGATGGAGCTTTTAGATTTGAAAATAAAACCGGAAGTAATTGACCCTGACGATTCCGAGATGCTTGAGGATTTGGTGAGGGCAGCAGTTAATGAGGGTTTAAGAAAAGCTCAGGCCATGGTGCAGGAGGAAATGAGTAAAGTTACCGGAGGCTTTAATATTCCCGGGTTATTTTAAAGGGAAGGCCTAAAGTTAGTATGGATCATATATATTATCCACAACCTTTAACTGATTTGATCGTTGCCTTTTCTCGTTTGCCTGGCATTGGGGTCAAAACAGCGACCAGGTTAGCTTTTTATGTCCTTCAGCATTCGGAGGAAGCTCAAGATTTGGCGCAATCTATTACTCAGGCCCTCAAAGATATCAAACATTGTACTATTTGCGGAAACTACACCGATTTTGATCCCTGTAAAATATGTTCTAGTGAGCACCGTGATAAAACCACGCTTTGTATTGTGGAGCAGCCTCGCGATGTGGTTGCTTTAGAAAAGACAGGTGAGTACAGGGGACTGTACCATGTTTTACACGGGGTCTTGTCTCCTATGGAAGGAGTCGGACCAGATCAGCTAAACCTTTCTGGCTTATTCTCTCGCTTAGAAGAAGTAAAAGAAGTGATTATCGCTGTAAATCCTTCAATCGAGGGGGAGGCTACCGCACTTTACCTGAGCAAACTACTAAAACCTTTAGACATGGTAGTGACCAGGATTGCTCATGGTCTTCCCGTAGGCGGAGATCTGGAATACGCAGATGAAGTAACTATTGCCAGGGCTTTAGAAGGTAGACGCCCGCTTTGATTGTAAGTCAGGAGATAAAAATAACCTAAGTCCTAACAATCAAGATAATATTAGAAAACATGGTATAAGTGGGCAAAAAAGTCTTTTAGACCATGTTTTTTACTTAAGGGTAAGGGTTAATGTGATTTAGAGCACAACCAGCCCCTCAAAGTAGAAAATTTGCTTTAAGAATTTGAAATCTCGGTTCTTTCTAGGCCAAGCTCAGCATATTTATGCGCTAGAAGGGTTTGGAGGAATGACCATGACACTTGTTTTTTTAGGGCTATTTATTCTGCTGTTGGGCTTGATTGTAATAAGTGCCTTGAAAAAGCCTTATAAGTTGATTAAAATTGCTATTCATATTCTCGGCGGGATTGTCGGATTATGGATTGTGAACCTACTCTTAAGTGTTTTCGGGTTGGAGATACCGATAAACGTTTTTACCGTTATTCTAGTGGCTATTTTAGGCTTTCCAGGGGTGCTGGTTCTGCTCGTTCTACAGATTCTGGGAATTTAAACTGGCGGGGAAAGAAAAAAATAATTACATAAAAAAAAGCACTTGACTAGTCAGATAAAAAAAAGGTATACTATTAGTTAACTCGGGGACTAAATATAGTTCCCGAAGTTTATATTCATCGCTGTTTTAAAGCCAAGCTGTTTAAAGAATCTTTATAAACTAGGGTATGAAACAGGTTAAAATTACAGACTCTTCGGAAAAATCAGAAGAATCAAATAATTTTAAAAATTGCCTTTTTGGGAGTCAAAATCCTTTTTGATTCATATTCTATTTTATAAGTTTATTAAAAGATCAACTTTGGCTGGCTGTAAAAAGGAGGAAAGTTTTTTTATTGGTGAAAAAAAGGATTTGTTGCTGAAAAATATGATAATGGTAGTACTACTAGCATTATTTACACTTAAATAATTTAATCAGAGGAGGAACACATTACCAATGGCCAAGATGAGAACAATGTCAGGAAATGAGGCTGCGGCTCATGCGTCGTACGCCTTTTCTGAAGTGGCAACAATTTACCCGATTACCCCTTCGTCAGATATGGCGGAGTTTGTTGATGAGTGGGCCGCCAATGGCAAAAAAAATATTTTCGGTCAGACTTTAAAAGTAGTTGAAATGCAGTCAGAAGCCGGTGTGGCCGGGGCAGTCCATGGCTCGCTCCAAGCTGGGGCTTTAACTACTACTTATACTGCATCTCAGGGACTCTTACTTATGATACCTAATATGTATAAAATTGCGGCTGAACTTTTACCCGGGGTCTTCCATGTCAGCGCTCGGGCTATATCTACCCACGCCTTATCAATTTTTGGTGATCATCAGGATGTTATGGCGACTAGGATGACCGGCTTTGCCCTGTTAAGTTCATGTGGGGTCCAGGAAGCTTTAGATTTCGGTTTTTTGGCCCATCTATGCGCCTTGAAAGCTAGGGTGCCTTTTCTTCACTTTTTCGACGGTTTTAGAACTTCCCATGAAATTTCTAAAATCAGTGTTCCGGAGTATGAAGAGGTTGCGAAATTATTGGATTATGAAGCCTTGGCAGCCTTCCGCCAAAATGCATTAAATCCTGAACATCCCTGTTCGCGGGGAACAAATCAAAATCCAGATATTTATTTCCAGGCTCGAGAAGCCGCTAACCGCTTTTATGAAGCAGTACCCGGTATTGTTGAAGAATATATGAAGCTTTACAAAGAGCTTACCGGTCGAGAATATGAACTTTTTCAATATTATGGCGAGCCGGATGCGGAGCGTGTTATTGTGGCTATGGGTTCGGTGGGGGATACTATTGGTGAGACCATGGATTATCTCCGGGCGCACGGTGAAAAAGTAGGTTTTATTAAAGTTAGACTTTATCGTCCTTTTTCCAAGGAGCACTTCTTAAAAGCGTTGCCAAAAACCGTTAAAAGGATTGCTGTCCTTGATCGGACAAAAGAACCAGGAGCTTTGGGAGAACCTCTCTATTTAGATGTCCGAAATGCTTTCTACGATCAGAAAGAGAAACCTCTTATAGTTGGCGGTCGTTATGGTCTGGGATCCAAGGATACAACTCCGGCTCAGATTTTAGCGGTCTACAAGAATCTTGAACTTGAGGAGCCGAAAAATAGGTTCACTATCGGCATTGAAGATGATGTGACCTACACTTCCCTCCCCGTAGGGGATGATGTTGACACTACTCCTCAGGGGACAATCAGTTGTCAATTCTGGGGTTTAGGTGCGGACGGCACAGTCGGGGCCAACCAACAAGCGATCAGAATTATTGGTGACCACACTGATTTGTATGCCCAGGCTTATTTTGCTTATGATGGTAAAAAATCAGGAGGCACCACAGTATCTCATCTACGTTTCGGGGAAAAGGTAATCAAAGCTCCCTATCTGGTAACCAACGCCGATTACATCGCTTGTCACCACCAATCGTATATTCGCAAATACGATATGCTCAAAAATTTGAAACCGGGCGGTACATTCGTACTTAATTGCCAGTGGGAATTGGAAGAACTTGAGGAAAAACTACCAGGGGTCGTTAAAAAAGAACTTTACGATAAAAAAGCAAAGTTCTATATAATTAATGCGGTTAAAATAGCCCAAGATATCGGGCTAGGCGGTCGGATTAATATGATAATGCAGTCAGCTTTCTTTAAACTGGCTGATGTCATTCCTTTAGAGGATGCGATTAAATATTTGAAAGAATCTATAGTCAAGGCTTACGGAAGAAAAGGCCAAGATGTAGTAGATATGAATTACCAGGCAGTGGATGCTGGTTGCGAAGCCTTGCAAAAGGTACCGATTCCGGAATCCTGGAAAAATGCCGATAACAATGACGGAATCTTCCTGGGACAAAATGGTGATCCGGACTTTGTAAAAGATGTAGCCAGGGTAATGTGGGCCCGAGAAGGGGATAAACTTCCCGTAAGTTCATTTATGGGTTCCGAGGATGGAACATTTCCCTTGGGTACAGCCGCTTACGAAAAACCGGGCAATGCTGTGAAAGTACCAGAGTGGATTATGGAAAATTGCATTCAATGCAATCACTGCGCTTATATCTGTCCCCACAGCGCAATTCGGCCTTTCCTTCTGGATGAACAAGAAGCACAGCTAGCCCCTGCGGGGTTCAAAAGCCTCGAAGCTAACGGTAAAGATTTTTCTGGTCTAAGATATAGAATTCAGATCAGTCCTATGGATTGTACCGGTTGCGGGAATTGTGTCGAGATATGCCCAGCTACAGATAAAGCCCTAAAAATGGTAAAGGCTTCTTCGGCAATAAGAGAGCAAGCCCCTCTCTGGAACTACGCCTTAACTCTTTCTAATAAGGAAGAGCGGATCAAAAATAAGTTTAACGTCAAAAACAGTCAATTCATTAAACCCTTGCTGGAGTTTAGTGGAGCTTGTCCGGGCTGTGGGGAAACTCCCTATGTTAAAATTCTAACCCAGCTCTTTGGCGAACGCATGATGATTACCAATGCTACCGGTTGTTCATCAATCTGGGGAGGAAGCGCTCCGTCTATTCCTTATTGCACAAATGATAAAGGTCAGGGCCCCACTTGGGCTAGTTCCCTTTTTGAAGATAATGCCGAATTCGGTTATGGCCAGTATATCGGGGTGTGGCAACTCAGAAGGAAATTAGCTGAAGATATGAAACAAGCTTTAAATTTAGATATCCCCGAGGAGTTAAGAGAGGCCTTTACCCAATGGCTCGCGGTTAAAGATTTGGCAGAAGAATCTAAAGCAGCATCGGAGAAGGTGTTGCAGGCCTTTGAAAAAGCCGATCTTAACAACGAACTTTTAGCCAAAATATATGCCCAGAGAGATCATCTAGTTAAAAAATCTCAATGGATAATTGGCGGTGACGGTTGGGCCTATGATATCGGTTATGGTGGTTTAGACCATGTCTTGGCTTCTGGGGAAGATGTTAATGTCTTGGTTCTGGACACAGAAGTCTATTCCAACACCGGTGGCCAGTCCTCCAAAGCGACCCCCAAGGCAGCGGTGGCGAAATTTGCGGCAGCCGGTAAACAGGTTCGCAAAAAGGATTTAGGGATGATGGCCATGAGTTATGGGTATGTTTATGTAGCCCAAATCTCTTTAGGCGCCAGTATGGCGCAAGCGATGCGGGTCTTTAAAGAAGCAGAAGCTTATAAAGGGCCTTCTTTAATCATCGCTTATGCTCCCTGTATCAATCACGGAATTCGTTCCGGAATGAAAAAAAGTATTATCCAGGCCAAAAAAGCGGTAGAAGCCGGCTACTGGCATTTATATCGCTACAATCCCGACCGTTTAAAAACAGGAGAGAATCCCTTCACCCTCGATTC
Source organism: Desulfitobacteriia bacterium (assembly GCA_050943335.1). Taxonomy (GTDB): domain Bacteria; phylum Bacillota; class Desulfitobacteriia; order Desulfitobacteriales; family Syntrophobotulaceae; genus JBMNOZ01. The sequence continues at coordinate 68,461 of JBMNOZ010000006.1, read as the reverse complement.
GAAACCGCCAACAGCTTCCTTTAGAGATTTCCTCATGTCGGAAGTCCGCTTTAGAGCTTTGTTAAAAACCAATCCCGAGGGCGCGGAGGAGATCTATGCAAGCGCAGAAAAGGCTGCTGAGGAGCGTTATAAATCTTATAAACGTCTTGCAGAGCAAAAATGGAACTGACCTGCCTAACCTTAGTTTTAAAAGAAATTGTCTAGCTTAATGTAGCTAGACGTTTCTTTATATCTAAGAGAAAAAAAGAGGAAGAGCTTGTTTTAGACCATTTTTTCCGGAAAGAATATATTATAGGGTACTTAGCATTTAGCCTATTCAAGGATGAAAGAAGGTAAGAGAATGGAAAAAGTTTTTCCTAAATGTCAACTTTGCGGTCTGGTGCCCCCTAAAGGGCTCTACGACGGTTTTCGCATCGGTAAAAAACTTATTTGCTCCAATTGTGAAAAAAAATTAACCGGCTCTGACGTTCTTGAAACAGAGTATCTAAGTTATATCGGCAAAATTAAAAGACTTCTCTACAGTTAGCTTTTCTTTTTCTGGACAGATGTGAAATGAAATAGAATATATGATAAAATTAAATCATACTTTTTTTGGAGGATCAGATTGGATTCACTTAGGTTGCAATTGGCGCAATATACGGGGCAAAGAATGCTTTCCTTTCATACCCCTGGACATAAGGGGAGAAATGACCTTTTGTCACCGATCGCTTTTCCGAGCTATGATTTAACTGAACTGCCGGGCTTGGATATGCTTCATAATCCGCAAGGAGTACTCGCTGAGGCCCAAAAACAAGCAGCTTTGGTTTACGGTGCAGAGGAAACATTTTTTCTTGTGAATGGTGCTACGGTTGGCAATCAGGCCATGTTTCTAAGCTTAAGGGAATGTTCTCCGGGCAAAAAAGTACGGGTGGAGAGAAGCGCTCATCGCTCAGTAATCAGCGGGTTAATACTTTCGGGGTTAGAACCTGAATACATACCCCCTCTCATTCATCCGGAATTTGAATTGCCTTTGGGAGTGGATCTGCAAAAATATTGCTCCGGTCAAGAAGACTTAGGAGCCTTGCATCTGACAACCCCTAGTTATTACGGCACGCTCAGCGATTTGGAAGGGATAATACAGTGGAGGAATAAAAACTTTCCCCAAACTCCGATTTTGGTAGATCAGGCTCATGGAGCCCATTTGGAAGGTCATTTTTTCCCCCGAGGAGCAGTAGCAGAGGGAGCTGATCTGGTAGTTCATAGTACCCACAAGACTTTAGCGGCTCTTACTCAGGCAGCAATGCTCCATGTTCAAGGCCCAAGGATTAATCGTCAGGCGCTTAAACAATCCTTAGAGATCCTGCAAACTTCTAGCCCCAGTTATTTAATGATGCTGTCCCTGGAAAATGCCCTTAACCACTGGCAGCGGTATTCTTGGGCTGATTTATACCAAGAAGTAATGTTGCTCCAGAAAAAACTAAAGGGGTTTTTCCGCTTTTTGACGGTCGAAGACATTGGGTATTGTGGAATAAAAAACGTCGATTGGACAAAAATTCTAGTAAACACTTCTTCTTTAGATATTTCTGCTTTAGAAGTAGTAAGGATTTTACGATCCTCTTTTCGAATTGAGCCCGAGCTTTGGGATGAGAATAATATTTTGTTTCTTCTGGGTATTGGGAGCCGGCCGGAAGAGGTTCGAGAACTGGCTAAGGCTTTGGAGAGGATTGCTAAACATTACGGTTTGTCAGCCTCCGGGAAAAACAAGAGAAAAAAGAGGAGTTCCCGCTTTAACTCCGAGGTTGGACAGGCAGAACTTTTCCCTCCCTTAAAACTTAGCCCTAGAGAGGCTTGGCTGGCGCCAAAAAGGGTAATTAAGGTTAAGGATAGTTTAGGGCAAGTAGCTGGGGAGACAATTTCGATCTATCCCCCCGGTATCCCTTTAGTAGCGATAGGGGAAGAGATTAACCCCTGGGTTCTGTCTTATTTAGAACAGGCTGAAGATTATCAATGGCAGGGGTGGCAGGGATTTAAACGGGGAGAAATCTTAGTAGTGGATATTTGAGGCAAAATGAGTTTTAATTTTGGGTTATTAAAAGAGGCTATAAAACAGCAAAAACTAGCCCACTTCCTGCTTTTTCACGGGAGCGGGTCTGAAGAAAGAAAAAATGCGGCTTTAGAGATAGCCTTGCTGTTAAACTGCGCCGCTAATTCAGCTTGTGGAAAATGCCCGGCCTGTAAGAAGATACTATCCGGTAATCACCCGGATATTCATATAATTGAACCGCTAGACACTAAAATCGGTATTGATCAGGTTTTGCAGCTCCAAGAAAAAATCTGTCGCCGGGTTTATGAAGGAAGATATAGGGTTTGCTTCTTTGATGAAGCTCAAAAGCTCACTTTACCGGCGGCAAACGCACTTTTGAAAATCGCCGAGGAGCCTTCTCCGCAAACAATAATTATTCTCAGCACTAAGAATCCGGAGGGACTTATTCCTACCCTTCGAAGCCGAGCCCAAATGGTTTTTTTCCCTTCTCCTAGCCCAAAAGGGGAAGAAGGAGAAGCTTTCCGGCTGGGAGCCGGGGATCCTGACTGGAGTCGCAAAATCGAAGAGTTCGGTGTTGAAAAAATCACAGAGATGATTAAAACTTATCTGAAAATGCTCGAAACTGGTGATTTTCTTAAAACATTTGAACTTTTCAGTGACCTAGACAGGGAAGAGGCCTTGCTTTTTTTGCAAGTTTTAGCGGTGAAGATGAAGGAAAAGATAGTGGAGCAGAGCTTATCCCCTTTTTTCTTGAAAGAAATAGGAAAAACAGTTGAAATCATCCATAAACAAGTGAATCATCGGCTGGCTCTGGAGGTATTAGCCTGTAAACATTTATTTTTTGGGGGAAATTAAAATGGCAAAAGTAGTTGGTATACGCTTTAAAAAAGCCGGCAAAATTTATTATTTTCTACCAGGAGAACTGGATTTAAAACCGGAGGATAATGTCATTGTTGAAACTGCCAGGGGTATGGAATTGGGTAAAGTGGTCCTTCCTTTGCGGGAGGTTCCAGATGAGCAGGTTGTATCGCCCTTAAAAGAGGTACTTAGAAAAGCGACTGCTGAGGATGAAGCCCTTTATGCCGAAAATAAAAAGAAAGAAAAAGAGGCTTTTAAAATCTGTCTTAGCAAGATCAGCGCTCATAATTTGCCGATGAAATTAATTGACGTCGAATATACTTTTGACAACAATAAAATTATTTTCTCTTTCACGGCGGAAGGGCGGGTTGATTTTAGAGAATTGGTAAAGGATCTAGCCTCTGTTTTCCGTACCCGGATTGAACTTAGACAAATTGGGGTCCGTGACGAAGCTAAAGTTTTAGGGGGTCTAGGATCCTGTGGCCGGGAATTATGTTGCTCTTCTTTTTTGGGGGATTTCGAACCGGTATCCATCCGGATGGCAAAGGATCAGAATTTATCCCTTAATCCGGCCAAAATATCCGGTATTTGCGGCCGTCTAATGTGTTGTTTAAAATATGAGAACGATTGTTATGGATGCGGTGACAACCAACCTTGTAAACAGAAACCAATTTTTCCTGATGTTTATGGCGCTGAAGATAAAGAAGAATTGCAATGGTTAGTAGAGGCTGAAACGGAGGAATAAGTTTGGGCCAGTTAAATCAAGCGATTACAGAGATAGAGGAAAATCTTGCTAGGCTCCTAAATGAAGTTAAAAGCTTAAAGCAATATGTCGATTATTTGGAAAACGAAAATATTAGGCTAAAAAGGCAAATCTGCGCCGTATCGGAAGCTGATACTTTCCGGGTTCAGAGAAATGCGGCTCGAATTCAGAAAGAAGCTCAAGAAAACCTGGAAAAACTCTACAACCAGGGTTTTCACGTCTGCCATATTTATTTTGGGGAAGTCTTGGAAGGGAACTGCCTTTTCTGTAATGCTTTCTTGAAAAACGATTAAGGGGGTAGTAATGATAGAGAAAGGATCCTTATTTGTTTGTGCTACTCCCATTGGAAACCTGAGAGATGTAACCCTAAGAGTGCTTGACACTCTTAAACAGGTCGATTTTATTGCGGCGGAGGATACCAGGCATTCTCGAAAACTCTTGAATTACTACAATATCAAAACCCCTCTACTCAGCTACCACCAGCACAACGAGAAAAAAAGAGCGGCTGAAATAATAGCGAGGATTAAAAAGGGCGAGAACTGTGCTCTAATCTCTGATGCCGGTATGCCAGGTATATCAGATCCGGGGCAAATATTAATTAACGAATGCCGGCAGGCAGGAATTGAGATTGACGTTTTACCCGGTCCTAATGCGGCTCTAACTGCTCTTGTGCTTTCCGGAATGCCGGCGGATAGTTTTTTGTTTCTAGGGTTTCTGCCTGGAGCAAAGGGGAAGCGCCAAGAACTATTGGAGAAGATTTCTACTGTTTCGGCGACGATTATCCTCTATGAGGCTCCTCATAAGTTAGTTAGGACTTTACAAGATGTCTTGGAGGTTATTGGAGATCGTCAGGCCGCTGTATTAAGAGAGCTCACGAAGGTGAATCAAACAGTCTATAAAGCTCCGGTAAGCGAACTATTAGAAAAATTTCAGGCTTTCCCCCCTAAAGGGGAGTGCTGCTTGCTATTGGCGCCTTATGAAGAGGAGATCGAGCCGGGCAAACCCTCTGATTGGTTAGCGGAAATAGGGAAATTGGAGTCGGAAGGAATTACCTGTAAAGAAGCAATGAAAACAGTGGCCCTAAAATTTGGGGTAAGCAAACGGGAAATATATAAAGCCTATATTAATGAAAAAAAGAGGTAATTGAATTACCTCTGAGAATTCTGTTAAAAAGATTATTATGTTCTATAATTTTGTCTTAGCAAATCTGAGCTTCTTCCGTTGCCGCAACTTCTGCCATAGCTGAAGCGCATTCCCGGCAGACGTTTTTCCCTCGGAAAACTTGAACGTGGGCGGCATTACCGCAAAAGACGCAAGCCGGTTCATACTTTTTAAGTATGATTTTTTCCTCATCGATATATATCTCCAGAGCATCTCTCTCATTAATTCCAAGAGTTCTTCGGAGTTCAATGGGTAGTACAACGCGTCCTAATTCGTCAACTTTCCGGACTATTCCTGTGGACTTCAAAACTTCTTACTCCTTTCACAACATGATTCGACATAATACAACAACCTAATGTTACCAGCAGTTCCTTTAAAAGTCAACAGGTTAAAGAGGTTAAATTACTTTTTTATTTACTTGACAGTAATCCCTTTCTTTCCATATAGTTAACTAGAAGTTTTAGTTAAGGTAACTAATTTTTTTAAAGGAGTTGTCCCTTATGAAATATTACATCACTACCCCTATTTATTATCCGAATTCGAGTCCCCATATTGGGACAGCCTATACAACAATAGCCGCTGACGCTATGGCCCGCCTTCGCAGAATGAAGGGGGATGATGTTTTTTTCCTTACGGGAACAGATGAAAACGCCCAAAAGATTGTTAGAACGGCGGAAAAAAACGGTTATGATCCCCAGGTTTATGTAGATGGAATTGTTAGCAAATTTAGAGAGCTTTGGGAACAGTTAAATATTTCCAACGATGATTTTATTCGCACCACGGAAGAGCGCCATGCGCGGGTAGTCCAACATATTTTTAACCGTCTTTATGAACAGGGAGATATTTATAAATCGATATATGAGGGCTGGTATTGCACTCCTTGTGAAACTTTTTGGACGGAAAATAAACTGGTTGCTGGGAAATGCCCAAACCCTGATTGTGGAAGAGATGTTGAGCTTCTTAAAGAAGAGAGCTATTTTTTTAGAATGTCAAAATACCAGGACCGGCTCCTTCAGCATATCCGGGAAAATCCCGATTTTATCCAGCCGGTATCACGGCGCAATGAAATGATCAATTTTATCGAGGGCGGACTTGAGGATCTGTGCGTCTCTCGAACAACTTTTGAGTGGGGAATTAAGGTTCCTTTTGATCCGAAACACGTTGTTTATGTCTGGTTGGATGCCTTAATAAATTATATTTCAGCCCTGGGTTACCCGGATGGGGAGAAATATAAAAAATATTGGCCGGCAGAGGTCCATTTAATGGGCAAAGATATTGTTCGTTTCCATTCTGTTATTTGGCCCATTATTTTAATAGCTTTAGATATACCCCTCCCGAAAAAAGTTTTTGGGCATGGCTGGTTTTTGGCTCGGGAAGGGGGCAAGATTTCTAAATCCCGCGGTAATGTTCAAGACTCTTTTGAGCTGATCCGCAGATATGGCCCGGACCCAATCCGTTATTTCCTCTTAAGAGAGATGCAATGGGGAGCAGACGGTTATTATTCTGAAGATGACCTGGTTGAAAGATTAAACAGTGATTTAGCAAATGATCTGGGCAATTTTATATCCCGGACTTTGGCCATGATTGTTAAGTATAAAGAGGGAATCCTCCCCGCTCCCGGCGCGACTACAGAACTGGAGCGGGATTTACAGGATCTAAGCAAGAAAGTGAAAAACGCTGTGGAGGAAAAGATGCTTCTTTGTGATCCAGCAGCAGCTTTAGAAGCAGTATGGCAATTTGTAAGTCGTTGCAATAAGTATGTGGATGAGACCGCTCCCTGGCAGTTGGCTAAGGATGAGGAAAAGGCGGAAAGGTTAAATACGGTACTCTATACTTTTGCCGAATGTATTCGGATCTTAGGTATACTTTGCGCTCCATTTATGCCGGGAGTTCCGGAAAAAATTAAACCCTTAATCGGAGGGGAGAATTTCTTTTCCGATTGGGAGCAGGCTGATAAATGGAATATTATTAAACCGGGAACAAAGGTTAGCAGAGGGGAACCTCTTTTCCCCAGAATAGATATTTCATCCTTAATTGCGGAAGCCGGGGATAATAAGAAATCTGAGCAACAGAGAGATCAAGGTAGTCAAAAGACCGGGAAAGAGACTGCTAAAAAGTTGGAAGGGCTAAATCTGAAAGAAGAAATCAGTTTCGAGGAGTTCCAAAAATTAGACTTAAGAGTAGTAAAAGTACTAAAAGCGGAGAAAATAGAGAAGACAGATAAACTGTTGAAACTAGAAGTGGAAATGGGCCAGGAAACAAGGAGCATCGTTTCCGGTATTGCTCTTCACTATACTCCAGAAGAACTGGTAGGAAAAAAGGTGATCATTGTTGCTAACCTTAAACCGGTCAAGCTCAGGGGTGTTTTATCCCAAGGAATGGTTTTAACTGCGGCTGAGGAGATTGAAGGACAAGGGGAAGTTCTTGAGGTCTTAACAGTTTCTAAAGAAGAAATAACGTCTGGAGCACAAATATCATGATTTGGGATACTCATGCTCATCTTGATGACCGGCGCTTTGACCGGGATAGGGATTCGGTTATAAATAGGGCCAGGGAACAAGGATTAGCCGGAATTATTAACATCGGAGCTTGTAAGCAGACTAGCAAAAATTCAGTTAATCTGGCCTCTAAATACCCTTTTATCTATGCTACTGTCGGCGTTCATCCCCATGACGCTAAAAGCTGCACCAGTTCTACTTGGGATACCTTGAGTAGGCTGGCCCAGAATCCTAAGGTAGTAGCTTGGGGAGAAATCGGTTTAGATTATTATCGGGATTTATCTCCCCGGGATGTTCAGCGTCAAGTGTTTATTCACCAACTAGGGTTAGCCGATGAAATGGGCCTGCCGGTGGTCATTCACAACCGAGATGCCCATCAGGATATTATGGAGATAATAAAAAAATATACCCCACAAGCTAAGGGGGTCTTTCATTCCTTTTCAGGCTCCTGGGAGATGGCTAAGGAACTGCTATCTCTGGGCTTTTATATCTCTTTTTCCGGGCCCCTCACTTATAAAAATGCTCGTCGAGCCCTAGAAGTAGCGAAGAATGTTCCGGAAGACAGATTTGTAGTTGAGACTGACTGTCCTTATCTTACACCGGAACCCTGGCGAGGGAAACGAAATGAACCTGCTCATGTCCTGAAAGTATTGGAAAAAATTGCAGAGCTCAAGTCTATCCCCTTAGAGAAAGTACAGCAATTAGCAAAGGAAAACTCAGAAAGGCTGTTCGGAATAAAGTAGAGATTTATCTAGAATTATGAAGCCCCCTTTTTACAAATTAAAGGGGGCGGTTTTATTCGTCCCAAATTGATTTCTACTATTTCCGGAACTACGATTTTAAAAGAAGGGAGTTAAAAATGATGGATAACTGGAGGGAGTTAGCGACTTCCTTAACTGCAGAAGTGGCTGGGCAAGGAGTGAAAAACAAAGCAGTTTTAGAAGCCATGAGTCGTGTTCCGCGTCATTTATTTGTACCGGAGAAATTCCGGCTTTACGCTTACCTGAACCGCCCTTTGGGGATTGGAAGGGGACAGACGATTTCCCAACCCTATATGGTGGCTAAAATGACGGAATTGTTGGAGTTAAAGAAGGGCGCTCAAGTCCTGGAAATAGGCACTGGTTCAGGTTATCAGGCCGCCTTGTTAGCAGAATTGGGAATGGAGGTTATCACCTTGGAGAGGATTGCTGAATTGGCTTTGAGGGCGAAAAAAATTTTTACAGAGTTGAATTATAATATTTCCTGTTATGTCAGAGACGGAAGAGAGGGCTATCCGCCCCAAGCTCCTTATCAAGGAATAATTGTGACTGCCGGAGCAGAAAAAATAGAGGAAGCCTGGTTGTCCCAGCTTTCTGAAGGTGGGAAACTGGTTCTTCCTCTCGCCTGGGAAGGCGGTTATCGTATCTTAGTAAGAGAGAAGGTTAAAGATAAAGACTATATAGACAAACACGGGGATTATTGTCGATTCGTTCCCCTTTTAAAAGGAACGGTAGAAAGCTGACTATTTTAAATTACGGGCAGAAAATTTATTTCCCGCCGCAAAGGCTTTAAGATTAACTTCTAAAAATCTCGGAGGAACTGTCTCCTCTAAAGCCTCAGTCCACAGCTCGGGTTTTAGGTCCAATTTCTGAGCTAATAAGCCAAGAAGAACTACATTCACCGCTTTGGAATTCCCCGCTTTTTGGGCAATTTCTAAAGCATTAATGACAATAATATTATTTCGTTGTTCCTTAATTAATTTTAGAGCGTCGGGGTAAGCGGCAGCCCCAGTGATTACCGGAAGGGGATCGATCTTTTGGTCGTTAATCAACATAACCCCGTCGGGCTTTAGATAGGGCAACCATCTAAGGGCCTCTAATTTTTCAAAGGCTAAGAGGACATCTGTTTCTCCTTTTGGGATGATGGGAGAATTAACTTTCTTCCCATATCTCACTTGGGTAACGACACTGCCGCCCCGCTGGGCCATCCCGTGAATTTCCGAGACCTTGACATCATAACCGGCTTTTATAAGAACAGTGGAGAGTACTCTACTCGCCAGAATAGTGCCTTGTCCTCCGACCCCGACAATCAGGATATTTCGGGTCTTGAGCATAAAACTATACCTCCTTTTTGATTGCAGAGCTGGGACAAACCCTGATACAGAGACCGCACCCCACACATTGAGTGGAATCAATTCTAACTTTGTCGCCGTCTTTAACAAGGCAGGGACAGCCCAATCTCAGACAGTTCCCGCAACCAGTACAAGCTTCCGGTAAAATTACGCAGGGAGTTATATTTTTGCCCTTATCAATTAAGGCACATTTACGTTTAGAAATGATCACCGATGGTTCATCCGCTTCTAATTCTTCTTTTATTATCTTTCTTAAGTCTGTTAATTCAAAGGGATCGATCTCCACAACCCTATTCACTCCAACAGCTTTTACAAGTTGAGCCAGGTCAATCTCTTTTGTCGGCTCACCTTTAAGAGTTTTTCCGGTTACCGGGTTATCCTGATGACCAGTCATGGCTGTTGTCCGATTATCTAGAATAATAGTCGTGGTCCTCGCTTGATTATAGACGGCATCGATAAGGCCAGTAATACCGGAATGGATAAAGGTAGAATCGCCGATCACGGCCACCAAGTTGCGGGCATAGTTCTTACCCCGAGCTTTTTCCATCCCGATAGCGGTCCCTATGCTGGCCCCCATGCAGATTGTTGTATCCATTGCACTTAACGGGGCGAGAGCGCCTAAAGTGTAGCAGCCGATATCACCGGCGACTGTCAGTTTCAATCTGTTTAAGGTATAAAAGAGTCCGCGGTGGGGGCACCCTGGGCACATAACAGGTGGGCGAACCGGAACATCTGATTTGGAGAGAATTTCCTCATTTTTATCAGCCAAACTATTTGTTTTACTTGCTAGTTCTAGTTTTTCGGCGATAAGCTCCGGCATCAATTCGCCGACCGGAGAAAAGATTTCTTTTCCGCGAACCTTAATCCCCCAAGCTTTAAGTTGTTGTTCGATAAAAGGATCCAGTTCCTCGAGAACGTAGAGGTTATCAACTTTTTGGGCAAAATCAGTTATTAATTGCCGCGGGAGAGGATTGGTTAACCCGAGTTTTAGAACGGAAATATCCTCGCTGATTTCCCGCAGGTATTGGTAAGTGATTCCGCTGGTGATTACACCGAGTTTCGATTCTTTTAGTTCGATGCGGTTCAAAGAGGTAGTCTCTGCATATTCTTTAAGTTTCTCTAGCCTGTCCTCCAACGCCCGACGTCTGGCGCGGGCCGGGGCGGGCATCATAACGTATTTTTCAACATTTTTTTTGTACTCTTTTAAAGGGATATCTTCCCGGGGCAGAAGTTCTACCAAAGACTGGGAGTGGGCTACCCGGGTCGTGATTCGAAGCATCACCGGGATATCAAATTTTTCACTTATTTCAAAAGCTATTTTTGTGAAGTCTTTCGCTTCCTGGCTGTCAGAAGGCTCTAAAATTGGAATCTTAGCTGCCTTAGCGAGATTCCGATTATCCTGTTCGTTTTGAGAGCTGTGTATGCCCGGATCATCAGCGGAGACCAGTACTAAACCGGCGTTTACACCGGTATAAGCTAAGGAGAATAAGGGGTCCAGAGCCACATTAACCCCGACATGTTTCATAGCCACCAAGGCCCTTCCTCCAGCGATCGCCGCTCCCAAACCTACTTCTAGGGCTACCTTTTCATTAGGGGACCATTCGGCATACATTTCCTTATACTGGGCGGCATTCTCGGTTATTTCAGTGCTCGGTGTTCCCGGATAGGCAGCACAAACCACAACTCCAGCCTCCCAGGCCCCGCGAGCAATTGCTTCATTGCCAGTTAAGAGTTTTTTCATGGGCAAAAATGCCTCCTTTCTGTTACAGCATCTGCTTAAATTTCAATGGCTGTAGGAAATTGTTGTTAAGATCTTGTTTCCAGGGAAGCATTCCTGGTCTTATTGATTCCGGTAGTCAAAAACTTTTTGGGTTTTACCGGTGGTTCTCTCTAGAGTTCCGGGCTGAACAATTTTAACTTTACAGTTAATTTGTAAAACCGAATGAAGTTGACGATTGATATCTTTTTCCATTGCCTCCAGTTTGGAATAGGGCTCCAGGACTTCTGGACTGACGAGCTCTACCACGACTTCTAATTCATCGAGATAGCCTTTTTTATAAACATTTATCCGGTAGTAGGGGCCAATGCCTTCGATGCCCATTAAAACACTTTCGATTTGAGAGGGGAAAACATTAACACCCCGTATAATAAGCATATCATCTGTACGGCCGGTAATCTTACTCATCCGAGCTGTGGTGCGGCCGCATTCGCATTTTTCCTGGGTAATTCTCGAAATATCTTTAGTACGAAACCGAATAACGGGAAAAGCTTCTTTGGTTAAAGAGGTAAAAACCAGTTCTCCCTCTTCACCTGGCTCGAGCACTTCGCCGGTTTCGGGGTCAATAGTTTCCACAATAAAATGATCCTCGGCGATATGAAGACCGCATTGGTAAGTGCACTCCCCAGCAATCCCTGGTCCAATAACTTCCGTGAGCCCATAATTATCCGTGGCCATAATATGAAGGTTTTTTTCAATTTTTTCGCGCATTTCTACCCCAAAAGGCTCTCCCCCAAAAAGGCCGACTCGCAGTTTCAAAGATGCGAGGTCAATACCTGCTTTTTCGGCTACTTCTCCAATATAGAGAGCGTAGCTGGGGGTGGCAATCAAGGTTGTGGTGCCGAAATCTTTCATAAAGGCTAATTGCCGCTTGGTGTTCCCTCCGGAGATAGGGATGACCATGGCGCCCACTCTTTCCAGACCATAGTGGAGACCAAAGCCTCCGGTAAAAAGCCCATAGTTGAAGGCCACCTGAGCAACATCATCGGCAGTAACTCCTGCTAAACAGGCTACTCTCGCTGTGAGTTCAGTCCAGGTATGAAGATCATTTCTTGTGTAACCGACTACAATAGGGCGACCTGTAGTTCCTGAGGAGGCGTGGACCCTGACTATTTCTTTGCTAGATACTGTAAAGAGGCCGAAAGGGTAATTATCGCGCAGGTCATCCTTAACAGTAAAAGGCAAGTATTTGAGGTCTTGAAGGCTTTTTATATCCTCCGGTTTTATTCCTTTTTCATCAAATTTGGCCCGGTAATGAGGCACTTCCCGGTATGCTTTTTGAACGGACCATTTAAGTCTTTCTAATTGCAGTTCCTCAAGCTTTTTTCGGCTCATACACTCATGTTCTTTGTCCCAAATCATATTAATCATCTCTTTCTCAAAAAATCTAAGTTTTTTCTAAAAATATAATAAAAAAGCTATCGCGAAGTGGATAGCCATTAATAAAATCACAATAATGCTACCATGCTACCACCCTACCCTTAAAACCAAAAATTAAGAACCTGTTTCCTAACTGTTTTTCCGCAAGCCGGACTACTAACCCTACCATACTTCCCGATTGCAGAAAAATCGTCTCTGTATTATTTTAAGCAAAATCCGTCCTTATGTCTACCCTGAAGTGCAAAAAATAACTGCTAATCGCCTTCCTCATTTTGGAGGAAAATACGGATCTCATCTTCACTTAAAGAATTAAGACCGGGGCGAGAAAAACCTAGTTCGGAAAAATCTTCTTGAGGATTTGAGAACCCTTCGGCATTTAGATCGGATTCGGCCAGAGATTTGAGTTTCTCCTTGGCGAGCAGCAGCTCCGAGTATTCAGCGATAGAAATTATTACAGCCTGGGGCTTATTGTTTTTGACGACAATAAAAGGATTCCCTTCCTCCTCCACGGCTTGGATAACTTTGGAGGCTTGTCCCCGTCCTAATTCCGAAACGGAAATCATACATTCGAATACTTTACGAAGATCCATCTTTTCCCCCTATCCCATGTTAGAACCAGGCGCTTAGAAGGGATAAAGCAACCTGAGTTAGCGAGATTCTAAAATCAGAATTACAATTCAACATAAATTATAGGACGCAGGACTTTAGAATGCAATAGGAGATAATGGAGAATATAAGTGGAAATTAACATGAAATTTTGCATGAAAAGTCGAATTGTCTTTAGTTTTTAAAATGAATATCGAAAAACCTGTTGTAGAGGAGATTCTATGCTGTTCCGTATCCTCAAATTTATACCCGAAACCGATAGCCCACCCCCCATACAGTTTCAATATATTGGGGATTAGAAGGGTTGGCTTCTATTTTTTCCCGGATTCTTGCGATATGAACCGTAACTGTTGAAGCATCTCCAAGAGAATCTAAACCCCAGAGTTTTTCGAAGAGTTCTTCCCGGCTAAAAACCCGGTTGGGGTTGCTGGCTAAGTAATATAGCAAATCAAACTCTTTGTGCGCCAAATTTATCTCTTGTTTATTGACAAAAACCCGCCGGGCTTCAATCTCAATTGTCAAACCCCGAATAATTAGTTTTTGGGTACTGTTTTTTCCGTGGTAACGTTCCTTAAGGGCTTTGTAATTGCGTAGGTGCGCTTTAGCTCGGGCTACTAGCTCTCCCGGGCTAAAAGGTTTGGTAATATAATCATCGGCTCCTAAATTAAAACCTTTAATTTTATCAATCTCATCTTTTTTTGCGGAAACCAATAAGATGGGGATATCTTTCTCCTCCTGAAGAAGACGTAAAACTTCCAAGCCATTCAGACCGGGAAGCATTATGTCTAGGATCAAAAGATCATACGATTCCTTTTCTAAGAGTTGAAGGCCTTGTTCCCCATCAGGGCAGATTGTTACTTCAAAACCCGCCACTTCGAAATAATCTCTTTGGAGTTCGGCAATGCTTAAATCATCCTCAATGATCAATATTTTTTCCATTTCTCTCTCCCTTTTTCTTTAGGCAGTGAAATCATAATACTGGTTCCTTCTCTTTGGTGTCCTACCGCCCAGATCTTGCCTTGATGGCCTTCTACAATTTGTTTGGCAATAGCTAAACCAAGGCCACTGCCTTTAATTCGCCCTCGGGATTCATCAGCCCGGTAAAAGCGATCAAAAACATGGGGCAAATCCCGGTCTTTAATACCAGAACCGTTGTCCTTAATTTCAATGGTGATACTAGTGTGGGTTTCTCTAAGGATTATACTGATCTTGGGCGGTAGCTTATCGAGATGTTTTTTAGAGTTATCAAGGATATTGTCTAAAACTCTTTGCATTCGTTCTCGGTCTAATTGGACTAGCGCGGGTTTGGATAGATTCTCAAAAGAAAGAATTATTCCTTGCTGTTCCAATTCCGGGCGCACCTGATTCAGGTAGGTTTCTATATATTGGCGCAGATCCGTTCTTTGAAAATCAAAGGGAAGTTGTTTTAGATCTAATTTAGCGTAAATAAGCAAATCATCAATCATTTGATCCATTTGCTCCGCCTTTTGGTAAATGGTGCGCAAGTATTTCTCAGTTTTCTCAGGAGTGGTGGCAACGCCATCTAGGATTCCTTCCACATAGCCTTTAATGGAGGTGACAGGGGTCTTTAAATCGTGGGAGATGCTGGAGACCAGTAATTTGCGGTTATCCTCATATTTTAATTGGTTGTGGATGGATTCCTTTAGCTTTATTCTCATAAGCTCTAAACCTCGGCATAGACTCTGGATTTCCTGATCCCCTTCCTCAGCAATTTGGACATTTAAGTTGCCGTTGCCGATTTCAAGAGCTGCTTTTTGCAAATTATTCAGGGGAGTAATGATACTGTTATAGTATTGGTGAGATACCAGAGCATTGGTGAGGACAAAGGAGAGCAAAAAAATAATAAGGAGAGAGATTAAAAATTTGCGTAGAGCTTCTTTTGACCAGTCTACTGGAGCTAAAAGACCGATATACCCTTTTGTGCCATCACTAAAATGGAGCTCAATAAGTTCAACAGCGTAAGAGGTGTTAGCAAGAACGAAGAGCTCTGCATTCTCTCTATCTAAGCCGATTTCCATAAGTTTAGCCAGATCGGTCTTTGTAAAGCTGTCAGTTGCATAGATTACCCGATCTTCCAAAATGAAAAACAATTTTCCACCTAAGGCAGTCAATTGTTTCTTCAAATTATCTTGAAAAGCCCGTTCTTTAAAGACCTCTGGCTTGTGGTTCAAAATACTATGAGGTTCTCCGGTTAGGGAGTGTTTTATTTGGGCTAGCTTATGATAGTTTTCTAAAGAAAAATTAGCTCCGTAAAGCTTTGAGGCTGTAAAAAGAATTGCTAAACCTAATAAAACAGTAATAGCCAAAGGGATAAGTACTGTTGAGGCATTAGCAATTAAAAGTCGTTTCCGTAGGTTCATTTTGCCCTCGATTCCTTATAGTTCTTTTTTGTCAAAAAGGTAAAAACCGGCGGTAAATAACATTATAGCATAGCCGAGCATCAACAAGGCCAGCCGTATAATCTTGACAAAAGGTAAGGAACTTATGAGCCAGAGGTTATACCAATCGAGGTAGGAAGTGATAAAGAGGTTGGAATATTGGGAAAACAGCACTCCCCCTGCTTTTAAAGCTAGAAACAGAATAATAGAGATAAAGAAAACCAGAGTTCCGCTTTTTAAGATATTGGTTAATAGGACAATGGCTAGGGCTAAAACCAGCAACGGAAAAACACTTACTAAATAGGCTAAAAATGTGTGGCCAAAGGTGCTGATAGTTGCTGAGCTAGTGTTAAATATAAACCCCGCTATGGTGGAGAGAATAAATAGTAATAATAGGTTGCTGAGAATAAAGATGCCTATGGCGGTGACTTTGGCGGTAAAGATTTTAAAACGGGAAACAGGGCGAGTCAAAGTGATACGTATGCTGTTATTAGCATATTCCCCGGAAAAACAGTCAATGGCCATTAAAGCGGTAAAAAGGGGAAGAATAGTGTTTACCACAATAGATAAAATTAAAATAGAAAACTCCAGGCTCCCAACTCCTCTTAAGCCGAAACCGCTTCTAAGCACTAGAATGATTAACTGACCGATAATCACTACCAAAACGGATAAGATAAGGGCCAGCAAGACCTTTTTTTTCTTATATAATTTTTCAAGTTCATTACTTAGGGCTGCTCGAAATAAGGCCATTTTTACCTACCTCGCTTACAAAATAATGTTCCAAGGATGCAAAGTTTTTTAGAATGTTTTCCGTTGTATCGATGCTGAGCATCCGACCGTTATTAATGACCCCGATGCGGGTACAGGTTAGCTCCACATCGTGGATTAAGTGGCTGGAAATAAAAAAGGTGGCTCCTTCTTCCTGAGCTAGGTTTTTAATTAAATTGCGCATTTCAATCATCCCTTCCACATCCAGCCCATTTAAGGGTTCATCTAAAATTAGGATTTTGGGACGGGATAATATTGCAGCAGCTAAGCCTAAGCGTTGTTTCATTCCCAGGGAAAAGCGCCGGGGCTTTTCATGTTTGTATTTTGAAAGTCCGGTGAGTTCCAAAACTTCTTCTATTCTTCGGGCATCAACTTGAGGATAATAGCGGGCTTGGAGTTTTAGATTATCAAAGGTACTCAAAAAAGGGTAGCTTTCAGCGGTCTCTATTAAACAGCCGACATTTTGCATTGCTTTTTCATAGGCGTTGATAATACTGTGACCAAAAATTCGGACCTCGCCGCGATCCGGCTTAATCAGACCGGTCATAACTTTCATGGCTGTGGTTTTCCCCGCCCCGTTAGGACCTAGAAAACCGAAAATATCGCCTTGTTCGATCTGGATGTTAATGTCGTTTATGCCGCGCCCGTTAGGATAGATTTTGGTTAAGTTTTCAATTTCCAGGACTGTATTTGAAACCAATGAATTTTCCTCCTAAGGCCAGGAATATCCGGCGGCAAAAAGTTACCGCCGGATGCCCGGAATTTATTTAAATTGAAGTTTTCTTATTCCAGAACAGGGGAGAAGGTGGGATCAAATGGATTTTCATGAGGGGTGTTAAACCAAAGTTCAATTTTTGCTCCATGTTCGTTAAAGTAGAGCGTTCCTTCTCTTTTAACACCTGGGGAAGTGATTGTAAATTTTCCCTGGTGGGGATCGTTTGTGAACTTTGCTGTAAAGGAGAACTCTAATTTTTTGTTTTCATACTCGGCTGCAAACTCTGGTTTGTATTCTTCTTTATAGCTTCCGCTGACCGAATCATGGTTAATATTAGTTATTGTAAGGTGTCTTTCGCCAACTTTGACGAATTTACCTTCTTTTTCGATTATAATATCATTTTTAAACTTGCCGAGGAATTTTTCCGGATTTGAGATCCCGGCGTGCCTGTCTATCCATACTCCCTTTTCTTTAACAACTTTTTTATCTTTAAGGTCCGGTTTAGTGACGACAGTGGAATTAATCTTAGAAATCTGGACTCGTAATTCTAAAGAGAGCTCATGAGAGTTACCTTTACTGTCTTTACCGTGGATAAGAGCGGTACCGAGGACTTTTTCTAAAATCCCTTCCGAGTTAGTGCGGGCAGAACCGGTGACTTCTTTAATATATATATCCTTGGTTAAGACGGGGAAACCTTTTTGTCCCATGTGGGAGGCCCCAAAGGTCTGCTTTACCTGTAAAGAAACAAGAGCATTGATTAGAGCGGGAATTTGAACTTCAGATAAAGAACCGGAAAACTCCTTACCATTGTCAGCTAGGGGTTTGACAACCACATTGTTTCTTAATCCCCCTATTAAAGCATCGGCAATTCGTTCCAAATCCGGCGCTATTTCTTCTTGGAAGGGGTTATTAATATTAATGTTTTCCCTTTCCGTGTCATACTCGGTAACAACATAGACCTTTTCAGTAGAGTTATAGTGGATGTCCGTGGTCTTATCCCGATACCAGTAATATTCATAGGGATCAGATCTTTTGCTAATACTCTCTGTAGCCCCATTTTTTCGATCATACTTTTTTACTTCCTTTTCCGAGGTTACAACTGTGCCGTTATTTTTTATGGTCATAGAAGTTTCTATAGTAAAGCTGTCCAGTTTAGTACTGCATTTCTCAGCAGTAAATTTTAAGCTGTCTTTAAGTTGTTCATAGCCATCTTTATTAGCAATATCCGCCAGAGCCGTGGAGGCCAAAAGTAGAGCTCCGAGGGTAAAGCTAAGCAACAAGGCTGATCTTTTCTTAAGTCTCATTCTTTTTCACTCCTTGTAATAATCTTCTATTTTAATTTTATTCACTAAAGCTTACTTTCCTCTAAACAGATCATTAATAAATTATTAACTTTCACTTTCCGGTTTGGGGAATAATAAACTGAATTGCAGAGGGTTGCATATTTAAGGAGTGTTATTTATGAGTGGTAAGGTCATTAAAGTTTTTCCGGGGGGAAATACCGCGGAAGGTTTTTATTCTTTTTATCCCTACTTATTGGAAAAAGGAGAGCAAAGGGTTTTTATTCTCAAAGGAGGGCCCGGGGTTGGGAAATCTACCCTCATGAGACGTGTTGGCCAAAAAATGCTCACTTGCGGGTATAATGTAGAATTTCACCATTGTTCTTCTGATAGTAATTCTTTAGACGGAATTGCTGTCCCCGAAGTGGGTGTCGTTATAGTTGATGGTACTACCCCTCATATCATAGATCCCAAATACCCAGGGGTAGTCGATGAGATTGTTAATCTGGGTGAATTTTGGGATGAGGTGAAGCTAAAACAAAACTGGGAAAAAATTAAAGCCTCCACAGATGAGGTTAGCCGACATTTCGCTCGTGCTTATTCTTTTTTAAAGGCCGCCAGGTCAGTGGCTGAGAATATATCGGACCTCTATCGCCGCAGTATGGATTTTGCCAAAGTCAATAAACTTACAGCCCAGTTCCTGGATTTATTGAAGAGTACATACTCCCAGGAAAAAGTCGGGCGGGAGAGACATTTATTCTCTTGCGCTTATACGCCAGAAGGTTTTGTAGATTTCAGCGCTTCCATTGTCCAACAAGCGGATAAAATTTATTATTTAAAAGGGGAAATGGGGACTGGCAAAAGTACTTTACTAGAAAAGGTTGCTTCCCAAGCAATTGCCAAAGGATTAGATACTGAGATTTATCATACCCCCCTGATTCCCAGAAAAATCGGAACAGTTTTAATTAAAGATCTCGGCCTGGCAATCACAACTAGTGCGGAATTGGAGGACAAGAAAGAACTGCTGACGGGGCAATTTGACCTAAATCGCTATCTAGACCGCAAGATGACGCTTACTTTTCAAGACACAATTGAAAGTGATAACCTTATCTTAACTGAATTAATTGAAAAGGGATTGAGCTGTATCCGGGAGGCTAAGGCAGAACATGATATTCTGGAGCAATATTACATTCCAAATTTAGATTTTGCGGCCGTCAGAGAAAAGGGGGAAGAAATAATCAGTGCAATTTTCCGCCTAGTGGGAGGGGAGACAGCCGCTACCGCTTTTTATCATTAAATTAAGAAGCCTTTAATTTCAAGGTTTGGCATTCTTTTTAAAGCAGGGGATTAAGCCCCTGCTTTTGTCCTTATTCCTGTTTTTGGTAACCTAGGTTACCGACAGAAAATCGCAGCCTTCGCTATAATTACTGCAAATTACCAAACAAAGGAAAGGAGAGTCAAAATGTCGAGAACGAAATTACTACGAGAGCAGCACGAAGATTTGTCGGCCCTTGTTTTAGATCTCCAAGCCTTTTTGAAATCGGATTTAGTAGTAGAGAACGCAGAGGTTATCAGAAAAAACCTCTCCACACTGGCTGGAAAGTTAAAGGTTCATTTAGCTATGGAAGATAAAGTGCTCTATCCGGAACTTCTAAATCATGTCAATTCCCAGGTCTCCTCCCTGGCTCAAAAGTATTTTACGGAGCACGGGGGTATTAAAGAATCATTTTCGGAATACAGCCGTAAATGGGCGGGGGCAACAACTATTAGAAACCAGCCGGAAGACTTTATTAAAGAAACCACAGCTCTATTCAGTGTTTTGAAGCGACGGATTGAACGGGAGAATGGTGAACTTTATAAAATTGCCGATGCCCTTTAAGAAACGGGAATGTCTAATATTAGGCCGCCAGCGCTACTTTACCGGCGGAAAGAGATGTATGTTTTGCAATCTTTGAAGCTTGCTAAAAAAATGCTAAATTTCCACAAAAATAGATGAGAAATCGTTGAAAAAGAGAAAATAATAGGAT
Organism: Desulfitobacteriia bacterium; assembly: GCA_050943335.1. GTDB lineage: Bacteria > Bacillota > Desulfitobacteriia > Desulfitobacteriales > Syntrophobotulaceae > JBMNOZ01. The sequence goes on along the minus strand of JBMNOZ010000006.1, from coordinate 48,096 downwards.
ATTATTGGTACACTAGATGATAATGGTATTTTATGTATAATCCGGGTGGATAATGAGTTAAATAATAATCAAAAAGAAGTAAGGATATATTTTTGAGCCTATGTAGATGAGATCGAAATGGAGGAAGTTGGAGAAAAGAAGGAATTTCTATGCGAGAGTATAAATTTTCTGATTTATTTGATTTAAATGAGATCCAAAAGATTCAGGATTTATTTTCAGAGGCTACGGGTGTATCCTCACTTATTACTGAGCCTGACGGCACGCCCATCACAAAGCCCAGTAATTTTTGCAGTCTATGTAACAATATTATAAGAAAAACTGAAGTCGGCCTTCGTAACTGTTTATATTCAGACTTCATAATCGGGAAACCCAACAAAAACGGGCCAAGAATCCAGAAATGTTTGAGCGGTGGCTTAATTGATGCTGCGGCCGGCATTTTTTTTGGGGATCAACAAATCGCTATCTGGCTGGCTGGGCAAGTGTTGACCGAGGAGTGTCAGATTGAAGAAATGGTAGAGTATGCCGATGTGATCGGCGTAGACCGCGAGCTTTACCGGACAGAGTTATTAAAAGTAAAAAGAATGCCTAAAAAGCAGTTTGAAAATATCTGTAACTTTCTTTTTTTAAACGCTAAATTACTTTCTCAGTATGCTTTAAGAAATGTTTCCTTAACCTCTGAATTAGGCAACGAAATAATAGAAAAAACAGAAATCAAAGAATTAAACAAAAAACTCAATGCTATGGTTCGGATGAGGACTCTCGAATTAGAAGGACTAAATGCTGAATTGGCGGAGACCAATGCTATCTTAGAGGAAGAAATCAGCGAACGGCAAAGAGTAGAGGAAGAAATAAGAATGCTCAATAAACAACTGGAGCTTAAGGTAAAAGAGCGCACAGCAGAGTTGGAAAGGACTAATGCCGAACTAATAAAAAGAGAAGAGAGTATTCGCCTACTTCTTGATTCCGCGGCGGACGCTATTTATGGGATCGATACCGATGGGAATTGTACTTTTTGTAATGTCAGTTGTCTTAAAATGTTGGGCTATGAACGTAAAGAGGATTTACTCGCAAAGAATATGCACTGGCTGATTCACTATAAACTAGTAGATGGCACACCCTTATCTATCGAGGAGTGTAAAATTTTTCGAGCTTTTTTGAAAGGAGAAGGTACCCGGGAGGACAAAGAATTCTTTTGGCGGGCTGATGGATCTTGTTTTCCCGTCGAGTATTCTTCCCATCCCCAGTATCATGACGGGAAAATAATTGGCGCTGTAGTGACCTTTAGGGACATTACCGAGCGGAAGAAAAACGAAGCGGAAATTATGTATCTTAGTTACCACGATCAACTGACAGGTCTATATAACCGCCGATATTTTGAACAAGAATTAAAGAGGCTAGATAGCCCCGAAAACTATCCCCTAACTATTGTCTCTGCGGATATGAACGGCTTGAAATTAATAAATGATTCTTTTGGTCACGCCGTAGGGGATAGAATTTTAAAAAAGACAGCGGAGCTATTTCTCAAATATCGCCGGGCAGAAGATCTTGTCGCCCGGATCGGGGGAGACGAATTTATAATTCTAATGCCTCGTACAAGCTGTTATGAAGCCGAGCAAATTATAAAATATTTACGAACTATGCTCGGCAAAGAGCGGATAAACTCTATTGAGGTCTCTATTTCTTTCGGCTGTGCTACAAAAAGGAATCAAGAAGAAGAAATCCAGGAAATCTTGAAGAAAGCAGAAGATAATATGTACAAAATCAAACTTTTTGAAAGCCCCAGTATGCGTGGAAAGACCATCAAAACAATAATCAGCACCCTTTTCGAAAAAGAACAGAGGGAAGAGGCTCATGCTCGAAGAGTGTCCGAATTATGCCAGGGTTTCGGTAAAGTATTAGGTTTAGCCCAGCAGGACATAGATGACCTTCGCACGGCAGGTTTGCTCCACGATATTGGGAAAATCGCGCTTGACCGAAGTCTTTTATATAAACCTGGGAAATTAAATGAGGTAGAAATTGAAGAGATCAGACGCCATCCAGAGATAGGGTACAGAATACTTAGCTCGGATAACCATTTGTCCGATATCGCCGAATACATCTTGTCCCACCACGAACGCTGGGACGGGCTAGGCTATCCAAAAGGGCTCAAGGGAGAGGAAATAGCATTCAAATCTAGAATCATCGCCATTGCTGATGCCTATGATGCCATGACCAGCGAAAGAAGCTACAGGAAAGCTCTTACTAAAACAACAGCGATAGAAGAACTAAAAACAAATGCTGGTACCCAGTTTGATCCTGAGTTAGTGGAAGTATTCATTAATCATTTAATGTAAAAAAGCACCTCCATTTTTTGTCTAGGCCTGGAAATTTCCCAAAGATTTTAAGGACGGGTCACCGTCCTATTTCTATTCCTTGAGAATTGGATACGGATAAAATTTAATTGCCTTGGTAGAATATTAGCTAGGAAAGGCAAAAGATTTTGTAAGAAGAATCTTGTCAGCTTACTTGGGGAGGGTATAATGGAGAAAGATATCTATATGTCCATAACCCGAAAATCAAAAGCTTTGCTCAACCGCCAAGAGGGTCTCGATTGTGATTTCAAGTTAACTCTTAAAAGTGTGGAAGCGACGGATTTTGTCGCCTTTGCTAATTCGGAAAGAGGCGGCACAATTCTTGTCGGGGTTACGGAAGTTGAGGACAGCAATGGAATGCAGAGAGGAAAAGTTATCGGCTGTCCAGTCGGAGATAAAGAACGATTATATATTTTAAGCAAAACGGAAAGCTGTGTCCCGCCTGTTGAGGTGAACATAATTATTGAAAACTATTCCCGGAAACCTTTCTATAGGATTGAAATCCCTTCCGGACGGGAAAAGCCGTATTGCACTGCGGGTGGAACATATAAAATCAGAGGGGATGGTCGAACCAACACCTTGCTTCCCAGCAGGCTACTGTCCTTATTTGTGGAAAAGCAAAGTGAAATTTTTTTTAATTGTTTCCGGGAGGCCATAAAAGACCTGGATCAGGGTAAAATTATAAGTCAAAACGGGTTTACTGAACCCTATGACTTAAGTTCCATTGTAAAAAGTATTGAGAAATTAAAAAATAAAATAAAATCTTTGGAGGAAGGGCTGGCCAAAATAGATCAAAAGCTTGATCAAGCGGACAAAAAATAAAAGTGATCAGAGAGGAAAAAAGTTAAATTGAAGAACAAGGAAGAGAAAAGTGGATTAGAAATCCAGGAATTAATAGTTGTCGAGGGGAAAAACGATGCCCATGCTGTGCGTCAGGCCCTAGGAAATGTAGATGTTATTTGGACAGAAGGTTTTGGCCTTCCCAAAAATAAATTAAAATATATTGCGGAAATAGCTAAAAAACAAGGAGTGCTAATCTGTACTGATCCTGATTTTGCCGGGCGGCAAATCCGAGAGCGTTTGGCGAAGCTGATTCCAGAGGCGGGGCATGTCTATGTTTCCCGGAAAGATGCTTATCGAGGTCAGGATGTGGGCTTAGAAAACGTCTCCCCAGAAGAGATTAAAAAAGCCTTTTCTAAAGCCCTCGCCCATAGGGGTCAAACACATAAAAAACAACAGTCAGAAAATTATCTAACTGTGCAGGATATGTTAGATTTGGGTTTGACAGGGCAGGCGGGCTCGGCAGAAAAGAGATATGCGCTGGGAAAAATTTTAGGTCTAGGGGATACTAATGCCAAACAATTCAGACACCGGGCGAATCGTCTGGCTATTGGAAAAGACCAGTTGCTGCAAATCCTAAAAGAGATAGAAAGGATAGAGGATTAGTTGGCAAGTGTAAAACAAGAAACAACTGCCGAGTACACGCGTCGGGTGCTTAAATCCGGGGCCCGGGCTAAAAAACACTTAGGTCAAAATTTTTTAATCGATGATGACATAATCGAGAGAATTGTAGAGGAGGGTATTCCTGACCCCGATCTTCCGGTGCTCGAGATCGGGCCGGGCCCGGGAGGTTTAACAAGGGCCTTGCTCTCTAAAGTAAAGAAACTTTGGCTTGCGGAATTAGATAAAGAAAAAGTAGAAATTCTGGAGAAAGAATTCAGCCCTCAAATGCTGGATCTTAAGGGATTCTATAATCGGGAAATAACTATTCTACAGATCGATGCTTTAAAATTGCAGCTCCTGGATCTATGGGGCAGGGAAAAAGGCTATTTAATTGGGAATTTGCCTTACTATATAACTAACCCCCTTTTAAGCCATTTTCTTGAACAAAAGGATTATCTATTAGGTCTGACCGTAATGGTCCAAAAAGAGGTTGGGGAAAGGATGCTTGCCATCCCCGGGGGGAAAGATTATGGAATTCTGTCTATCGCTGTCCAACTGGCGGCTGAACCAACCAAACTCTTTGATGTTCCACCCAGCGCTTTTTGGCCCCAGCCGAAGGTAACTTCTTCTGTTCTGCAGTTAAGAATCCGCCCTTACCCGGGGTTTATTGTTAACTCCCAGGAATATTTTCGAGTGGTAAGGGCCGCTTTTGCGCAACGGCGGAAAACGCTGACCAACTCCTTAGCGGCGGGTTTGGGACTTAGCAAAGCGCAGATCAAGCAGGTCCTGAAAGCCGCAAATTTGGAAGAAAACTTGCGGGCGGAAAATTTAAGCCTTATTGATTATCAAAATATTGTTCTCGCTTTGCGGGATTTAAGTTCTTAAACTATTTGGTTTTGAAATTTATCCTCTGTCTTGACAGGAAAAAATGAGCGTGATATTTTGAACATAGGGACAGGGAGGACCGGTCCAACCTGGAGCTTAAACTACAAAATCTGCGTGCCAACGGAAAGGGAATCGTTCCGAACCGAAGGACGGGTGTTATAGTAGTAAGGGTCGCCGTAAAATTATAGTCCCGGTTTCTTTCTGGGGCTGTAAACGGTGTTTTTTATCCTCTCGTTCCTTTGACGAGGGGTTTTTTATTATCTCAGGGGACTTAATAGTTAGTAAACTGTTCGTCTGGAGAGGAAGGCGTTAAAAAAATATGAAGGGTGTTTTGCCGTGACAAATAAAGAACTAATCGATTTACTGGAGCGACAGGAGTATTTAAGAAAAGAACAATGGATTCAGCTTCTATCTAGCTGGGAGGAATCAGATCGGGCTTACGCTCAGGAAAAAGCCGTAGCCATCGCCAAGAAGCACTTTGGCAACGGCATTTTTCTGCGGGGGTTGATTGAATTCTCCAACTACTGTAAAAACGATTGCTTGTACTGCGGGATACGACGGAGTAATAAAAAGGTACGTCGTTATCGTCTGACAAAGAAAGAAATCCTCGCTTCTTGCCAAAAGGGCTATAAATTGGGCTTTCGCACTTTTGTTCTCCAAAGTGGAGAAGATCCTTATTACACTGATGAAATAATTGTAGACCTTATCCGGGCCATCAAAGAAGCCTATCCTGACTGCGCTCTTACCTTATCCCTTGGAGAGCGGAGCAGACAAGCTTATCAAGATTTTTTTGAAGCTGGTACAGACCGTTACTTGTTACGGCACGAGACCGCAAATCCGGTTCACTACGCCACCCTCCATCCTCCAGGGATGGAGCTGGAAACCAGGTTGCGCTGTCTGCGGGATCTAAAAGAAATTGGGTTCCAAACCGGCTGCGGTTTTATGGTCGGCGCTCCGGGGCAGACAGCGGCGGATTTGGCAGAAGATTTTTTGTTTATCCAGGAATTGGCGCCTCATATGATAGGCATCGGCCCCTTTATCCCCCACCGGGATACACCTTTGGGAAGCAAATCCCCTGGGGCTCTCGAATTGACCCTTTTTCTCTTAAGCCTCTTGCGAATCGGCTGCAAAAATGTGTTGCTACCTTCTACTACGGCGCTGGGAACCATTCACCCTTATGGTTTAGAGTTAGGAATTCAAGCGGGGGCTAATGTGGTGATGTTTAACCTTACGCCCACTAGGGTTAGGGGGGACTATCTTCTCTATGACAACAAGATCTGCATCGGCGAGGAGGCGGAAAAGGGTCGCGTTGTTTTGGAAAAGAAAATAAACAGTATTGGATATTGTCTGGTCGAAGGACGGGGTGACTGGGAAAAAAGAAAGGCCTAGCGAGAGACTAGCGGTAAATTTAGGGAGTTATTTTGGGGATTAAAAGTCAAAATTTTTGGAGCAACATACAATGATAATGAGCTTTTAAGAACAGGGGGTTTCAAAATGGTCAGGATAGGAGATATTGTGGCCCGCCGTTCTTATAATCAAGATCTTTTTCATAAGGTACTGGATATAAAAAGGTCAGGCCTCAACAAAAAAGCAATTCTCGGCGGGCTGAATTATCGGCTTCTAGCCGACGCTTTTATAGAGGATCTGGAGATTAAAAGCCAAAAAGAAGTTGTTCATTATCAGCTTGCCGATTCGCAAGAGGTTTATAAAAAATTCAGTAAAGTGGTTTATGACCGCAAATTTAAGGGTGAAGAAGAGTATTTTGAGCTTCCAGGAAGAATCCTTCATTTGGATGGGGATCGAGAGTACCTGGACCAGTGTCTAAAGACGTACCAGCAATTGGGACTTAAAGCCCGGGGAATTTGTAAATCCGAAGCGGAACAACCGAAGGTAATAGTTAAAGCGTTAAAAGAAAACCCTACCGATATTTTGGTGCTTACAGGTCACGATTCACTTCTTAAAGGAAAAAAGGATTTAAAAGATTTGGATAGTTATCGTAGTTCCGCCTATTTTGTACAATCAGTGATTGAGGCTCGGAAATTTCAACCTAATAAGGACGCTTTAGTTATTTTCGCCGGCGGTTGCCAGTCAAATTTTGAGGCTATTATTGCTGCGGGGGCAAATTTCGCTTCTTCTCCGAAGAGAATGTTAATTCATGCTCTAGACCCGGTGTTTTTAGTGGAAAGCATCGCCTATACTCCTGTGGACCGTATGGTATCCCTAAAAGAAATTATCGCGCATACCGTGACAGGGATCGATGGGGTAGGGGGGATAGAGACCAGAGGGCAAATGAGAAAGGGCTATCCCCGCGTCGAGATCTAAAAAACTAAAAGAAGAATAATTTCAGCAGATTCCACAGATTATACAACGGGGGGATGATACGTTGACGCACAATCAAGGGAATCTGCTTATTATTGGCGGGGCAGAAGACAAGCAAGGGGAATGCGTGATCTTAAAATATTTTTTCCGAGAGGCCGGGGCGGAAAAATCCCGAATCTGTGTTATTACGGCCGCCTCCGACAGCGCAGAACAAACCGGGAAGGTTTATGAGAAATTATTTACTGAATTTGGCTGCCGGGATTTAGAGATTATAAATATTTATCAGCGCAGCGACGGCAATTTCCAAGATACGATTGATAAAACCATTCGGGCCAGCGGTATTTTTTTTACTGGCGGGGACCAACTGCGGATAACAGCGATGCTGGGCGGTACAGCTTTAGGCAAGGCTTTGCGGTATGTATATGATCGCCAGGTCATAATTGCTGGAACCAGTGCCGGCGCTTCCGTGATGTCTGAGAATATGATTATCGGAGGGGAGGGCGATTCCCCCGGAGAAGATTTGATCAGAATGGCTCCGGGATTAGGGTTGATCGAAGGAGTGATTGTTGATCAACATTTTGCTCAACGAGGGCGAATTGGCAGGCTGTTAACAGCGGTGGCTTTAAATCCAAATGTTTTAGGTATCGGAATTGATGAGGATACTGCTGTTCATGTTAAAGCTGATGGAAAACTTCAGGTTATCGGCAGAGGAACAGCTTTAATTCTCGATGCTTCTGAGGCCGTTCTATCGAATGTCGATGAATTATTTGACGGCCAAGCTTTAACCCTGGCCCCGGTCAAAATACATGTCTTAAGCAAAGGGGTTGTTTTCGATATTCGGGAACGCACGAGTACGCTGGGTTAAGAATATTAACCACTGAATATGGAAAAAATATCGGGGTAAAATTTAATAGGAGGATAACCCGTCCAATGAGAATACATCATGTCAAGGCGTTAGAAGGGGCTAATTTTTTTAGTTATCAGCCTGTTATACGCGGAGTTATCGATATTGGCCGCTGGCAAAGAAGGACGACAAAGGAATTCGAGGGTTTTAACGAAGGACTTTTGCGGGTTTTGCCGACTCTGGCCAGTCATACTTGCTCCCGGGGTAGGGTAGGAGGTTTTATTGAAAAACTTGAGGAGGGAACCTTACCCGGTCATGTAATGGAACACGTAGCAATCGAGTTATTGGCTTTAGCGGGGGAGCAAACCCGTTACGGCAAAACTCGTTTATGGGATGAAAATAAATTTCAATATGAAGTAATATATCAATACGAATGTAAAGAAGCAGCTCTGGAAGCTTTTTTTCTGGCTGTTCAAGTCGTAAACGAATTAAGGAGCCAAAAAGAACCGGATATTCCATCTATGATTGAGAAACTTAAAACTTTAAGGTTGTCGTATTTACCCGGTCCTTCGACTAAGGCTATTTTAGAGGCCTGCCAGAGCCGAGGTATTCCAACTCGCAGGTTAAGCAGTTGCGGAAGCTTATATCAACTAGGTTACGGTCGTTTTCAAAGGCGAATCCAGGCCGCTATGACCGACCAAACCTCCTGTATCGGGGTTGATATTGCCGGGGATAAACAGCTAGCCCGTAAAATCCTGGCGGAAGCGGGAATCCCAGTCCCTTACGGGAAGACAGTCCGCACTGAAAAAGAGGTTTTGCAGGCCTTTCGCGGTATAGGAAGGAGCTGTGTTATTAAACCCTGCCGGGGGAATCAAGGCAAAGGGGTCTCTTTAGATTTAAATAACGAAAGTGATGTTCTAACTGCCTTTCGCTTAGCATTAACTTACGATTCGCGGGTGATTGTGGAGGAATATATAAGCGGTAATAACTATCGTCTCTTGGTTGTCGGTGACAAGTTAGTGGCGGCGGCCAAAAGGATTCCTCCGTTAGTCGTGGGGGATGGAAAATCGTGTATCCAGGAGCTAATAGAAAAGGAAAATAAAAATCCGTGGCGGGGGGAAGGGCATGAGAATTATTTAACAAAGATAACCCCCGATTCCATTGTCATTATGGATCTTCATCGTCAAGGGTTAACCCTTGCTTCCGTGCCTCGCAAAGGGGAGAGGATAATCTTGAGAAAAAGCGCAAATTTAAGCACTGGAGCAACTGCCGAGGATGTTACAGATTTTGTCCACCCTGATAATAGGGAATTGGCTATCTACTCTGCTAAAAATCTAGGTCTCGATATTGCCGGCGTGGATATGATTATGGAAGATATCAGCCGATCTTATAAACTCCAGGAAGGCCGAATTATTGAAATTAATGTTTCTCCGGGTTTAAGAATGCATTTAAATCCAAGTTTTAAAAGCAGCTCGGTCGTCGGTCCAGAAATAGTGAGATTTCTTTTTCCCCAGGGGAACGGGAGAATTCCAATTGTTTCTGTCACGGGAACAAATGGAAAGACAACTACGGTAAGGCTAATAAGTAAGATCTTACAGGAGCAAAATTTAACAGTGGGGATGACCTCCAGTGAGGGAATTTTCATAAACGACAAGCTTTTAAAAGCCGGAGATTTAAGTGGCCCAGAAAGCGCCCGTACGGTTTTAGGGCACAAAGAGGTTCAAATTGCGGTTTTGGAAACAGCCAGGGGAGGGATTTTGCGGTCCGGCTTAGGCTACGATTATGCGGATGTGGCTGTTATAACAAATATCTCTGAAGATCATCTCGGTCAGTATGGAATTGATAATCTGAACGATTTAAAAAAAGTAAAAAGTTTAGTCGCAGAGATGGTTCAGAAGCACAGCTATGTAGTATTAAACGCTGATGATCAGTTGGTAATGGAAATAAAGAATAAGACTCAGGGCCGAGTAATTTTATTCAGCACCAGATCCGGGAACAGGACAATTAGTAAGCATTTGGCTCTCGGAGGAGTAGCAGTGGTGGCGAACCAAGGAACAATCAAGATCTGTATAGGGGCGGAAAGTATTTTGGTGGGATATCTTAACAAAATTCCTTTGACTTGGGATGGAAAAGCCTTGCATAATGTGCAAAATGTTTTGGCCGCTGTTGGCGCTTGTTGGGCTTTAGGTTACAGTCCTACTGCGATTCGGAAGGCAATTTACGGTTTTGGCCAAAACGCCGGTGATAATCGTGGTCGGCTTGAGTACCACGAAATAGGAGAAATAAAAGTTATTCTTGATTATGGACATAATGTGGCGGGGATAAGGGAGACTATTAAAACCCTAAGAAGAATTAAGCCTCAGCGACTCATCGGTTGTATTGGTATACCCGGAGACCGGAGCGACTATCTGATAAAAAAATTTGCCGCTGAGGCGGCTTTAGGTTTTGACTTTTTGTACATCAAAGAAGATTCCGATCTTCGGGGCCGGAAAAAGGGGGAAGTGGCGGATCTAATTGCAAAACAGGTCCTTGCGGAGGGATTTAAGGAGAACAATATAAAAATCATCCTTAAAGAGGAAGAAGCCTTTAAAACGGCCTTGCTTGAGGCCGATAAGGGAGATATGGTAGTAATTTTCTATGAAAAAGCAGAGCCCTTACGTCGTGTAATTCAGGAAGTAAAGGTAACACGGGAAAGAGGAATTGGACACCTTTAGTCCAGGCGCAGAGTGGGAAGACAACATTTCCCTGGAAGTGTAAAGGCAAAGTAGATATAATAGTAATAATACAGGAAGATTATACAAGATGGGTTCAGGATGGGAAATTTATTTGCACTAGTTATGGCTACTCCGGCTAAAATCAATTTTGGCTTAGCCATAAACAATAAAAGGCCTGACGGCTTTCATAATTTAGAAACTGTTTTCCAGGCTATTTCCCTTTATGATCAGGTTGAAGTTAAACTGAAAAAGGAACGGGGAATCTCGTGCTTCTGCGGGCCGTTAAGTGGGGAAAAGAATCTGGCCTCTCGGGCGGCGGAAATTTTTTTGAAACATTACGCTGAAAAAAGTTCTTCTCAAAATCCGGTTGGGGTGGAGATAACAATAGAAAAACACATCCCCCTTCAAGCTGGTCTGGGCGGTGGGAGCAGTGACGCGGCGGCTGTATTCCGGGCTTTGAACTTGCTTTTGGAGCGTCCTTTTTCAGAAACCGAATTATTAGGCTTGGCTCAAAAATGCGGATCCGACACGGCCTTTTTTATTAAAGGGGGAACCCAATGGGGAGAAGAAACCGGTTCGAAATTGACAGTTCTGCCTTCTTTAGAGGGTCTGGATCTGATTTTGGTTCAGCCTTCCCAGGGAATATCGACATCTGAAGTTTATCGCCTTTTTGACGAAAGCGGGCGGTACTCGAGGTTAAACAGGAATTTATGGCAGAAAATATGTGAAGAAAAAGATTTTCGCCTTTTAGCTAATAGCTTAGAAAACTCCCTTGAGACCGCTGCCTTCCGCCTGGTACCCGAAATAAAAAAGATAAAAGATCTTTTGCTTGAATTTGGCTGTGAGAAAGCCTTGATGTCTGGAAGCGGCTCAGCGGTTTTTGGCCTTTTGTCCTCTCCGAAACAAGGTCAACAACTTGCTAAAAGATTAGTAGAGGCTGGTTTTCCTAAAACATGGGTGGTTAAGACAATTCGTAGTCACGCTGATTCTTTATAAGGGAAGGTGAGGTTGTGAAAGGGAGATTGTTGCCCGTTAATCTTGATAGTTATAAACCTCTAAGGGAAGTTGTCCTGGAGGCTTTAAGGGAGGCGATTATCAGCGGTGTATTTGAACCCGGCGAACGCCTGATGGAGATTCAATTGGCCGAGGAAATGGGGGTTAGTCGTACTCCGGTACGGGAGGCTATCCGCAAATTAGAGTTGGAAGGATTTGTGGTAATGATTCCCCGTAAGGGGGCCTACGTAGCAGGGGTCTCTCATAAAGATGTTAAAGATGTTTTTGAAATTAGAGCAGCTTTAGAAGGACTGGCTGCTGGTTTGGCTGCGGAAAATATTACCGCTGAGGAAATTGAACAGTTAGAAAAGGTTTTGGATTTTGAAAAAGAACCGGATTCCTTAGAAGAAATGGTTCAAGACGATACCGATTTCCATGCTCTATTATATAAAATAAGCAATAATGAAAGATTGACCGGCATCTTGGGTAACTTAAGAGAGCAAATTCAAAGATTTAGAACTACCTCTTTAGCGGTTCCTGGGAGGGTAAAATATGCGCTCCAAGAACATCGAGCCATATTTGAAGCGGTGGCTAAGCATGACGTCGAAAAAGCCCGCGCTTTGGCTACGGCCCATATCGAAAACGCTGCTGAGGTTATGTTCAAGACTTTAGGAGAAAAACCAGGTGGAAAGTAAATTGTTTTCTGAGAAACGAGCCTCAATGAAGAAGACAGATAGAATGGTAGCTTTGACAGAAACCCTAGTTTCTCACCCAAATGAACTTTTTTCCTTGGGGTTTTTTGCCGAACGCTTCTGTACGGCTAAATCAACCATTAGCGAAGATCTCATGGAGATAAAAGAGAACCTTAAGGCTACTGGCCGGGGGGAGCTCAAAACTATACCGGGGGCGGCCGGGGGAGTTAAGTTTTTGCCATCCATTTCAAAAGGTGAAGCGACTGCTTTTCTTGGACAGCTAGCCGAAACTTTAAGCACCCCGAGCAGGATACTTCCCGGAGGCTTTTTATACATGGCTGATGTACTGTACGATCCTAAGATTTTGAACCCCTTGGGATTGATTTTTGCTACCTTTTTTAGAGGGAAGAATCCCGAGGTTGTAGTAACCATAGAAACTAAGGGAATTCCCTTGGCTTTAGCAACGGCGGAGGCCTTAGGTATCTCTACAGTAGTAGTTCGTCATGGCAACAAAGTGACGGAAGGTTCTTCAGTTAGTATTAATTATATCTCCGGTTCCTCCAAAAAAATCCAAACCATGTCTTTAGCGAAGCGAGCGCTAGAACCTGGGAAAAAGGTATTAATTATCGATGACTTTATTAAAGCCGGGGGGACGGTGAAAGGTATTATTAGCCTTATGCAAGAGTTTGAAGCTGAGGTTGTGGGACTAGGGATTCTCATGGAAGACATGCTTTGGAAGGCTCCCCGTCTAGTAAACAATTATTTGGCTCTTTTGCAATTCGGAGATCCTCAGTCGGAAAAGAACATAATTCGATTTAAAACACCCTTATAGCCCTTCAGGTAATTTAGGAGCGATTTTTTTCTAAAAACAGAAGGAATTTTTTTGCCAGACATAGAATTAAGAGCTAAGAGATTTAGAGGCAGGATTTAGAGGCAGAGAGAAGGGTGGTGATACATAATGGAAATTACCGATATCAGAGTCCGTAAGCTTAATAGCGAAGGGAAGATGAAGGCGGTCGTATCTGTAACTTTTGATAATGAATTTGTAGTGCACGATGTTAAAGTGGTTGAAGGTAGCAATGGTCTCTTTGTTGCTATGCCCAGTCGCAAGACCCCTGAGGGGGAGTTTCGTGATATTGCCCACCCGATTTCATCTGCAGCTAGAGAAAAGATTCAAACTAGAGTTTTAGAGGAGTATGGGAAAAACGCTGAATAATTAGTGCGAAAAAGTAGGAATTTTTATACTGATGTAGGTTCAAAAGGAGACCCAAATAGGAGGGTCTCTTTTCTGTATGGGTTTTAATTAATTTATATTTGGTCACTGCTGTTAAATTAGTTATAATAGAGGTGACAGTGACGAAAATCAATAGAATGAGAGGATTTAAAAATGCACCATACTACTTGTGTTATTCTAGCTGCGGGCAAGGGCAAGCGGATGAAGTCCGACCTGCCAAAAGTTATGCATACCCTTGCCGGTCAGCCGATGATAGATCATGTCTTGGATAAGGTGGAAGCTTTAGGGATCACCGAAGTTTTTACAGTTCTCGGTCATGGAAAGGATCTTCTGCTTCAGCACCTCAATCAAAGATCCCAGGTCGTGTATCAGGAGGAACAACTAGGGACGGGACATGCTTTAATGCAAGCTGTCCCCCATTTAAAAGAAGAGAGCTGTGTTTTAGTATTGAGTGGGGATCAGCCCCTCTTATCAGTCGAGACCTTGAAAGCTCTGCTCGAAACCCATAAAAAATCTGAATGTGCAGCTACCGTACTGACTGCTCAAATGGTCGATCCGACCGGATATGGACGTATTGTAAGAAAAGACGGTGTTTTCTGCCAGATTGTCGAAGAAAAGGATGCCAAGCCAGAGCAAAAAATTATTAAGGAGATAAACACCGGTACTTACTGTTTTCAGGCAGAGGCGCTTAAAAAAGGTTTGCAAAGCATAAAACCTCAAAACGCGCAAGGGGAATACTACTTAACAGATATCTTTAAGATTTTAATATCCAGCGGGAAAAAGATAGCTACTTTCTGTACTGATGATTATAGGGAAGCCTTGGGAATCAATAACAGATTGCAATTAGCCGAGGCGGAAAACTTAATATATGAGTCAATAAAAGAATATTGGATGTTAGAAGGGGTAACTATTGTAAACCCTTCCTCTGTATTAATCGACACTCAAGTGGAAATTGAAAAGGATGTTATAATTCAGCCCTTTACAATACTTAAAGGTCGAACCAAAATCGGCAAGGGTTCAGTCATCGGCCCCGGTACCAGATTAGAAAATTGTACTTGCCTGGCTGGAGTCCAGATTGAGAATTCTGTGGCTAAGGAAGCGGTAATCGGTGAAAATTGTGTGATCGGGCCTTACGCTTATTTAAGACCGGGTACTGTCTTGGCGGAAGGAGTTAAAGTAGGCGATTTTGTAGAGGTTAAAAATAGCGTGATTGGAGAAGGTTCTAAAGTGCCTCATCTCAGCTATATAGGGGATTCCACCCTTGGGAAAAACGTTAATATTGGGGCCGGAACAATAACCTGTAACTACGATGGCCGAAAAAAACACTCCACCGTTATTGGAGATGGAGCATTTGTTGGCAGTAATACGAACTTTGTAGCTCCGGTTGAAATCGGCAAACAAGCTGTTATCGGAGCGGGTTCGACTATCACCGGAAATGTCCCGGACAATTCACTGGCCGTTGAGAGATCAAAACAAAGGATAATTAATAACTGGCGGAAAGCCAACAACTAGCGAGGGGGAAATCATGTCTAGCAGAGAACTTAAGGTCTTCTGTGGTAACTCCAACCGGGAGTTGGCCCAGGAGATTACTGACTACTTGGGAATTGCAATAGGGGCGGCCAAGGTCAGCACTTTTCAAGATGGTGAAATCAGTATCGGCATTGAAGAAAGTGTGAGAGGGGCTGATGTTTTTGTTGTCCAGCCCACTTGCGCACCGGCTAATGACAATATTATGGAGCTGTTGATCTTAATGGATGCCTTGCGTCGGGCCTCGGCTAACCGCATTACGGCGGTTGTTCCGTACTACGGCTATGCCCGGCAGGAAAGAAAAGCCCGAGCCAGAGATCCGATCACGGCTAAGCTGTTGGCCAACATTATTACCGCTTCCGGGGCGAACCGTTTAGTGACTATGGATCTCCATGCCCCCGCGATTCAAGGTTTTTTTGACATTCCCGTCGATCACCTTCCGGGAACTCCAATTTTAGCTAAATACTTTTTAGAAAAAGATTTGGGTGATACCTGTGTTGTTTCCCCGGATATCGGCGGGGTTTCCAGAGCGCGAAATTTTGCCGAAAGAATTAATGCCTCTCTGGCCATCGTTGATAAACGACGACCGGAAGCAAATGTCTCCGAGGTAATGAATGTTATTGGGGAACTGCGTGGCAAAACTGTGATTTTGATCGATGATATTATTGATACTGCTGGTACTATTACCCATGCGGCGAGCGCTATACTAGACAGAGGGGCTAAAGAGGTCTACGCTTGTTGCACCCATCCAGTATTATCCGGACCAGCGGTAGAAAGACTTGAAAATTCGGTTATAAAAGAAGTGGTGGTTACGAACACCATTCCCTTGACGAAAGAAAAAAGAATCGACAAGATAACAGTCTTATCCGTAGCCCCTCTTTTAGGGGAGGCAATTGTCCGGATTCATGAGGATCTATCAGTAAGCAAACTTTTTTCCTAGTTTAATTTTTTGGTTGTTTGCGACTGAGCTTAGTTTGGGTTTGATGGAACAAGGTTTTAACGTTTTCGCGAACTCCTTTAGAGATGACCTCCATTCTTTGTTCACAATCTTCGGCCACAATTAAGACATCAGCACCCATTGTTATAATTTCTTCTGCTTTTAAGCGCACTTTTAGATTAAAAGCCCTGGTGCTGATATCGATTATGCTAATAGTCCCTTCCGGAATATTAATATAAAACTCATCCACCACCCCAATTTTTTTCCCCTTTTCCGTAAGTACTTTAATGCCGATCAAAGCGACTTTTTCTTTGATTAATTGCAAAATATCCGGTAGATTGGCGGCTCGTTCTACTTGGCTTTCCGTATTGATAGTAATCGCGTTTTCTCCGATATTAACTACCCTGTTAAAGGGGATGATTCGTTGCTCTTTGAAGAACCTTCTAGGGTCGACGATTAATGCAGCAACGGTTTTTGTTTTCGGATTAATGACGATATTTCGAACAAAACCGAGCTGTCTCCCTTCCCGGACAGAAATAATTGGCAGGGAGAGAAATTTTCTGCTAGACAGCACTATTATTCCTCCTTTTCGTTTGTTTGTCGGAATCATGGCTTGGCATTGCCAAGTTTTTAATAAAATCTATTCCCCAGATGGGGATATTATGTTGAGTAGGAGGAAATATGAAAGCTGTAATTGGTTTAGGCAACCCCGGGATAAAACACCATTATTCCAGACATAATGTAGGGTTTAGATTGCTCGATAAGCTGGTTAAAGAAATCGGATTCCGTTATAAGGACGGCTTCCGCGGGAAGGTTGCGGATGGAGTTTTAAACGGGGAACGAGTTGTTTTCTTAAAGCCTTTTACTTACATGAACTTAAGCGGGTTATCTGTCCGCGAACTTGTTCATTATTATAGAATTGAGAAAGAAGACTTTTTAATTGTCCATGATGATCTGGATTTGCCTTTAGGGAAACTGCGCTTGCGCTCAAAGGGAAGTTCAGGAGGGCATAATGGTTTAAAATCTATTATCGGTGAGTTAGGGTATGAGGATTTTTGGCGGCTTAAAATTGGGGTCGGCCGGCCACAGGAAAAATGGGAGGTCATCGATTATGTTTTATCGGCCTTTAAAAGAGAGGAAGAGAAAATATTAGCTGAAGTACTGAGCAAGGCTTGTGAAGCAGCTACTCTCTGGTTGGAAGGGAAAAACATAGAAGCAATGAATCGTTATAACTAATAAATAATTTGAATAAAATCTTTAGAGCCGGTATAACCTGCAACGGGAAAGGTAAGCATATTACACGGGGGTGTCTTCAATGTTTCTACTAAAAATATGCCGCTGTTGTGATCGCATTATCGGCGAATTGGAAACCGATGATCCCAAAACTTTAGGAGTGGATCACTCCCTAGAAGTGGTTGGTAATATCGCCTACACGATTTGTACCCGTTGTTGGCAGGAGCTGGACATCGATACCGGAACCTTTTTTCATTAAAACAAGCTATTATATTTACCAATTTTGCAGGAGGATGCAATGCCTTCTATTAATGATTTTTTGTACAAAGGTTTTGAGATTGAAGAAATTTCAACGGCCTTAAAAAGAAAAGAATCTCCGCAAATGATTTATCAAATTTCAGGAAGTCAAAAGATAGCTGCTGTGGCTGGAATTTTGAAGGAGAAAAAGAGATCAATAATAGTTACCTATACCGAAGAAAAAGCCCAAAGATGGGTAAGCGACCTTCAGACTTGGTTGCCGGATGGAAATATTATGCTTTTTCCGACAACGGAGTGGCTACCTTTTGAAGTCTTAGGCAGAAGCCGGGAGACGACAGCCCAAAGGATAAGGGTTTTAAGTAGTTTAGTTGCTAACCTATCTTCAGAGCGAACAGAGGTAATTATTACTCCTATTCAGGCTGCCAGCAGAAAACTCTTTTCGCTTCAGCGGTGGGAAAAACACTGTCTGAGATTTAAGCGGGGACAACAAATTTCATTATCCAAAGTGATTAATATTCTTTTAGAAGGGGGATATGAAAGGGAGAACATTGTTGATAGTCAAGGCCAATTTGCCTTAAGGGGGGGCATCTTGGATATCGCCCCCTACGACCGGGAACCAGTAAGAATTGAATTGTTCGATGAGAAGATCGACTCCCTTAGAACTTTCGATTTAGAAACACAAAAATCCCTCAGCAATATCCCTGAAACACTGATCGTCCCTGTTCAAGAATATATAATCAGGGCAGAGGAGCTGGAAAATTTAAAATGGGATCTTAAGTCCAGGGGCCGTAAAGCAATTGGACGTTTGCAACGATTGGGGAGGAGCGAACCGGTTAAAAGGTTACAAGAAAAAATTGAGTCCCTGGAAAGTCGCCTGGAAGAAGGTTTGTTAGATGAGAATATTTATCCCTATTTAAGCCTCCTTCCGGAGAAATTTGTTCCAATCTTTGATTGGATGGGAAAAGATTCCCTTTTAATTCTTGATGAGCCATTAAGACTTAAGGATCAATTAGAGTTTCAACATGACCAGCGCTTAAGTGAATTTATGGACAACTTAGAAAAAGGGGAAGAGTTTGTTAACCCTGAAAATCTTTTTATTAATTTTGAAGATCTCATTGGGGAGGGTAAAAACCTGCTCATCGGTTTATCTAATTTAATCCGTGATGTTCCGGGGCTCAGTCCGCGCCGTTTAATAAATGCGACAGCCAGGCCCTTGGCGGCATATCATAAGACCTCTATCCTTGTGCCAGAAATTGAAAGGTGGAAGAACTCGGGTTATGCGGTAGCTCTTTTTGCCGGAGACCAAGAACGAGCTAATAGATTGCTCCAAGGCTTAAAAGACAGGGGGCTTTCTCCTTCTTTAGTAGAGATTGAAGATGAGATTCAAGCCGGGGGAGTATATATTTACTGCCAGCCTCTAAGCCAGGGTTTTGAGCTTCCGACCAGTAAGCTTGTGGTTTTTTCCGAAACCGAGATTTATCAGCACGAGCGAAAACATTTGTCCAAGCCTCGAAAAGCAAGCACAGAAGATAGTATTCTCAAGTTTGGGGATTTAAAACCTGGTGATTATGTGGTTCATTATTATCACGGGGTAGGGAAATTTATCGGCATTGAAAAGATCACAGTTGATAAAATTGATCGGGATTACTTCGCTATCCGTTACGCTGGGGAAGACAAGCTATATGTACCCATAGACCAGGTGCAACTTTTACAAAAATATTTAGGCGCGGACGGGGAAAGCGCTCCAAAATTGCATAAACTTAACAGCAGTGAATGGAGTAAAACTAAGACAAAAGCGAGAGCGGCTGTCAAAGAGTTAGCGATTGATCTTTTGGACTTATATGCGAAACGGGAAAAAGCTATCGGGTTTGCTTTCCCGGAGGATAGCCCTTGGCAGAAGGAGTTTGAGGAACGTTTTGCTTATGAGGAGACACCGGACCAACTACAAAGCATAATGGAAGTAAAAAGAGATATGATGAAGAGTCGCCCCATGGATAGGTTGTTATGCGGTGATGTGGGTTATGGTAAAACCGAGGTCGCTTTAAGAGCTGCTTTTAAGGCCGTTACCAGCGGCAAACAGGTAGCGGTTTTAGTCCCTACCACAATCCTAGCTCAGCAGCATTTTAATACCTTTCGAGAAAGATTTATGGATTACCCGGTAAAAATTGAAATGCTAAGCCGCTTTCGAACGGCTAAGGAACAGAAAAAAATTATTCAGGATTTAAAAGACGGTTCCCTGGATATTGTTATCGGTACTCATCGCTTAATCTCCGATGGGGTAGATTTTAAGGATCTAGGTTTATTAATTGTTGACGAAGAGCAGAGATTTGGGGTTGCTCATAAAGAGAAGATTAAAACTCTGAAAACCAGTGTGGATGTTCTCACCCTATCGGCGACGCCTATCCCTAGGACTTTGCATATGTCCTTAGTAGGGGTAAGAGATATGAGCGTTATCACAACTCCTCCGGAGGACAGGTTTCCAGTTCAAACTTTTGTGGCGGAGTTTAACCCTGATCTGGTCCGGGATGCAATCCGGAAAGAAATCAGTCGAGGAGGCCAAGTTTTTTATGTCCATAACCGAGTGGATACTTTGGAAAGGGTGCTTAGACTGATTAACACTACTGTTCCCGAGGCCCGCTGCGGAGTAGTTCATGGACAGATGAGTGAAAACCAGTTGGAACGGGAAATGATGTCTTTTCTGGAGAAGGAAAAAGACGTTTTGATTTGCACCACAATTATCGAAACGGGGTTGGATTTGCCTAATGTGAATACCCTGATTGTGGATGAATCAGATAAGTTTGGTTTAAGCCAGCTCTATCAGCTCCGGGGGCGGGTGGGGAGATCTAATCGTAAAGCCTACGCCTATTTCCTTTATCAACCGCAAAAGGTTCTCACTGAAGAGGCAGAGAAAAGACTATCTACCATAAGAGAGTTTACAGAGTTCGGTTCCGGATTTAAAATTGCCTTGCGGGATCTGGAGATAAGGGGGGCGGGAAGCTTTATTGGTGCCGAACAGCACGGTCACTTGGCAGCCGTTGGTTTCAACTTATATGTAAAAATGTTAAAAGAGGCTGTGCAGGAATTAAAAGGAGAGAAAATCGAGGAAGAGATTGAGCCAACTATAGATATTCAAGTAGAGGCTCTTTTGCCAGATGATTATATATGCGATAAGCAGACCAAAGCAATTCTTTATCAAAGAATGATTGCTCTCGATAATGAAGAGGATCTGAGTGGTATTATCGATGAATTGGTGGATAGGTTTGGAACCCCGCCCAAAGAAGTGGAGAATCTAATTCAAATTATCAAAATTAAGATCCGGGCTAAAGACCTTAAAATAGAACAAATTGTCCAGCAAAACAATAGCATCAGTATAAAATTTGCTAATGATCCTGGGTTGTCCGGGGAAAAACTTATGGCTTTAGCTGCCGAGTTCCCTTATCCCTTATCTTTTTCCGTAGATGAACTTGGGAAACTACAACTAACCGCTCGGTTGCGTTTCTTAAGCATTGAAGATATTTTTAAAGCGATACTTAAATTGTTGTCTATGATTAAAGAACATATTGGTCTCCTGGAAAATAAGTAAAAGAAAGTAGTGTTAAAATGAAAAAAACTATAGCGGTAGCCTTAACATTTTTAGTATTTCTTCTTCTCTTTGGAGGGTGTGTTTCTAAAGAAGGGAGCTACGCTCTTAAAGTTAACGGAAAGGAGATTCCCAGGGAGCGCTATGAAAAAAAATTAGAAAGTGTTAAAAACTATTTTAGCGCTCAAGGAATTGACTTTGAGAGTGAAGAAGGACGGGCCAACTTAAAGAATATCCAAAGAGAAGTACTTGAGGGTTTAATTGGTCAGGAATTGATAAAGCAAGAAGTCGAGAAACAGAAATGGGAAAGTGCTGATCCGGAAGTTGAGAAATTAATAGCGGAATTCAAAAAGGAACTAGGGACTCAAGATTATCAGGAGTGGCTTAAAAGCCAGGGAATGACTGATGAAGAAGTGGTAAATTATTATACTTTTTTGGTGAATGTCACCAGGGATGTTAAGGTTAGTGAACAAGAAGTAAAACAATATTTCGAAGCTAATTATGCTGCCTATGGCGGTCAGGAAGAACAGGTTAAAGCCCGTCACATTCTGGTAAAAACAGAGCAGGAGGCTTTGGATCTTATTAAAATACTGAAACAGGGCCAGGAGGATTTTGCGAAATTAGCCAGTGAAAAATCCATTGAGCCAGCAGCCAAATCAACAGGGGGAGATCTGGGCTACTTTGGCAGAGGAAAGATGATTGCAGAGTTTGAGGAAGCAGCCTTTTCGCAACCGGTAGGAGAAATATCAGAAAAACCCGTTAAAACCAAGTACGGTTATCATATAATTCTTGTGGAGGACCGCAAAAAAGCGATTAAACCAGATTTTGATCTTCATAAGGATCAAGTTCAAAAAGACGCTTTGGAGTTTAATAAATATCAAACCTTAGAGAGCTATTTTGTCGCCTTAAGACAGCAAGCCAAGATAGAATACGCAGAAGATTTGCAGGAAGTGATGAAGTAGAATCTTTTTTAAGTGCTATGGTAAAATATGAATAATAAAACAACTCTGGATATATACTAACATTGAATCAGTTGCTTGGAAAAGGAGGGAGAACTCATTGAAAGCAACCGGAATTGTTAGAAGAATTGATGATCTGGGCCGTGTTGTTATTCCGAAGGAAATCCGGCGAACTTTACGGATAAGAGAAGGGGATCCATTAGAAATATTTGTTGACAGGGAAGGGGAAGTAATACTCAAAAAATACTCCCCAATCGGCGAACTCGGAGATTTTGCTAAAGAATATGCGGACTCCTTATTTGAAGCAACAGGGCATATTGCTTGCATTGGGGACAGAGACATAATTATAGCTGTCGCAGGAGCGTCCAAGAAGGAATACTTGAATAAACCCCTAGGGGCTATTGCAGAACAGGCAATGGAAGAAAGAAGAACAATGTTTGCTTCCGGGGACACACCGCTAGTAAAAGATCAGGAAGGTGATGAGAAAAGCCAAGTCATTGCTCCAATAATTGCTCAAGGAGACTCAATTGGAGTAGTGATATTGATGTCTAAAGACCCTAATACAAAAATGGGAGACTTAGAGACTAAACTTGTGGAAACTGCGGCCGGTTTTTTGGCTAAGCAGATGGAACAATGATTTCCTTTGGAAATGGACAGCGGGCTTAACCTTCTGTTTGGCTCAGATATGAAAAGTAAATATATAAAAGAGGATGGTCATTGTCATCCTCTTTTTTAATCTTCTTGGATTAAAGGTTTAAGGCTTGCTACCCAAGCGGGGGGATTATTGACCACATACTTCTCGATGGTATTATCCTTTAATTTGACTTGAAAAGCGTCAGCTAGATAGCCAAAATAATAAATACTGACTTGTCTAACTTCCTGAATATTGTTTACAAGGGTAATTTTATGTGCTAAATTGATTTCTGTGGCTTTAAAGACCAGTTCATCTTCAGTTAAGAGGAGCATCCCGCTGTGGTCGATATCATTAATAGTTGTATTAGCTGAATCAATTATTATAATCTTCTTATCTTTAATGATATCGGCGCAACTTTTTAGAAAAGCCTTTTTTTGATACCAAAAATAAATACCGAAGCCCGAGTAAAACAAAATAATTAATAGGGGGGTTGCAATTAAGCCATATAAAGGCCGGGATAAAAGGGCGGTGAGAATTCCCAAGGCGATAGAGGCTACCAAACCAAATTTATAAAAAATTTTTGACATTTGACTCCTCCTTGGTATTTTATAAGTATCATTATACTTTTTTACATAGAAGTTGCAATTCTTTCTCTCGGTAGGAGGCAAAACAATTGAAACCGATTTTATATGTAATTGGACTCGGATATGGAAAATTCACAGATATTTCCCTAGAAATTTTTAGGCTTTTAGAGAAAACTAGGATTGTCTATACCTTAAATTCCGAACCTTTAGTGGTGAAAGAGATGGCGGCCGCAGGGATTTGCTATCGGGAACTCTTCCCCGCCGGAGAAATAAACGACGAAGAAATTGGGTCTGCTCTCCTGGCTAGCCTGAAAAAGGATCAACATTTGCCGGAACAGGTAGTCTTGGCTTTACCCGGCCATCCTCTGGCGGAAAGTAAAGCAGTTTCTAATTTAAAGAGGACTGTCGGCGAATTATTTAATGTTCACACTGATTTCTTGGTACCAGATAAGTCCCTGGTGAAATTGGTTGAGATAATGGCTGAACTTCGCTCTGCAAAGGGGTGTCCTTGGGATAAGGAGCAAACATTCCAAAGCTTGAGAAAGTATTTGATTGAAGAAACTTATGAAGTTATAGAGGCCATTAATGCCAATAATATGAATAATTTATGTGAGGAACTGGGAGACTTATTATTGCAAATAGTATTTCAGACCACAATTGCAAAAGAAAAAGGATATTTTTGTTTGGACGATGTTGTGGCCGGAATCAATAAAAAGTTAAAACGCCGTCATCCTCACATCTTTAGCTCTGCTATTGCCCGCTCTGGAGAAGAGGTTGCTCGTAATTGGGAACGAATAAAAAAACAAGAAAAAGTTTCTGCCGGCCTACCGGCGGAGCCTGCCAATTATTTTAATATCCCTGAGGGTTTACCGGCCCTGTATAAGGCGGAAAAAACCCAAAAACAGGCGAGCAAAGCCGGTTTTGATTGGCAAAGACATGATGGTCCTTTAGCCAAAATTTATGAAGAACTCTCCGAACTAGAAGATGAATTGGAGGTCAATAGGGGAAGAGTAGAGGAGGAACTTGGTGATTTACTCTTTTCCATCGTTAATCTCGCCCGCTTCCTAAATGTAGATCCTGAACAGGCTCTACTTAACTCTACAAATAAATTTCAGAACCGGTTTAACGAGATGCGGAAGTTAGTGAGCGAGGAAGGGAAAATAATGGAAGAGATGCCCTTAGACAAACTGGATATCTATTGGGAAATGACAAAGAAGAAATAAATGGTTTTAATGTCTCATTTTACTAAAATAAGAAGGAAAACACGATTTTATAGCGAATAAAACATTACTAATGTAATTTAATTTTTGGGAGGGAGACTTTTGAATAAAGCCGAACTTGTCGCTGCTGTTGCGGAAAGAACCGAGCTTACCAAGAAGGATTCTGAGAGAGCTGTGGCAGCGGTCTTTGACGCCATCAGCGAAGCGCTTGCAAATGGAGAGAAAGTTCAACTGGTTGGATTTGGCACTTTCGAAGTTAAGGAACGGGGAGAACGGAAAGGGAGAAATCCTCAAACAAGAGAGGAAATATTGATCCCAGCCTGCAAAGTTCCGGGGTTCAAAGCAGGAAAAACTTTAAGGAAAAGCGTACAATAACAATACTTTACTTAATTGTCATTTCTAAAAAAGGTTCTTCGGAACCTTTTTTTTATAAACCCTGATTAGTTTAAGGGTAACCTCAATTAGGAATGGAGGAATGAATTATGAGATTAGATAAATTCTTAAAAGTATCGCGGCTCATCAAAAGAAGAACAGTGGCCAAAGAAGTTTGCGAGGGACAAAAAGTAAGTGTTAACCAGCGCTTGGCCAAACCCTCTACTGACGTGCAGCCCGGCGATATTATTGCTATCGACATGAAAAACCGTCTCCTTGAAGTTCAGGTTCTCGCGACCCCTTCTAGTATCCGAGCGGAAGAAGCTCACACTCTTTTTTCTGTTCTAAAGGATGAAAAAAAAGAATAATGATAAATCAAGAAGGTCATTACGGAGGGGATAAGGATGACGGAGAAGCCCCATAAAATTGTTATTGAAGATCGGCGATATTTGGAAATCACCGGGGTCAAGAAGGTCAAATCATTCGATCCGAAAGAAATCCAGCTCGACACTATTAAGGGTAATATGATTATTAAGGGCCAAGATTTAGGAGTAAAAAATTTAAATCTTGAAATGTCTGAAATAAAGATCGAAGGAAATTTTGATCACTTGTCATATTCGGCAATATCCTCGGAATCCTCGCCACGGGTGTGGGAACGACTTTTTAAGTAGGTCCCTTAAGGAAGGGAGAGGAGTCAAATAAGCGAGTTTTTTGTTTTGGGACAGGTCATCCTCAGCGGAATTATAATCGGTTTTTGTTTTGATTTTTACAGGATTTCCAGAAGAAAAATGCGCTTCAATAAAACGGTGACATTTATCGGAGATCTTTTTTTTTCAATCCTGGCTTTACTAATAATCTTTTATTTTGCCCAGCGGGCAAATTATCTGGAATTACGATTCTACCTTTTTCTAGGGAGCCTTTTAGGGCTGTTAGCCTATCTTTATTTTCTAAGCCCCTATTTGACCAGAATTATTCGGCTCCTTTTGGAAGGGGTTGCTAAAATAATAGGTTCACTGTTGTTTCTTATATCTATTATCGGGAAAGGGTTTTATAAATCACTTTCTCTGCTAATGGCGGGCCCTTATGGGCTTTTGCGTTGGTTGGGCTTGTTGTTATTCAGAATAGGAGAGGATTTGAGCAAACAATCACTAACCAAAGCCCGGTATTTTTTAACTAAAAAACCAAAGAAATGACCAAGCGAGAGGTCAAAATGACAGCGGAGTATTGCTTTTGACCTTTGTTTAGGTATATAATTACAATTAGCTGGATCTTTTTGTATTTTCGCACTGTGGAGGATGAAAAAGATAGATGAGTAATCTACAATATCGCAGAAGAAAAAATAAAATTCATCCTTTACTGATGTTGGGGCTTGGGATTGCTTTAATCCTAGCCGGAAGCTGGTCTTACCAACTATATAAAAAAGATCAATCTCTGGAAGCGAAAAGGGCCACCTTGATTGCTCAAAAGAACGCTATTATCGCTAAAAATGATAATCTGCGACAAGAAATAGAAAAACTAAACACGCCCAGTTATATTGAACAGCTAGCCCGCGAAAAGTTAGGCTTGGTTAGAAAAGGTGAAATCTTGATTGCACCTAAAGAACAATAAAGCAACTCGGCAGTAAAACCTAAAGTGATCGTTTCCTTCCTTATATAATTAGGAAGGATTTTTTAATCAGTTCGATTCGTTACAACTGAGAGGAGGGATTAAATTTTTGTCAAGTTAAACCATAAAACCTTTAAATAATAAGAAAGTTTTTGAATTATTGTAAAATTGGATTTAACATGGAGGTAAGTAGCCCTTACTTTGACAAGCTTTGCAGCCCTAATAAGGTACACTGGATCCATATAGTGGAAGAGGTGACTTTATGGCTGAGTGGGCTACGCTGAAAAATGAAAAAATCTCATCCCGGTTTTCCGGCACAGTAGGAGGCTTCCTACTGTTAAGCTTTCTAGGTTGCCTAATCGCCCGTTCAAATATTATGGGTATCTATCCCTTTGCTATTGCTTATCTGGCGGTTTTGGCCCTGGACAAAGAGAGGAAAACCCTGCCCGGACTAATTGGGATTATTATAGGAACGATATCAGTAGGGGATGTCGCTCTTTTTACCCGGGTAATGATCGGCGGTTTATTATGTATCCTTATTATTTCTCGGTTTAAGGACTACAAGGTAAAGATTTTCTTGCTTCCGTTTTTCACAGCTCTTTTTTCCGTTCTCCCGCTGATACTCAATCTTGTAATTGGACCGGGGATTTCTGAAGAAGCAATTATAGAGTTAATCGCTCTAGGGGCTCTGGCGGCCGGTTTTTCTTTAATCTTTCTTTACGCCTTTTCCAACTTGGAAGTTTTAATGAAAGGGAGTTTCAATGCCGAGCAAGGCCTGGTTTGGGTTTTGATCCTCGCTGTTTGTTTAAGCGGCTTGCAAAATATATCCATCGGCTTAATAAACTTGCAAATCGCGTTTCTCTGTTTTTTTCTTCTCTATATTGCCGATAGATTCGGAGCCGGTTCCGGAGCTGGAGCCGGGGTAGTATTAGGTTTCTTGCTCCACTGGGAATTTGGACTTGTAAATTTAATTAACGCCGGTATTTACGGGCTTTTAGGATTTGCTTGCGGTGGATTTCGTAAATTTGGCAAGCTCGGTCTAGCGTTAACTTTTAGCGCGGTAGTGCTAATCATGGCTTATTTTGTAAATGAGGGTTCTATCTACTCTTATCTTTATTCATCCGGCCTGGGGCTGATAATGTTTTTAATTCTCCCTGGAGGAAAGAAACAAAAAATAACTGTTAAAACTAAAGCCATGCCCGAGGTGGAGACCACAGTAAACAAAGTTAAAACTTTGGCGCAAATATTCGACCAGTTGGCTTTAGGGTTCGAGGCCGCAGGACTGGATTCTGGAATAAAGCCCGAAGTGCCCGAAATGATGAATATTTTGGTGGAAAGAATCTGCAAAGATTGTTCCATAGCTAAGAATTGTTGGCAAAGAGATTTTTATCGAACTTATAATTTTATGTTTGACCTTTTTGCTTTTCTGGAAAAAGAGTTGGAGGTAGCCTCCGGATCTGAGCCGGAAGAACTACCGGCAGAATGGAAAATGTACTGCGGGAGATTACAAGAGTTAATGCTTGCCGCAAGGTTTATTCTAGAACAGCAAAAAGACCGGGAAGTTTGGCAAAAAAGATTGGCCCTGAATCGGGATGCCGTAGTCGAACAATACCGTAATGTCTCCGAAATCATTGGGCATTTAGCTTCTGAATTACATTCCCAGCATAATATAGAACAGGGTAAGCCTCTGGTATGGTCCCGTCATTACAGGCAATTCATAGACATTGGTGTCGGTACTTTTATAAAAAGCGGGAATGGAATTAGCGGTGATAACTTTACTTCCGTACCTCTCTCTCCTTCTAATATAGCATTAATTGTTTGTGACGGGATGGGAGTGGGAGAAGAAGCCGCTCGGATGAGTTCAACAGCCCTGACAATTTTAGAGCAATTGTTAAGTACTGGTTTTGAGCCGGAGAGAGCGGTGAAAGCTCTTAATTCTATTTTGGTTCTTCGTTCTCCGGAAGAGAGTTTTGTCACTGTGGACATGGCGATTATCAACACTGATACGGAAGAGGTTCGTCTGATTAAGATCGGGGCAGCACCTTCTTATCTCCTTAATGGGGATCAGGTAGAATCTTTTGAGACCTCGAGCCTCCCGGCTGGAATATTAAATGATATTGATATACCAGTTATCGATATCAATATTAAAGACAAGACTCTGATCATGGTGACCGATGGGGTTTTAGATGTAGTAAATAAAAAAAGGGATTGGTTGAAGGAACATTTAAGGCAAATCAAGAACTTATCGGTGCAGGAACTAGCCGATAATATTATCGAAGAAATTGCTTCCCAGACTGGCCAATATTTCGAAGATGACGGCGTAATCCTGGTGTTAAGAAAAAAATAAGTTCTACAGCTTTGCTTTGCAGGAGGTTTCTACATTTATGTACCAATACTTATCTACGGCAATACTTCCGGATCTTATCCCGCAGGGGTCAAGGATTCTGGTGGCTGTTTCCGG
Organism: Desulfitobacteriia bacterium; assembly: GCA_050943335.1. Classification (GTDB taxonomy): domain Bacteria; phylum Bacillota; class Desulfitobacteriia; order Desulfitobacteriales; family Syntrophobotulaceae; genus JBMNOZ01. Next base: position 19,251 of record JBMNOZ010000006.1, on the reverse strand, counting down.
GGGGCCGGATTCTGTTGCCCTAGCTCATGTTTTAAAACGTTACCGGGAGGAAAAGGGCTCTCAAAACCTTTTTCTCGTGTTTACCCATGTCAATCATTTAGCCAGAGAGGAAGCCCGGGCTGAAGCAGAGTTAGTGGAAAGAATGGCCCAAGAATGGGGCATTCCTTTTATCCTCCACGAGTTTAACGCCCGGGAAAACGCTTTAAAAGAAGGTCGGGGTTTTCAAGAGGCTTCTAGAGACTGGCGTTATGCTCGCTGGAGGGAGGATATGGAGGACTGGGACTGCAATATTTTGGCCACTGCCCATCATTTGGGAGACCAGGCGGAAACCGTATTGTATCGTCTCCTGCGAGGGAGCGGGACTACAGGGCTTTCCGGTATTTTCCCCTCGAAGAATGGAATTATCAGGCCTCTACTTTCAATTCCGAAAAAAGAAATCCTGGCTTACTGCCATAGAGAGGGCCTTAAGTATGCTGTAGATCAAAGCAATTTGGAAACTCATTACGACCGGAATAGAATTCGACTAGAACTTATTCCCTATCTGGAAAAAAACTATAACGAAAAAATTCAAGAATCCTTGGGGCGGACGGCGGAAATATTGCGCTGGGATGAAGAATTTTTCAGTTCTCTAATCTCTAATCTCTGGAGCCAGTTGGCGGAAATTCGCAAACAAGGCGGATTAATTCTGGATTTGAAAGCCTGGGACCAACCGCCAGCCATTCTTTCGCGACTGTTGCGAAAAGCGGCTGCTGAGGTAAGCGGCGAAGAGCGGGGTTTAGAACACAAATATATTAAAACTTTAATGAAAAATGGTCGAAAAACAGGGTGGAGCCAGGATCTGCCGGGGTTTAAAGTTCAGGCTATGAAAAAAGGGTTACTCTTTCTAGAGGCTCACTCCCAGCCAGAGTGGGCAGTTACTGACGATCTGGAGATTGAACTGAGCCCCCAAATTTGGCATGCCATTCCCGGCACGGATTTAGTGGTGGGAATTTTTGATCGCCTGCCGGAAGAGAGGGAGATCTTGTTTTCCACGGAATTTGATAAATATCAACTAGCTGATTTGGGGCAGCCCTTAGTCTGTAGGGGGAGAAGACCGGGGGATAGAATGTATTTCGAAAAATTGGGGCATAAAAATATTAAGAAAGTTTTTCAGGAAAGAGATATTTCGAGATTTGAGCGCCAAACACTTCCCCTTATTGCTGTCCAAAATAAGGTTATTTGGATCCCTGGTGTAATAAGAAGCGATAGTTTATTGCCCAGGGATGAAAAAGCTTCTAAATTATATTGTTTACTAGCTAGAAAACAAAAAAAGTCCTAATTTGAACCAATTGTAAAAGGATTTTTGGCATGTTATAATGTTTTATGTTGTTTTTAGGATTAATATATTTTTTTAAAAGAGAGGAGGGATCTCCAGAATGAAAATCTTCCGAAATGTAGCAATCTACATGCTAATTATTTTATTAGCTGTTTTCTTGATTAAATTGGTAAATCCCCCTGAAACACCTAATACTTTGGATTACAATAGCTTTAAACAAGCTGTTGTTGCCGGTAAGGTCTTAAAAGTTTCTGTAGTACCCAACAACAACATGAACGTTTATACCGTGGAAATGACCGATGCAAAAGTTTATGAAGTGATAGGTCCTTCAGGAGATCAAAAATTGTTGGATGATTTGGAGAAACAACAGAGTCTCAAACTGACTTTTAATCCTCCTGCAACTCCTCCCTGGTGGTTATCTATTTTACCGACTTTTATAATGATGCTTTTAATTTTTGGTTTATTCTTTTATATGATGCAGCAAACCCAAGGTGGCGGCGGTAAAGTTATGCAATTTGGAAAAAGCCGGGCCCGCCTTGTAACTGATGAAAGAAAATATACCTTCAAAGATGTAGCTGGAGCTGATGAAGTTAAAGAAGAGTTGGAAGAGATAGTGGAGTTCTTAAAAGCTCCGCGTAAGTTTAACGAAATAGGGGCTAAAATTCCGAAAGGGGTATTATTGTTCGGTCCTCCGGGAACAGGTAAAACTTTACTAGCCAAAGCGGTTTCTGGGGAAGCCGGAGTTCCGTTCTTTAGCATTAGCGGTTCGGATTTCGTGGAAATGTTTGTCGGGGTAGGTGCCTCTAGAGTAAGAGATTTGTTTGAACAGGCAAAAAAGAATTCCCCCTGCATAGTTTTTATCGATGAGATAGATGCTGTAGGTCGCCAGAGAGGCGCTGGCTTGGGGGGCGGACATGACGAGCGCGAACAGACCCTAAACCAACTACTGGTGGAAATGGACGGTTTTAATGGTAACGAAGGCATTATTATTATTGCCGCTACTAACCGACCTGATATCTTGGACCCTGCTTTGCTTCGCCCGGGGCGTTTTGACCGTCAGGTTGTAGTTAATGTTCCGGATATCAAGGGGCGCGAAGATATCTTAAAAGTTCATGTTCGGGGCAAGCCTTTAGCACCGGATGTCAATCTTGAGGTCTTAGCCCGCCGCACACCTGGTTTTACTGGGGCAGACTTAGCTAACTTAGTCAACGAGGCGGCTTTACTTTCCGCTCGGCGGAACAGAACTACTATAAATATGAAAGCCTTGGAAGACTCCATTGAGCGGGTTATTGCCGGACCAGAGAAAAAGAGCCGGGTAATAAGCGATTACGAAAAGAAACTCGTTTCTTACCACGAAGCGGGGCATGCTCTCTTGGGCGAATATCTGCCTCACACAGACCCCTTGCATAAAGTTTCTATTATACCCAGGGGGAGGGCAGGCGGTTATACTCTGCTCTTGCCTAAAGAGGATAGAAACTATATGACCAAGTCCCAATTGTTGGATCAAGTAACCATGTTGCTAGGAGGTCGGGTGGCGGAGGCCTTAGTGCTCGATGAAATCAGTACGGGCGCTTCTAATGACTTAGAAAGAGCAACCGGGATCGTCAGAAAAATGATTACCGAACTGGGCATGTCCGAAGAACTGGGCCCTGTGACTTTTGGACATAAAGAAGAACAGGTCTTTTTAGGGCGGGATATTGCCAGGGATCGCAACTACAGTGAGTCTGTGGCTCAGGCCATCGATAATGAAATCCGCAGAATAATTGATGAATCCTATCAGAGAGCGCAAGATATTATTATCGAAAAGATGGACATTCTTCATGCTATTGCCGGCGAGTTGATGGAAAAAGAAACTATTGAAGCGGAAGGATTCTTAGAAATAGTTTCCCGTTTCGATAAGACTCGCGAAGAACCTCTCCGGCGCTTACGAGAGATGAAGAATAAAACCCGCACTTCAACTGAAAAACCGGTAGAATTAGAGGATGTAGGGAAGACGCAATTAAAAATATCAGAACACGACCTTGAAATACGCTCTGGTGGGAATAAAGTTTCTGAAGGACGCAAGTTTGAGAGCCATGAGGAGTCAAATAAGGTATTTGACGTAGAACACAGCGATCCTAAGAAAGACTAAAATAGTGGAGAGGAACGATGGAAAGAACTTTTCTAATGCTTAAGCCGGATGCTGTTCAACGTGGATTAGTTGGGGAAATAATAACCAGGTTTGAAAAAAAGGGTTTTAAACTAGTAGGAATTAAAATGCTTCGGGTGACGAGAGAGTTGGCAGTCGAACATTACAAAGAACACCGAGGAAAAGACTTTTTCGAGCCAACTGTAAATTTTCTTACCAGCTCTCCGGTAATAGCCATGGTTTGGGAAGGGAAAAACATTGTATCCTTGGCCCGATCAATGATGGGAGCCACAAATCCTGCCAATGCCGAACCCGCATCTATCAGGGGGAGCTTTGCTCTGGATATTAGCAGAAATATTATTCATGGTTCAGATTCAGTAGAAAATGCAGAAAGAGAAATAAAATTATACTTCCGGGAAAATGAAATTATGTCATATAAAAAATCCGGGGAAGAATGGTTGAGTGAATAATTACTAAAGCACCCGCAGAGGGTGCTTTTTTAGATATCAGAGGTGAGACAAGGTGCCGGTTAAAAACAAAGTTGCGATAGGTCTTATTACCCTAAGTTTGTTGGCAATAGGTTTTTTTTCCACCATTCTTGTTAAAGGTTATTATTCTAACAAAGCCGATGATTTACGCCAAGAAGCAAGCCTGCCCGGTTTACTCCAATTACAATTGGAAAATGAGCAACTGATCAAAGAAAACGAAAGCCTTCGGGCTGAACTAGAAAAAATACATGCTGCGGAAAGTGCTGCTACTCTCGCTTCCCAGCAGTTGGAAGAAGCCAGGATTAACGCCGGATTAGTCCCTTTGAGTGGAACGGGAATTATGATAATTCTTGATGACTCTAAAGAAGAGCGGGTCGGGGAGTTCGGGAATTATGTTATTCACGAGGAGTATCTGAGAACGCTGGTCAATGTTCTTTGGAACGGAGGAGCGGAAGCGATCGCCATCAATAACCAAAGGCTTACCGCCCATACGGAGATTTTTTGTAGCGGGGCATTTATCCTCATAAATGGAACCAGGCAGAAGCCGCCTTATAACATTGTCGCTCTTGGAAATCAGGAAAGCTTAAAGTCAGCCCTCCAATTCTACTTTTGGGATAAGCTAGGAGAGTACCAAGAACGGTACGGGATAACCCGCAAGTTAGTTGTGCCTAGTGAGCCCCTCTCTGTTCCAGCAGGCAAGGCTTTTTCTTACGAGTACTGTGAACCGCTAAAGGAGGAATAAGACTTGCTAAATAAACATATCGTTACAGTTTCGACTATAGCGGCCATCGCCATTGGTTTTCTTATTTCTTTACAATTTCAGGCCCAAAAAGAAGTTGACGCGGCAGAAAAAATTCGCCGGGAGAGAGTTTCCCAAATCCAATCGGTGATGGACTCTCTCCAAGAGAAAAATAAACAATTACTGTTAGAACAGGAAAGAATTAATAATGAGCTTAAAAGATATACGGACGACAAAATTAACAATCCCTTTTTAGTTGCCAAATTAGAAGAACTTAAAATATCTGACGGAACCTTAGCTGTTCAAGGACCTGGCGTAAAAATGGTGATTCAGGATAGTGGGCCTAATGTCCAAACTCTTTTTGTTATTGACACCGATGATTTAAGAAAAATAATCAATACTTTACGATTTGCCGGTGCCGAGGCGATCAGCGTCAATGGTCAAAGAATTGTTGCCAACAGCTCGGTTGTGATGAGCGGAAGTTCGACCATCTTGATTAACATGGCTCCGATCGGTAAAATAGGAGGAACTACTTATGAGATATTGGCCATTGGTGAACAGGACACCCTAGTAGATTACCTTACAAAGCTGGAAGCTTCGGAACTTAGACAACTCGGAATGCAGGTTGAAATCACGAGAGAGATAGTCAAAATCCCAGCCTATAAAGGAGGCTATACTTATAATTACGCTCAAAAGATTTCCGACTGAGCACAGGCCTTATCTTATAAATTGAAGGAGTTGGAACGGATTGGAATCAGATATTCAAATTGCCCAAAAATCGGTTCTAAAACCCATTGCCGAAGTTGCTGCTCAGATTGGGCTTGAGGAAGAGGATCTTGAATATTACGGAAAATACAAAGCAAAGGTTAATTGGACAGTTTGGGAAAAGATTAAAGAAAACCCCGACGGTCATCTTATTTTAGTAACAGCCATAAACCCTACTCCAGCAGGTGAGGGTAAAACCACCACAACATTGGGTTTAGGACAAGCCCTTGCTAAACTGGGGAAAAAGTCAATTGTCGCCCTTCGGGAGCCCTCTCTCGGGCCTTGTTTTGGTTTAAAAGGGGGCGCGACTGGAGGCGGTTATGCGCAAGCAGTTCCTATGGAAGATATAAACCTTCATTTCACAGGAGACTTTCACGCCGTAACAGCCGCCCATAACTTACTGGCGGCGATGATTGATAATTCCATACATCAAGGGAACCCTTTAAATATCGACCCTAGGCAAATTGTTTTTCGGCGGGTTATGGATATGAATGACCGTTCCCTCCGAAACATTGTCATTGGACTGGGAACTAAAAGCGACGGTATTCCGCGCCAAGACGGGTTTGATATAACCGTGGTTTCAGAAATTATGGCCATCCTATGCTTGGCAGATAATTTAATGGATTTAAAACAGCGGTTGGCGAGAATAGTAGTGGCATTTACCTATGAAGGACAACCAGTGACAGCCGGAGATTTAAAAGCCCAAGGAGCTATGGCTCTGCTTCTGAAAGACGCTATTAAGCCCAACTTGGTCCAGACTTTGGAGAACACCCCGGTATTTATTCACGGGGGCCCTTTCGCGAATATCGCTCATGGTTGCAACAGTATAATTGCAACCCGGTGGGCGCTTAAACTTGCTGATTATGTTATCACGGAAGCCGGGTTCGGAGCAGATTTAGGCGCCGAAAAATTTTTTAATCTCAAATGCCGTTATGGACAATTTAAACCGGCCTTAAGTGTTATTGTAGTAACCGTTAAAGCCTTAAAGTACAACGGAGGTTTGGCCCGAGAACAGTTGGAAGTGGAAGATCTCTCCTCTTTAAGCCAGGGGCTTAAAAATTTAGAAAAGCATATTGAGAACATAAAAAAATTCGGAGTACCAGCGGTAGTAGCGATTAACCGGTTTCCAACCGATACTAAAGCGGAGCTGGATCTTATTTCCCAAAGATGTTTAGATTTAGGTGTTAAGGCTGTCAGTTCCAAAGTCTATAGCCAGGGAGGGAAAGGGGGCTTGGAACTAGCCCAAACGGTTTTAGAGACCTTGGAGATTGCTCAATCTCATTTCCAAGTTCTTTACGAGTTAGATGAACCGCTTCGCAAGAAAATAGAAAAAATAGGCACGGAAATCTATGGGGCCGGTGAGGTGGTTTTTACTAAAGAAGCCGAAGCAAGCCTTTTAAAATATGAGGAGCTGGGATATGGTCAATTACCTGTTTGTATCGCTAAAACACAGTATTCACTCTCCGATGACCCTTTAAAGCTGGGTCGTCCTACTAATTTCCTTTTAACTGTGCGGGAACTCCGTTTAGCTGCCGGAGCGGGTTTTGTTGTGGCTATTACTGGCGACATTATGACTATGCCCGGTTTACCTAAATATCCGGCGGCCCTTAATATGGATATTGATGCTCAGGGCATGATCAGCGGACTCTTCTAGTTAGGAGAGGGGAATTTCAAGGATGGAAAAACTTAGAAATAGTAAAACTATAAACTTAAAAGGAACAGAGCTGGAAATAGGGAAAAACACACTGTTGATGGGTATTTTAAACTGCACCCCCGACTCTTTTTCCGACGGTGGTAAATATTTTAATCCTGAGAAAGCTTTTCAGCAGGCGGAAAAACTCTTTCGAGAAGGGGCGGATATTTTGGATATCGGCGCCGAATCCACTCGCCCGGGTTACCGGAAAATAGAAGCTGAGGAGGAATGGGCCCGACTAGAACCGCTTCTTAAACAACTACTGCCCGGATTTCCCATCCCGGTTTCGATTGATACCCAAAAGGCAGTAGTGGCGGAGAAGGCCTTAAAGCTTGGGGCGTCGCTCATCAATGATATTTGGGGGCTGCAGGGGGACCCTCAAATGGCAAAAGTAATAGGTTCTTATCAAGCTGCAGTAGTGATTATGCACAATAGCGATCACACCGTTTACCGAGATTTAATGGCTGAGATTATTGACTTCTTGGCAAGGAGCATTGAAATAGCGCTTGCCAGCGGAATACAGGAAAACCAGATTATTGTTGATCCAGGGATCGGCTTTGGTAAAACCGTGGCGCAAAATATTGAAGTTATAAGAAGACTGGGAGAATTAAAAAGCCTCGGTTTTCCCGTCCTTTTGGGAGCCTCACGCAAATCCTTAATTGGAAAAACCTTAAATCTTCCGGTAGAAGAGCGTCTGGAGCCGACCATTGCTATTAATACTTTGGGAATAGCCGCCGGGGTTGACATTCTTCGAGTGCACGATGTGGGTGCTAATAAAAAAGCCGCTCGGATGGTAAATCATATTTTGGGCTAAACAAATCTCCTCGGGCTAAAGGGCCGGAAAGGGAGGAAAAATAAAAGTGAAAATCACCAGAATTATTCATCTCCGCCAATTAGAGTTCTATGCTTACCACGGGGTTTTGAAAGAAGAACAGGACTTGGGGCAGAGGTTTTTAGTGGATGTTGATCTTTACCCCTCCGAAGGTCTTTATAATTCAGATCACATAGATGAAACTCTTAATTATGCTGAAGTTTTTGAGGTTGTTAAAAACTGTGTGCTCCAGGAGCGTTATCAATTAATTGAGACCTTAGCGGAGAGGATAGCTACTCTACTATTAAGCCAATTTTCATGCTCTAAGGTCAGGGTAGAAGTTTATAAACCTCAGGCTCCTATCCCGGGAGTTTATGGTAATGTTTCGGCAGAAGTAATTTTGGAAAGGTAAATGAAGAAAAAATGATAGTTTTTCTGGGTTTAGGAAGCAATAGAGGAGATAAAAAGAATAATCTAGAGCAAGCCATAGCTTTGCTGAGCAAAACCGAAGGGCTGATAGTGAAAAAAATCTCTAGCTTCTATGAAACAGAGCCTTGGGGTGGAGTGGAGCAGGATTCTTTCTTGAATATGGTTTTAGAAATAGAAACTACTCTCTCCCCCTTAGAATTATTAAAAAGATGCCAGGAAATAGAACAAAAGCTGGGTCGGGTGAGAGAAAAACGTTGGGGTCCCCGAACTATCGATATTGATATCTTGACGTATGGGGATTTACAGCTCAAATCTGAAACCTTAAATCTTCCCCATCCTTATTTAGAAGTTCGCGAGTTTGTTCTGGCTCCGCTTCGGGAAATTGCTCCCGATTTTGTTTTACCTTCGGGGAAAAAAGCTAAAAATGTGAAGGGAGAGGGAAAAATTAAAATAATTCTTCCTTAAGATTTAATTATGGATTATAATAGCCTTATAGTTTGCGGATAATATCTTTTAGAGGAATTATACCGTAGCTTAAAGTTTTTAAATAAACTAATTTATTAAACCGGGTCATGTATTAAACCGCTTGGATATATGAAATACTGGGACGGTGAAGGCCGGCGATATCATTGTTTGCAATCCGAACACCTTCCCTGTCGAGAGGTGTATTTTTAATGAAACTTACTAAATTTGCTATTATAGGCACGGGAGTGGTTGGTACGGCTCTGGCTGTTCTCTTGGAAAAGGCCGGTTTAAACTGTATCGGTGTCAATACTCGGAGCCAAAAATCCTATCAAAGATTTTGCCGCTACCTCCCTCGAGAGTTCTTGACTTTGGAGGAGATATCCGGGAAGGCGGAACTAGTTTTTATAACAACTCAAGATGATGTAATTGCCAAGGTTAGTAAAAAATTGTCAGAATGCTCTTCTAGAAAGTCCGAACAGTTTTGGATTCATTGTTCCGGTTCATTACCGTCCTCAATTATGGAGCATGGTAAAGCTTTGGAAGTCGGCTATCTCTCAATTCACCCTCTCCAGGCTTTTGCTTCTATAGATAGGGCGATCAATTCCATGGCCGGAGTTCATTTTGGTATAGAAGGAAACAACCAGGTCAGTGTTGAATTAGCCGAAAAACTGGTTAAATTGTTAAAGGGAATTCCCCATGAAATAGATCCTACCCAGAAATCACTTTATCATGCTGGAGCAGTGGTGGCCTCCAACTACCTGGTTTCTTTAACCGCTTTATCAGTTGATCTTTTGCGGGAAGCCGGGATGGAAAAAGAAGATGCTTTGCGCTCCTTACTTCCGCTTATGGACGGAGCGTATCGTAATATTCTTTCGGTTGGGCTAGCGGAGGCCCTTACTGGACCGATCGCTCGGGGGGATGTGGAGGTTGTTGCCCGCCACTTACAAGAGATCCCGACCAAATATTTAGAAATTTATAAAGGTCTGGGCAGAATAGCTTTAGAGCTAGGTCGACAAAAAAGAAACCAGCAGGGAACTGACTATGAGGATGAGGTTTGGCAGGAGTTAAAAAAGCATTTAAGTTAAAACTAGGGGAGAAAGCATATGTATACAACGGGGTTCATTGCCACGGTGAGAGAAAAGATCAAAGAGGCAAGGGAAAAAGGGAAAAAAATAATTTTAATACCGACCATGGGTTTTCTCCACCCGGGGCACCTGGGAATGGTGGAAGAAACGAGAAAACGTGACCGAGGTCGGGAAAATTTATATATAGTAATGAGTATCTTTGTCAATCCTTTACAATTCGGTCCTCAGGAGGACTATGCAACTTACCCGCGGGATTTAGAAAGGGACAAGGCTCTAGCTGAACGCGCGGGAGTTGATCTATTATTTGCACCTTCGGTGGCAGAAATGTATCCTGAAGGTCGAAGCTTAACCACTGTTCAAGTCTCTGAAATAACGGAAGTGCTCTGTGGGGTCCGAAGGCCGGGTCATTTTCAAGGAGTGGCAACAGTGGTTACCAAGCTTTTCAATATTGTCTCTCCAGATGAAGCCCTTTTTGGACAGAAAGATTACCAGCAAGCTTTAGTAATTAAACAACTTGTTAAGGATTTAAATATTTCTGTGGTCGTAAATGTTTTTCCGACGGTCAGGGAAAAAGACGGCTTAGCTTTGAGTTCCAGAAACTCTTATCTCTCTCCAAAGGAAAGAGAACAAGCCCCTATTTTATTCCAAGCTCTCCAAGAAGCAGCTTTGTTAATCAAAGAGGGGGAGAGAAGAACTAATTTCCTATGCGAAAAAATTAAGCAAAGAATAGAGAGTTCTACAAGTGGGAAAATTGAATATGTGGAGATCAGGAGAGCTCAGGATTTATCCGAAATAGAGGAGATTGACTCTGCGGTGGTGATTGCTCTCGCTGCAAAATTTGGGTCCACTCGCCTTATAGACAACTTAATTGTGGAGGTGGAAAAAGATGTTTAGAACAATGATGAAATCTAAAATCCATAAAGTAAGGGTTACAGAAGCTAACTTAAATTATATCGGCAGCATAACGATTGATAGTTTGTTAATGGAAAAAGCAGATATCTTGCCTAATGAAAAAGTTCAAGTTGTAAATAACTATAATGGGGCCCGGCTGGAAACCTATGTTATTCCGGGCAAAAGGAACTCCGGAATGATTTGTTTAAATGGCGCGGCGGCAAGAAATGTGCAGGTCGGCGATGAAATCATTATAATTTCTTACGGTCAATTTTCAGAGGAAGAATTGCGAGATTATTCCCCGACTATTATTTTTGTGGACGAGAATAATAAACCGGTAGAAATAACCCGCCAAGAGATCCACGGGCACCAGGCTTGACACTTTTGGGATACCAGAATAGAATTAAAAGGTCTTGAAAATTGAAGGGAGAGGCTGAAAAGTGAATGATGGAAGGAAAAATGGGCTGATCGAAGAGATTAACCGTTTACGCCAGCAAAAAAAGGCCATTATTCTCGCCCATTATTATCAACCTGGAGAGATTCAGGATATTGCTGATTTTGTTGGGGATTCCTTGCAATTGTCCCAAAAAGCCGCTGCTACTGACGCCGAGGTTATTGTTTTCTGTGGGGTTCACTTTATGGCTGAGAGTGCAGCTATTCTATCGCCGGAAAAAATTGTTCTTCTTCCCGAACCTGAAGCAGGCTGTCCAATGGCGGACATGATCGATGCTCAGGAATTAAGAGAGGAAAAAGCAAAATATGAGGATGTTAAAGTTGTTTGTTATGTTAATTCCTCAGCAGAAGTAAAAGCGGAGAGTGATATTTGCTGCACTTCTTCTAATGCTGTGAGTGTTATTAAATCTCTTGATGCTGAAAACATTCTCTTTGTTCCCGATGGAAACCTTGGAAAATATGTTGCTGCTCAGACCGGGAGAAAGATAGATGTATGGCCCGGTTTTTGTCCTACCCATCATCGGGTTACGAAACAAGATCTTGAGAAGATTAAAAAAGAGCATCCTGGAGTAAAGGTTGTTGTCCATCCGGAATGTAAAGAAGAGATTTGGCGGGAAGCGGATTATGTCGGTTCAACCTCCAGTATAATAAAATACGCTCAAGAGACCCCAGACAAAGAGTTTATTATTGGCACTGAATGCGGAATATTGCACGAATTAAAAAAACGTTGCCCGGATAAGGAATTTTATTTTCTAACTCCAAATATGGATTGTCCGAATATGAAGAAGACTGATCTGCAAAAAGTCAGGGATTCACTTCTCAGTCTATCTCCCAGAATCACGGTTCCTAAGGAAATTAGGGTTAAGGCCATCCGATCTTTAGAGAGAATGTTAGAGGTTAAAAACTAATTATTTTTTTGAGGATGATTAAGAGAATGAATCAGAGTGATTATCTGATCCCTTGGGACGGTAACGAGTTGGATGTCCATAGCACGGATATTCTTGTTCTCGGCAGCGGGATCGCTGGTTTGTTTGCAGCTATTAATTTAAGCGAGAAATATGAAGTCACAATTCTTACTAAGAAAAACATTATGGCCGGAAGCACCGAACATGCCCAGGGAGGGATCGCAGTCGCTCTTAGTCATGATGACTCGCCAGAGTTTCATTTTGGAGATACTATTAAAGCCGGGGCCGGGCTTTGCAACTTAGAGGCGGTCAAAATACTTGCCGAAAAGGGTCCGGAGTGTGTAAAGAAGTTAATTGAGCTGGGAGCTCAATTTGATAAAATTGAAGATCAATTGGCTTTTACTCGAGAAGGGGCTCACAGTAGAAAAAGAATCCTTCACGCCGGAGGAGACGAAACAGGTGGAGAAATAGAACGGGTTCTTGTAACTTGTGTTCGGGAACGCAATATTTCAGTTCGAGAAAATTTTTTCGTTATTGATCTTTTAAAAAACCGAAATAATCAAGTAGCTGGCGTGATTGTTTATAATGAACAGGAAGCTAAACTTGAAGCTTGGTTGGCAAGGGCCGTTATTATGGCGACAGGAGGCTTGGGCCAGTTGTATAAATACACTACCAATCCTTCTGTCGCAACCGGGGATGGATTGGCAATAGCCTTCAGAGCGGGAGCTGAATTGATGGATATGGAATTCATTCAGTTTCATCCCACGGCGCTATCCTTACCCGGAGCGCCAAGATTTTTAATCTCCGAAGCTGCTAGGGGCGAAGGTGCCAAATTAATAAATGCTCAAGGCCAACGTTTTATGAAAAATATTCCCGGTCAGGAACTGGCTCCCCGGGATCTGGTGGCTAGAACTATTTGGAAGGAGATGGCGAAAGGACCGGTCTTCCTAGATATGAGTTGTATCGGCCAGGAGAGAGTTAAGGAAAGATTTCCTGGAATATATAGAACCTGCCTTCAATACGGAATTGATATCTCAAACACCCCGATACCGATTGCTCCTGCTACGCATTTTTTAATGGGGGGAGTGCGGGTGAACATTCTCGGGGAAACTAACCTTCCAAATTTATATGCCTGTGGCGAATGCGCCTGTAATGGCGTTCATGGCGCGAACCGTTTAGCCAGTAATTCCTTATTAGACGGTTTGGTGTTTACTTCCATAATAGTTGAGAGAATCAAAGAAAATATTAGTCCTTTGTCTAAATGGGAAGAGATTAAACAGCCGGAGGCCAAAACAGCCCCCAAAAACAAACCTCCTGTTGACACAGATAGGCTAAGAAGTAAACTAAGAGAGGTTATGTGGGAGAAAGCTGGGATTATCCGATCCCAGGAAGGTTTGAGTCAAGCTCAGGAATTGCTAAACCAGCTCGGCGAGGGTTTTGAACCTGATCTTAGGGTGTCAGATCTGGAGCTGAGCAATATGCTTACTTTAGGACGCCTTATTGTCAGGGCCGCCCTGGAGCGAGAAGAAAGTAGAGGCGGACATTTTCGCAGCGATTTTCCTCAAGTAGATAATAGGTGGCAGAAACATTCTGTAATTAAAAGAGGGGTTACATATGTACGCTACGTGGCAATATAATGACATAATCGAAACAGCTTTACGGGAGGATATTGGGCCCGGAGATTTAAGCACCTTATTAATACCGGATTCTTATTTAGGGGAGGCCGTTATTTATGCTAAGGAAAAGGGCGTAATTTGCGGTCTGTTCATTTTTGAGATGGTGTTCAAAAAGGTGGATGCCCGGATTCAGATGAGCACTGAATTCAAAGACGGGGACTTTGTTAGCCCCGGAATGCTAATTGCGACTCTTAAAGGTCCTTTGGCGGGGATTCTTCAGGCTGAAAGAACGGCCTTAAATTTTTTACAACATTTATCTGGGATTTCGACTTTGACCAGGAATCTGGTCGACCAGGTCGCTGATTTGGGAGTAAAAATTGTTGATACCAGGAAAACATTGCCCGGTCTAAGGGCTTTACAAAAATATGCCGTGAAAGTCGGGGGAGGTCAAAACCACCGCTTTGGTCTGTATGATGCGGTGATACTCAAGGATAATCACTTGGCAATTGCCGGCGGAATAAAGGAAGCTGTCTCGCAAGTAAGAGCTCGTATCGGCCATATGGTAAAAATAGAAGTAGAGTGTGAAACCCTGGAACAAGTTCAAGAGGCCTTGCAAGGAGATGTTGATGTTATCATGCTTGACAATATGAGTCCGAGCGAGATGCGTACAGCGGTAAAACTTATTAATCAGCGGGCCATTGTTGAAGCTTCGGGAGGGATATCGGAAGAAAATATTCGAGAAATAGCTCTAACCGGGGTCGATGTAATCTCCGTGGGGAAGTTGACTCATTCAGTTCGAGCCGTTGATTTCTCGTTGGTAATAGATCGGATGAAGCCTTCTCTGCAAAAAATAATCGAAAAGCCTGAGGAATTGTAGTTTAGGTTCACCGATGACAGAAGGGGATAAACTGATGATTCTAGTAATTGATATCGGAAATACGAATACTGTTTTGGGCGTCTATAATAAGGAGAGAGAGCTGACTCACCATTGGCGAATTTCTACCGATAAAAGGAGAACCGTTGATGAATATGCGGTTGCGCTAAAGAACTTTTTTGTTTTTGGCAACCTCAAGTTTTCAGACATTAAGGGGGCAATTATCTCTTCCGTGGTACCCCCCATCACTCCCGTGGTAAAGAATATGCTGGAAAAATATTTTGAGATTACTCCTTACATTGTCGGTCCAGGAATAAAAACCGGACTCTCCATTGCTTTTGATAATCCTAGGGAGATTGGTGCTGATCGGATTGTTAATGCCGTGGCAGCCTATAACAAATATGGGAGCCCATTAGTAATTGTCGATTTCGGAACAGCAACTACTTTTTGCGCTATTAGTAAAAAAGGAGAATATCTAGGCGGAGCTATTGCTCCCGGAATAGATATTTCTGTTGAAGCTCTGTTTCAACGAGCTTCCAAATTGCCTCGGGTTAAATTTGTCAAAACCAAAAGTATTATTGGCAAAGACACCGTTCAGGGGATGCAAGCCGGTATCTACTATGGTTTTTGCGGCCAAGTAGATAGGATTGCGAGCTTAATCAAGGAAGAACTTGGCGGGGAAGCAAGAGTTATTGCTACCGGCGGGTTAGCGGATTCGATTGCCAAAGGTTCAGAAGAGATTGAAATTGTGGACCCCTTTCTAACCCTGGAAGGTTTACTTCTCATTTACGAGAAAAACGTGAATAACCGTAAGTAATATTTTTTATAATAGACATTTACAAACCGGGCTTCGGCTCGGTTTATCGTTTTAAGATAGGTGATAAAATGAAAATTGGCAAATTTAATTTGGGAACTCCGGTTTTTATGGCTCCTATGGCCGGGATAACGGACAAAGCTTTCAGAGAAGTTATAAGGCTGACAGGGGGAAGATACCTTTTCACGGAGATGATCAGCGCTAAAGCTTTACTCTATGGCAATTCTAAAACATTTAAAATGCTTAATATTAAAGATGAAAAAGAGCCGCGTATTGTTCAGCTTTTTGGCTCCGAACCCCAGACAATGGCTAAAGCGGCAAGTATTGCGGTTCAACAAGGAGTCGATATTATCGATATCAATATGGGCTGCCCTACTCCTAAAATTGTTAGAAACGGGGAAGGAGCGGCTTTACTAAAAAACATACCTTTAGCAGTTAATATAGCCTCCGAGGTTGTGAATAGGGTCGATGTTCCAGTAACGGTAAAGATCCGTCTCGGTTGGGATCAGTCTTCCCTGGTAGCTCCGGAGCTGGCTCAAAGGTTGGAGTCGGTTGGAGTAAGCATGATAACTGTACACGGCCGGACAAGGGAACAATTTTATTCGGGGCAAGCTGATTGGAAGGCCATAGGAGAAGTAAAAACTCGTGTAAAAATACCGGTGATAGGCAACGGAGATATTTTAGGGTCTGAAGACGCCCAAAACATGATTCGGATGACCGGGTGTGACGGTGTAATGGTGGCGCGGGGTGCTTTAGGAAAGCCCTGGCTAATCGGTATTATTCAAAAGTTTTTAGAAAACGGAGATCTGGTGCCGGAACCTACTGACGAGGAAAAATATCAAATCTTAGTTACCCATTTTGAAAAACTCCTTTTCTATAAAGGAGAAAAGATAGGAGTAAATGAAATTCGTAAACATGCTGCTTGGTATTTTAAAGGGAAGAGAGGCGCGGCGCATTATAGAAATCAGATAATGGGCTTGCAAAAAATTGAGGATTTTTATGAAGTATTTAAAAATGTTTTTCTGAGGAACCCCTAGATTTCAATCCGCTTGACAATGTATTAGCGGTTACTTATAATTACGTGTATCATAAAACAAGGACTTATTTCGTGCATATTTTTTTTTGAGATGTGTATAATGTCTCACATATAGGGAAAAGGCGGCCTCAAAATAAAAGAGGGAGGGGTTTTTGCATGCTCGAAAAGAAGGTAATTCTTACTCTTGATGGTCTTAGGAAGCTCGAAGAAGAATTGGAATTATTGAAAACCCAAAGAAGAAAGGAAGTCGCTGAAAGGATAAAACAAGCTATAGAATTCGGGGACATTACCGAAAATTCAGAATATGAAGATGCTAAAACAGAACAAGCTTTTATTGAGGGTCGAATTTTGACTTTAGAAAAAATGCTCAGAAATGCAACAGTTATTGATAATAATAACGAAAAAGATCGGGTAACTATAGGTTCTACTATCGTTCTTAAAGATATAGAATTCGGTGATCAAGAGGAATATACTATTGTCGGTTCAGCGGAGGCCGATCCGGCGGTAAATAAAATTTCTAATGAATCCCCAGTTGGAAAAGCTGTTCTCGGCCAACCGAAGGGAAGCCTTGTTGAAGTAAATGTCCCGGCGGGAGTTTTGCATTACGAAATTGTAGATATTCGCTAGTTTGGGTTTATAATATAGATAAAGAAGCCCGTAATGCTTTTAGTATTGCGGGCTTGGTGTATACTAGAATTAGCAATAAAACTCATATTTTCTCTTTTTAGTGTGAAAACGTCCACCCGGCCAATACGGCTAGGTAAGTCCGCGAAGGGCGGTAATAATTATCTTCATATTAAAAAGAGAAAACATGATTGTTAGCTAGCGGATCGGAATGTGAAATCTTATAAAATACTTAATCGGAGGAATAACTTATGGACAACCAACAAGACTATAACGAGCTCATGATGGTACGACTAGAAAAATTGCAGAATTTAAAAGAACAGGGAATAGAACCCTATGCTGATCGGTACCTTAAAACTCATCAGACATGGGAAATCATAGAGAATTTTCCAGAGTTAGATGGGCAGGAAGTTTCGATTGCCGGTAGGGTAATGTCTAAGCGGCATCAGGGCAAAGTAATATTCTTCCACATTCAGGACCAGGATGGCCGTCTCCAAGCCTATATTCGAAAAGATAAGGTCGGGGAAAAAGAGTTCGAATTAATCAACACTTTTGATATCGGTGATATTGTCGGGATAGAAGGTGAAGTTTTCCGGACTAAAAGAGGGGAAATATCAATAAGGGCCTTAAAAGTGACCTTACTCACAAAATCTTTAAGGCCATTACCGGAAAAATTCCATGGTTTGACCAATGTTGAAACTAGATACCGCCAAAGATATTTGGATTTAATAATGAATACCGAAGTAAGGGAAACTTTTGTAATGCGTAGTTTGATTATGAGAACTATGCGCCGTTATCTTGAAAACAATGGTTTCTTGGAAGTGGAAACCCCAACCTTATCGTCAATTGCTGGCGGGGCTGCCGCTAAACCTTTTATTACCCATCACAACGCTTTGAATATTGATCTGTACTTAAGAATAGCATTGGAACTACCCTTAAAAAGGTTAATAGTCGGTGGATTTGAAAAAGTCTTTGAGATCGGGCGCAATTTCCGAAACGAGGGTATCTCCATAAAGCACAATCCTGAGTTTACCATGATGGAGCTTTACCAGGCCTATGCTAATTATGAAGATATAATGAATCTTACGGAAGACATGATAGCTTATATTGTGGAGCAAGTCCACGGCACTCTGGAAATAACCTACCAAGATGAAAAAATTAATTTTGCTAAACCCTGGCGTCGGCTGCAAATGTTAGAAGCAATTAAACAGTATACAGGAGTCGATTTTGAAAATATAAAATCAGATCAGGAAGCCAGATCTCTAGCCGAAGAAAAAGGTTTGCTGGTTAGGGATCATGACACTAGGGGTACTATTATAAACGAATTTTTTGAAGAATTTGTGGAACCTAAACTGATTCAGCCCACTTTCATAATCGGTCACCCGGTTGAGATTTCCCCCCTTGCCAAACGCAATACCTTGCGTCCCGAATACACGGATAGATTTGAAGTCTTTGTTTATGGTAGAGAAATAGCTAATGCTTTTTCTGAATTGAACGACCCTCTTGACCAAAGGGAAAGGTTCGAGAACCAGATGAAACAAAGGGAAAGAGGAGACGATGAGGCCCATATGATGGATGAGGATTTTCTTCAAGCCTTAGAATACGGTCTTCCACCTACTGGAGGACTCGGGGTGGGTATTGACCGTTTGGTTATGTTACTCACAAACTCGGCGTCTATTCGGGATGTCATTCTCTTTCCGACTATGAGGCCCCGTGAGGAATAAAATACATTTAAGAAACCGTCAGGTTTCAAAATCCAGAGTATACAGTTATAAAATCGAAAACGACAGCTAAAAACTGGCTAAAATATCGAAAAAGACTACTTGAAACGTTTTCCGGACTTTGATATATTATCGAAGGCACTCTCAAATAATCAAAATTGTCAATAGAACGGAAAACGTAAAGAATTAGAAATAGAATTATGTTGACATTTTCATTTTGAAGTGCTAATATAGTCGAGCGTCTTTAGAAAGACTCCTTCAAGACGCAAAGGCAATAAAAAGCAAGCACAAATTACCAGTTGACAAGACACAGATAAGTTGCTAAAATGAATACCCGTTGTTCAAAAAAGCAACTTAAAAACAGTCGAATATCACTTCAATCATAAGTGATAGAATCCA